>DATNPV010000086.1:0-5207 GCA_036703055.1 Waterburya sp.
CGGCATCGGCTTTCTATGGACTTGAGACAAATGGCTCTCCCAGCCTAATTTCACGGAAATCAGGGCGTTTCAGCTACTTACTGTTAGGAATTTATCCAAAATATGCTCATTGTTATCTGCCTTTTTACGGTGGACTGACAGCTGATTCTTAACTGATAAATTTAAGGCTCCAATTCTTAACATTACTAAACCACAGATTGTCAGAATTACTAGCTTATATTTGAGGGCATCTAGACGAAATCAATATTCGCTACCCGAAACACCTTAATCAGTCTAATCAGATGTTCGACAAAAATACGTTGGGAAGATAAAGCTTTGTTTTCTTGCTTCTTTTTCTCTGTTAGCTCTTGATTCTTCGGTTTTTTATGGGGCGTCCTAATTTGAGAGTCGCCGACATATCCTTTATCTCCCTGAAATGACTGTGTAGATGAAAAGGCTTGCTTTTTTTCTCGGAAGATTGTAATGTCAGGAGTCTTCCCTAGCTCCCCTACCTGCACATCTACTAGGTCTTTTCTTTCTGGCAACGTGATGATTTGGTTTTTGAAGGTGTGATCTTTTTTTTTCCAGAGTAGTATTTTTTTTGTTCCTCGTTATCCTTGGGTCTTTTTCTTGGCTGCTCGTAGCTATCCACCAGCAACTCTAACTTAGAGAGAATCTCTTGTAACGATTCTTCCTCTCCGATTTCTACTAGCTGCTCCAGGCGTTCAAGAATTTCTTGAAGCTCTTGAGGATTACTTGAGTACCTTTCTACTTGTTCGAGTAGACTGGCTGGCAACAACCTTCTGAGAATGACTATCCAGTAGTGGAACGTCGTATGAGCTTTTGACTCGCTTACCCCAAATTGTACCCCGACCAGCTGAAACGTCAAGGAATGTCGTAGGTAGATTAATGTTAAGAGAATTTCTTCCCTAACCGAGAGCTGTCTTTGTCGCCCTCCCCCCTGATTATTCAGCCGAATTTTCATTTTTTCTTGTTCAGTAATCTGATACTGATGCTGGAATTCGGCTTGGATGACTACATCTTTAAATTGCTCATAGCTCAATCCGATTAAACGTACAGTTTCTTGGGGATGCTGTTCGATATAGTTTAAAATGGTATTCATTCTCCTCAGTTAGTTGCTCTCCTGCACCAAGGTGTTTGCTCTTGTACTGTGTTATTAGGTTTTCTCTTTCACTCGTCAGTAACGGCTTTACATTAGACTTTCCCTTCTCAAGAAAGGAATTGGTGTTCACCTACTGCTGTGACAGAGAATTGTTCACACTCATGGAATCATTCAGTGCTGATTATACAGCAGTGGAAGCTTTCTTTTCTTTGCCTCAACGCCAAAGTCAGTGGTTGACCACCAATTTGACAGCAGCTACTCGGAGTTTATCGTTGCCCAAATAGCCGTTTATTTTCCTGACTTTAGCCCAGAGTTTATATTTTGGAGATGTCTATTCCAAAGGTGAGGTAGGTTGCCAACTCGGAAGCCTCTTGAGGTTCGACCGATTAGTTGTTCTATTGCCTGACGATATTAGACATCTGACCTTGATGCAAGGGCGATGGTTGAGTCTAGCAACGGTGACAATTCAGAACACATCCCCGTAACCGAGTTTGCCATCGCAGAGCAATAGCTTGCTGAATGACATTGGCTCAACAACAGGCAGATTTATGGATTCGTAATGCCGACATTTCTCTGCATTATCTACACAATCAGGATTAACTCCACAAACAAGATTACCGTACTGGGCAGAGGTGTCATTCACGGCAAACTATAGTGTTTAGTACAAACTAGACTGTATCCAGTCCATGCTCGACTCCATCTCCATGCCTGCACCCATCAAACCCTTCATGCGCTCTGCCTTTTTCCCAAAGGTGAGTGAGGGTGACGGCGCGCTCCAAGCCTCCAAGTTTTCAGGAAAACCGTGGTTGAACCCAAACGAACGCTGGCCTGTCTGTCAGCATTGCGGTAAACCGATGCAATTGTTTGTACAACTCAATCTCGACTCTTTGCCAGAATCCCTACAGGGAGAGTTTGGCAGTGGACTCCTCCAACTGTTTTACTGTACAAACATGG
The DNA here is from genome assembly GCA_036703055.1 of Waterburya sp. Classification (GTDB taxonomy): domain Bacteria; phylum Cyanobacteriota; class Cyanobacteriia; order Cyanobacteriales; family Coleofasciculaceae; genus DATNPV01. Next base: position 2,057 of record DATNPV010000086.1, read on the forward strand.
TGGATGAGTGTGACATTGAGTGCGAAGCCTGGTTACCCTTTGCCAAAAGTGTACTTGTCCGAGTCGTTGAACCCAACACAGAAGCGCTAGACATTGAAATACCGGAGATAGAAGATTACTTTCCTCCAGTACAGATTGTAGGCTGGGAGGAAATACAGGATTATCCGAACTATGAAGAAGGCACAGCACTTGGAATACATTTAACTGATGACCAGTGGCGTAAAATCGGGTCGCAATACCCGCGTCCTGGTGACAAACTTTCAGGTTGGCCCTATTGGGTTCAAGGAATGGAGTATCCCAATTGCCCTCTTTGCCATCAAAGAATGCGGTTAGTGTTTCAGCTAGATTCAAACAACAATCTGCCCTTTATGTTTGGCGATGTCGGGTGTGGTCACATTACACAATGCCAGACGCACAAAACCCAGGTTGCTTTTGGTTGGGCTTGTGGTTAATCAGATTCGATCGCGATCGCTCTTCTTAGCAGCTGCAAATAAAGCTCCGGGAATCGTGTTTTTATGGGTTAAATAAGCCAGTTGAACTGATGCGCTTTGGGCACTTTCCTCTCACATCACGATTGGAGGATTTGAGAAGTTCAGTTTAAGTGCGATCGCAAAATTTTCGCTGTTTTTATTACTGGGGAGAAACCTTGGCTGCATTACGCTTTCAGTTAGCTTAATTACAAGACAGCCCAGCCTTAAACTCATCACTGAGAAAGTCAATAAAGCATTTTACCTTCGCCGACTGAAAGCGACCTCGACGGTAAACGACCTGAATCGGTATTGGCTCAGGTTCGTATTCTTTCAGGATGACTTTGACCGATTGATTTTCGAGTTCATCACTAAACGACCAGATTGGGGATGTACCAATGCCAATGTTTGCCAACACGGCTTCACGAAGCGCCATCGAGTTATTGACTTGCAGATTTCCACTTACTGTTACCGTCGTGCCTCGAAAATGCCATTCATTACCTGTAGACTGCCGGGTATAAACAATGCAATTGTGGTGCAAAAGGTCGGCTGGTTTTTGTGGCTCACCAAACTTCTCCAAATACACCGCCGACGCGACGGCAACAAATCGGAATGTGCCGAGCGGCTGTGAGATTACGTTGGGATCGACAAACTTGCCAATTCTGATTGCTAGATCGATGCCCTCTCCGACTAAATCGACAAAATGGTCAGACATGGTTAGGTCAATCTTGATATCCCGATAGCGCTCGAGAAATCGTTTCAGGCGGGGGAGTACCTGCATCTGCCCAAATGCAACCGAGCAATTAAGCCGTAATAGTCCAGACGGGTTCTGCCGCTTTCCCACACTAGACTCGGCTTCAGATAGTGCTTCGAGAACCAATTGGCAACGCTCATAAAAGCGCATTCCCTCATCCGTTAAACTCACCCTGCGTGTCGAGCGCACCAGTAATTGCACGTCCAGATAGTCTTCTAGAGCAGCAATCTGTTTGCTAATCGTGGGTTGAGTTGTGCCCATCTCTCTAGCAACGGCAGAGAAACTGCCCGTTTCTACGGTTCGCACAAAACTCTTGATGCAGGCAATCAAATCTGACATGAAGATTAATTCTCAAATGGAATAATTCATATTCCATTTTGCGGTCTTATCAAACCTGAAGGAATGAAACATGATTAATTGTAGTGAGCCAAATCAAGTTTCTCACCTGAGAACTTTGAGCTAACAAATGAGGACAAAAATCATGATTACAGCGACAGACCTGAAAGCCAACTTTGAAGACATCAAGACCCTGGTTTTACAAGGTAAAGCGATGGAAGCTTTTGAAAAATACTATGGCGAGGATGTGGTGATGCAGGAAAATGAAACGCCTGCCACTGTGGGGAAAGCAGCCAATCGCGCTAGAGAACTGGAGTTCTTTTCTAAAGTGACCGAATTTCGTGCAGCGGAACTGAAAGCGGTTGCTTATGGTGAAGACGTGATTATTTCTGAGTGGTTTGTCGATTACACCCATTCTGAATGGGGCAAAGTTACGCACGATCAAGTCTCTGTACAGAAATGGAAAGATGGCAAAGTGATTCACGAGCGTTTCTATTACGCCGCCTAAACTGCCTCAACAATGTCTATTAACCCGACAACTTGCTAACGCTCGCGAAAACGCTCCGCCGCCTCAAGAACCAGTCGGCGGGCTTGCTCCGGTCCGAAGCGACCTTGTGGCTCGAACGCTTTGCCCTTAGCCGCGTTGTACGACACGAAGAAGTGCTCAATCTCATGGATGAGGTTCTGATTCAGGTCTTCGAGCGTCCTCACGTCACGCTGGTTGCGAGAGTTGGCGGCAACGGCGAGCAAGCGGTCATTGCGATCAGTTTTACCTGATTCGGTCTGAAAAGCGCCAAAGCCGCCGATGAGCCGCGACGGGACAAGGCAACCGACGAATGCTGACTCCTCCATCAGGACTAGCACGTCGATGGGGTCGCCGTCGTCAGCTAGAGTTGAGGGCACGAAACCGAAGTCGTATGGGAAAAATGCGCCTGCTGCCAGTACGCCGCCCAACTTGTACAACCCGTGCTTCTTGTCCCACTCAAATTTGTTACGGCTGCCCTTGGGCGTGTCAATGATGACGTTGAGCGTCTCGGTGTCGTCTAAGTCAAACGGGGGCAGGTGGAGAGGGTCGGTTGCCATAGTTTACTAGCACGTATCTATTTCTTGCTAGCTAGCGATCACACTCATCCTATCCCGATCAATCATCTAGTTTTATCGAGCGTAGGACATAAAGTTCGTTTGATAAAAGCAGCTCTTGAGGATTCAACTTCTAGGAAAATTTCCCTGGATGTCTCAACGGGTTCCTTGTCGTTATTGTTTGGCACTTTCTTGTACAAGCAGCTATTAGGCTCTGTCGTTCTCGGTGCGGTAGCCTCGAATCGTTACTATTGGCTGGATAATTGAGTGCTTCGGCATCCGCTAGTTGAAACTCAACATGGCTTAGAGCCAATGCTTCAGTAACCATTGTTTGATACAGTGATGCTTTGTCGAACGATGGAATCTCTATGTCCCAGGTATCGCTCCCCCCATCGCTCCATCCAAACCTACCCCTCACCGCTCTTGCACCCATGCAGGATGTGACAAACCACTGGTTTATGAAGGTCATTGCCCATTACGGCAGTCCTGACTACTTCTTCACCGAGTACTTCCG
>DATNPV010000098.1:0-18411 GCA_036703055.1 Waterburya sp.
TGCGGCAAGCCGCTACGCGTCTACGTTAAATTCTACGTTAGACTGCAACTCAGTATTAACTGTAGGACAGCGAGTTAGGCTCGCAGAAATTCAGGAAATAAGCAGTGAAACTCTTGCCAGTAATCTCCCAGACAATTAACTAGTCTGGGAGATTACGGTTTATTTATGAGTTGATTTGCCGTCAGACTCGGTTATGGATTGCCATAATTCTTTCAGGAGTTGCTTGACTCGTTGTTCTTTCCTCGCTAGGGCAGTACCTGCTTCACCTAACTTGGTTTCAAACTCAATACGCTTTTGCTTGACGTGTTCAGCTGTCACTTCAGCTTGAGGCTGAGCCCGTTCATACCATGCCTTGGCATCATCTAGATATTTCTTAACGTCATCGTAGCGCTCTCCGTAGCGAGCCGATAAGTTAGCCTGCAAAATAGCTAACTGTGCCTGAAGTTGGGCATACCGCTTTTTCATTAAAGAGACCTCTTCACTATCTTTAATAGAGTGGAGCGCCGATTCAATGGAGGCTTGAATCTTGGGAGACGTATCTTTTCCGGTTTCTTCGATATCGGCTAGAACGCTATCAATTTGGTTTTGCAGTTCACTTTCTTCCGCATCAATTTGAGCTTGAAGCTGCTTAAGTTCGGATTGAGTTTTAGCAATGGAGCTACGTCTAGCGTGAGTAATGCCTTCAATAGCTCCTTCAATGGAGGCAGTAATTTCCTCTTTAATTTCTCCTCCTCTTTCTTTAAAAGTGTCAATCACTGTAGAGATAACTTCCTTAACAATTGAGCGAAGTTCGCCAGAGCCTTCCTTAAATTCGGAGGCACTTTGAGTCACCGCCGATTGGACAATATCGCGAATTCTCTCAGTTCGCACCTTCCCCTCTTCTTTGGCTTTTTCCAGATCGGTAGTGATTTTAGTTTTGATAGATTCAGGCATCGTTAAATCCTTGTTTATCTAATTACATAAAGGAATAGTCTAAGGGAGACGAAAAGTTACATTGGGATGACCCCAATCTATCTTCTCAAGGCTAGAGGAGATTCCCTAGTCTTTCTATACATAAATAATGGCGTATTCTTTGTTAGCTCAGTTCTGCCTTTAGGCAGAGACATAGCTCTGCTCACTCTAATTCTTACGTTTAAAAATCAGATTTTATAATTTAATACGCTAATAGTTGGAGTTAGCATTATCCCAGTCAGGAGTCAGGTGCGTCGCGATTTCTGACTCCTGGTTTGCAAACTCTATTTTAAAGGGTTACACAGCAGCCATTTGTTGATGCTCAATCTTTGTTCCTAAAAGTTTGAGAAACTCTGCCAACCAATTAGGATGTGCAGGCCAAGCAGGTGCTGTGATTAAATTGCCATCTATCATGGCTTCATCGGGTGGAATATGAGCATACAATCCACCTGCCCGAGTTACATCTGGCCCGCAGGCTGGATAAGCGGTGCAACTTTTACCTTCTAGTACGTCAGCAGCCGCTAAAATTTGCAATCCATGACAAATCGCCGCGATGGGCTTATTCGTCTGGGCAAAGTGACGAGTAATGGATAGCACTTTCTCATTCAGGCGAAGATATTCCGGTGCACGCCCTCCGGGAATAACTAAGGCATCGTAGGTATCCGGTGTGATCTCGTCAAATGTGGCGTTCAATTTGAAGTTGTGACCCGGTTTTTCAGTGTAAGTTTGGTCGCCTTCAAAGTCGTGAACCGCTGTCTTTACCGTTTCCCCTGCTTTTTTATCGGGGCAGACAGCATGAACGGTGTGACCAACCATTTGCAAAGCTTGGAAAGGTACCATGACCTCGTAGTCTTCCACAAAGTCACCGACGAGCATCAAAATTTTCTTTCCAGTCATCGTTTAACTCCTGCCTCAGAGGCTATGATTCACGTTCTTATTGAACTGTGAAACTCAGTTTTTGCAGCGTTTCTTGAGCAAAAATTAAGGTAGCTTATAACTAGCAACCCGGACAACTAGCTCACCCTGGCGTGGGTCACGACTAAACACAAAGGCACCCTCCTCCTTTTCGCCACTCGCGAGAAAGTCGATTTGCTGTTCACCGGATTCCTCAATTTCTCCGTTAATACGTAGTTCAGCAATCACCTGAACTGACTCCGCCGTTTCTCCGCCAGTATTTTTGACGGCAAAAGGAACATAATACTGACCCGGCACTTCACGAATTTCGCTAGAGTGCTGGAGAGACAGCACTGGGGGTTGATTCTTTTGGGTTAACCATTTGTAGATTACCAACCCGACAATTACAGTGAGAATAATTAGAGCAATCCCAAAGGTTGTCCGTTCAGCAAGCGATCGCTGCGGTTTTTGTTCACCTTGCGGCGATGAATCCGTATCATTCATATGGCAATGCGTCCTGCTGCGCCACCAATACTTGCGGGTAGTCCTAGTATCACTGAGTAGCTCAACCACACAGTCCACGGGTCATTAGGAGTTAGTCGGTTGAAAAAAAACAACATAAACGCAGCAGCAAACAAAGATACGAGATAGGAAGCGACAGTCTCACTGATAGGGCGTTGAAAAATACCTTGCTGCTGTTGGCGCTTTTTCTGAGTGGTAAAGCCTGCCTGAAAGACAATGCCATAAGAAATTACCAGCGATGCCGCGATAATGGCTAAAAGCAAAGGCGGTGACACCGAGGCATCAAGCATGGGAATTTCGTCCGTTGGAGCAATGTTGAAGGCAATAATCGTTGCACCAATTAATGTGGCACCCACATCAGCGAGGGTAGCATTAATGGTTGGTTCGTCTGTTTGATGTTTCTGCATTCCCTGGTTTTCAGACTCTTCGCTATTTGAAGACGCCCAGCGATCGCCACTCAAAAATGCACCCGCCAATGCCGCACCCACCGAAAAAGGGAGACCTTCCAGAATAATCTTACCTAGTGCTTCGTCCAAAGGTGTTCCTAGTTTGATTTCACCCAACAAAACCAACACCAAGGCAGCGCAGACGAAACCAATAGCCAGAACTTCAACGCTGTCCATCACGGTATCGAGGAACTGCTTACTTTTAGTCTTGCGAAAGCCTTCTGTGCGATTGAGTAGAAAAACAACCACAAAAGTAGTCGCAATGAGGCTGAGCATTACAGGTGGAGGTGTCTGAGAACCAATCCACCAAACTTCCATCGTATAAAGCAAGGGAATTCCAAATAAAAAGCCGCCAGAGGCACCTCGAATGATGTCGTCAAATTGACTTGACCAAGCTTTAGAAATTCGACGTTTTTTTCGAGTGCGTTTAGCCATGAGTGGGACAACCTTAATGCTGCCATGCCGATGCTTTATAGGATAAAAAAAGTCTGCAAGCGACGGAGTCTCTTGGCAGCCGAAAAAGGAACTCCCTGCAAACCTATGGTCTTGCCTACATACAAAAATGTTACCAAACCCTGATAATTTGGTAATTCCTGTTGCTTCCAGAGTTCTCACCCTAGGGCTGCATCAGGACTAGGAGAACTTGCGACTATTGCAGCACCATGTCTTTAAGAACGTTTCAATTGCCCACAGTCATTCGTAAAACTCCCATTGTTCTCCTGCTGTTTTTCCCAGCCCAATTGATACCTGGATTGGCAGCAATCAGCCTAACCGCCTTCAGTAGCGATCGCGCCTTAGCTTCCCAGTCTCCCAGTCTCCCGGTTGCCCAGAAAGACCAAACCTCTGAATCCATTTGTCCTGCCCAATTGGGGACAGCCATTGATGCCGTCATTAACCGTCCCCAGTTCCGTCGTTCCCGTTGGGGTATCTTAATTCAACCGCTATCACCTCAAGGAATCAATCGCGTCCTCTACAGCCACGATGCCAAACAATTTTTTATCCCCGCCTCGAATGCCAAATTACTGACCACCGCAGCGGCTTTGCGTGCATTAGGTTCAGACTATCGCATTCGGACTTCCGTTTATGATGCAGGTGCAGGTAAACTGCGGGTGGTAGGACGAGGTGACCCTAGTTTTACCGATGTGCAACTGAGAGACTTAGCGCAACAACTGAAGCGTCAGGGAGTTCGGAACGTTAAGCAACTGATTGTAGAGGATGGTTACTTTAAAGGGGAGGTGATTAATCCCAACTGGGAGTGGGAAGATGTGCAAGCTGATTATGGGGTATCGGTGAATAGCCTGATTTTGAATCAAAATGCAGTGGAAGTGACGATATCGCCCCAAAAACCCGGTCAATTGTTACAGCTGAATTGGTCTGATACGATCGCAGCGAGGCAGTGGCGAATTGAAAATGAGTCAGTTACAGCACAGGCAGGAACCCCAAACACTGTAACCGTTTCGGCTGTTTTAGGGCAGCCTGTATTACGGGTAACAGGACAACTGGCGGCTGATGCGAAGCCAGAATCATTTGGATTAGCGGTTCTCAATCCTGCTGAATACTTCTTGCAGCACTTCCGGCAAGTCTTAGCAGCAGAAGGAATTAGAGTTGAGAGGGCGTCTGTTGCATCTCAGGTGAGTACGACGAGTGAACGGGAATTAGCGGCAGTCGAATCTCCACCCTTAGCCGCTTTGGTCGCCGAGACGAATCAGAATAGTAATAATCTTTACGCCGAGGTGCTGTTGCGAACCTTGCAAGCCTCTACACAGAACTTAGCCAATACCAGTACTAATAATGACTCGGCGGAGATAGGACTCCAACAATTAAAAGTTACCCTAAGCGCGTTGGGAATTGACCCGGAAAGCTATGTTTTGGACGATGGTTCGGGGCTATCACGTCATAATCTGGTGAGTCCAGATGCGATCGCCCAAACTCTGCAACTGATGGCACAAACTCCCCAAGCTACAGTTTACCGTGCTTCCTTACCGATTGGCGGTGTGAGTGGCTCACTTCAGAATCGCTTTCGCAATACACTGGCTCAAGGCCGCGTCCAGGCAAAGACTGGTACTGTAAGTGGTGTTGTTACGTTATCCGGATACCTAGATATCCCTAACTACCAACCCTTAGTTTTTAGCCTAATGGTAAATCAATCTGACCAATCTATTGCTACTCTACGTCAGGCGATCGATGAAATTGTATTGTTATTAACTCGCCTACGTTCTTGTTAAGAACACTCACAAAAGAAGGCTTATGGTCATTCAGTAGGAATTTGGCAATTGCTTGCAACAAAACTTCTCGCAACGTTCTGCTAAGGTGGCGGAAATCGTGATTCCCACCATGAATACCAGGACAACCAAGCGGATTCCAAAATAGGGTAAACGTCCTCAGGTTTACTTGTCTCTAAAGGAACAGACAACACACTCCACAGACAGCGCCAGTCTCGTAGTTCTTTTAAACCCAGCATCCACAGCAGGAAACGAGTCGGTTGCACATCATAAGTATTCCGGTTTTGTCTGAATTGATCGAATGTTACAGTACTGCCGCCCTGTGGATTAATACAGGAACTGAGGTAAGCTTTTTCTTGTTGGGCGAAGAGAGTATAAAAGCCCACTCCTGGCTTTTCCTGGATGAGCAGTGGTGTAGCAATTTTTTGAGGAAAAATGTGCTTTTTGAGCATATCTTTGACATCCCCTGATGAATGAATAAGATAGTGCATATCGATAGTCAGGGAATTACGGTCTTGTTGATATCGATAACGCCGACTCGCTACAAAGTTTGGATCATCCGTAATTTTGAAACGTGTACTATCTAACAATTGCCACTGGGCTAAAGGGACAGTCGGCGGAAAATTATAGGGAGTCGCTGCCAAAGGGCTGCTATTGGGAAACAGAATTAATCGGGTAATAACGCACAAGACCCCAGCAAAAAGAGCAGCCAGTAGCCAAATTCTAACCGTTTTCCAAGTGATGAGAATAAGCACGGTTGATGCGGGTTTTGAAAAGGTTAATAAAACGGGATATCCTGTTAGGAAATAAGAAAATAGTGTTGCAAGATAAGGTCTCTTTATCGGGATTTTCCAAACGAACCACAGAAGCTCAGAGGACACAGAAGAAGAGTGAATTTTTTACAGCCATTTTCAAATCAGTAAAGTACATGTTGGTTGTAGGGGCGCACCGAGGTGCGCCCTTTCCTTTCCCCGTGTTTCATCAAATTACAAATCGTCTATAAGTTATCGAAGTTTGTTGTAGGGGGAGGAATTGAATAGTTTATTCTTCAGATTTTAGTGAATTTGTAGGCGTTTTTCTGAGAATGAAAAACCAGCAAAATAGTCCGAAAATGAAGACTCCAATCAGAGGAAAGAGTTGTGAGCCTGAGCCTGTATGCCAATAATTAAAGGCTTGTAAGTGAGAGTCAGCTACGAGCAGAGCTAAGATAGCTACACGCACACCATTGGTAAAAAAAGCGATTAAGACGGCGAGAAAGGGGATAAAAATTTTCTGCTTGCGGTTGGTTTCAGGGAACATGAACAAGAAAAGCAGAGCGAGTCCCAATAGCTGAAGCATTCCATTCGCCCCACTACAGCCAAACCCAACCGCGACTCGTCCTGTGGGAAGGGTAATAAAGAGTCCTTGGCGAGAGACATCAAATCCCAAACACCAAAGAAGAAAAGTGGAAAATTTAGCGGTTAAGCTGGTGACATCAAAAAACCGAAGAACCAAACCTGGTGGGATGATAATAAAGGCAAGGAGCAATAGTTCTTGCCAATACTGTTTTAATCCTTTGGCACCCGACACTAACAACGCCAAACCCAAGGCGGAAATAAAGGGTGAAAGGCGCAGAAAAATGTCATAGCCTGATACTGAGGTACTTTTGAGCAGCATCATCGTGATCAGCGATGCACCTAAGAAGCTGGAAAAAACACCGCTTTGAGTATTGAGTTTGTCCCATTTATCCCAGATCAGGGAGGCTACAGCCCCCCAAAAAACAATGCTGGTGCTGAGCAGTTCCAGGTTATTTGCCTTCAGCGCTAAAGTTAGGTGGAGTGCTACTAAGCCCGCCGCTAACCCTAAAGCCCAGAAGTTAAACCCTGGCGTAAATCTGAGCTTGTTGATTTGCATCATCGCTAACTCCTAACTCCTGCCTCCTGACTTTACAAAGTAGGAACATGAGTCTGAATCAATTTTCCATCAGAATCATAAACTTCCAACCGCAGGCGGGCATTATCGCTAATCGCTTCGAGGGCTTCTCCTAGCGTCATGATATGACGAACAATCCCAGCTTGAGCATTAGAATCTCCTCTAGATTTGGCGGCGAGTGCTACCTGTTTCACCATCTTGGTATAAGCCGGGGTTAAGCGAATTTTGATCGTATTGTTAATAATCGCAAAGTTGCAAACCTGCATTTTCCCCGTGCAAGTCCGTTGCAAATCGCCCCGGATTTGTTGGACTTTGACAGCGAACTGTAGGCGTTCTTGTGCTTGTTTGAACGCCTTGGAGTAAGACGAAACCAGGGACTGGGCTTTGGTGTAGTAAAAGCTGTTTTTGGGAATTTGGTTCAGGTAGGATAAGGCATTGCGCCAGTGACCTAAGGCTACTGTCCATTGGTTATCCATCTGAGCATTTTTAGCCCATTGTGCCAGGCGGAGTCCTTGATTATAGGCGTTAGCCGCAAATTGCTCTTGGGATTTCTTGTCGCGTGCACTGGCCATTTTGGGGAGATACAGCGCCGACAACTGCTTTGCCTCGTCATAGGCGGTTGTCCCTTGCGGAATTGCTTTGAGACGCTTCATCGCGATTTCCCAAGTGGCATAGACAAGTTGCCAGTGTTCTAAGGACTGAGCAACGCCTTGACGCGCTTGGGCAATCAAGGCGGCATCTTTGGCTTCTTGAAGGCGTACTTGTGCTTCTCGTTCTTTGGCTAAGCGCTGATTCGCTTCGGCTAAATTGACTTTATAAACCCTAATTTTTTGTTGAGCTAAGGGCTGAAGATTACTCGTCGTTGGCAACACTTCTAAGCGTGCGATCGCTTCTCGCCACAACCCTTGAATTTCTGCCCACCTCGCTACCGGATGGGGTGGATTTTCACTTTTACTGGCGGCTTTCGCGGCTGTCTGTAATGCGGTGACCATTTCGTCAACCCGTTCCGCCTGAGCTTGATACACTTTCAGGCGCTCTTCGGCTTGGGGGTGATAACTTGACCAAAAAGGAATTGCTTCCAAAATCCGAATCGCTTCTAGCAATTGCTCTTGCGCCTCCAAAACCTCTTTCCCTGATTGAGGGTTTTGTAGCCGTCTCAAACTTCTTTCACTCAATGCCTGAGCGTCCGGAATTGCTTTACACGACCCAATAACACAGGGACGAGATAGAACAAACAGGCTGGTTAAGAAAATAAATAAACTCAACCCTGCCCCAGTCAACACCAACGGCAACATCGTCTGTTGCGATCGCGTTGGAGTGGGTTCCTTTTTCTCGTCTTCTGTAGGCGTTTCCTCCAACAGAGAATTTTCCCCTTGAATCGGCTGATCCCAGGGGTGTGGTGCATCAGATTCGGCAGAGGAATCAGGGACAGACTCCGATGAGTTGAAGTCCTCTGACTCGTCCTCAGAGTCTGTAGCAGCTTCCGTTGACTGAACAGACGGCTCTATTGTGAACGAGTAGAACGTATAAGGCTGCTTTTGCCCTTTGACTCTTAAATAAATCTTTACCGCTTGGCTATCTGACCACGGCTGCTCGCGGATAACTGGCTCTACAAAGTCAAACACTTGTTGGGAATCTGGCATCCCATCCTCTTGATGTTCCACCAGAATCATTAATAGTCCTTCTTTAAAGAGACATCGAACTTGAACAGGGACAAGCGGCGACAGATGGGACTGCAAGCCTTCCTGTAAACGATGCTCCAAGGTTTCTAAATTGACTGGGCGTGTCGCTGTTTTCATTTGACCACACGGTTCAGGTAGTTGCTGACTTGAAAATAAGGGGTAGGGTGTGGGGTGCAGGGTGTAGGAAAGAGAACTTCATGCGTCATTGGTGTATGCCGTTCATGAGCGACTACTTCGGGTAAGTTTCAAGCATACAGCGACTCTTGACTCAGGGACGACGGCTAAAGGAACTCACCCATTTAGTAATTTTTGGCTCAGAGTTTTGGGAATTAATTGACCCATACAACTACGATTTCGCTCGATTGGGTGAAAGCCTAAATTCACCATGCAACGCTTTAGGCCAGCTTTACCTCTTGCAATTTAACACCCAGCTTCGCTAGGGTCTTAGGCATTGAATCTCTTCTTGCCGATAGAGGTAAAAAACTTGTTTTTGTTGAAATCATAGACGAAAAGGTGGCTTTTGTTTTAACTAATCGCTGCGCCTCCTTACCTATAGCAAGTCAATAGTAATAGCAATCTCCGAAAAACTAAAAACTTATTATGGCTCAGTCTCCCCCTTTAGCTGAACAGGTTATCCTGATCACTGGCGCTTCCGCTGGGATTGGTGCTGCCCTCGCCCGACGGTTAGCGACTCGGTTTTTGGGCATTCGCTTGGTTCTTGCGGCCCGGAATCAGGAAAAACTGGAGGCAGTGGCGACTGATTGCCGTAAAGCAGGTGCAGAAGTCTTGGTGGTGCCGACTGACCTGTCTCAAGTTGACCAGGTCAAAGCCTTAGCTCACAAAGCGCTGGAGCATTTTGGTCGAGTGGATGCCCTGGTCAGTAATGCAGGTTATGGGCATATGGGGCCTGTCGAATTAATTGCCCCTGAAGATGCACAACGGCAGTTTGCTGTAAATTTTCATGCGCCTTTAGTCTTATCCCAGGCTTTAATCCCCACCATGCGCGACCAAGGTGGCGGACGGATTCTCAATGTGTCATCCCTCGGCGGTCGGGTACCATTTCCGGCTGGTGGTATGTATAGCCCCTCTAAGTTTGCCCTAGAAGCGCTGAGTGATGTGATGCGTATGGAGCTAGAGGCGTTCAACATCAAGGTGATTGTGATTGAACCAGGGCCAGTAACAACAGACTTTTTTAGCGTGGCTGGCGAACGGGTAGATCTGAATGTTCCGGAGTCAGGCAGGACGTTATATCATGGTGCTATACAAGCCATTAAAGAAATTGAACAGCAAACGGCGCGTCTAGCTTGGACGCCAGAACGAGTCGCTGATGTGATGATTCGGTCACTTCAGGCTCGTCACCCCCATCCTCGCTACGTGGCGGCAACGGGTGGGAAAATGATGTTGTTTTTGATGAGAAAGGTTTTACCGACTAGGCTTGTAGACCTGTTTTGGAAGCGGTTTTACCGAATACACCAAGTTGAAAGGGATTGGATAAATCGTACTCAAAGCGTAAGGTAGCAAACCGAACGCTCCGTTAAAAATTGATAGCTTTATAAAGGTTAAGAGTTCTTGACCTTTAACCGAAACCCATTCATGGATTTATTAGAGTACCAAGCGAAAGAATTATTTCGTGAAATTGGCATCCCGGTTTTGCCATCGCAACGCATCGACCATCCTACAGACCTCAAGCGGTTAAAGATTCCTTATCCAGTCGTTCTCAAGTCACAGGTGCCCACTGGAGGACGGGGAAAAGCTGGGGGTATTCGCTTCGCGGAAAACACCATAGATGCGATCACAGCGGCAAGAGTGATTTTCAATCTCCCCATTCTCGGTCGGTATCCCAAAGTACTGTTGGCAGAATCCCGCTATGATGCCGATCGAGAATTATATCTGGCTGTCGTTCTCGATTATGCCCTCGGTCGTCCTGTCCTTTTGGGTTCTCCACAAGGAGGCATCAATGTGGACATGGTGATAGAACACATGCAAAAGGTTGTGGTCGAGCAGGAATTTTCTCCCTTCTATGCGCGGCGCCTGGTCCTCAAAATGGGACTTCAGGGTAACCTGATCGAATCTGTGAGTGGGATTATTCAAAAAATGTACCAATTATTCGTCCAAAAAGACTTGGACTTGGTAGAAATTAATCCTCTCGGTATCAGTGCCAGTGGTGAGGTCATGGCGTTAGATGGCAAAATTTCGGTTAATGACAGTGCCTTAGGACGCCACGCCGAGTTCATGCGTCTCACCTCAAGCATTGCCGACAATACCACTGAGCCACAGCCGTGCACCCGTGCCTTGACCGAACTCAATTGGAGGGATACTGAAGGCAATATTGGCATTCTGTGTAATGATTCGTGTTTAGCCGCCGCGACGTTGGATTTAGTCTACCGAGCTCAGGGTAAACCAGCGAATTGCTTGATTGTGGGAGGCTATGCTAGTTGGGATGCCTGGTCAGTGTCATCTCCGGTGCAACAACTACAAAGTGCGCTGCGGCAGTTGACGAATGGGAAGGGCATTAAAGTGGTTTTGGTGAATATTTTGAGTAGCCTTGCCGCCAGTGAACAAGTGGTAGAGGTTATTGCGAATTTTCTGCTGTCTCATGGGGAAGAGAAAGCTGTGCTGAGTGCCGCAGAGCGCACGGAACGCTCAACGGGGGTCCTCTCCCGTATCCGGCGAGATCGCAGTAGTGGTAACGGTGTCCGTTCTCTTGAACGTTCTTCTGCTTCTGTCACTCGCTTACCTCACATTGTTATCCGCGTTGTAGGGGGAAACCTGGATTCTGCCAAAGAACGTTTGGTGGCGTTTCCCGTACACTGGATAGACAACTTAGATGAGGCCATTGTGGAAGCCATTTCCCTTGCCCAGGCAACCGATGTTTGATTTTCGATTGACAGTTTGGATTGTCGATTGTTCATACCAAAGCCGGGTTGACTACCCCCTTTAAAAGGGACGCTGAGCAAAACCCGTAAGGGAAGGAAACAGAAACCAAAATCGTGTTCGCGAAGCGAGGCGTTAGCCTGGTTTTGGAATCCTCGCCGTTCTACGGCGAGGTGGATGTCAACAAGCTAGAAATCAATTGAATCAATTTTTCCGCTTCTATTGGTTTAGAAATGTGTTTCTGGAATCCTGCTGCTAGCGCTTGTTGCTGATTCATGTCCCCGGCGTAAGCAGTGAGAGCGATCGCAGGAATTTGCCCGCCTTGTTCGGGTGAGAACGTTCTCACCTGCTGGATCAACATATAGCCATCCATATCCGGCATCCCAATGTCACTCAGTAGGACATCAGGCTTTTCTTGAGGCAAAATAAGCAGTGCTTCGTGGGCTGAAGTGGCGGCACTCACCTGTGCCCCTTGCTGTTCCAATAGAAACGCTACAAATTCCCGCGTATCGGTGTCATCATCTACGAGCAGAATTTTGATGCCATTGAGATCGAGAGACGACGTTTGCGATAGCGAAGCGCTGCTGCGTTCGCCCTTGGCGTTGCCGAAGGCTAGCGCAGATCGCTCATCCTGGTTTGCTTTTGATAGAGTCGGCATCAGCGGAATTTGGACGATAAAGGTTGCTCCCTGCCCTTCTCCAAGGCTTTCGGCTCGAACCGTCCCCCCATGCAGTTCGACTAATTGCCGCACGATCGCCAATCCTAATCCCAGCCCGCCAAACTTGCGGGTAGTTGTCGCATTCGCTTGGCGGAAGTAGTCAAACACATAGGGCAGAAAGTCAGGCGCAATTCCTCGCCCGGTATCGCTAACTGTGATGAAGGCGTATGAGTCAAGGCGTTCCAAGCAGATGTTCACCTGTCCCCCTGGAAGTGTGAACTTCACGGCATTGGAGAGGAGATTCCAAATCACTTGCTGCAATCGAGTGGAATCGCCCCAAACCGGCCCTACATCCTCTGCAAGGCTTGCTTCTAATTTGATTGACTTGGCTTCTGCCGCTAGCTGTACCGTTTCCATCGCCGCCCGAATGATGAAGGCAAGATTGACGGGAGCTACAGTGAGGCTGAGTTTACCTTGCAGAATCCGGGATACATCCAGGAGATCTTCAATCAATTCCGATTGCAGCTTGGCATTGCGCTCGATCGTTGCTAAGGCTTGAGCCGTCTTCGTTTCATCTAGCTTGCCGTTCTGGAGCAACCTGGACCAGCCAAGAATCGGATTGAGGGGCGATCGCAATTCGTGTGACAGCACCGCCAAAAACTCATCTTTGATGCGGTTCGCTCGATCTAATGCTTCGGCGCGTGCCTGTAGCTCTGTGAGCAAGCGCGATCGTTCTAAAGCCGCCGCAACTTGAGTCGTAACCGCTTGCATTAAATCAAGTTCGTCACGGGTAAAGCGATCACGTTGGCGTGTTCCGAGTCCCAAGGTCCCTATCACTCGCTCACCGACGATTAGGGGATGACTCGCATAAGCTCGAATGCCAACCGACTGGAGCCGAACGGCAAGGGGTCCGATCGCTTCCAGCGCATTCTCAATGACCGCAGGACGGCGTTGTTGCACGACATAACCACACACCGCCTGTCCTAACTCTAAAAATCGAGCGGCTGCGGCAACATCTGCTGAAATGCCCCCATAGGTATAGAGTTCTAAACGCTGCTCATCTTCTTGAAAGAAGTAATTAAAGTAAACTTCGAGCTGCAAATGCGTGGCAATCTTTTCAAACAAACTCGCTAAATATACCTTAGGGTCTTCAACCAGCAGCAAATTGCTGGCGGATTCTGCTAGCAATTTGAACTGCTCGTTACTGGATTGGATAGCCGCTTCTGCCTGTTTGCGATCGGTAATGTCGGTAACTAAGACGGCAAACTTGTGATTTTGCGACTCATCAATGCGAGAAACGTTGATATTAAACCAGCGATTCATTGCGACTGATTGATGCTCGTACCAAACAGGTTCGCCCATTTGTACAACTGTGTTGCAAATCTCAATCCAATGAGCTTCAGGATCGGGCACGAGTTCCAGCGCCGTTTTGCCAACGGCTTGCTGGAATCCTGTAATCTTCTCAAATGCGGAGTTCACTTCGAGGAAGCGATAATCTTGCGGTTTCCCCTCCTCGTCAAACAGCATTTCACAGATGCAAAAGCCTTCATCCATCGACTCGAACAGCGATCGATACTTTGCTTCTGATCGGCGTAAGTCTGCTTCGGAGCGGGCACGTTCGATCAGCGGAGCGACACGCGCCACAACGTTTTCCAACAATAACAACTCATCCGCCGTCCAATGGCGTGGCTTGTCGGAACTGACGCCGATTGAAGCTACCCAACGCCCTTCACGTACAAACGGCGCGATGGCATAGGATTGCATATTGATGAGCGTGTAATTGTCGGGGAAATCCTTTGTCCAGGGATGCGCGTTCACATCGTCAATCCCGAACGGTTGACGTGCAGCCGTTTCCCACCATTCTTTCGCACCGAAAAGGGCGAGGTCGTAGGTTCCAGCCAGGTCTGGTCCGTCGAGCCGCCAGTCGGGTAAAACCGTTACGTGGCTGCCGTCTGGCGTCACATCGAGATAATAGCAGCGATGCCCGTTCAAAAAGGTTCCGACTTCGCGGGTGACGATGCGGTTGATCTGTGCTGCATCCGTCATCGTACCAAGTTTCCGGCTCAATTCGGTCAGAAACTCCACTCGTCGTTCGGCTTGTTTGCGCTCGGTAATGTTGCTGAAAATAATGGCGACTCTATGCGTTTCCGGCTCGTCCACCGCAAAAGCGTACAAATCGAACCAGAACCCCATCGCTTCGGAACGATTGCTCCAGCGTTCCGGCTGTCTTGTCTTAGCCACTTTTCCCAGCGTTTCCGACCAGTGCGACTCAATGTCTGGCACCAGCTCTCCGATGGTTTTGCCGATCGCATTTTCGAGCCCGGTTATCCTCTCAAATGCCGGATTGGTTTCAAGAAAGCGATTGTCAACGGCCTGTCCGGCATCGTCAAATAAAACTTCGACCAGGCAAAAAGCTTCGTCAATCGACTCGAACAGGGTGCGGTATTTTTCCTCTGACTCACGTAGGGTCGCTTCTGCCTCTCGCCGCAGTTGTGCCAGCTTTAAAGTTGCTTCCACTCGTGCCAGCAATTCACGCGCAGAAAACGGTTTGGTCAAATAGTCATCGGCTCCTGCCTTCAGCCCCTCAATTCGGGCTTCTTCTCCCGCCCGAGCAGACAGCAAAATAATCGGAATTTTCCGCGTGGTTGGATTTGCCCGTAATTCTCGTAATAGACCCAAACCGTCAAGCTGAGGCATCATCACATCGGTCAGGACGAGATCGGGTTGCTGTTGCTCAACAGCTGCTAACGCCGCCTTGCCATCGATCGCGGTTTCCACGGCATAGCCTCGATCGGACAACAACCGCCTGAGGTAATGGCGCATATCGCTGTTGTCGTCAACGAGAAGAATTCGAGCAGCACGGGGAGTCGGGAGTTGGGAGTCGCAAGTCGGGGATGAAAAGGGTGTTTCCCCATTTCTTATGACCCACTCCCCATTCCCTGCTTCTGGTAGCCAGCGCTGGATTTCTTGCACCCAGGTTGTCGCCCCCGTTGCAGTCGAAGTCAGGGTGCGGGTTACTCCAATGCGGTCTTGAGGTAAGTGGGCATATCCAGTCGGAATGGACACTGTGAAGCTTGTACCCCGATTGACGACGCTGCTGACTTTGATCGTGCCACCGTGAAGCCGCACTAACTCCTGTACCAGCGACAGCCCAATGCCAGTCCCTTCATACGTTCGCCCCTTTGCTTCGCGCACGCGATAAAACCGCTCAAAAATGTGGGACAACTCATCG
The DNA here is from genome assembly GCA_036703055.1 of Waterburya sp. Lineage (GTDB taxonomy): Bacteria > Cyanobacteriota > Cyanobacteriia > Cyanobacteriales > Coleofasciculaceae > DATNPV01. Next base: position 15,393 of record DATNPV010000098.1, read on the forward strand.
GTTGGAATCCCAATCCCTGTATCTCGAACCTCTAGTTCGATCTGGTCATTGCGCTCGCGCAGCGCAACGACGATCTCTCCCTCAAGCGTGAACTTGAAGGCGTTAGAGAGCAAGTTCAGCACAATCTTTTCCCACATCTCCCGATCGACCCAAGTAGGTTTAGCCAGCGGCGGACAATCGACGACAAGACTCAGATTGGCTTGGGCTATCGCGGAACGAAACACACTGGCGAGTTCAGCCGTGAATGCGGCCAAATCAGTCAGTTCATACACTACCGCCATCCGACCCGCTTCGATGCGAGAAAAGTCCAAGAGAGTATTGACCAGTTTCAGCAACCGCTGTCCATTGCGCTGCACCATCTGCAACTGTTCTCGTTCGGCTGCTGGCAGTTGCCCATTCAGGCGGTTTAGCGTTTCGTCCAGGGGATCTAACATCAGCGTCAGCGGGGTACGAAACTCATGGCTGACATTGCTGAAGAAGACTGTTTTGGCGAGATCGAGTTCTGAGAGTGCCTCATTCGCGACTTGCAGTTGTTCGTTGACCTCTTTTAGCTCCTGTACTCTGGCATAAATTTCCATCTCCATCTGATCGGTGCGAGACTGGAGTGCTCGATTCAACTGACGCTGCTCATTGCGCTGCTGCTGCACTTGCACAAACTCTGTCACGTCTTCGGCTCGGTGAATGATGTGCGTCATTACACCGTTTTCATCAAACAGCGGAAAATTCACCGGAGTCCAATAGCGCTCCTCAAAACCACCCCCAACAGAATCAGGGCGACGAATGTCATACTTCTGCACCGCCATCGTATGCGGCTTGCGATACTTCAGCACACTTTCTAGAGATGCCCGTAAGTTCCGCACCCCGTCTGCGTTTGGATCGTCGGGGTTATCTGGAAACACCTCGAATAGATGCCGACCCACAACCTCTTCTCGTTTGGTCAAGGTGGATTGAAAATAAGCATCGCTGCCACCGACGATGACAAAATCGAGGTCGTAGATGATGAACAGTCCGGGTAACGATTCAAATAATCGTTGAAAATTCAGCATCAATCTTAGTCTTCCCTTGCGGCAGTGAAGCTTGCTATCAATCTCATCACCGCTGCTTCAAGCAAAGGCAGGCGAGAAGCTAGCCGTAGACCTAAAACTGTTTGGAGATGCAACCAGGTTTCAACGTTACCGGCCGGCGTTTGCGACCAATCGGCGTTGCCAGCAACCTTTTCTTCAGACGTTGTCACCGTTCGTACCTCTTCCCCTCTCTTGCCTGAGGAGCATACTCGGTTCGTAGTGCCTCACCTCGCTCCCCTAACTGATTCAGGAGGGTATCAATTTGCTTGAGCGCTAGGGGAGAAAGCATCGTATGTCCATTTTCCCAACGGTTAATCGTGGCAAAGGTCATGCCTAATTCGTCGGCAAACTTTTCCTGGGATAGCTGAATTGTGCAGCGCAGTTCCCGCACCAAGTTGCCGATCACAGGCTGCCGTCTCCAACGCCGTTTCGGTTTGAGAAGCATCTCAATCAGCGGGTATATAGAGTTATATACCACTTTTAATAGAAATAGTCTTTCTTAGAGCGTCATCTTAAGCAGAGCTAGTTTTGTTAAGCTCAACTATGCAGCTAGAGCGCTTGCCTATCAAGCAACGATCATGAACTTGACGCCAGACAGCAGAGTCCTGGTACAGGGCATTACACAACCCTTGGGTGCTTACTACAGCGCCCGCATGAAAGCCTATGGCACAAATGTAGTGGCTGGTGTTAGTGCCGGTCAGGGAGGACAAGAACTGCATGGCATACCTGTATTTGACTTGGTTGAGCAGGTACTGCCCAAAATCGGTGCGATCGATGCAACGGTTATTTTTGTGGAATCCTACCGGGTACTAGATGCGGCACTCGAAGCCATGGACGCTGGCATACGCCAAATTGTTCTTGTCACAGGCAGTGTTCCTCCTCTGGATATGGTTCGCCTGCTACGTAAAGCAGAAACCACTAACACTCTTATTGTTGGCCCGAGTAGTTCTGGCATTATCGTGCCAGGAAAAATTTTGCTGGGTACTCAGGAGAGTGAATTTTATACACCTGGTCCCGTTGGTCTAATTACAAGAGCAGGTGTTCTCACCTATGAAGTGGCTCTCGCCTTATCCCAGGCGAATCTAGGACAGTCCATCGCCGTCAACTTGGGCAGTGATGCACTTGTCGGCTCTTCTTTTTGCCAGTGGCTCAAAGTTTTGGCAGCAGATGAGAGTACCAAAGCGATTGTCCTCGTGGATCAAACGGGTGGCGCTAGCGAAGACGCAACCGTGGAGTACATCACCAATACCGTTGATAAACCCGTAATTGCCTATGTTGCAGGATGCTCAATTCCTGCGGACAAACAAATGAATGATGCAGGCGCTATCATTGCTGCTCAGTTATCAGGGCCAGTTACTAATGGGAGTACTGCTCAGCATAAAATGGCAGCGTTTAAGCAAGCCAATATATCAGTGGCCGAGCGCCCGTCCCAGATTCCTGAGTTGGTCAAAAACGCTCTTAAAAAGAGTTGAGGGACGCGGTGATGGGGAAAGAGTTATGGATTTATAGTTTCGTTGAACTATTGTCTGTAGCTGCATGAAACTTAGCCTGCTCTCACCAGGCTAAGTTATTTTTTAATTAATTAAAGTACTCAGAATAAGAGGTTACAACTAGTAGGTTAGTCATATTATTTACATTAACATCCTATAAAAATAACATTATTTACTATTAGTCAATAATAGCCTTAGTTAGATTTTAATTTGATAAATTTCCTATTAAATTGTTTTCTGCAATTATTTCTCTCATCTTCCCATCCGACTTGTCCGACCTCCAGAGCTGTTTGGCCTTGTTGGATAATATAAATAAATCAAATCAGTGTCTCTGACACAAAGCTCTATTCATGGCATTTGACATTCCTTCCCTCATCCAGGGATATGCCCAAGGTTACTTCTTGATGGCAGATGAGACTGGTGATTTAGGCTGGTACACAACCCGCCAACGAGCAATCATTCCCC
>DATNPV010000068.1:0-5274 GCA_036703055.1 Waterburya sp.
CCTTCCCCTTCCGGAGGGCTAGCGAAGTGAGCTTTAGGTTGGGTAGAGAGAGGCTTACCCAACTACAGCCATCTACAATGAGGTTAACAGTTGTATGAACCATTAGCAGACCAATGGGCAATCAGTTAATCTCATTCCGCCTCAGAGATGAAGAGATAGTTCTGCTGATGCAGCAGGCTGACCCCCAGGAGAGTGCGAGTCTGACTGCTCAACGACTAGTCCGAAGGGTGTTGGGAACAGACGAAGTCCAGCCCAATAAACTGAAAACTTTTTTAGCTCAAGTTAACGAATTTCAAGAACAAGTCAACACGGTCAAGATTTTTATTGATGAAACGATTAACGAGCGTCTCGATGCCGTAGATAGAGTGGTTGACGACGCTATTAACCAACAAATGCAAGCAGAACTGCTCAAAGCGCGTGGGCGCTTCGATAAATTTGAGCAGCGCTTAGACAAGTATTTTCAGATTCTCCGGGAATCGGGTCGCTTACCGATTCGCAAGCCACAGCAACCTGAACGGCGTGTTGAGCCACTGAATCCTTCGGAATTGGCGCAACGGCTGATTAACCCGAAAACTGGGCATCCTTACTCACACAGTGCCATCAGCCGTCAGAAAAATAGAATTAATTTTCCCCTGTGGTCAGAGGTGCGTGACCCCCAAGGTGTAGCTTGGGCGTATGAGCCGAATGACGGATTGTTTTATCCCCTAGAGCCCTCTTGAACCTCTACTCCCTCGCCGCGACACCCAGAAAGATAGTCACGAAATGATTAGGGTTTGATTACACTCGATACGAGAAGAACCGCAACCCCCAGCCCCTCTCCGCGCACGGGGAGGGGAGCCAAAGCCGCAGTCTAGGGGGGTGGGGTTCTCTTATATCGCCTCAGCCGCTAAACTCAACCTGCTCTAGTGCCACTTCCGGCGGACTTGTAAATTCTAGAACTGTAGTATTCCGCTCATTGATATTGATATAGCTGTCGTTCTGGTGTACGCGGTTCATGAGCCACTACTTAAGTATGGAAAAGCTTATTTGACAAAATTAGCGCGATCGCTAGTCGTACTGCCTGCCCTACCACTGAAAACCGAGCAGATTCCGAAGCATTTTTTTCCCACTGCAACAGTTGTTTCTGAAACATTGGGTCAGTTGCCGCTCGTTTCATAATCACCTGACCAATCACTTTTTTCTGAATTTCTTCTGTCGTCATGTTCTGTTGTTTCAAAAATTCCAACAGTCGTTCTACACTTTCCACACACTGCTCTGGTGCTTGGAACATGATAATCCGTTGAATCTGAGTGACGACCTCTTGATAGATCCGCCGTTTGTGAGCAACCTCTGACATGAGAGGGGATGGCGATACGGGGGTGTGGGGAAGCAGTTCTATCTGAAGATATTGCGTCTCTTTGATATCCAGTAAATCCAGAAACGTTTGACGAAAAGGGGCAAAACGCTCAAACATTTCGGGATAAAGCTCTAAAATTCGCTGGCTAATCACTTTGGTATTGATCAATCGATTAACGGACAACCGTAGTACGTATCGCTCTGATTTGAATTCGTAAGATTTGAGGGTCAACTGGACATTTAAGCACTCTAGTTCTACCTGAGTCAGCGTAAACGCGATTACCTCCCAGATTGGAGCCTCGTTAAACTTAACTTCTACGGTTAAATTGTCCTCCGTATTGTCACGATTCAGTGCTCCTGGTGGTAAATTACCTGTGAGGGGATAGCGATCGCAAGGACTTTTAGTGGAGTAATTGAACCCGGCAAACACATATCGACAGTCAACATTCGATAAATCCACATCCTCAAGATGCCATTGGTGGATGCAGCAGCCAGTTAATTCTGTTCGGTCAAGTTTAGTTCCAATTAAATAACTCTCCAATAGATAGGCATCACTTAGATTGGCTTCACTCAAGATAGTATCTTTCAAATAAGCACCACTTAAGTCAGCTCGCCGCAAGTCGGCTCCTCGTAAATTAGCGTCACTCAGGTCGGTGCGTAATAAATAAACATCGTGGAGAATTGCTCGCAACACATCTGCTTTTCGTAAACTGGCTCGCAGTAAATAAGCCCCCGTCAGATTAGCCCGACTCAAGTCCGCATGTTCGCAATTCGTTTCACTCATATCTGCACCCGTCAGAATTGCCCGATGTAAGTCTGCGTTGCTGAGATTTGAGCCTCGTAGGTAGGCGGCATTGAGGTTCGCTTCGGTTAAATTAGCGCCAACCAAAATCGCTTCTCGTAAATTGGCCTGTTCTAACATCGCTTCCCGTAGATTGGCCTCTGTGAGATTGGCACCAATCAAACTGACATAGCTGAGATTGGCTTCCGTTAACTCTGCACCCATCAGTAGCGTATTGTTGAGTTTGGCCTGCTCTAGATTAATCTGATCCAATCGAGTGCGTTGTAAGTCAGCTCCACTCAAGTCAGAAGCGGTCAAATCTGCCCAATTTAAGTCAGCATCTTGGAGAGTTGCCCAGCGTAAATCGGCTTTACTAAGCTTAGCTCGACTCAAGGTAGCCTGGTTCAAATTGGCATAATTGAGAGTGGCGCTGTGAAGATTTGTTTGATGTAGGCAAGCGTTGGTGAGTTGAGCGTGGTTTAGTTGCGCCCAACTCAGGTTTGCACCACTGAGATTCGCTCCCGTCAAATTAATGTTGCGGAGATTCATTCCCGTCAGGCTGGCCCCACTGAGGTCGATATAAGAAAAGTTACGTTCTCCTTGTTGGTAGCGATCAAGAAAGTTCTGTACTTGCATGGAGGCAGATGAGACGGGGTGAGATGCAGCGCCAAAGGTTTGAGCCTTAGGCTTTATCCGTAAGGAGATTCTAAAAGCAAAGTACCTAAAGAACTCTAAAGGGTAAGGGATGAAAAATGAAAAGAAGACTGAAGTGTCAAGGATAAAGGATAAAACAACTGGGAAATGAAAAAGGGAAATTCACACTTCATACTTCATAGCTTTACATTTCACACCTCATACTTCGTTTGACTCGACGCTTTGCCTCAGTCTACCGAGTTCATGATCAGGAAGGAGTGATAATTATCACGCAGAGAATATGGACAGACAAAGACGGTGCAGCAGGAATCCATCCTTCTTTATAGTGGAATTGTTGCCATCCTATCGCCCAGCCATCCATGTCACTGTGTATTAACCCCAACTGTCCTAGACCAGACGACCCCGATAATGTACGCAATCGCTTTTGTGAAAGTTGTGGTTCTGACTTACTCGTGCAAGGACGCTATCGAGTAATGCGCCTGTTGAGTGACAAAAGTGGCTTTGGCAAAATTTATGAGGCCCAAGAACAGGATACGCCCAAAATCCTCAAAGTCCTCAAGGAAAATCTTAACAACGACGCCAAAGCTGTAGCCCTCTTTCAGCAAGAGGCGGAGGTATTGGGGCAGCTGCCGCATCCTGGTATCCCTGAGGTGGACAGCTACTTCCAGTATCAAACTCGAACGGGTCTATCCTTGCACTGCATTGCCATGGAAAAAATCGAAGGCTCCAACTTAGAGGAGTGGATGGCAGCGCAGGGAAATCGACCCCTCTCTCAAGAACAAGCGATCGCATGGTTGAAACAGCTTGCTATACTTTTGCAGCTGGTGCATGACAAGCATTACCTGCATCGAGACATCAAGCCCTCAAACATCATGCTCAGACCTAGTGGGCAATTGGTGTTAATTGATTTTGGCACGGCGCGGGAGGTGACCCGAACCTACCTCGCCAAAGTGGGTTCAGGACAGGGTATCACAGCGATTGTTTCCGCAGGCTACACCGCACCAGAACAAGCCAATGGTGAAGCACGGGCACAATCGGATTTCTTTGCCTTGGGACGCACGTTTGTCTTTTTACTGACAGCACGGTATCCCAATACTCTGTATGATGCCCAGTTGGATCAGTTAAACTGGCGCAGTCATACCACTGGAATTTCACCGGGACTATTAAATTTAATCGATTGGCTCATGGCGCGTGACCCTAATCAGCGTCCCGCCAGTGCCCAAGAGATTTTACAACGTCTTGAGGAACTGGAGCGCGACCCCAGTATCAGCAGCGCTGAAACCGTTAATGTGGTGGGGATTCCTCGCACTCAACCGTTTCCACCGCCAGAACCCCTACCCCCCCAAGAAATACCTGCACAAGAAAAGCAGCGAGATAAATTACCATTTCTCGCTTTTTTGGCGTTCCTGCTAGTAGCGTTAGGATTAATCAGTTTAGCCGCTTTAGCCTTTTTCAATTCAGATCAGTCTTCACTTCCCAAGAATGCACAAGCTCCCCAAAAAAAAGGAGAAGTAGATTACTTCCCTTATGTCAAAGGAGCCGATAGTCAGGGGAGAACGGCTGAGTTTAATATTGCCGTTTTGTCTAGGGAATATAAGTGGCAATTGGGGAGTTCGTATCAAGTGAACTATAACGGTCAAATCAGTAATCTTGATTCCTTAAAATCTGACCTCGAAGCGGAAGGAATACAGAAGATAATGGAAAACCCCAGTGAGGTGATTTCGGTAGGAACTGCCTCTTGTGAAGGGTCACAAGCTCAAGAAGAGCGGAGGGCATTTGAACGCTCTAAGCAAATCCAGCTCTTAGCGAAAAAATTATTTAGTAAAGTTACCAGCGTCCAAAATTATCGCTTATTAAATCTGGGGCAATTTAGTCGAGATAATTGCAATTCCAATCACGATGAAACATCTTATCAAAGAAGCATTATTGTGATTGGTGTGAGGCAGCAAACGCCCGGTATAATTCTTGATGAGGCACTGCGATCGCGGTTAGAAAAGAAACCCTTTGGTGATTTCCAACTCAATGATTACTCCCTCGGCTCTAAGGATAAATTTAAAACAATATCTAGCCAGATAGAGTAAGTAGTATAATCTTTCTATGTCTAAATTTTACAAATAAAATTTAGACATAGAAATTGCGTTTCTTGTCATTTCTTTGGTAACAGAAAAACAGATAACCTTGAGGCTTGTGATCTCAAGCACCAATAAGCAGTATTCCTCCTCACAGGACTCATGTGTTTTGGGTCATATTCTCTGTTGAGAGCATGTTTGATGATTAACATCAGAGAGAGGTAAAAAAGACTCGCTGCATTAATTGGCAGACTGTAGGCTTCAGCAGTCTGCAAAAAACTGTTTTACTATCAGCCATTGAGGAGTCTAGTTAAGTTGAATTGGGTGCAGTGCGATCGCTGAACGTACCTAAATTCTTAGGTTGGGTGGTTCTATAGGTGCGTTATGGCCTACTCTTTAACACGCCTTACAGAAACTACAAACTTCTTTAAAAAC
>DATNPV010000128.1:0-33234 GCA_036703055.1 Waterburya sp.
GGGGCTTGCCAAAATAGGTTTTTTGTCGCTACTATTAATAATCGTGACAAGCGTTAGCTACACAATCCTCAGTAGCTCAGTGGTAGAGCGGTCGGCTGTTAACCGATTGGTCGCTGGTTCGAGTCCGGCCTGGGGAGTTAATCAATCAATATAAAGTGGGAAGCGTGAAGCATGAAAGAGCAACGTTCAGACTTCACGCTTCCTACTTCAGACCTAAAACCGTTCTGGTCGCTTGACCCGACTGTAACGTTTCTCAATCATGGCTCTTTTGGCGCTTGCCCACTGCCAGTACTAGAAGCACAGCAACGATTCCGGGAGCAGTTGGAACGGCAACCTCTGCGCTTTTTGATGCGGGAATTTGAACCGTTGCTTGATGCCGCACGAAGTCAATTAGCTGCTTTTGTAGGTGCGGATGCGGATGAGTTGGCATTTGTTCCCAATGCAACGACGGGCGTGAACGCGGTGTTAAGGTCACTTTCCTTCAACGCTCATGACGAATTACTGACGACTAACCTGGAGTACAACGCCTGTCGCAATGCTCTAGATTTTGTGGCCAGTCGTACTGGAGCCAAAGTAGTAGTGGCACAAGTGCCTTTTCCCCTTAACTCGCCGGATCAGGTGGTTGAAGCCGTCATGGAGAAAGTATCGCCAAAAACGCGCCTAGCGCTGTTGGATCATGTCACGAGTAAAACGGGGTTAATTTTTCCAATCCAGCAGTTGGTCAGTGAACTAGCTGCACGGGGAGTCGATACTTTAGTAGACGGTGCCCATGCGCCGGGAATGGTATCCCTGAACTTACATGGAATTGGAGCCACTTATTACACAGGCAACTGCCACAAGTGGTTGTGTGCGCCCAAGGGGGCAGCATTTCTTTATGTCTGCCGTAACCAGCAGTCTGCCATTCGTCCCTTAACCATTAGTCATGGTGCTAATTCGTGCCGTACAGATAAGTCGCGCTTTCAGTTAGAGTTCGATTGGGTCGGCACGGTTGATCCCAGCGCTTATCTGTGTATTCCCCAAGCGATTCAGTTCCTGGGTTCGCTATTGCCAGGTGGATGGTCAGAATTGATGGCCAATAATCGAGCCAAAGCACAGTTTGCCAGACACCTGTTGTGTGAAGCCTTAGAAGTATCACCACCTTGCCCTGAGGAAATGATCGGCTCAATGGTGGTTGTACCTTTGCCCTCAGCGTTGTCGATATACGAGCAAAACGGTCAAGTACGAGAATGGCCTGTTCTACAGGATGTGTTGTTGGAACAGTTCAACATCGAGGTACCGATAATTTTCTGGAGTCCTCCATTCCCGCTAATGATGAGAGTTTCAGCGCAGTTGTACAACACACCAGAACAGTATGAATATTTAGCTAAGGCACTAATAACGCTACTATCAAACTGATTGAGATAGCCATCGGGTGATAGAGCCAGATTGCCCAAGTGTTTGTTGGTAGATGTTCGACTTGGTGTGAAACGTCCTCCATGACTTCATCCTTACCTGCCTGCCCATTTGTAGCGGGACCCAAGATTACCGACTCCCGACTATTTATTGGTCGAAAAGCAGAATTAGAAATTATTACCTCGCGCATGACGGGTGAACACCCTGTCAGCGTTAATGTGGTTGGGCCCAGACGGATTGGAAAATCGTCTTTGCTCTACCACTTCTTCCAAACTTATCAAAAACGAGTGACTGAATCCACACGCTATGTGGTGGTTTACCTCTCACTTCAGGATGCCCACTGCCAACGTGAGGATAGCTTTTATCAGGCCATAGCCCAGCAGCTTTGGTATAACTTAGCAGTACAGAAAAATCCTACGCTGCTAGAGCCTTTGAGAGTACAGCCTTTTAACCGTTTGGCCTTTTGTGCCGCGATGGGACAGTACAAGCGGCAGGGAGTGCTGCCAGTGCTGTGCATTGATGAAGTTGGCCCATTATTTCGTCATCTTGAGGAGTTTAATAATGGATTTTTTGATAACCTGCGCTCTTTGATGGAAAGCCGCGTTTTGATGCTGGTAGTAGCGTCTCACAGGAGACTGGAGTTTTACCAGCGTCGGCACAAGCTCACCTCTGCATTCTTCAAACTTTGGCAGGTTTTGCCATTGGGGGAACTTACAGAAAATGAGTCTCAGGCATTGGTTTGCTTGCCTGCCAGTACGGTTAAAGGTGCCGTATCCGTTTTAAGTCAAGAAGAACAGCGTCTCGTACGGCAGTGGGGTGGGCGTCATCCGTACTTGATTCAGTTGGCAGCCAGTTTACTGTATCAGGCACGTCAGTCGGGGCTAACAGTGGATTGGGCGAACGATGAGTTTAAGAAAGAAGCTCGTCGCGTCTCGAAGCCAATGAAAGCCTTTCCCCCATACCTTGGATGTTTAATCCTCAGTATTAGTGGTGTCATTATCCTCTTTTTGATTGTTCTGTCTGTAATGAGCTTACTGAAGTGAATTTAAGGATAGAAGTGTTACATCAATTATTCTATAGCCAAATCCTAAGCCTTCTTGGAACGAGTTGTAGGCGAGGGCTGAGCCTGAAAAGAAGCAGAAATAAAAAAGCCCTCTTGAGGCAGTTAAGAGGGCCTACTTCTACACTCATCTACAGAATACTCAGCCAATGTGAATAATTTGTGAAATTAGGTAAACGTGTCTTTTTCGCTCGTTATCTGTAAGCTTTTCCTCATTTAATGGGCGCAACGAACAGTGTTCTAGACTGGATGTACTATGCTCGATGCCTAGCCTCAACCGACAATCAAATGCAAATTAGCCTATCCATGCAATTGGGTATCAGATATTAACAAAAAATGCTCTCCCGTTGGCAGGGGAAGAGCATTGGATAGGTGATTACCGAAACAATTAAATCTTATCGACAAAGTGTGAAAAATTTGTGAATCGTAATTATGACTTCTCTTTGAACGTTGAAGAGGGAAGCCACCGTTACACAGAGTGCTGAATTTATAGCGAAAGGCAGAGGGTAGAGGGCTTCAAGGCAGAAGGGATACGTATTGACTGATTAAGGTTTCAGTATTTGGCGAGAGTCCCTATTGCCTTGGCGGCTGCTATATATCATTTCGCTTTAAGTTTGCTATCCCTAGAGGGCAGGAAGAGTTCATGGTAGCTGGGGAAGTGATTTGTAGCAGACATTGAGCGAATTGATATGAGATGTCCACCAGAAAAATATCAAGCTTTTGACGAACGTCTGATTCTCGCTGTACATCTCCCAAGCAAAAAGCCCAGTTTGAGCTACTGGGCTTCTGGAGTATGCTTTTGACTGATAATTCTGTACGCTCTTCACTCTTCCAGCATCACCTCAAGGTTGGGCATTTTCCTCTGGGGGTGGGACAGTCTTTTTTCTGGCTCACTCCTTGCCCTTTCTAAGTCAAATCAGGGTATTGTATTGATTCTTCACCCACTCCTATCTCAGCCATAGTTGGCTATTCTGGCTAGGTGGTGAATTTGTGAGCGGCTGGCGGTGACTTTAGAAGCAGTTGTACTACAAAGCAAAATTATAGCTCACATCAAGACAGCACAACTAATTGTGAATATTTTGTAAATAAGCAGGAAAATTGCTAGACGTATGTTCTTTTACCTGTGTTGGGAAAGAACGGATGAGTTTTGAAGGTTTGATTGGTTTTGAACAAAGTCTTGAAGAATGGCTTCAGCTTTGGGGGGAATTTTAGTCACTAGACGAATGGGAAAACGCTCTGTTGATGCGTACTGAGCGTACTCTGGAGTCAGAAAAATAGCGTATTGGCTCGCCTCATTCGTCAGTTGTGCTGCCATGCTTAGAGCGATCGCTTTCACGTAGTTGCGGACATCGACGGCTTGCTCACCGACGACTTCTCCGCCACTATAAAGAGTATCCGGTTGGCCAGCTTGATCCAGGGTTGTGCTGGGGTCTTTCACGCTCAAATGTGTACCACCAACAAAACCAGCCAGCCATTTTGGAGAAGGCATTTTGTCAAAGGCAATCACCTGTTCTGTTAAGATTGGGGTCGTTTTATCGGCAGAAGCGGCTGTAATCAAAGTAGGAACAGCCAGTTGAGTCAAGCCCGTTTCGCCAAACAGTAGAGAAGTGGTGGGCGAAAGTGCGATCGCAGCTTTTATCCTTGGATCGCGCAATTGGTAATGGTCTTCGGGCAGGCTTTTAGCAAAGCATTGAGAATTTTCTCCCAGACTAAAAGTTAACACGTCCCCAGGACAACGCTGTTTCAACTGAGTGAGTTGTAATTCTGCTCCAGCTAGGGAGAGAGCGGTAGAACCCCCTAAAGAATACCCAACAACCATAGCGCGATCGCTCGCCAGCCTCCCTTGAAGTGAGCCAGGTTTTTGGTTGAGCAATTGCAGTTCATCGAGAACAAAGCTGATATCTTTAGGGCGATTTAAAAACTCCTCTGCCTCCAAAAGTGGCGCTTTCAGCGCTAGTGCTTGCTTCACATGCGTCTCGTTACTCCCTGGATGTTCTAAAGCGGCGACGACATAACCATGAGAGGCGAGATGTTCTGCTAGGTAGCGCAGATCAGTGCGAACTGAACCCAATCCGTGAGAGAAAACAATAATTGGTTTATTAGGAGAAGCGGCTGTTGACCAGTAAACATCAACTGGAATCTCACGGCGGCGCTGCCTATCATTTAGGTTTAACTTCAGGACTTGAACTTGGGCACTTCCGGGTTGAGTGGGGTCAAAAGGTAAATTGAGCTGAGCGTGTCTAGAAGTGAGTTGAGGTGAGATCGCTGCCATAAACGCCTGAGATTGCCAAAATGCCCGATTGAAATTTCTAGAAACCTGAAAGGCACGATCCAGATTGATATCGATGCGGGAGCTGGGATAGGCTTGCACAAAGCTAATTAGAGAAAGTCCTTTTGCCTCTCTAGCGCCTTGCACCAGTGCTGATTTAACCAATAGCTCACCCACTTTATCTGAACGAGAGGTGACGCTAGCCAGCGCTGAAGCTAACGAGTTCCCACTGGGAGTATCGAGATAGTTACGAACGGCTACCGGATTAATATTGAAATTGGCCTTGAGTGCCGAGATGATAGTCTCTCGTTCCTGAGGACGCAACCGTCGGGCATAGGCTTGGAGACTGGGGGAGGCTTTACCCGTTTCCACCAAAGTTTTGAGGTCTGCTAGATTAATTGATTGAGTGGAAGAGCCACGACGAACCACCACAGTTTGAGCCGCTTGTACGGCGGTAGTTGCTCCATTCTGGATACTGATTGCCATTGCTCCAATTACAGCGAGCAAAATAGACTGTCTCGTCTGTCCCACCGCTAACCAACGACGAAAAATGGCTTGCATGAACCTGCCTCCTTGTTTGAGTCGGTGCGTTGAAGTTTGAGGCAATTGCTAAAGTTAAGCTCTTCAATTGGCCTTATTTACCGAATCAATCTCGAAGATAGCAGAATATCTCTACAAAACCACTCGACGGTTTTTTGCTAGTAGTTTGAGTAAGATTAATTTAACTGGGGCGCTAGGATTCGAACCTAGGAATGGCGGGACCAAAACCCGCTGCCTTACCACTTGGCTACGCCCCATTGGCGTCACTTTGCTTATGGTAGCAGCTTCTACCAGGAAAGTGTCAAGCCCTTTTTGGGAATTCGGAAGAAAACTTGAACTTTGGAAGATTTTTCGGGTTGAGTGTGGGCGAGGTTACAGGTTAAAGGCTGCAAGCTTTCCCACTTGCAACCTGCAACCTGCAACCTACAACCCATCTTGATCAAGCCGGGTAAATACGTAAGCGCCGATTGGGCTCATCCCCGAAGCTGTCGGACTTTAGGCGATAGTGTTCCACCAGTTCATGTTGCATCTTCCGCACTTTTGGCGATCGCGGCAGTAACTCGACCGGTTGCCCTTTGGGAATCACAATTTGCTCAACGGCAAGGCGAGCTTCTTCCAGCGCTTCGATTTCATCATCGCTACCGCTTTGGGTAAATAAGCGCAAGTCAGTCGCTTCTGCCATACCTGGGTCGTCCATGTCTAACATGTGCCGCAAGGCGCGAGTAATTTGAGGGATGGTACTCGCTTTCACCGGGTAGATCGGTATATGACGCGCTTTAGCAATGGAGCGAAGCTTGCCATGAGTTTTGACATGCGATCGCAAGCCCAGTACTGCATCCGCACTATCCATGTCTTTTGTCAAGGCTATCGGCAGATTGAGTACTCGAATCACCTGCTCCAGTTGATGGCGACTGACGCCATAAGGATAAACATGAATCGGTAAATCCTCACCATTTGGTCCTGGCATTGAACCACCCTGACTCACCTCATCTGGCTGCTGCCAAGATTGAGCCAGCATATCTTCAAACTCTGAATTTTCCGCAAAGCGCTCGGCTAAAGGAGGTGAAATCGGCTTCATCTGCCCTGATGCCCGCCAACCGGACTGTCTGGGTAGCATCGGAGAAAGGCTACTGCCGAGTCCACGACTGGATGAGGTGGCTAAGGGCGCTGTAGGAAATTCACGAGTAATCGTAACCTTCCCATTTTCATTGACGGTTCTCACCTGTGGGTTCGGTTGGCGTCCCCGCAGTAATTCATCCACCATATCGGCTACACTCTCGTGAACCACCCAGCGCTGCCGCTCCAGCATTTCTACAGCGATGTCAAACGTTGGGGGTGCTTTGCGCTCTAGGACGGTTTTCTGAGAGCCTCGGCGTCTTGCTTCGTCATCTCCGAGCGTTACAGCTTGAATACCCCCCACCAAATCAGAAAGGGTGGGATTTTTAATCAAGTTTTCAATCCGATTCCCGTGAGCCGTCCCTACCAGCTGAACCCCTCGCTCAGCAATTGTTCGGGCTGCTTGTGCTTCGAGTTCCGTCCCGATTTCATCAATGACAATGACTTCTGGCATGTGATTTTCCACCGCCTCAATCATCACCTGATGTTGCAATTCTGGGCGGGCAACCTGCATCCGTCTGGCTCGCCCAATAGCCGGGTGAGGAATATCGCCATCACCCGCAATTTCGTTGGAGGTATCGATGATGACAACTCGTTTATGTAAATCATCAGCTAATACCCGAGCAATCTCCCGCAATGCCGTTGTTTTTCCAACA
This sequence comes from Waterburya sp., assembly GCA_036703055.1. Taxonomy (GTDB): domain Bacteria; phylum Cyanobacteriota; class Cyanobacteriia; order Cyanobacteriales; family Coleofasciculaceae; genus DATNPV01. The sequence continues at coordinate 7,034 of DATNPV010000128.1, forward strand.
CCCGGACGCCCCAGCATGAGAATCGACTGCCCAGTTTCCACTAGGTCACGAATCATGCCAATGGTACCAAAGACTGCTCGACCAACCCGGCAGGTTAAACCAATAATTTCACCAGGACGGTTCCGAATCGCGCTAATTCGGTGTAGAGTTCGCTCAATTCCCGCACGATTGTCACCGCTGAAATGTCCCACTCGCTGGATACAATGGTTAATTTGTTCTTGAGTTACAGCGGTTTGGGAAAGGTACTCCGCTCCATTAGGAAAGCGCACCTCCGGAAATCGCCCCAGATCCAGAACCACCTCAATCAGATTATCCCGCTGCGGGTGATGTTCGATGCCTAAGCAAATTTCTGTAGGTAAAATGTCTAGTAACTTTTGGAGGTCGTCTGTAATTTGCATCCTTGGTGAAGTGATATTTTCCTTGACAACCGGCGAGTTTTGGGTAGATGGCAGTTGTTGCTCAGAGAGTGGGATTCTGTCGGAATTCACCATATAGTCGTCTCAAAACAGCGATCGCTGCTCTTATCTGTGGACTTTTTGAAAATTTGTTTTTACTCGAATTTCGGCTTAGTTCGGTGTTGGTTGCGGCATGGGTTTAGATAATTTCAGTTGATTAACTAAAGAATGAGCGGTTTCCACAGCCTGCCAGAGTAAGCTGGGAAATTCTTCCAGGTGTTTGAGGCTGGAATTTTGAAGTGATACAGCGTTGGCATCAATAACTTCCCCATTAAATTGTTCTAATTTCTCCAAAATCGGTGATAGTAAAACACGGGCATAACTCCCATAAGCAACACCAGCCACATAGCTTTGGGTTGAAGGTTGAAGGTTAGCAGGTTGAACGTTTGAAGGAGATATATCTAAATTTTCAAACTTCAACTCACCAGCCTTCAACCCTTTAAGTAGCCCCATCGCTCTGAGCTTCATGACGGTGTGAGCATTTGTCCCACCTGCTAGTTGTACATAGCCGGGTAGTCCAGCGCTCAGGACTTTCTGGGAGAGTTTAACAGCCGCACGAGTAGCGCCAATTCCAATATCGCCACTCATCGGACGTCCATCGGTCTGCCAAACTAGAGGACAGGGTAGGGGCGTAATTAGGTCGTGAAGTGCCCACAGGTATTCCAACAAATCCTCCCCATCCGGGCAGCTAATGGCTAAAAGTTTAAGCTGATTCACCCAGGGTGCGATCGCCTTCCAGAGGCGCTGAAAATCGGCGAAGTGCCCTACTTTGGTGTGAATTTCCAGAGCATCGACATTAAAGGGTGAAATGAGCTGTGCGATCGCCTCTGGCGCAAACACGTAGGAGCGCGGATAAATCAGTTGGCTGGGACAAACTGGCAGGCAGCGACCGCAACCATAACAGCGTTGGTCTATAACTCCAGAAAAGCCATCGAGCAATCTCGACTTCTGCCGTTTTGAGGCTTCACTCTGCGGGCAAGGTGGCGAGCTTGAATTGGGTTCTCCGGTAAAAGACTGAATGCTAACCGATGGGATTGGGGAAGCAGAGATTTGAGAACTCTCACTGGGTTTTGAGTGGCTAGTCGATTGGAAAACAATGGCTTGCGCTGGACAGATTTTTTCGCAGGGACGCAGACAATCTGCCGGACATAATTCTGGGTTAAATTCAGCTTTGCGAAAATGGGGGTCTTCTCCATCATTTAAGCTCACCATCAGCAGTGGTCGGTGACCCCATCCAAACCCCCGTGCCTGGGCTGCCTTACCGAATGTATTGGCTACTTCTAATGCGTCTAAAGCCGACGCAATTACAGCCGGGTCAGCTGCGACATCAATACAATCAGCACCGGCAAGGGTGTAAGCCAAGGTAAGGTTTCGTACAGCAGGGAGGTCTTGGAAACTGGCTCCGCAGATGAGCTTAAACCAGTGCCCCTCTCCTAGGGAACGTAAGGGATAGTACAGTTCAGTCACCCCTATATGCTAAATCGTTAGCCCGAAAATGGGGAGACAAAATTTCCCAACTGGATGGACGGAAATTACTCAGGGGGGAGCGTGAAGGGATGTAGTAGCGCCCTGCAAATCTCCAAGTTCCCTACCGACGCTTGCAGATGTGGGGAAGTGCAGCTGTGATTAACCCTAAATCTAGGGGTTGAGTCCTTGCCAAACAACTTAAAAAAAGGGCGAGGACATGATACCTCGCCGTTGTTAATTTTTTTTACCACGAGGCTGACCGAAGTTGGGTTAAGGGCTGGAATGAAACGGAAACAGGGAAACTTTTCCCAAAACTTACCCTAACTACGCCTCTTGGAACTGAGAGATACACTTTGACAGACTGTCTTAATCGTTGATGGCGTTCAGCAGCACTTCTGATAACGTTAGCTCCGCCATATCGTCAATGGTAATTGTGTCACAAATATCAAACTTGGCTCCAACGCCCTGCAATTGATCGTCTAGCGCTTTGAGGAATTGAGTCGCGGTTGGATCGTTACCCACTTGAATCATCGCAATTCCCAGCTCTTCATCCCGTTCCATCTGCTGTGATGCCTCAACAATGGCAACCATCACAGCTTTACGGTCATCTGGCTCTCCATCCGTGACCACTATAATTGTTTCTCCACCGGGCTTCGTCTGCCCTGCTGCCTTGCGCTGAAAATATTGGTTAGTCGCATCCTTCAACACAGTTGCCAGGTTAGTAGTTCCAACTGGTTCATTTTCTTGAAAGATTTGTTCCACCTTACTAGAGGTGACATTATCATAGCGTCTGAAACGGCTGGAAAACAGGTAAACCGTAATGCCATCGGGATCGAATTGTTCACATTTTCTGGCTAACGCTAGAGTAGATTCCTGTGCCGCTTCCCAGCGACTTCTGCCACCCAGTTGGTCTGGGGTGGACATACTGCCACTTTTATCAATGATTAACGTGTAATCTCTGTCTTGCACAGTAAGAGCCTCCTTAGCCTAACTTAATCACTAATAGCGTTGAGTAGTACTTCTGCTAGAGTCAAATTCTCCATGTCCTCCAGAGTAATAGTGTCCACAATATCAAACTTTGCTCCAGCACCTTCGAGTTCATCATCCAGTGCTTTGAGAAAGCGAGTGGCTGTGGCGTCGGTACCCACTTGAATGAGTGAAATCGCTAATTCTTCATCCCGATCCATGTGCCGTGATGCTTCAATAATGACTCGCATCACAGCTTTGCGGTCATCAGGTTCTCCATCAGTTATCACCAAAATGGTCTCTCCATTGGGCTTCGTTTGCCCTGATACCTTACGCCGAAGGTACTGATCCGTTGCATCTTTTAAGACACCCGCCAAGTCAGTGGTGCCCATTGGCTCATTTTCTATGAAGATTTGAGCAACTTTGTCTGAAGTCACATTGTCATACCGTTTAAAGCGCCCTGAAAATAGGTAAACAGTAATTCCATCCGGGTCAAACTGTTCACACTTTCTCGCCAGTGCTAATGTAGACTCCTGTGCTGCCTGCCAACGACTTCTCCCACCTGATTGGTCTGGAGTGGACATGCTGCCACTTTTGTCAATGATTAATGTATAGTCACGGTCTTGCACAATAGAACCTCCCATGCAAACAACAACCTCCTGGGAATCTCAGGGTTTTCTAATTTAAGCCTATACAACTCTACAAAAATCCCAAGCCCTAACTCTAGGCACATCAATCCTAACTGCCTAAGGAAAACTAAGCCAGAACCAAGTAGGAGCAATAAAGATTTGTGTAACTTTTTTTCACTTTAGGGGTGAATTTTATTGATGAGTTTCCCGTAAGGCGTCTAAATAATCAATCGCCGCGTCTAGTTTAGAAGGATAGGAATATGAAAACTCTTCAAACCACTGACCTTCTTCTGAACGAGGATTTAAGTTTTTCAACCACTCAGTTGCTTCCTGAGTTAGCGCCTCTCGTTTTCTCTGTCGCCTCTGTTCGACCCTAAGTTGTTCTTCTCGCTGTTGTTGCTCTTTTCGCCGTTGTTCTTCTTGCTGTTGCTGCTGTTTTTGCAGTTCCTCAGCTCGCTGCTTTTCTTCAAATTCAGATCTCACCTCTGCTAATAAGTTTTCATCAGCAGAAGAAAAAAAATTTTTCTGGGTCGATTGAGATTGATAAGTTGAGGAAAAGGGTGGTGGAGAAGATAATTCTTCCTTCTGAAAAAAAGGCTGTTCTTTAGGTTCTATTTTCAGCTCTTTTTCTTGGTACTCAGCTTTGACTTGAGCTAATAAGTCATCTATTGATTCCATGACTTTGACCCCCAGTTATCAGATACATTTAATCACGAATGGCATTAAGTAATACTTGGGTTAGGGTCATGTCCTCCATATCATCAACGGTAACGGTGTCTACAATGTCAAACTTGGCACCAATTCCTTTGAGTTGATCATCCAGCCCCTTGAGAAACCTGGTAACCTTTGGATCAGACCCCACTTGGATAAAACAAATGGCTAGTTCTTCATCCCGTTCTATCCGCCCAGACGCCTGAATGATCGCGTTGGCTACACCCATGCGATCATTCGGCTCTCCATCAGTAATCACTATAATTGTCTCTCCATTCGGCTTCGTCTGACCAGTAGCCTTGCGTTGAAAGTAATTGTTGAGGGCATCTTGCAGAGCGCTGTATAAGTTTGAGCTGCCCTGCGGTTCATTCTCTTGAAAAATTTGCTCAACTTTGCTGGAGGTTATGTTTCTGTACCGTTTAAAGCGATGGGAAAAAAAATAAACGGTGAGTCCGTCTGGGTCAAATTCCTCGCACTTCCTCGCAATAGCTACAGTAGATTCCCGAATGACAGCCCATCGACTTTTACCCCCTGATTGGTCTGGAGTAGACATACTGCCACTTTGGTCAATAATTAGTGTATAGTCACGCTTTTCTAGCATGGAGAGTTGTGTTAGAGGATTGATAATCCTTACTTTATATCCCTCTATGTCTAATCCGTAATGGCATTGAGCAATACTTCCGTTAGGGTCATATCCTCCATATCATCCATGGTAACGGTGTCTACAATATCAAACTTGGCTCCAGCGCCTTGCAATTCATCATCCAAGACTTTGAGGAATTTAGTTGCCTGGAGATCAGTGCCGACTTGAACGAAGGAGATTGCTAGCTCTTCATCCCGCTCCATCCTGCGTGATGCTTCTATAATGACCTTCATTACAGCTTTGCGGTCATCGGGTTCACCATCCGTAACCACTAAAATAGTCTCTCCATTGGGCTTCGTCCTACCAGCTGCCTTGCGTTGAAAGTAGCTATTGGTTGCATCTTGAAGCACAGCGGCTAAATCAGTACGACCTGATGGTTCATTTTCTTTAAAAATTTGCGAAACCTTATTGGCAGTTACATTGTCGTAGCGTTTAAAGCGACCCGAAAATAAGTAAACTGTAATGCCATCTGGGTCAAATTCTTCGCACTTGCTGGCTAGGGCAAGAGTAGACTCTTGCATAGCTTCCCAACGGCTTTTGTTACCGAGTTGGTCTCGAATCGACATACTGCCGCTTTTGTCGATGATTAATGTATAGTCGCGCTGTTCTAGCATAAAAGTCTCCTCCAATCGGCTCAGTATGTTTCAAGGGTATCAAACCCTACAATCTGAGCTAAGTCTGGTGGAGTATAAAAAAAGCTATCAAGAGGCTTAGGCTAAGTCTTACTAGCGGTGAAAGCCATCCGATGTTATTGATACTATTTAAAGCACTACGAACTTGCTAATCACCGCAAACGCATGAACATCGATTTCGGCATGGGGGCGCCTATTCTCTAGCTAGACGCCCATAAATTTTCTTTCACAAATGACAATCTCTACCCCCTATTTCCTAATCAGGCCATCCCGATTAGCTAGCTAAGGCCGATCCAGATAGAGTATCTTTAAGAGATTTCCAGCGGAAATAGCGATCGCCACCCATTTCCACCGCCACTTTCAGTCGTGGCTCCTGCTGAGGCAACGTGGTTAAGTATTCAATTTCCTGACGAGACAAAATATTGCCTTCAATCAGCCACAGCACCAACCCTTTTGATTTAGGAGGGAGATGTTCTAATTGATAGCTCACCACAGGCGGCAGATAATAAACTCGAATGTCCTTCTTCCCTAGATGAGGAGGACGAACACCATGTACTCCTGTCAGATAAGCAGCTAGATCACCCAACCCTTTGGCTGAGAGGCACAAACTGTCATAGCCAGCAGCCCGCAGCCGTCGTAGGTAACGCCCTTCAAATCCCCCCTCTAAAGGTACATACATCGCTAATGAACCCGACTTCTCCAAGTCGCGGATGAAGGAGTTGCCGGTTGTGAGTAGTGCCATTTTTACCTCTTATTCCACCTTAAGTTTTATGAATAGCCGTTTGCGATTTATTATAAAGGATGGTTACGTTCTGTTTGGGGTGAGCTGTTCGCGAAAATCATAAAGAATAACTAGACATATGTAGAAAAATCTTTTATAGTGTATGATCGTGGCTAAATGAAGCTAGCTCAGAAGTAACTCAGGTCAACATAACCGCTGTTCTTCCAGCTACAAGATCAAGACCGGAGGAAGTTTACAGCGGGTGTTCTGTTTTTTCTGCCTCAAAGCCGAGAAAGCTGTAGATACCTAAGCTGTAAAATTCAGTCATAGGTCTTTGACCGAGTACCTCTGAAACTTAGGTACTTGCATTTTCGCCTCGTGGGGATACTGAGACGTTGACGGCTTAAGTCCCGACGACCAAGGTGACGCAGTTAGTTGGTACTAGCCCATAAAAACGGTTCACACCATCTGGCTCTTAAGTCATAGAGGGCTACTATACGGTTCATTCCCTACAATTTTATAGAGGGAATTTCCGCCTGAAAGTTCAGCGGACAAAACTGGTGGGATAAAGTGAATTCGCCCAATATCGTCAATCCTGCCTTGCTGTGATGTCTAGAAAGGAGAAACCCGCCGTGTCAGTCGGTATCCTCGGCACTAAACTCGGCATGACCCAAGTGTTCGATGCAGAAGGAAGAGCAATTCCTGTCACTGTCGTTCAAGCTGGGCCATGCACCGTGACACAAGTGAAAACCAAGCAGACGGATGGCTATACAGCCATTCAGCTGGGTTATGAAGAAGTTAAGCCGAAAGCTTTGAACAAACCCGAGTTGGGGCACTTGTCAAAATCTAGTGCGCCACCGCTACGTCACTTGCGTGAATATCGTTTGGATGATACGTCTCAATTTGAGCTAGGTCAGGCTCTAAAAGCGGACATCTTCGCCCCCGGTCAAATTGTTGATGTCAGTGGGACAAGTATTGGTCGTGGCTTCGCCGGTTATCAGAAGCGCCACAACTTTAAGCGGGGTCCAATGGCGCATGGTTCTAAAAACCATCGCTTGCCCGGTTCAACTGGGGCAGGTACAACGCCGGGCCGCACATTTCCTGGTAAGAGAATGGCGGGTCGTCTGGGAGGCACAAAAGTAACCATCCGCAAGCTTGAGGTGGTGCGAGTAGACACCGACCGGAACTTGCTGCTGATTAAAGGTGCTGTTCCTGGCAAGCCCGGTACACTTTTGAGCATTGCACCGACGAACAAAGTCGGTCGATAGTCATAGTTCTTGGTTCATCGTTCTGCGCAATGAACCCTGAACAACAAGGATAAATGACTAAGGACTAAGGACTAAGGACTTAAAGAATATGGTTGATTGTGTGGTGCGAAACTGGCAAGGAGAAGAGGTTGGACAAGCCGCCTTGAACTTGCGAGTAGCTAAAGAAGAATCCGCTGCTCACGTTGTCCACCGTGCCCTGGTCAGGCAATTGACCAATGCGCGTCAAGGCACCGCTTCCACTAAAACCCGCGCTGAAGTGAGTGGTGGTGGACGCAAACCTTGGCGGCAAAAGGGAACAGGTCGGGCTCGTGCTGGTTCTAACCGTTCACCCTTGTGGCGTGGTGGTGGTGTGATTTTTGGTCCCAAACCCAAAGATTACAACATCAAAATGAACCGTAAAGAGCGCCGGTTAGCTTTACGAACGGCGTTTCAAAATCGAGCTGAAGATCTCATTGTCGTTAAGGACTTTGCTGACCAACTGCCACGACCGAAGACTAAAGAGTTGGTAGAAGCATTCAAGCGCTGGGGAATTGAGAAAGAGTCAAAAATCCTTCTCATTGTGCCTGAGGTTGAAGAAATGGTTTATTTGTCAGCCCGTAATATATCGACTCTCAAGTTAATCAGCGCAACTCGCTTGAATGTTTATGATGTGCTGACGGCTGACAAAATTGTGGCGACCGACACAGCCCTTGCTAAAATTCAGGAGGTTTACAGTGACTGAGTACGACCCCCGCTACCTCGCCGATTTAGTACGGCGTCCCATTGTCACCGAGAAGGCGACAATGTTGTTGGAGCAAAACAAATATGTCTTCGAGGTGGTTCCTAAAGCTAAGAAACCTGAAATTAAAGCGGCAATTGAGAGCCTGTTTGATGTTAAGGTAACCAGCGTCAACACCTCACGCCCGCCGCGTAAAAAACGTAGAGTTGGTAGATTTGCAGGTTACAAGCCGCAGTATAAGCGTGCGACCGTAACGTTGGCACCCGGAGACTCAATTACCCTTTTCCCAGAAGTATAGGATGCCAATGCTGTGTAAGAAGAGTACAGTCACGGCCTGTTAGCCGATGCCAGCCAAGTGTGACGTTAGCAATGCTTAATTTAGCCGCTTAGTGTTTACAAGGCTTTTTCACAGTAACGCTCAAACCGACAAATCCCCGTACCAAGAGCATTCCTATCTTCTTGTCGGAAATTTTAAAGGTAAACAAGAGCAAATTTAAGGATATATGTTATGGGCATCCGTTCTTATCGGCCATACACTCCCGGTACTCGTCAGGCGATGGTTTCCGACTTTACCGAGATTACACGCAGTGAGCCGGAAAAATCATTAGTTAAGTTCAAACACCGCGCCAAAGGCCGCAATAATCGTGGCGTCATTACCAGTCGTCGTCGCGGTGGTGGACATAAGCAACTGTATCGGATGGTTGACTTTCGCCGGGATAAGCACGGCGTCCCAGCTAAAGTAGCTGCGATCGAGTACGATCCGAACCGTAATGCCCGGATTGCACTTCTTTATTATCAGGATGGTGAAAAGCGATATATTCTTCATCCCGATAAGTTGCCTGTGGGAGCAACAGTCATGTCTGGACCCGATGCCCCCATTGAAGTTGGCAATGCTTTGCCCTTAAAGAATATCCCCTTAGGAACGAGTGTCCATAATATCGAACTCACACCCGGTCGAGGGGGGCAGATTGTCCGGGCGGCTGGTGCAACGGCTCAAGTCGTCGCCAAAGAAGGAAACTATGTTACCTTAAAGCTCCCTTCCACTGAAGTGCGCATGGTGCGCCGTGAGTGCTACGCAACGATTGGACAAGTTGGAAACATCGACCACAGAAACCTGAGTTTAGGTAAAGCAGGTCGTAATCGGCATCGGGGACGTCGCCCCAAAGTGAGAGGAAGCGTCATGAACCCGGTGGATCACCCACATGGTGGTGGTGAGGGCAGAGCTCCGATCGGTAGATCAGGCCCCGTAACGCCTTGGGGTAAACCGGCATTGGGAAGCAAAACTCGTAAGCCCAAAAAACAAAGTACGGCTTTAATTGTCCGGCGTCGGCGGAAGACCTCGAAGCGAGGACGTGGTGGTCGTCAGGCTTAAAGCCTTGAAGGGTAGTCGGTTGAAGTTGAACGTTGAACTAAGCCTTCAAACTTCAACCCGATAATTTTTCAAGCTTCAACCTAATAACTTTTCGAGCTTCAACCTAACAACGTTCAACAGGGAATTATGGGTCGTTCTTTAAAAAAAGGTCCGTTTGTCGCTGATAGTCTCCTTACAAAGATTGAAACCCTGAATGCCAAGGGTGAAAAGCAGGTCATTAAAACCTGGTCACGATCTTCGACAATTTTGCCTCAGATGGTTGGTCACACGATCGCGATTCACAACGGTCGGACGCATGTACCAATTTTTATCAATGAGCAGATGGTGGGGCACAAGCTTGGCGAATTCGCACCGACTCGAACATTTCGTGGGCACTCCAAGAGTGACCGGAAAGCTGGTCGCTAGAAGGACTTCGTTCCTCAAATTCTTAGAGCAAAGAAAACTATGGCGATAGATACTACAGCAGAAACTAAAGCGATCGCACGCTACATTCGTATGTCACCGTTTAAGGTGAGGCGGGTTCTCGATCAAATTCGGGGTCGCTCCTATCGGGAGGCTCTGATCATTCTAGAATTTATGCCCTACCGAGCCTGTGAGCCTGTACTCAAAGTCCTACGCTCCGCTGTGGCTAATGCCGAACATAATGTAGGTCTTGATCCAACGACCTTAGTAATCACGAAAGCTCATGCTGACATGGGGCCAAGCCTAAAGCGTTTTCGCCCCAGAGCCCAAGGTCGTGCCTACCAGATTCGCAAGCCAACTTGCCATATCACAGTGGCGGTTTCTCCGGACGTTAAAGACGAATAGAGTCAACCTTCTTTCCCAAGAAGATAAAACAAGTTGTTAGTTTTAGTTTTTGGAATTCATTTTTTCTAGAAACTAACGCCAATCAACTCATAATTTTTAAACAAAAGGAAGAAGTTGTGGGACAAAAAATACATCCAATTGGTTTTCGGCTGGGGATTACCCAAGAGCACCGTTCTCGTTGGTTCGCTGACCCGAAACGTTACCCCGAAATCCTCCAAGAAGACTACAAGATTCGAGAGCATATTGCTAACGATGATGTTCTCAGCAAAGCTGGGATCTCTGAAGTTCGCATTGAACGCAAAGCTGATCAAATTGACTTAGAAATCCACACTGCACGGCCTGGTGTCGTTGTCGGTCGTGGAGGTGGCGGCATTGAGAAGCTGCGTACCGATTTACAAGGTGTTTTAGGCAGCAATCGTCAAATTCGTCTCAATGTGATCGAAGTAGCACGGGTAGATGCGGATGCAGAACTAATTGCCGAGTATATCGCCCAACAGTTAGAGCGACGGGTTTCTTTCCGACGCGTTGTCCGCCAAGCCATTCAACGTGCCCAGCGTGCTGATGTACAAGGAATTAAAATCCAGGTGAGTGGCCGCTTAAATGGTGCGGAAATTGCCCGAACTGAATGGACTCGCGAAGGTCGAGTGCCCCTACATACCCTTCGGGCTAACATTGACTACGCTTACCGCAAGGCGAGAACGATTTACGGAATTTTAGGCGTGAAGGTTTGGGTGTTCAAAGGTGAAGTGATTCCCGGTCAAGAGGAGCAACCGGCTCCGACGACCAATCAGCCTCGCCGCCGCCAGCAGAGACGCCGCCAGCAATTTGAAGACCGCTCAAACGAGTAAGAGGAGAAGTTGAAGTGTAAAGGATGTACTGCCAATTTAGTGAGCTATCAGCGATTCTTCGCAGTCAAGACTGCTTTATTCACACTTCACACTTCGTATTCCATACTTCATACTTCACACTTTTGCAGCCATGTTAAGTCCTAGAAGAACAAAATTCCGTAAGCAGCAGCGTGGGCGGATGAGAGGGTTGGCCACTAGGGGCAGCACCTTGAATTTTGGTGATTTTGCTTTGCAAGCTACAGAACCAGCTTGGATTACAGCCCGTCAGATAGAAGCCGGTCGTCGTGCGATGACCCGCTACATCCGCCGGGGTGGCAAAATCTGGATTCGGGTCTTTCCGGACAAGCCCGTTACTCAGCGTGCAGCTGAAACTCGTATGGGTTCTGGTAAAGGTTCGCCAGAGTTCTGGGTTGCGGTCGTTAAACCGGGTCGGATTCTGTTTGAAATTGCTGGAGTTCCAGAAGAAACAGCCCGTGAAGCAATGCGTTTAGCGGCTAACAAATTACCCATTAAAACGAAGTTCATTACCCGTGAAGGGGAACAGGTGTAGATTATGCCTCTGCCTAAAATCGAAGATGCCAGAAACATGAGCGATCAAGAACTGGCTGATGCAATTTTAGCGGCGAAGCGCGAATTATTTGATCTGCGTTTGCAACAAGCAACTCGACGCCTGGAAAAGCCGCATCAATTCAAACACGTTAAGCACCGGATTGCTCAGATGATGACAGTAATTCGGGAACGCGAAGTCGCTGTAGCTAAGAGCGCTAATCAAGCATCAGCAACGTCAGCAGCATCAGCCTCACCTCAAGCGTCAACTGCTGCTGCTGAGTCTACACAACCTGAGGAATAAAGAGGAATAGACTCCAATGGCAGTTAAAGAAAGAGTTGGTGTCGTTGTCAGCGACAAAATGGATAAAACCGTCGTGGTCGCTGTTGAAAATCGCTCTCCCCACCCGAAGTACGGCAAAATTGTGGTGCGGACTAAGCGATATAAAGCCCACGATGAAGAAAATCATTGCAAAGAAGGCGATCGCGTTCGCATTCAAGAAACACGTCCCTTGAGTCGTACCAAGCGCTGGAGGGTTACAGAAATTCTCAACCGTACCTCTCAAACTTAAGTGTTGTTAGTTGTTCGTTCTTCCAGAACCAGCGTCAAGCTAGTCAGCTAGTTTACGGTTGAAGCCTTCATGCCGAAAACTTGTTGGTGAATCCGATGATGTTTGAGAAGGCTGACGCTCACAAGCTTGCTACCGCTCCGCTAACGTTCCTACCAACCCAAAAGGAGGTTCACAATGATTCAACAAGAAACATACCTAAATGTCGCTGACAATAGCGGGGCACGTAAGCTGATGTGCATTCGCGTTCTCGGCGCCGGGAATCGGCGTTATGGCAGTGTGGGTGATGTAATTATTGCCGTTGTCAAAGATGCTATCCCCAATATGGCGGTGAAGAAGTCAGATGTTGTCAGGGCTGTCATTGTTCGCACCCGTAAAGGTCTACGCCGTGACAGCGGTATGAGTATTCGCTTTGACGATAACGCGGCTGTAATCATCAACAACGACGGTAACCCTAGGGGAACCCGCGTTTTTGGCCCCGTAGCGCGGGAACTGCGCGATAAAAACTTTACAAAAATTGTTTCCCTGGCTCCGGAGGTACTCTAATGGCAAGCAAATCTAAGAGCACCAAAAAGGCTCCTGTGCGCTACAAGATGCACGTTAGAAAAGGCGATACCGTCCAGATTATTGCGGGTAAGGACAAAGGAAAAGTTGGAGAAATTTTGCTAACTTTGCCTAAAGTTAGCAAGGTTATTGTCAAAGGAGTCAACATCATAACCAAGCATGTGAAGCCTCAGCAGGAAGGTGAAACAGGCCAGATTGTGACTATGGAGGCTCCCATTCACAGCTCCAACGTTATGCTCTACTCCAACAAGCAAAAGATTGCTAGCCGCGTTAGCTACACCTTTACCGAAGACGGTCGTAAGGTGCGAATGCTCAAGAAAACGGGTGAAATTATCGACTAAGTAATTTTAGATTTTGGATTTTAGATCAAGTTTGGAATCCAAGATCCAAAATTACGAGTCCCTGACAAAGCCCAGGGGTCAAAAGGACAAAAACCATGACACAAAGACTGAAATCTCTCTACCAAGAAACAATAGTTCCAAAGCTTAAAGAGCAGTTTGGCTATACAAACATTCATCAAGTCCCGAAGCTGGTAAAAATTACTGTTAACCGGGGATTGGGCGAGGCATCTCAAAATGCTAAGGCACTGGAATCATCGGTGAATGAACTAGCTATTATTACAGGTCAAAAACCTGTGGTAACACGCGCCAAAAAAGCAATCGCGGGCTTTAAAATCCGCCAAGGGATGCCCGTTGGCGTCATGGTTACCCTACGGGGAGACCGCATGTACTCGTTCATTGACCGACTCATCAACCTGTCGCTGCCAAGAATCCGAGACTTTCGCGGCATCAGTCCCAGAAGCTTTGATGGTCGGGGAAACTACACGCTTGGCATTCGCGAACAGCTGATTTTCCCGGAAGTCGAGTATGACAGCATAGACCAGATTCGTGGCATGGATATTTCAATTATCACAACAGCAAACACCGATGAAGAGGGCCGCGCCTTACTCAAAGAGATGGGGATGCCCTTCCGGGAAACCTAAAAGTTTAGCAATAGGAAGGAACTAATGGCGGCAAACGACACAATTGCAGATATGCTGACCCGCATCCGTAATGCATGTATGGTACGGCATCAAACAACAAATGTCCCATCAACCAGAATGACTCGCAGTATTGCCAAAGTACTCAAAGATGAAGGCTTTATTGCTGACTTTGAAGAAGTAGGCGAAGGCGTCAAAAAACAATTGGTGGTTTCTCTCAAGTACAAAGGCAAAAACCGCCAACCAATTATTAGAGCCATGAAGCGCGTCAGTAAGCCAGGTTTAAGAGTGTACTCCAACTGCAAAGAATTACCCAGAGTCTTAGGGGGTATCGGCATAGCGATTATCTCTACCTCCCATGGCATTATGACTGACCGGGAAGCACGGCGTCAGAGAATTGGTGGCGAAGTCCTGTGTTACGTCTGGTAAGGAAAAAGTTTTGCAGTTTGAGTTATGCAGAGCAAAAAGATTAGCTCATAACTCATCACTCATAACTACTAGGATAAGGAGGATTGAGTCATGTCGCGTATTGGCAAGCGCCCTATAGACATACCGGGTAAGGTAACCGTGACGATTGATGGTCAACACATTATCGTCAAAGGACCAAAAGGGGAACTGAACCGAACTCTGCCTGAGCAAGTCAAAGTTGAGCAAGAAGGCACCACACTTCGCGTGGTGCGACGGGACGAGTCTAGAGCAGCTCGTCAGCGTCATGGATTGTCTCGTACGTTGGTAGCCAATATGGTTGAGGGAGTTTCCAAAGGCTTTGAAAAGCGTTTGGAAATCCAGGGCGTCGGTTATCGTGCCCAAGTTCAAGGACGCAACCTAATTTTGAATGTGGGTTACAGTAAACCGGTTGAAATCGCCCCGCCTGAGGGCATCCAAGTTGCTGTTGAAAATAACACTAATGTAATTGTTAGTGGGAATAATAAAGAAATCGTGGGCAATACAGCGGCTCGCATTCGCGCCGTCCGCCCACCCGAAGTTTACAAGGGTAAAGGCATTCGTTATGCCGGTGAAATGGTCAGACGTAAGGCTGGTAAAGCAGGTAAGAAGTAAACATGAAGCTTACTCGTAGAGAATCAGTACAGCGGCGGCATCGGCGGGTACGTCGCAAAGTCAGTGGGACTGCTGAGCGTCCTCGATTAGCGGTCTTTCGCTCGAATCAACATATCTATGTACAGGTCATTGATGATTATCAGCAGCATACGTTAGCAGCGGCTTCCACGTTAGAATCCACTGTGAAGTCGGGAGTCAAATCCGGTGCAACGTGTGAAGCTTCAGTCCAAGTCGGTAAGTTGATTGCTCAACGTTCGCTGGAAAAAGGCATCACCAAAGTCGTCTTTGATCGAGGTGGCAACCTTTACCATGGTCGCATCAAAGCTTTGGCAGAAGCTGCTCGCGAAGCCGGGTTAGATTTTTAGAACGTTTAGCCGTTCATACTGTAATTGTTCAGGATAAAACTATGGCAACTCGTCGAAAAAGTAGCCGCGCTAAAGAAAAAGAGACTACCTGGCAAGAGCGAGTCATTCAAATTCGCCGTGTCAGTAAGGTTGTTAAAGGCGGTAAAAAATTAAGCTTCCGTGCGATCGTGGTTGTAGGAAATGAACGCGGTCAAGTGGGTGTTGGCGTTGGTAAAGCGAGTGACGTGATTGGTGCTGTCCGGAAGGGAGTTGCCGACGGCAAAAAGCAATTAATCGATGTTCCTCTCACCAAATCCAATTCCATTCCTCACCCCTCTAACGGTGCTGCAGTGGGGGCTAAAGTCATGATTCGGCCTGCGGCACCCGGTACTGGTGTTATTGCTGGGGGGGCTGTGCGCACGGTACTAGAACTAGCAGGAGTTCGCAACGTTCTAGCCAAGCAACTAGGCTCCAATAACCCACTGAACAACGCTAGAGCAGCAGTCAATGCCCTTGACTCTTTGCGTACCTTCACGGAAGTGGCAGAAGAACGGGGAGTTCCTATCGAACATCTCTACGCCTAAATCAGTTGCAGGTTGGCAGGTTGACAAGTTGAAATTTGTCTTCTGAAGCTTCAACCTTCAACCTTCAACCTACCCTACTCGCTACGCGTATGCTGGGTTACGTCTCGCTACCCTACGGGAACTGCTCCGCAGAACCCTAACGCAAACGGGAAGGCTACGCCCAACAACCTTCAACCTTAATAACTAAATACAGGATTATGAAAATCAATGATGTAACCCCGCAAAAGGGTTCTAAAAAGCGCGGACGCCGACTCGGGCGAGGCGTGGCTGCTGGTCAAGGTGCTAGCTGCGGTAAAGGGATGCGAGGTCAAAAATCCCGGTCAGGAGGGAGTACACGCCCTGGCTTTGAGGGGGGCCAGATGCCGTTGTATCGCCGCCTGCCCAAACTAAAGCACTTTACGGTCATAAACCCCAAACATTACACTACGATCAACGTAGGTAAGCTAGTATCACTCCCTGCCAACACAGAGGTGACCTTAGCCTCGTTAATTGAGGCAGGTATTGTAACCACTAATGATGGCCCCTTGAAAATGCTTGGTGACGGAGAGCTGAATGTAGCCCTTAATGTTAAAGCTGCTGCCTTCACGGCTGGTGCCCGCCAAAAAATTGAGGCCGCTGGTGGGAGCTGTGAAGTTGTAAAGGCGTAAGCCTAGAGCGCCGTCCTTAGGTCGGCGTGCTTGCCTCACCCCTGTATCCTGTAGAGGTAGCCCTTTATGGTTGTTAGTCGAGATAAAGCTCCAACCGCTCAAGAAACGTTTATGCAGATGGCTCAAGCGGCTGGCCTCAGAGGTCGGCTGCTTGTAACCATTGGTTTGTTGATTTTAGCCCGCTTTGGTGTATTCCTCCCCGTACCAGGAATCGACCGAGTTAGGTTTGCACACGATATTCAAAATAACTCGGTTCTAGGATTTCTAGACATTTTCGTAGGAGGCGGTATTTCTGCCTTGGGGATTTTTGCCTTAGGAATTTTGCCCTATATCAATGCCTCAATCATCCTACAGTTACTGACGGCTGCGATTCCTTCTTTAGAAAATTTACAGAAAAACGAGGGAGAAGCAGGGCGTCGCAAAATTTCTCAAATTACTCGCTATGTAGCCTTGGGTTGGGCCGTCATCCAAAGTGTTGGGATTACCGTAGGTTTGCTCAGACCCTACGCTACTAATGGAGGGCCTGCCTTCGTTATTGAAACATCTCTGGCAATAACGGCTGGCTCAATGTTCGTGATGTGGCTGTCGGAACTGATCACCGAACGGGGGATCGGAAACGGAGCCTCTCTGTTGATTTTCCTTAATATCGTTGCGGTTCTTCCCCGAACTCTAGGTCAAACGATCGAACTAGCTCAGACAGGAGGCCGAGAAACAGTAGGGAAGGTTGTAATTCTCCTGTTGGTATTTCTGGTCATGATTGTTGGGATCGTCTTTGTTCAGGAGGGAACACGGCGAATTCCAATCATTTCAGCAAAGCGCCAGGTGGGGCGTCGTCTGTACCGAGAGCGAACCAGTTATCTCCCACTACGCCTTAACCAGGGAGGCGTTATGCCCATTATCTTCGCCTCGGCTGTACTAATTTTGCCGGCGTCACTAGCTCAATTTGCCCGTGGTGCGGCTAACAATAATGGATTTTTCGCGCAGGTTAGCCAAGCCTTAATTCAGGTTTCAAACTATTTGAGTCCTAATGGCCCAACTCCGTGGTTGTACGTTCTCACTTATTTACTGCTGATTATATTCTTCAGCTATTTCTACGCATCGTTGATTGTTAACCCGGTAGATATGGCGCAGAACCTAAAGAAAATGGGAGCAAGTATTCCTGGCATTCGCCCAGGACGAGCAACCAGTGAGTATGTAGAACGGGTGTTAAATCGACTGACATTTTTGGGCGCAATTTTCTTGGGGTTGGTTGCCGTTGTCCCAACCGCCGTGGAAAGCGCTACTGGCGTCACAACATTTAAAGGTTTGGGCGCTACATCGTTGCTGATTTTAGTAGGTGTAGCCATTGACACGGCTAAGCAAATTCAAACCTATGTCATTTCCCAGCGCTATGAAGGCATGGTCAAGCAGTAGAAGGAAACTGGGGTGAGTCAGAGAGCGATTAGTTTGAGGGGAAGTTGGCCAAAGGCTCAGCAATTGGCAGTTCCATATCTTGGTTTCTAAGGGTATCACTCAAGTTAATCGCTCCAAAAAATCATTGATAAAGGCTAATTGATGACCAGATTAATTTTTTTAGGGCCACCAGGGGCAGGAAAGGGAACTCAGGCCAAGCTTTTGGCTGAATCATTAGAAATCCCTCATATTTCAACCGGCGAAATTTTACGGGATGCGATCGCTCAAGCAACTCCACTGGGTCAAAAGGCTCAGTCTTATGTAGACAAGGGTGAGTTAGTTCCTGATGAGTTACTACTGGATTTGATTCGCGAGCGTCTAGACCAGCCCGATGCTCAAAATGGCTGGATTTTAGATGGTTTCCCTCGCAATGTCAGCCAAGCCACTTTTTTAGAAAAACTGTTGGAAGAACTTAACCAAAGTTTCGACTATGCCGTTAATCTGGAAGTTCCAGATGAGATATTAATCACTCGGCTGTTGGGACGCGGACGTCAAGATGACAATGAAGAAACGATTCGCAGGCGTTTAGAGGTTTATCGGAATGCAACAGCTCCTGTGATTGACTTTTATAAGGATCGCTCGTCTTTAAAAGTCATCAATGGCGATCGGTCAGTGGAAGAAGTTACAGAATCCCTAAAGCAGACACTGGCTTCCTAAATTCCCTATTCAGCGGCTATTTTCAGCTAGGCAGCTTTTGACGGCTAAATAGCCGCCTGTTGAAACACAGCAATTTTGACCCGTTTTTTGATAAAATTATGTTAAGACTCCCTGGACAAATATCCAAAATCATTGAATCTAAGGGGGTGGTAATAACAACATTGAGGTTAGAAGATATTGTCTAAACAAGACTTGATTGAAATGGAAGGCACGGTAACCGATTCCCTGCCCAATGCCATGTTTCGGGTTGAACTAGATAATGGGGCTAATATCCTTGCTCACATTTCGGGAAAACTGCGTCAAAATAACATCAAAATTTTGCCAGGAGATCGAGTAAAAGTAGGGCTCAGCCCGTACGACTTAACCAAGGGGAGAATTACTTATCGAGATCGCCCGAACAACGCCCATAAGGCTAAAGGAGCAGTTCTGCGGGGAAAAGGGCGGGTTGGCTCGCGATAAGCTCCCTCTGGCTAGACATCCAGTCATTGGAAGTGACTAAATCTGTCAGAGTGAACGGAACCCCACGTAGGTGTTTGCCTTTTGTTGCAACGAGAGCTAGTGCATGTGATTAGTATCTACAGGGGAATTTGTCTTGGTATAAGCATTAAGGCGACTTCACCTGTTCAGTCAAGTCACAAAATAACTCAAACATCTCGGGGGTTTTCGTTCGATCTATCCCCTAACAAGCAAAAGACTAGCCCTATAAGATAAGCATACGCTTTAACACGAATGATACCCGGCTGAAAAATCAGTCGCTCAACGCACATTGTTGATAAAATTATGTTAAGACTCTCTGGACAAACATCAAAAAGTCTGGATTGGGTATGAGGAGTTGATCGTATTGAGAGGAAGTTGCATTGGCTAAACAAGACTTAATTGAAATGGAAGGCACGGTAACCGAATCCCTGCCTAACGCCATGTTTCGGGTTGATCTGG
The DNA here is from genome assembly GCA_036703055.1 of Waterburya sp. Taxonomy (GTDB): domain Bacteria; phylum Cyanobacteriota; class Cyanobacteriia; order Cyanobacteriales; family Coleofasciculaceae; genus DATNPV01. The sequence goes on from DATNPV010000128.1 coordinate 26,608, forward strand.
ACAATGGCTTCAACGTTCTTGCCCATATATCGGGGAAAATTAGGCGAAACTATATCAAAATCTTGCCTGGTGATCGCGTTAAAGTTGAACTCACTCCTTACGACCTAACCAAAGGACGGATAACCTACCGCCTGCGGAAAAAATAAAATTTAGCCAAGCTTACCTATCTTTGATTCAATATTTTGACGAATACAGATTAACACTCATACCCTAAAAATGATACAATGTTAAGCTTGCAGTGTGGCTCCAAAAAGGCATGAAAGTAAGAGCATCAGTCCGAAAAATGTGCGAAAAGTGCCGCGTCATTCGGCGTCGCGGTCGAGTCATGGTGATTTGTCAAAATCCCAAGCATAAACAGCGTCAAGGTTAGCCTATAGGCTCCTTAGACTCATTTGTAGCATAAAACCAAGAATAGGGAGAAGAAAAGCGTGGCACGGATTGCCGGGATAGACCTTCCTCGCGATAAACGAGTAGAAATCGGTCTGACCTATATCTATGGAATTGGCCTATCACGGTCCAAAGAAATTTTGGCAACGACAGGAGTCAATCCAGATACAAGAGTCAAGGACTTAAGTGATGCCGAAGTCGCCTCTCTCCGAGCGGCTGTAGAGAGCAACTATCAAGTAGAGGGAGACCTCAGGCGCTGGGAGTCCATGAACATCAAGCGCTTAGTTGATATTGGTACTTATCGGGGGCGTCGCCATCGGATGGGATTACCAGTACGAGGCCAACGGACTCGTACCAATGCGCGCACACGTCGAGGTCGGCGCGTTGCCGTTGCTGGTAAGAAAAAACCACCCGCTAAGAAGTAATCCAATAGTCAATTTATTCAGTTACACCCATACATTTAAAGCGACATGGCGCGACCAACTAAGAAAACAGGTGCAAAGAAGCAAAAACGTAATGTACCTAACGGAGTAGCCTATATCCAGTCCACCTTCAACAACACAATCGTCACCATTGCTGATACAAGAGGTGATGTAGTGTCTTGGGCTTCAGCTGGATCGAGCGGATTCAAAGGAGCCAAAAAAGGCACTCCTTTCGCTGCACAGACAGCAGCTGATGCGGCAGCCCGCCGAGCAATAGACCAAGGAATGCGGCAAATTGAAGTGATGGTCAGTGGTCCGGGGGCTGGTCGCGAAACTGCCATTCGGGCTATTCAAGGAGCAGGGCTAGAAATTACCTTAATTCGGGATGTAACACCAATTCCCCACAATGGCTGCCGTCCGCCCAAGCGGCGTCGAGTCTAAGTAACAAATTGTTCGTCTGTTGAGGAGTGTCAGCTAGGGAAAGTGCTTTATGGCGTCCTACTAAAAAAGCTGGTGCTTCGCTCATTGGCATATTGCGCCTGCTCGTTGGTCAGGAGCAAGAAATGAGAAAGCACGGTAACAGTGCTTTCTTTTGGGTCTTATGAATAAGGGAGGTCACTCTGTGGCGCAGTTTCAGATCGAGTGTGTAGAGTCTAAAACACTGAAGAATCAGAGTCAATATAGCAAGTTTGTCCTGGAGCCTCTCGAACGCGGTCAAGGCACAACGGTAGGTAATGCGCTGAGACGGGTTCTCCTGTCGAACCTGGAAGGGGCAGCCGTGACCGCAGTCCGAATTGCTGGAGTGAATCACGAATTCGCCACCATCGAAGGGGTGAGAGAGGATGTCCTGGAAATCTTGCTTAACATGAAGGAAGTTGTCCTTAAAAGCTATACCTCTGCGCCTCAGATTGGTCGAGTCATGATTACAGGGCCAGCAACAGTGAGAGCGGCTCAGTTCGATTTACCGTCTGAAGTGGAAATCGTCGATCCAGGCCAGTACATTGCCACCTTAGCCGATGGGGCAAGGCTGGAGATGGAGTTTCGGATTGAAAAAGGCAAAGGGTATCGCTCTGTAGAACGAGGACGCGATGATGGGGCAGCGGTAGATTTCCTGCAAATTGATGCTGTATTTATGCCCGTGAGTAAGGTGAATTACAGCGTTGAAGATGTACGTATTGACGGTGCTCTGGAAAAAGACCGCTTACTTTTGGAAATCTGGACAAATGGGAGCTTAACGCCCCAAGAATCTTTGAGCCAAGCCGCCAATATCCTGGTTGATCTATTTAATCCCCTCAAAGATATTAATCTGGAGTCTATCAAAGACGAATATCCAGATGATGAAGATCCAACCAGTCAAATTCCCATTGAAGAATTGCAACTTTCAGTACGGGCGTATAACTGTTTGAAGCGGGCACAAATTAACTCTGTAGCCGACTTGCTGGATTATAGCCAGGAAGACTTACTAGAAATTAAAAACTTCGGTCAAAAGTCGGCTGAAGAAGTGATAGAAGCCTTACAGCGGCGTCTAGGAATAACACTACCCCAAGAAAAAGCCGCCAAACCTAGTTAAGCCTAACAAGAGTAGTCAGTTTTTTTGGAGTGTATAGGAAGAAAAAAAGATGCGTCACGGATGTCGTGTACCACAACTCGGAAAGCCTGCTGACCAGCGTAAAGCTCTGTTAAGAGCTCTGGCCACTGAAGTGCTGCGCCATGGTCGGATTACCACAACTAAAGTTCGCGCCAAAGCGGTTCGTTCCGAAGTTGAACGAATGATTACTCTAGCCAAAGATGGCTCATTGAGCGCCCGGCGTCAAGCTTTGGGTTATCTTTACGACAAGCAGTTGGTGCATTCCCTGTTTGAGGGAGTCAAAGATCGATATGGCGATCGCCAAGGTGGATATACCCGTATCCTCAGAACCGTGCCGCGTCGTGGCGACAACGCCGAAATGGCAATCATCGAACTGGTTTGATAGAAGGTTAGAAGGTTGAAGGTTGAAAGTTCAAACAAAGAGTTGGAGGTTGAAGGTTTGAACGTTGACCGTTCAAACGAAACTGATGAAACCTGTAACCTGTTAACCTGTAACTTGCAACCCGACTCGCAGCGAATCGCCATCGTCATTCAATACCTAGGTACGCATTTTTATGGTTGGCAGCGGCAACCTAACCATCGCAGCGTACAAGAGGAGATTGAAAACGTACTTTCTGGAGTACTGGAGCGACCTGTAACGCTTTATGGCGCTGGTCGGACAGACACAGGAGTTCACGCTGCTGCTCAGGTAGCCCACTTTAATACCACGAGCCCGATTCCAGCTCATCGATGGGCAAATGTTCTCAACAGTCGGCTACCAGAAGATATCCTAATTCGAGCGTCGGCCTCTGTTCCTCAGAACTGGCACGCTCGTTTTAGTGCGATCTGGCGTCGTTATCGATACACCATTTATACGGATAACCGCCCCAACTTGTTTGTGCGACCCTTGAGTTGGCATTATTATCATGCACCTCTAGAGGAATCGCTGATTCAGGCCGCTTTACATCCCCTGATTGGTAGGCATCATCTGGCAGCCTTTCACCGAGCCAATTCAGGGCGATCGCATTCCTGGGTCGATGTTCAAGCGGCAGAATGTTACCGCAACGGTTCATTTATTCATATAGAAATTCAGGCTAACGGATTTTTATATGGTATGGTGCGGCTTTTGGTAGGAATCCTGGTAAAAGTAGGGAGGGGGGATTTAGACCCAAACGATTTTACAGACCTTTGGGTTAACCAACGGCGCGAAGAAGTCAAATATGCAGCTCCACCTCAGGGGCTGTGCTTGTTACGTGTCGGCTACCCCGACTCACCCTTTCCCCCAGAAAGTTGGTTTGACACACAGCCCAAGTTTCTTTTACCTACTTTTGCCCCATCTGAAGTACTGCCTCAATTAATGCGTTGAAGGTTTCAGGTGAAAAGGTTGCAGGTGTTGAAAGCCTGATTTTGAAGCTTCAACTTTCAACCTTACAACTGTCAACTTTCAACCCCACTGTCAACTTTCAACTGAGAATAGACCGATGGAAAAAACTTACCTCCCCCCTCAGGACTCCCTGGAAAAAACGTGGTACGTCGTAGACGCCACTAACCAGCGTCTAGGACGGCTAGCCAGCGAAATCGCCATGATTCTTCGGGGGAAAAACAAACCCACCTTCACTCCTCACATGGATACTGGCGACTTTGTCATCGTGATCAATGCTGAAAAAGTCCTCGTTACTGGCAAAAAACGCACGCAAAAACTGTATCGGCGTAATTCAGGACGTCCCGGCGGGATGAAGACTGAAACGTTTGCTAAATTACAAGCTCGTCTGCCAGAACGGATTATTGAGCACGCCGTTAAAGGAATGCTGCCGAAAAATTCACTGGGTAGCCAACTGTTCACCAAGCTGAAAGTTTATGCGGGAGATAGCCATCCCCATGAAGCCCAAAAACCCCAAACCCTAACTATTCAGACCATCCCTGGAGGAGACAAATAATGCAAGCTGTAGAATCAACCGATCGCGTCATGTACTGGGGCACAGGTCGCCGTAAGTCTTCAGTAGCGCGGGTACGTCTAGTTCCTGGTAATGGTCAGGTTATTATTAATGACCGTCCAGGAGAGAATTACTTCCAATACAATTCGGCCTACCTCTCAGTGATCAAAGCGCCGCTAGAAACCCTAGGTTTAGAAAGCGAGTACGACATTTTAGTCAAGGCTCACGGTGGTGGCTTAACCGGTCAAGCGGACTCAATTCGGTTGGGGGTGGCTAGAGCGTTGTGTGAACTCGATCCAGAAAACCGTTCGCCTTTAAAAATAGAAGGCTACTTAACTCGCGATCCCCGCGCAAAAGAACGCAAAAAGTACGGTTTACACAAAGCCCGGAAAGCACCACAGTACTCGAAGCGATAAAGTTTTCAGCCCTCATCTGTTAGCTGCAATAACAGTAAGGTCAGTGGTGGGAGAAGACAAAGTCTTCTCTCTCTAGCTCAGACCAAATCGCTGATGGCTGATGCCTAAAAGCTAAAATTAAAATTGGGTAGACAAAAGTTTAAGGTCAAGAAAAAACCATGCCAAAATCTAATATTCATCCCAAGTGGTATCCAGAGGCTAAAGTTTATTGCAACGGCGAAGTTGTGATGACTATTGGCTCCACTAAACCCGAACTTCATGTTGATGTTTGGTCTGGCAACCATCCCTACTACACAGGGACTCAGAAAATGATTGACACCGAAGGCCGAGTCGAGCGCTTTATGCGGAAATACGGAATGCTTGATGCCGATGCCGCTTCGAGCCAGAAATCCGCCTCGAAAGAGAAATAGCTAAGTTGGCTTGCTTTCATCACCCAGTTGTTCTGAAAAACTGGGTTGATCTGTTTTGTTTGTAAGCCAATCAGCTATTTTGATGGAGCGATCGCACGAGTCATGGCGGAAACTTACCTGCTGGAGAAATTACAATCTGTTGAGCAAACCTTTAATGAACTAACACGCCGTCTCGCTGATCCAGATATTGCTACCGATCCGTCTGAGATGCAACGGGTCACTAAGGCGCGTTCCTCTCTGGAGGAAGTAGTCAATACTTACGAAATCTGGAAGACAACTCAGCAAGAATTAGGAGGAGCACGCAGCGTACTCAAGGAATCTAGTAGCGACCCAGAGTTGCATCAGATGGCAGCATTGGAAGTCGAAGAACTGGAGAACAAGCTCAGTACGCTGGAAGATCGCCTAAAAATATTGCTATTGCCTCGTGACCCCAACGATGACAAAAATATCATGTTGGAAATTCGGGCAGGAACTGGTGGCGATGAAGCCAGCATTTGGGCGGGAGATTTAGTGCGAATGTATTCGCGTTATGCTGAATCTCTAAAATGGCGAGTCAAGATGCTAAGTGAGTCGTTAGCCGATATGGGCGGCTTTAAAGAGGCAATTCTGGAAATCCAGGGTGACCAGGTTTACAGTAAGCTGAAATTTGAAGCGGGTGTCCATCGCGTGCAACGAGTGCCGGTAACGGAAGCTGGAGGACGAGTTCACACATCCACGGCAACGGTGGCAGTGATGCCAGAAGTGGATGAGGTAGAAGTCCAAATTGACCCCAAAGATATAGAGATGAAAACGGCTCGTTCCGGTGGAGCCGGTGGACAAAACGTCAACAAAGTAGAAACAGCGGTTGACCTAATCCACAAGCCTACAGGAATCCGAGTATTTTGTACCGAAGAGCGATCGCAACTGCAAAACCGTGAGCGAGCGATGCAGATTCTCCGGGCCAAGCTTTATGAAATAAAGCTACAGGAGCAACAACAAGCTGTGACTTCGATGCGGCGATCGCAAGTCGGTACCGGTTCTCGATCAGAGAAAATCAGAACGTACAACTACAAAGATAACCGCGTTACTGATCATCGCTTGGGGCAGAACTATTCTCTTAACCCAGTTCTTGAAGGTGATCTGGAGCCCTTGATACAAGCTTGTATTAGCCAAGACCAGCAGGAACGGTTAGCAGAGTTAGCGGCTTCTACAGCCAGCGCTGAATCCCTCACATAATGCCAAGATGGTAATCTTCCTGAAGCCCCGGTAGTTATACTGGGGCTTATTATTTATTAGTTACTCAGCTTTTAATCGCTTTTCCAAGTACTGACCAATCATCTTCTGCTCACCAGCACGCGAGATGATAGTTTGGCGTGTGCGGTAATTTTCGCCAACTAACTTTAGTTCTTCTTCAAATACAGAACCTTTGTACTCTGTCCGCAAGCACAAGGTTTGGGGGTTGGAGAAGTAGAACTGAGCGGTTACAGGGTTAGAGGTGGCAAAACCGCGATC
>DATNPV010000132.1:0-53968 GCA_036703055.1 Waterburya sp.
TTTTCCCGGACGAACTCTTCATCTTCAATCACTAAAATTTTATTCATGAGCGGATAGCCAGTTGTATATTGGTAGTGTGACGGTAAATGTAGTGCCTACCCCGACTTCACTTTCTACGGCAATCTGACCCTGGTGAATGTCTGCACACTTTTTGACAATTGCCAGCCCCAGACCCGTTCCGGCTATTGTTCCAACGTTTGTTGCTCGGTGAAACGTTTCAAACAATCGCGCTTGGTCTTCCTTGGGAATCCCAATTCCGCGATCGCAAACTTGAAAAACAGCTTGCTTGGGAAAGCAGCTCAGTGTTAACCCTACGATACTTCCAACGGGAGAATACTTGAGTGCATTACTCAGTAAATTCTCCAAAATTTGCCATAAAAGTTGTTCATCCAGGCAAGGAATTGGCATGAAGCTTGAAGGTTTATGGTTTGAACTTTCAATTTTTACCTCATCAGCCTGTAACTCAAAATCATCCTGAGATGTCCTATTATCTTCGTTATAATTAAAAAGAATTGTGTGCTTCCCTTTATCATTTAGCTGTAGTTCTTCTACTAAACTAAGACAGAAATTTCCGAGATTTATGGGAACTGGATTTAATTGAATTTTACCTGCTTCTACCTTGCCAATAATGAGAACATCATTCAATAGTTTTGTCATGTGTTTGACCGAAATTTGAATGCGATGCAAGTGAGTAATCTTTTTCTCTTCTGTCCATTTATGACTATAGTTTTCTAGTAATTCCGCTGAAGACTGAATGGTTGTCAAAGGTGTACGAAACTCATGAGAAGTCATGCTGATAAAGCGAGATTTGAGTTCCGTAAGTTCTTTTTCCTTTTCCAGGGCTTTGCGAATTTCTCCTTCTGCTTGCTTGCGCTGAATCATTAAACCTAATTCCGTCGAAGCAGAAATCAAGTTAATTAATCGTTGGTCTTCATCTCGCGATTCAAACATATAAAAAACAAGGACAGCAATCACCCCATTCGTGGTGAGTAGGGGAATGCCCAGTGCAGCTTTAAGTCCCGCTTCTTTCGCTAGCTGAGCACGTAAGTAAACTTGATCGGAATCCGCTGAAACATCTCGTCGCCACTCTGGTTTTTGCAATAGCCAAACCCGCCCAGGTAAACCAATACCTGAGGAAAATGTTAGCCTCTCGCTGGCATTGCGGAACGGGACTAGACTTTGTGTCTTGCTATACCAGGCAGAGCTACATTCAAGAACGTCACTATCAACATTAGGAACCCAAGCTTCGCCAAAATCCCAGCCAGTGGCTTGACATACTTTCTCGATGGCTACACTGAGCGCTGCATGGAAATCTTGACACTCAAAAATGGCTTGTGTAATCGAGTGCAAAAACTTAATTTCTGCCTCAGCTTTCTTGCGCTCAGTGATGTCGGTTGCCATGGAAATCAGTAGTCGTCGGCTATCTGGTAGTTGTCCTAAAGGAGCAGCACTAAAATACCAAATTCGGTTCGCACCCTTTTTAGGGGTTAGCGTAAATTCTCCCTGATCTACCCTGTCATGGAGATTGTATAACTGAGCAAGGCGCGATCTCATTGTTTCTGGGTCTTCTTTGTAGGCGTGTTCAATCCAGTCAGCAAGCGTTGGAATCTCGTCATGGGTATAACCCGTTAATTCTGTCCAAACTTGGTTGATTTGCAGAACTTCACCATCTTCGGCATAAATCATAATGGGGAAGGGAGCATTGACCACAGCCTGACGAAATCGCTCTTCACTGGCTCGCAGTGCTCGTTCTATCCGCTTGCGATCAACAATTTCATCTCTGAGAGTACGGTTTGCCTCTTTTAATGCGGCTGTGCGCTCATCGACTCGGCTTTCCAAAACATCATTGAGGTGTTCAAGGGCGACTCGCGTTTGTACACGCTCTGTTACGTCTTGAATCATCACAACTACTTCATCGCACCCGCTTTTAACTACACGAACCTCAAAGTTATGGGATTTGCCATTTAGCCATAGTTGGTACTCCAAAATTTGAATTTCATTGGTTTCGAGAGCAAGTTCGACGTGATGCCAAATCAGGCCGGCTAACTCTGTCGGTAAGACTTGATGTAAATGTTTACCAATGATTTCGCGCTCGCCGAGTGGAATTGTGTTGTCTCTGGCGGGTTTGTAGTCTAAATACATTCCATCTTGGGTCACGCGGAAGATTAAATCTGGTATGGCTTCTAAGAGGGCATGTAATCGCCTCTGGCTTTCTTTGAGGGCTAACTGGCTCTCTTGCCGTTTGTTGAATTCAGTAGAAGAGCGCTGCACAAGTGTGGTGAGAGTGAAGGCAATGGCACACTGATCAGCAACAGCCTGCACTAAGGCAATTTCTTGAGGGGTAAATTCTCGTTGATGCTCACACTGATACAGAGTAATCCCACCCCAGTAGGATGAAGCGTTCAGTATCGGCACCATTAAGAAGCCAGAAAGCCCCCATTCCTGAGCGAAATTCTGAATGGCGGCTGGAACGGGTGGGGTGCTGTGCGGCACAATAATCACTTTTCCTTGAGTCAGCCAGAAGTGATAACATTCGTGGAGTTCATGGCATACACTCTCAAGCTGTTCCGGCAACATAACTTGACTCGTTGGTTTATTCGTTGCCACCTTCACCTCCAGCGCTGTCTTAGTCCCAGAGTGAAGTAAAGCTTTGTACTGCTGTGCTACTGCCAGACTTTGAGCCTCTTGAGCTTGGACAATTAAACAACCACTAACGGGCAGGGCGTTTTGCATCTGTATAGCGACTAAGTACAGTGCATCATCAAGACTCAGCCTTCCCAATGATGCCTGAGCAATTTGGTTAACGAGTTCTGCTTGCAGAGTGAGAAGATGAGAGTTATCTGCTCTCTGTTCGGTCATGACGTCGCGGGGTAGATGGTTGGGTGATTTTGCCATAAGTAGCAACCGATAGAGAGCAATTATTTGCCATAAAGCTGAGTCCTAGCCACTGACCGACTCTCGATTTAAGCCGTATGCGATTGGCTTGGTAGAAGCGCTTGCTTAATCACCTTGAGCAGTTCTACCAGGGTAAATGGTTTAGTCACATAAGCTTTGGCTCCCAATTCCAAACCTAGGCTCAAATCGGTTTTGGCAGCTTTGGCAGTCAGAAAAATGAAAGGAATCTTCGCGGTTAGCGGTTCAGCCTGTAATGCTGTTAAAACACCATAACCGTCTAGTTCTGGCATTCGCACATCGCACAAAATCAATTCCGGAAGTTCTGCTCTAGCCAGAAACACACCAATGCTCCCGTTTTTGGCGGCGAGTGGCTCGAATCCCTCAGCATCCAGTAGCTCCAAAATGTTCTCTCGGACGCTCTCCTCATCCTCTATTACTAGAATCTTTGTCATTCGTTTCCTCCCTTGACCGTTAGCGGGGCGATGGTTTGCTGGAAACTAAACATTTGGTCTGACCCACTTGGCTCTCTCCCGAATTGCCCTGTGGGGAGCTTTGCTAGCTCTCTAAAGTCCTGCTAACAGCAACTTCTGGTCAATTTTGACATAGCTGTTTGGGATAAGCCCTCGTGGAAAATACGGGGATATGTGCTTTTCTTGTGAAGTTGACACCTGTAAATTTACCGTTGCGTACAGTAGCAATTTTTCGTTATGGCTGTAGTCGGTGAGAAAGCAAAAAGTTTTCAGGAACTAGCAAAGAAGGGTTGGTGGAATGTCAACAGATGGTTGACCTTAGGACTTTGCTTGCTGCTGTTGGGGGGATGTCAGCTACAAAGTCGTTCCGATAGCACGGGTGTAATCCAGCTTACCCTGTGGCATGGGGTAAACCCACCCCACAATCGAGATGTTTTAAACGAGTTGGTGGAGCGGTTTAATCAAGACCATCCAAACATTCAGGTCAATTCCCTGTATGTGGGGCAAGAAGACCAGCAAACTCCTAAAATTTTAGCGAGCGTTGTAGGAAATGTACCACCCGATTTATTGTGGTTTAACCCGACCCTTACCGGACAGTTGGTAGAACTGGATGCGATTCGTCCCTTGGATGATTTACTCGCTGCCTCATCGGTGAAGGATGAACTTGACCCAGCCTTATTTGAATCCATGCAGTTGCAATCTCATCTCTGGTCAGTGCCGTTTGGGACGAATAATGCAGGGATTTTTTATCGCCCGACGCTGTTTAAGGCGGCAGGGATTACCCAACTGCCAACCACCTGGAAAGAGTTGCGGGAGGTAGCGAAAAAGCTCACCCGCGACCTGAATGGTGATGGTCGAGTCGATCAGTACGGGATGCTTTTGCCATTGGGCAAGGGTGAATGGACAGTTTTTATGTGGCTGCCCTTTATGTGGAGTGGTGGTGGTGAGTTGCTCAGAGGAAATGAGGGCGTGAAGTTCTCGCCCACTCCCCCACTCCTCCACTCCCCCACTCCTCCACTCCCAACCCATAGCCCCCCCATCCTCTTCAGGTGTAAATTTAGTGAACGAGGGAGCCATAAAGGCGCTGCAATTCTGGCGTGATTTGATTGAGGATAACTCAGTGGTCTTATCGTTGCCGGAGCGGGGCTATGAGATGAATGGTTTCCTCACGGGTAAGGTAGCGATGCAGTTTTCTGGCCCTTGGACGTTGGGACAACTGCAAGCAACCGATATTGATTTTGCCGTTATGCCCATGCCTACTGCAGTACGACGGACAACGGTCGTGGGTGGTGAAAATTTGTTTTTATTTAAAACAACTCCCGAACGTGAACAGGCTGCGTTTACGTTTGCGGAGTATGCGATGGGAGAGGAGTTTCAGACGCAGTGGGCGATGAAAACAGGCTATCTGCCTGTGAATCTCAAGTCACGCCGAAGTGAAGCTTATCAAGCCTTTGTCAAGCATCACCCGGCAGTGGAGGTATTTTTACAGCAGGCGGAGTTCGGGCGATCGCGTCCTATTTTCCGGGGGTACAGTCGCATTTCTGAAAATGTGGGTCGTGCGATCGAGGCAGTGCTGTTGGGCAAAAGCTCTGCCAAAGAAGCATTGGAGACAGCTCAGCGACGGTTAGATTTAATTTTTCGGTAAACCTACAATTTAAATGCACGTTAGCTCACACCCTTGTCAGTAAGCGTAAGGTGGGCAATGCCTGCTAATGCGATGACTAGCTTTTCAGACTGTCCGAGGCACTGGCCACCCTACAAGAACAAAGCTGATTGAGGCAGGTGCGAAATGTCAGTCAACGGTTGCAGGAATTGGAATTGAGGATAACACGGTTGACAGTTTGCGCTTTTCGTGCATAAAAATTAGAGGCAAATTTTCTGAGTGCGATCGCCTCTGTTCCCTTGCTCAGCATCCTGAGCTGTGTTCACAACTTTCGGATGAAAATCTCTGTATGCTGCCTATTTCCTGCTAGACGTTTGCTGCATCTTCTGCTGGCTTCGGTGCCTGACCAACACCCAAGCGAATTTCTGAGCAAAGAGAGGCCATGCTAAAACCACCAAAGCGCTTGAGGATGCTGGTGCGTAGTCGTAAGTTAGGGCTAGCAAACCATAGACGCTCCTCCGAATACATGGTTTCGTAGTCGGTAATCAGCGTTAGGGCTTGGTCACTCCCCATGATGTACCGACCTGCAACAGGGGCTTTCTCCGCATAACCCATCTCCCGCAAGAGCTGACCTTCATTGGGCTTGTCTGGGTCGGCGATGGGCACAAGCACGGTAGAACCACTGTGCTGTTCTTTATCTTCATCCCATTCCATCGTTCCGTCCCACGTTACCCTTGCGCCACATAGAGCAAGTGTTGGTTCTACGCTGTACAGTTCACACAGTTTCACGACTTCTGGGGCATCGGCAGCCAGCATTTCGATAATAATATTGGACTTGCCGTTTTCAGCTTGCCTAAAGGCTAGGTGGTGACTGGTACGTTGAGAGAACCATTTACCTGCACTCTGCTCAAAAAACTCTTTAATATCCATGAACTAAGCGAGAAAGCGTTAACAGTTTTTAACTTTACAGTCTTGATTTTAAGCGATCACTTCTGACACTAGCCTGTTAGCGTCCACTGGGAACGCTAACCCGGCAAAACGAATAGGTGATCGCTTTATCCTTCTTTGGAGGCTTCTTCCAAGCGCCGCAGGGAGATTGATGCCGCTTCGGAGACTTGGGGATGGCTGTCTTTCTCCAAGAATTTTAGCGCGGAGATGCTTTTGTCACTCGCAAAATTACCCAGGGCTTCTGCTAAACGTTGGCGTACTAGCCAATCTTCTGACTGAGCAAAGCGCAGGATATCATCTAAGGATTCTGTGGCTTTGATTTCACCCAAGGCCGCGATCGCAGCTTGTTGCATCACCACTTCCTCACTCTTCAAGGCTTGGGTGAGAACTTCCCGCGCACGAAGGTCTTTAATATTACCTAGCGATACAGCCGCACTAAAACGCACCAACCATTCGGTGTCTTCATAGAACGCCCGCACAAGAGATTCAAAGGCTCTTGGGTCACCCAGATAACCCAATGCACCTGCTGCATCAGCCCGAATACCATAGTCAGGGTCAGTTTCGAGTAATCGGATCAAAATGGGGTAACACTCTTCAGTTTGCTTAATTCCTAAGGCAAAGACTGCCATGGAGCGAATTTGCAAATTGCTGTCATCTAGGACTTTTTTTATTAAAGGCACTGCCTCGGTCGCTGGAACGTTACGCAGTGAGGCTAGCGCTACCATGCGATCGCGGGAGTTGGAGCTTTCTAGCTGAGCCGCAAGTTGATCTAAATTAGGGTGATCCATTGGTTAATAGGCTTTTTACAAAATATTACAAAAAATTAGAATTCTCGCTACATCATGCAACTGCTGAGAGCGCTTGTTTAACGGGAGTGCGATGAACCTCGCAACCGATCAAATTGTGCTGGACTAAGCTTTTGTCTCTTTTCTATTAATTTTTAGCTGGCAATTCTGTGAGGCGGTGCATAAGTGAACCTTTGTTTCACCCATTAGATCAGTAGAAGAGTTGGTCGAATGGGTTGTTAATTTGTTACATGTCTCTGTTGATTTGTCAATATGTAAGTCCTAAGATTATTTGATTCTGGTCAACCGATCCAACGACCTCCGGACGAGCCAAGAACGACTGTCTCGTTGGAGCATCCCGACACCGCAAGGAGTCGAAATCATGTCTTTATTTCCGATTCATGATGTTTCTGAATTGTGCTCTACCCTTCCTATGAATGACACGAATTCTCTGCAACAGGGACAGGCTTTAGTAGGTGCGTATCAGTACAACTACACTCACATTGAACCGATTGCGATGGTAGATGTACTCCCTCCGGGCGAAAAGTTTTCCGACCCCTGGAAGGAGTTAGCGGCGCAACAAGCCTTCAAGTCGATTATTAATAGTCTCATCGTTGACATCACCTATCAAGGCGATCGCGGCAAGAAAAGGATTGAAGACCATGTGCCGGAGTTTCTGCGCCAAATCCTAGTTCAAACCCTACAAGAGAAGGGTGAGCCGTTCAAACCCAGGCTCGTCCGTGCTTTAATTGACTTGCTGCCCCAAGTGCTGTTCCAGGGCTTGCAGTCTACCAGAAAAGCAGAAGTTAAAGTTTCCACAACGATTGAAACGACCCTACAACAACCGTTACAGAGCGTACCATCCCCCATAACGGATGTTGAAGTCTCAAGCCAGAGTGAAAAGGTTGAAACAACCTTAAAACAATCGTTACACAGCGTGTCACCTCCCATAGCGGACGTTGAAATCTCAAAAAGAATTGAGGCTGCTCTAGAACAGTTGTTACAGGATGGGCTGTCTCCTGAAGAGGACGTTGAAAGCTTAAACACCGTTGAGACAGCTTTACAACAACCGCTACAGGGAAAAGTGTCGCCTATAGAAGAGGTTGAAGTCTTAAACAGAGTTGAAACAGCTCTACAACAACCGTTACAGGGGCTACCCTCCAGTGAAGCGGACGTTGTCAAGTTTGTCACATCCAGTCTCATCAAGATTTTAGGTGAAGACTTCCTTAAGATTTTCGTCAAAAACTTGTATAAGGCACTGAAAAAGATAGCGCCAAAGGGTCGTGCCAGCAGTCTAGAAGACTACCGTAAGTTGTTTGTCTACATTGAGCCGCCAGAGGTGGCAAACACGTTTCAAAGCGATGAATTTTTTGCCTATATGCGGGTGGCAGGCCCCAACCCGGTGATGATTGCACGGCTCACAGCTCCGGATGTGCGCTTTCCTGTTACGGAGGAGCAGTACAAATCCGTGATGGGAGATTCAGACTCTCTCCGGAATGCGATTGAGGAGGGGCGGGTTTACCTGGCAGACTATGCCATTTTGGATGGAGCCTTGAATGGCACTTCTGGCCCCAATCCGCAGATGCAAAAATATTCCTATGCTCCTCTAGCGATGTTTGCCGTCCCAGCCAAGGACGCTCCTGATCGCCTTTTGCGTCCTGTTGCGATTCAATGCGGTCAGTCACCTGCTGAGTATCCTGTGATCACGCCATCTACGGGGGCTGATGCTTGGCTGATGGCAAAAACCATCGTGCAGGTAGCCGATGCCAATTTCCATGAAGCGGTGTCTCACCTCGCTCGTACCCACTTGTTAGTCGAGCCGTTCGTCATTGCCACTCATCGGCAACTGCCTGCAACTCACCCTTTATACAAATTGCTGATGCCTCACTTCCAAGGCACTCTAGCGATTAATCATGTAGCTTATGAATTTCTCCTGGCTCCTCAAGGCGGTGTAGATGAGCTTTTGTCATCGACGATTGACAATTCCCGCGTCCTGGCGGTGAAAGGGCTTCAGGCTCGTGGGTTTAATGCAGATATGCTGCCCCAGCGTTTGAAAGATCGGGGGGTGGACGATCAATCTGTGTTGCCAGTGTACCCCTACCGGGACGATGGGTTACTCATCTGGGACGCGATTCACGATTGGGTTGAGGCTTATTTAGGTTTGTATTACAACTCGGATAAGGATGTGCGCAGCGATCGTCGGTTGCAGAATTGGGCGGAAGAATTGGTAGCGTTTGATGGAGGTCGCTTGCAAGATTTTGGCGATGGTGATAAGCCCAAAATCAAAATGCTTGAGTATCTAATCGATGCCGTTACGATGGTTATCTTTACGGCTAGTGCTCAACATGCAGCAGTTAACTTCCCGCAAAACGGCGTTATGAGTTTTGCTCCCGCGATGCCAACAGCAGGGTACGTGACGGCTAAAGCAGTTGGGGCGGGGGCGACCAAACAGGATTGGTTAGATTTACTGCCGCCGCTCGACCAAGCCCAACACCAGTTAAATTTACTCTACCTCTTGGGGTCGGTGTACTACACGAAGCTAGGTGAATACGAAGACGGTTATTTTACCGATGCAAAAGTCGCTAAACCGCTTCAATCGTTCCAACAGCGCTTGCAGGACATTGAAGAAATTATTGAGCACCGCAACCTAGAGCGCCCCCCGTACGATGACCTCAAGCCTTCAAAAATTCCGCAAAGCATCAATATCTAATCACCTTTATTTGATAATACCGAGTTGCATCTGTCCGAGCTAACTTTCTCTCCTCCAGCTTCCCCAGCTTTCCCATCTACTACGATTGAATGCAACTTAGTTTAAGCTTCCGGCTTTGGTGTCAGCCATTGAGGCTGGGTAACTCCAAACTACACTCTTTCTTTTGGAGATCACATCATTAACAATGAACCTACATTTAAATAATGTCTTTCCATTGTTCATCAATCCTATACTCAATGAGTTTCAGGCATGGGCTTTGCAAAACCCGGATGAAAACCTTAGCAAGACACTCCTCCCCATCATCGGCTTTGTCGAGGGGCTCATTGCCAACGAACCTACATACTTAGACGCCAAGCGGCTTGCGTTCGGTCCTAATTTCTGCTGCGCTGGACAGGTGGTACTCGGAGAGTTCAATACGCTTGAAACAGCGCTCACCTCACCACAAGCACGCACATGGCGACTTGGCACTTCTATACTGGACGCGAATCATGCGCCTAACCAGGATGTCGGGAGTAGAAATGTCTTCCTGCTTTCTCTGTCGGACAAGGAGGCTGATGGCAGCAGCGACCATGAGGCGTTCAGAAAATGTATGCAGAAGTATATCCTGAACGAGGGTACGACCGAGCGTCAGCGTGATGCAACGGCTAGGCAGTTGCTCGAGCAGTTGGCAGCCGATTACGCACAGATGCCTCATGGTGCTGGTGGAGAGTTTTTCACCGACGACAAGCGAGGTTTGAAAGGCTTTATAGTCCGGTACCTGCACTACGTAATCTTTGGGCTAAACCCCAACGACGAGGAGTCGATGAAGCTTCTGACGGAGTTGCACTACACGCGCCTGAGTCCGTTGCATTACTTCGCTGGCATTGGCACTCTTCTGCAAAGTCTAAACCTGAAGGGACACAAAGACCTGCCCAACCTGATCGAGCAAGCCGCGACGATCTATGAGAATTCGCCAGCGCTTGCGGGCTCCCCAGAGAATAACCCCGAAGACAATGGCATGACTCGGCGAGAACTGGCAAAGCTAATGACTGCCATCATGGGTATCGCGGCACTCCAGGGCCCACTACACCTCGCTTGCACGGCGATGGGCTGTCATCCTCTCCCCTCTTACAAAGGACGACAGACCTCTGATATAGACTTAACCCATTATTGGGACGAACTCGACTTAGATGACCGGGAATCTGTGCGGCTCTACCTCCTAGAGTGCGCCCGTCTCTGGGCACCAGTTAGTGCCTCGCATCGGGTGGCGACCGAACCCTTTACAGTGACGGTGGCGGGTAAGGAGCGGACTTTCCCCGCAGACACCAAGGTACTCATACCGATGAGCCTGGGGCTGCTGGACGAGAGTTTCTGGGGTTCTACAGTCTACGAGTTCAACGCCAAGCGTGAGAACCTCTGCCCCTTCCACATGGGCTTTCACTCGGTTGGCGATCGTAGTGCGGGGCGCATTTGCCCTGGCAAGGATGTCGCACTCAATATGCTCGTGGACGTTGTAAGTACGGTGGGGAAGGTGCGTCGCTCCTCCTCCCAACCTAACTCTTCGGTGGCGGGAGCATTAATTTAAACTCAGCTAGTTCAGAGGTGCCTTGATGCTAATCAAGCAGGAACAACTTAAAGACATCGCGACTTGGATGACACCGGAAAACCCAACCGAAGTACCAGAAATACTACGGGGTGTGTTCTTCATGGACGGTAATTCTCTTCCAGATTATTGCTTAACCCTGTACGGCTCCAAATGGGAAGGTGATACTCTGACTCTGTTACTCCCTGCCTTTGCCCCAATGAAATGGACATTTCATGCATCAACTGCCGGGCGCTTATTACTTTATTTCGTGAGATTTGCTCGGTTAACCTACAAGATTCGCTTTGAGAGTGCTACTTTGCAGCGCGCCCACATCACGCCCATATTGTTTGGATGGCACGTACCCCAGTGGATTGTGGATTTTTTATTGGATCTTGATGAAGATAATCCTAATGGGGATATATGGTATCGCAAGAACTCTGTGTTCGGCGGTTCCCCTGATCAGGGATATACACTCCGGAGAATTGTGGACAAAAACGGCCAGTATACGCCAGCATTCCAAGACATGCTATCCAGGGTTGAGAATGATTGTTTGGTCATTGCCCAGGACTAAGTGGGTCGGTGAAATTAAATATCGCTGCGGCTGGGCATAGGACATAGGGCGTGGGGCTTAAGGAAAGAAGCAGTTACGTTTGATTGATGTCCACCGACTTAATAACCATGGGTGCAGTAAAGTGGTCATATGAATTACCCGATCCCGAACATGAGAGCGATTTTCTTCAGGAAAGACGGACAGAAATCAGTTAAAAAATTCAACATGCCACAAGGTCATCCTGAAAAGTTAAAATTTTAGCTCACGTTCTCCAAGGCTTTCCGACTAACGAAGTTAAATTGATCAGTTAACTGATTCATACGTTGAGCTTGCTAACGACCTTAGTAGTAATTGACATGGCTAATATCACAGGTACTTCTGGAAATGACGCTATCGATGGGACTCGTTTTAATGACGACATCGATGGCGGATATGGAAATGACACCCTGCGCGGGGGGGCGGGTAACGACACGCTGTATGGCGGGTTAGATAGAGGTGATGACGTACTCTACGGTCAAGCAGGCAATGATGTGCTCGATGGTGGCTCAGGCAATGACAGCTTATACGGAGGAATTGGCGATGATGTTTTGTATGGTGGGTTAGGTAATGACCTGCTAAACAGTGGGCTGGGTGATGATGTTTTGTATGGTGGCTCAGGCAATGACAGCCTAATAGGCGGCAGAGGCGATGATAGTCTTTTAGGCGGGACTGGTAATGACGTTATAGAGGCAATAGTCGGCGGCTTTGATTTCGATACCCTGATCGGGGGTACAGGAGCAGATACCTTTGTACTCAAAGACGAGGAACCTGATTACAACACTGGGATAGGCTACGCCACAGTTATAGACTTTAATCGGAGCGAAGGTGATAAAATCCAAGTTCTTGGGAATTTCAGTGATTATACAATTGATTCCCAAAACGCCATAGGAAATGCAACACCAGACACTTTGGTCCGTTATCTGGGGGACATTATTGCTATTGTGCAAGACACCACAGATGTCTCTTTAGCAACAGATTTTATTTTTGGCTCAAGCAGTAGCTGATATCAAAGCCGAGCATTGGCGAATATCAAAAGGACTGATATACTCCTTGTTCTTAACGCGAGGAGTTGTTTTTTCCTGGTATTGCTGCTCTAGTCAGAAGAATTAGTAATTAGTTGCATAATGATTCAAACCGTCTAAAATTGCTTCCGTTATTTGCCAACGTTCTAAATGAGACTGAAGAAAGAAGTAAGGTTACTATCACTTGTAGTCCTGTTACTAGTTAGCTCTTTGTGGGTCGGTGGTTGTCAAAAAAAGGACCAACCCGATAAGCGGCTTGAGGAGGAGATCAATAGCCTCAAGGAAGAAAATGCTAAATTGAGGTCGGAGAACGAGATGCTAAAGGTACAGCTCTCGAATCCAGCCGATCCAAGCACTCCGTCACCATCACCTGTTGCCACGGGTTTACCTAAATCGGTTGCGTTTGAGGACATCAAAGGTGTTTTCGGGGAGAAGGAGATTAACCAACTCGGACAGTTGGGGGTTTTTGATACCACCTCTGGCAAATTCAATCCTCAAGCACCCATTACTCGCGCTGAATTTGTGCGCTGGCTGGTTCGTACCAATAATGCTATCTTTGCTAGGTCTGCGGATAAGACTTTGCGTCTGCCAGAAACCGGTAAGGCTACGTTTTCAGATGTTCCCCCTACTCATCCTGACTACCGTTACATTCAGGGTATGGCTAATGCGGGTTTTGTCATTGGCTACGATGAGAAAAACTTTAAACCTAACCAGATTCTTACCCGTGAGGAAATGCTAGCCATGAAGGCGGCATTAGACCATAGAGTAGCGATTGAGAGTTATACAGGTGGTCCACCAGGAGTGTGGACGGATAGTAATAAAATCTCTAAGAAGTACTGGCCTGCTCTCAATGTGGAGAGTGTTTTACAAAATAATGCTAATGTGGGCAGAACCTTCGGTACCATCAAGACACTAAAGCCACAAGCGCCTGTAACTAGAGCGGAAGCCGTCGTCTGTGTTTCGGCAATTAGTGATAATGTTAGTGGTTTTACCACAGCCGAGGAAGCTCTGCAAAAACAAACACAACAAAGTCCTCCTTCTCCTTAAGCTTGTTTCGTTGCTTCAACTATGGCAACGCGACGCCTATTGCATAATCAAAGACCGGCTTTTCGGCCCATCCTACAAGCACTATGCTAAACATCAGCGAACTTGTTAAAGCAAGGGTAGCTGATCACTGTGCTTCACCCATCAGGGTAAAGGCTGCCCACTCACTAGGCCGGGGATACTGTTTCATTGTAGTTAGCATGGCAGCTCGTAACGCTTGGGCTTTGTTAGAACCGTGCTGCAAGTTTCGATAGAACTCAGTCATTAGCTGGGTTGTGGGTGCATCAGGGACTGACCAGAGAGAGACGATCAAACTAGGGACACCTGCACTAATCAAGGAGCGAGATAACCCAATAACACCATCACTCGTAATTCGACCTCTACCCGTATTGCAGGCACTGAGGACGACCAATTCAGCGCTGAGCTTGAGGTTGAGAATTTCTGAGGCGGTCAGTAATCCATTGTCGGAGCTAGAGGGGGCTAATGCGATCGCACCTGGTACACCTACCCCTAAAAAGTCATCCAGTAACCCATGAGTTGCCAGATGAATGATTCTAGCTCCTGCCATCTGTTGCACGATAAACGCCTTAGTGGCTTGGTTGCCCGTAAGCGCTTTCGTATTGAAGAGAGTTGCGATCGCTTTAACTTCTTGCTCAGTATTGGGTAGCTGCGGTAATGCCTCAGGCTTCTCCCCTAACTTGGGAGGAACACTTGGCATGGTAGGATTGCCGACGAGCAACACATCTTTGGCTGTTCCTGGGACGTACTGGCGTCGCTGATGGGTTAAATCCAGCACTTGAATGGCTGGAGCAGTCAGAATGGTATGTTTTTCAATCAAATAGTTGCCCTTGGTATCTTGTAGCGCTGCGAAGGGAACGAGGAACAGAGCACCTTGAGGCAGGAAGATAACTCTTGCTTCGGGGTCGGTAGGCAACAGGTCAGCAATAGGTTCAATCAGCAGTTGATGGAGTTGCTGTGTACCAGGAGAGGGTTGAGCCTGCCCAATTCTATTTACTCCTTGCAAACGGCGACTTGTTCGATTCAGTTGACGGCGACTCTTGCTAACGAGGTCTACCAACGTTGTGTTGTGTTGCTGCCATAAAGGTTTGAGGTCAGCTTTACGAAATGCGACTTCACCATTGGGCTTGATTACCCATATAAACAGTTCTGATTCTTGAAATTGCTCTAAACTCTGGATATTAAAAATGTCTTCGATAATCGAATATTCGACGAGCGTGGCATTTTGTTCCTTCGCAATTTGCTTAATTTTCTCGATACTAGGTGGATTGATAGTCAGTTTGGTAGATGGTGTAGAAAATCGCCTTGCTAGTAATTCTACAAATGCACGGGCACGACTGCGTTCAGCTATTTCTAGTGCTGTATCAACCTTATTTTGAGTAATTAGTACGTTTTGGAGCTGGCTATAGGTGTCAGCTTGTGTTTCAAAAATTGATACTTTATCAATATCCTTTAATCCAATTCGGAGAAATTCCTTAATCTCAATAGAGTCAAAAAGTGCTTTTGTTGCCTTTTCATACTGACCCAGAGCTAGGTAAGAAAGCCCGATGTTACTGAGAAATAGGCTTTTGTTCGCACTAGGGAAGGAGTTAGTGCCAGTAGCCGCGGCAGTTTCATTGAGAAGAGCTAATGCTTGCTGATAGAATTCCAAGGCTTTGGAACGCTGACCTAGATAACCGTAAATTACCCCCAGGTTATTTAAGGATATTGCTTCTCCAGGGCGATCGCCAACTTCTTTTTGAATGGCTAAGGCTTGCTGCCTAAACTCTAGTGCTTTACTAGCTTGACCCAGACTCATGTAAGCACTTGCTATATTAGCGAGGATTGTACCTTGTTTTGCCCTGTCCCCCATTTGTTGGAAAATCGCAAAGGTTTGCTGAAAAGATTCTAAGGCTTTGCGAGGCTGTCTCAGCTTTGTGTAGGTCAGTCCAATACTGTTGAGGCTGTTTCCTTCATCACCCTTGACACCAAATTCCTTAGCATTTTTTAACGATAACTGGTAAGACTCCAGCGCCTTAGTATATTGACCGAAAGAGTTGTAAATATCCCCCATCTGCTTGAGAATCATGCCTATGTTATAGCGGTTAGCAGGGTTTGTGAAATCGAGCTCTTTGTAAATCGCTAAGGCTTGGTCTAAAGACTCCAAAGCTAAGGCATATTGATCCAAATCACGATGCACTGCCCCAATGGCGAAAAGGATATTCCCCTCAAAATAGCGATTACCAATTGTTTGTGAAATATCCATCGCTTGCTGCAACGTCTCTAAGGATTCTCCTAATCGACCTTGGTTGTACTGCTGCACGCCCTTTTGAAACATCTGCATCATCTGTAACGTTTGTTTGATTTCTGGGTCTGGATTAGTTTCTGCTTGTGCAAGAGCGTCGGAGATGAACAAAGAGCTTTTCCCCAGTTTTAGAAAACCTAGGGGAAGTAGTAAAATTGCTGCCACAATACTGAGAGCTTTTATGTCCACTTTTTCTAACTAATATTGTTCGTCATCAGCTATTACTCCCTAATTAAATAATAATCAACAAAAATTAACGATTTAAAGCCCAAGCTTATAGCTGAGTAAAGTATAGTTTGGCTATAAATATTAACTCTAACCTACACCGCATTCACAGCCTTTTATGTTGGAGAATAGGGATTTATGAGGGCTAAGGTTTTATTACGATCACTTTTAGCTAGCTTGTTGGTTTGTGGGTATCCAAGCATCGTGTCAGTTCAGGCTAAGCAGCCAGTTCAATTGGCGCAGTTGCAGTGGAAAGAATTTTCTTCTAAAGAAGGAAGCTTTACTGTCCTGATGCCCGGTACGCCGATGCAGAAGAAAACGTCTATGGGCGGTGAAGTTTTGTCAATCGACGGTCATATATTCAAAGTTGCGCTAGAGAACGACAGCGTTAGCTACACAGTTTGTTATGCTGATTTCCCTAGTGAAGTGGCCCAATTACCGACTGAGTTACTTCTGTCTAGTGTAACTAGCGCTCTTTCAAGTCAGAAAGACCTTAAGGTGTTAAGTGAGCAAGACATTCACCTCGGTAGCTATCCCGGCAAAGAATTTAGACTAGAGAACCCTGGAAAAGCCATTGTTAGGCACAGGGTTTATTGGGTAAAACAACGGGTGTATCAGGTCGCTGTAGAAACCCCAGTGGATAGGGAACAAGCTTTATCGAGTGATGTTGACAGATTTTTTAATTCATTCCAAGTCTTGAAATAACACTCTGAACTTTTGGAGCTATCTGCATAATTTCTACATCTGAGCCTGAGAAATTTGCGACAGGTTAAAGTTCTTACTTTTCTAAAGAGTAGAGACTAGGTAGGGTCGCTTATTGAGAAATTCTCACTAAGTCTAATTGGAGTCGTGGTGATGGCTTTGACAATCTCCCTGTTTACTGCCACCACCGTAACTAAACGAAATTTCTGTATCTCATTTAAGTGAAAGTAAAGCTTAGGGCTGATGTAGCTTTCCATATCCTCCTAACAATAGTAACCACAGAACAACAACCAGCCAATGAATGATAACTGGAGGCCAAAGAGAACCGGAGCGCCAATAAACCGTCATACAAATCAGACCCAGTAACGCTGCTGCCAAAAGAAAAACTGGGTTGGTAAACGTAGGGAACCCAGATGGAAAGACGGTTAAAGCACTAAGAGGATGAGCAACAATATAAACAATTAAACTAATGCTGCCCCAAATGCACTTAGTTTTGAAGGTTGCTCTTTCTGATTGATGAGGGAGGAGAATGACCCGGTAAAATACTTCTTCTCGAATAGCAGGCGCTATCAAGGCAATCCCGATCAAAGTGATAACATTCAGCCAGGATAAATGGACGGGTTCAAAAGTTAAAAACTTAGAGGCAAGCCCTAGAGGCAAGATAATGATAGCGAAGCAAAGTAGAAGCCATAATGAGAATATCCAAGTTTTTACTGTAGGAAGTATTGAATAGGCTTGAATAATTCTGCGAAAAATAATTCTCAGACAATTGTCAAATGTATTTAGGAGCTGCATCGTTCAATTCCAAAGTATTTGATAAATCGAAAATACATATCTAATTGTGAGTGGGTGTCAGTTCACTATGACAGTTTCACGATTGGTGAGGAATCATGCGATCGCGCCAACTAGATTAACTTTCATTTTTTGACAACTGACCCCTTTACTTTGCATACCCCAGCGTAAACTTCTGCGCCCTTTGCGTTAAAAAAAGCGGCGATTAATCTTGTGTCAATTTTATAACTGACACAAGATTAATTAAAGAAAAATAATCTTGATACTTTTTGTAGTAAGCGTAAATTCCTGATGCGTACCCGATATATAGATCAATAACAATCAAGCCTGCTAGGAATGAAAAGCGATGTCTCAAGTAAAACGTGCATCAGAGTTTATGAAGTTTCTCAAAACTTTGCTATTGGGTGGAGTGTTGGGTACTACTGGAACCGTTGCTTTACTGTTGTTTGGGCCGCCGCGGTTGCGGGGCTTGTTTCTATCCACGCAGCCTCAACCAACACCCGCATCTGTGGCACTTAGCCCTTCACCCGTTTCCTCCCTCACTCCATCACCAGATGCAACTTCTTCACCTACACCTGCTGCTCAGCCGCCTAAACCAGTTACTTTTGAAGACATTGCTGGGAGTTTTGGAGAGAAGGAAATCACCCAACTAGCTGAACTGGGTGTATTTGACACGACAACTGGCAAATTTAATCCTCAGCAACCTATTACCCGCGCTGAATTTGTGCGTTGGTTAATCAAGGCTAACAATGCAATTTGGTCTTCGCCAGACCAAATAATTCGCGAAGCTGAAGGCGGACAGGCAAAGTTTACCGACGTTCCCCCCACTCACCCAAATTTCCGGTATATTCAAGGATTATTTAATACAGGCTTTGTTTCTGGATTTGATGAAACGGCATTTGGACCGGATCGACCGCTGAGCCGCGAACAAATGATTGCGATCAAAATTGGGGTAGACAGAGGTGGAGTCTATAATTTTCAGAAGTTAAAAGAGGATTGGGCTGAATTAAACACCAAACTTGGCAGAAATGTTCCTAGCTGGAGTGATCGAGAGCAAATCTCTAAACGATTTATCCCAGCATTTAACAGCGAATACTACAGATACTTAACTTTTTCTGGTGTTTTCCTCATAGAGGGAAATTCCTTCAAAAACGTTGATCGTACGTTTGGTGTCACCGCCGTATTAAAACCCCAACAGCCTGTCACCCGTGCTGAGGCAGCAGTTTGTCTTTCTCTGTTTGGCGAACACACCCAAGATAGTGATCATTTCCGCACGGCAGAATTGGCTCTGAAGGAAAAAGCAAAGTAGCAATATTTATATTGAGTACCACTATTCAGGAAGCTCAACTGTGAAGGATAGATTCAATCGATTGAGGTGAGTGCCTAATCTGCCCGCACTCCTTCTCTCAAGTGCAAAAACGCTTTCACTCTCGCTAATAGCTCATCAAAGTCGATCGGCTTACGAATAAAATCATTCGCGCCGCTGTTTAATCCTTCAACCACTTTAGGTTCTTCATGAGCCGTTACCAGAAGAATTGGAATGTAGGGAACTAGTGGGTTTTGCCGGATTCGCTGGGTAACTTCATAGCCGTTCATATCCGGCATCATGATATCAAGCAATATCAGATCAGGCGGCGAAGACTGAACTTTAGCGAGGGCTGCCTGTCCATTATCAACCAATTCAACATCATATCCCTCTGCTTCCAACACGGTTTGCAGCAGCAATAAGTTATCTATCAAATCATCAACAACAAGAATTCGGTGACACGGCGAAGAAGACACAGGCAGCACTTTATTTGTACAAACGTGGAGATTTTAAGATAGCCCCTTCCATCGTTCCGATTCAGTCAGTCTAATGGCATCTTACTTTGGGTAGAGGTTTGAAAAGTGCGAGTGTGAGTGCTACCTTAACAAACTGGTCAAGCTAGCAACCGCTTCAATTAAGTCTTCAGGGCATATGGGTTTCGATATATGACGCTCAAATCCGGCTGCGATCGCGTCTTGTTGGTCTTTTTCTTTGGCAAAGGCGGTGAGGGCAATTGCCGGAATTTGGCATTTTTGTCCTGAGTGTATCGTTCTGATTCTACGAATTAGGGAATAGCCGTCCTCATCTGGCATCCCAATATCACTAATCAAAATATCCATCTCTGACTGAGTAAGTATCTCAAACGCTTCAGCCGCCGATGCTGCCATTGTGACCTGTGCCTGGTATTGCTCTAAAATGAAGGCAATGAGTTCTCGGTTGTCAAGGTCATCATCAACAACCAAAACGTTTAGCCCCGCTAACGTAGGTAAATCTTGAGCGCCTGAGTGATCATCGCCAGTTAGAGACGTTCGCTGGTTCTCCTGAAGCGGCAGTTGCACCGTAAAGGTAGAGCCTTTGCCTTCTCCTTCACTGGTTGCATAAACGCTGCCACCATGTAGTTCAACGAGGTGACGGACGATCGCTAATCCTAATCCTAAACCGCCTTGCGATCGCGTTTTAGACGTATCTGCTTGACGGAACCGCTTAAAGAGAGAGGGCAGGAACTCCGGATGAATTCCTTGTCCAGTATCGGTGATGGTAATTTGAGCTAAAGAGCCAACCCCGTCTAACCGAACGTTGACTCGTCCTCCATTTGGAGTGAACTTAATAGCATTCGATAGCAAATTCCACACAGCTTGCTCTAAGCGTTCTGCATCACCGAATACTTGCCCAATCGAGGGGTCGAGAATTGATTCAATCTGAATGGACTTCAGTTGAGCAGTGGGTCGCAATGTCTCAATTACTGCATCAATGATCGGGACGAGGTGAACGGGCTGAGGTGAAATTTGTATCTGATTTTGAATAATGCGGGAAACGTCCAGGAGATCTTCAATTAGTTTGCGCTGAAGCTTGGCATTGCGCTCAATGATTTCGATCGCTCGACTAACAGTTGGGTCTTCAAATTGCCGCTTACGAAGCAGTTGTGCCCAACCCAACATCGAGTTGAGCGGGTTTCGTAATTCGTGAGAGACAATGGCTAGAAATTCTTCCTTGACCCGATTTGCCTCCTGAGCTTCCTGGTAAAGACGGGCATTGTCGAGCGCTGTTGCTGTGCGCCGAGCCAATTCCTGCGCCATTTCTAAGTCAGCGCGATCGTAAGTACGGATTGCCTTAGTCTTGATGAAGGCGATCGTACCAAATTTTCGGTCATTGACCATCATCGGCACGACAATGTAAGCTTTGGCATCAAGTTGTTGGAGCAATCGCAGGTGCTCGGCGTCTTCGGCAATTTGTTCAAGTGCACGGTTAGAAATTTCAGTGACAAACTTTGGCTGGCCGGTTCGCAACACCTTACTAATGCCACAATTGGCGCCTGTAACAGGTGGATATCGTTGTCTAAGTTCGAGAAGAATTGATTTTTTCTCTGAGTCTGATGCCACAACAATGGGTTTGGCAAAGGTGATGGAAGTGGTTTCAGCTAGATCAACAATACATAGATCTGCAAGTTTTGGAACAGCTAACCTCGCTAGATTTTCCAATCTTACGTGAGAATTCAGAGAGGAAGCCAAGAGGCGGCTAGCTTCTGCCAAAAATTTAGAACGCTGCCCGTCGATCTCTTTTTGTAGTTCTGATTGTTTACGATCGCTAATGTCTTCCATCAAGCCATCAATGATTTCGATACCATTAACTCTCGTAAAGGTTTTGCTGATTCTTACCCAACGGGTGGTTCCATCGGCTCGACGGAGTTCAATTTCCTGATCGCGCACCTCGCCATTCTGCTGGAGCTGACTCAACAGTTGGGCGTAGTCTTCCGGTTTAAAGTATGCTTCAAGCGTTTGATTAACAGGAATTTCAGTCAGGTTATCCAGCCCCAGGAGCTTCAAGAACGCCAAATTCCCTTCTAACAATGCTCCATCCGAGGTGAGGCGATAGATGCCAACATTTAACTGATTGAGCATCGTCTGAACTCTCGCTTCCAGGGCGACAGCCTTCTGCCGTGCCTCCATCCGCTCTAGCACAGATTCGATGGCAACCGGAAGGCGGACATAGTGACTTGGTGCTTTGATCACATAGTCATCTAGCCCGAGCTTCATCGCTTCGATCGCGTTCGCCTGTGTTGCCGTGTTGGTGAACATGATCACCGGACAAGTGGGATAGCGGGCTTTGATCGTTTTTAGAATGGCAATCCCATCACTCCACCCCACCTGATAATCAGTGATTACCACATCAAAAGGAAATGCTTCTAATGCCCGAGCAAATTGGTCGGCAGTGCCAACTTCTGTCACCTGCACATCTGGAAAGGCTCGCTTCAATTCATGAGTTGAAAGGAAGCGATCGTTTGGATTGTCATCAATAAGAAGAACCCGCAACATCGCGATACCTTCCCAGCACTAATGATTACAACGATATCGTAGTAGGAGCAGATAAGGCCGTACTACGTCGTACCGATCTGGGGTTTTTCATTGTAGATGATCCAGTGCAAGTTGAGTGTTTTGATAATCTCAACCAACTGGTCAAAGGCAGGGGGTTTCACAATATAGGCATTTGCCGCTAAGTCATAAATGCGATTTACGTCTGCATACTCCCTGGATGAGGTTAGCACGACAACCGGAAGTCGCTTGAGTTTTGGCTGCTGTCGAATCCAAGCTAAAACCTCAGCTCCCGATCGACGCGGCAACTTCAAATCCAGAAGCACTAGGACTGGAAGCGGATAGGTGGCGCGATCGCTATAAGGAGGTTCACCAGAGAGATATTGCACTGCGGCATCCCCATCACTGACTACTTGCATCGGTGTAACAATATCCGCTTTGCGAAGTGCCCGTTGAATCAGGAAGACATCTTTGGGATTGTCTTCTACCAGTAAAATAGTGTTTTCTGTGAGCATCCTCAAAACCAGGGAACAGGAAACGCTGATATAGCAATCCTAAATCAGTTGTCAGATGTCAGAGGTTCAGATTCCCGGCTTCTTAGAGAAGTCAGGAATCTCGTTCTCACGGAAGTTGTCCGTTCCCCGTTGCCCGTTAAAGTGATTGGGCCGCTGAAGGCAACTCTATCCAAAATCGGCTTCCCTGTCTAGGTTGAGATTCGACTCCCACTTGTCCGCCCATGCGCTCAACTCCTTTGCGCACGATCGCTAATCCAATGCCTGTACCGGGATATTCCTCTTCACTGTGAAGGCGAGTGAAGGGGGTAAAAATTCGCTGTTGGTTTCTCTTGGCAATGCCAATGCCATTATCTTCAAACCAGAGCCTGGTTCGATCTCCGCGTTGCTCAGCCCAGACTCGCACCTGGGGCTGGATGCCCGGTTGCACAAATTTAAGTGCATTTCCAAGTAGATTTGTCAAGGCTTTTGTCAAAATGAGTGGATTGCCCATCACAACGGGTAAAGGTTCCTCAACCTGTATCCGTCCTTGCCGTTGGTGAATCTCTGATTGAAGCTGCTCCAGCACACTCGCCAAAACCGAAGACAAATTGATGGGTTGTGGAGAAATACTGGCTTGCCTTAATCGGCTGTAGGCAAGGAGATCGTTAATTAGGGTGTCTGCTTGTTGGGCGTCTGCGGCAATGCGTTGGATATAATCTCTGCTCACTGGGTCGAGCTGTTCTCCCTGTTCCTCCAATAGAATTTGGGTAAACCCTTGAATCGTTCGCAGTGGGGCACGCAAGTCGTGCGAGACTGAGTAAGCAAATTCCTCTAAATCTTGATTGGCAATACTCAGTTCGTTCGTTAGCGCTTCTAATGCTTGATTGGCATTGCTCAGTTGTTGATTGGTGTTTGTGAGTTCTCGGTTCGCGGCTGCCAGTTGCGCGGTGCGCTGTTGGACTCGTTCCTCTAGAGTGGCATTGAGTTGCTGAAGCTCAAGTTCAGTTTGTTTTCGCTCGGTGATGTCTTCCACTAAACCATCGACAACGACTTCCCCCTCAACGGTATTAAGGGCAGTCGTGAGGAGTGCCCAGAAGGAGATGCCATCAGCCCGAAGCAGTTGAATCTCTTGCTCTTGGCGCTGCTGTGGCGGCAAGTTTTCTAGTAGCAAGTAGCACTCACGAGTGTTGAGTAGGTTCAGCTCATCTGCCTGAGCTAGAGATTCAACACCGAGTAACTCCAAAAAGGCAGGATTGCTCTCAACCAGGGTGCCATCTGATTTTGAACGAAAGACTCCCACCTTCAACTGGTTTAGCAATCCCCGTAGACGAATTTCTAGGAGGGCGGCTCGCTTTTGGGCTTCGAGCCGTTCTAGAGTGAGGCGAAGCGAAGCGGGTACGCGAATATAGCGATTGGGAGCCTTCAATACATAATCATCCAGCCCAGATTGTAAGGCTTCAACGGCAATCTCTTCATTGCCCGTGTTGGTGAACATAATCACCGGACAGCGGGGATAGTGAGATTTGATCGTTCGTAGCACCTCCAATCCATTGCTCCAGCCCAACTGGTAGTCGGTAATGACGGCATTAAAGGCATCAGCAGCGATCGCCTGCTCAAAGTCTTCTGCATCGATAATTTCCCGTACGTCAAGCTGAGAAAATTCTCGCCGCAGTACCCGCAGAATTAATGCGCGATCACTCCGATTATCGTCAATCAACAGAACATGAAGATCTTGAGTCATCAGAAGCTACACCATTGTTATGGAGAACAGCATTAGGTAGTGCAATCCAGAACCGACTACCCTGTCCCAATTGCGACTCGACTCCAACTTGACCGCCCATGCGTTCGACGCCTTTACGGACAATGGCTAATCCAATGCCTGTACCGGGGTAGCGTTCTGCCCCATGCAGCCGTTCAAAGATGCGAAAGATTCGCTCCTGGTGTTCTGGTGCAATCCCAATGCCATTGTCAACGAGCCATAATTTTACCCAGTCTTGCTGATTGTGCCTCTCTATTTCGGTATAGAGATTGATCTTCGGTATCCTGTTTGGCTGCACAAATTTGATGGCATTCCCGATGAGATTCACAATAGCTTGAAGCAAGGTTGAGCGGTGTGCCAGCACTTGCGGCATTGAGGCGGCAACCGTTATCTGAACCTGTTTTTCTTTGATTTGAGTTTCAAGTTGCCTCAGTGCATCTTGAACAACAGCATTGAGGTCTGTAGACTGAAGGTCAATTTGCTGGCGTGTCAGGCGACTGTAGGAGAGCAGGTCGGAAATCAGACCGTCCATTTGCATCGAGTCTTCAATGATGGACTGGATATAACTCTTGCCAAAGTCATCAAGTTGATCGTTGTAGTCCTCCAGTAGAGCCTGGGCAAAGCCCTGCATCGTCCGCAGAGGTGCCCGTAGGTCGTGAGAGACTGAGTAGGTAAAAGCTTCGAGTTCTTGATTGGTTTCTTGCAGTTGAGCCGTGCGTTCAGCCACTCGTTGCTCTAAGGTGGTGTTGAGGTGTTGAAGCTCAGCTTCGACTTGCTTGCGAGCGCTGATATCCTCAACGACAGAGATAAAGTATTTGGGCTGTCCACTGGCTTCTCGCACCAGTGACACCGTTAGGTTAATCCAAATCAGTGAGTTATCTTTGCGAACATAGCGTTTCTCCATTGAATAGGTGTGAATTTCATTCGCCAGCATTTGGCGAACGTAGACGAAATCTACGTCCAAATCATCAGGATAGGTGATATCTTGGAATGTGTTTTGTAGCAACTCTTCACGGCTGTAGCCGACAATTTCACACAGTTTCTGATTGACCCGCAGCCATTGTCCACTCGGGCTGACATGGGCAATCCCAACAGCGGCTTGATTGAACGTAGAGCGAAACAGTTGTTCCTGCTCTCGCAATTCTACCTCTGCGTGCTGGCGTTCCATTAGCTCACGCTGTAACTGCTCATTACTGGCTTGAAGTTGTTGCCGCAGCCGCGACTGTTGCAGAGCGATCGCCAATTGATCGGCAACCTCACGCGCAATTTCCTGATCTTCCCGATCAAAAGCAGCTGTTTCGGTTGCTGCCAGATTGAGTTCTCCAATCAAGGTATCTTCCACCAGCAATGGGATACACGCACAACTGCGAAATCCTTGGGCACTCAACTCCACCAGTACGGATGGGTAAGATTGTGCTATTGTCAAGTCTTCCACATAGCGAATCTCTTGCAACAAGGTTTGTTCGGGAGCAAAATCTGCGATCGCCAGTTGGGTACTTTCAGGCGGAATCAATTGTCCAGTTTGGCTGCTTCCAGCTAAAATCCGAGCGGTTTCCGTCTCTAGATCGAACATTGCCACAAATCCCTGTTGATAGGGAATGACTTGATGCAGTTGTACCAGAGCGTTGCGAATCAGCGTTTCATTGGCCTCAACAGCTAGAATTGCTCGGTCAATGTCGTGCAGGGCTGCCAGCCGTTGAACGCTGCGTTGTAAGGCAATTTTTGCCTGCTTGCTCTCGGTGATGTCATGGACGCTGACAATCCGGTAAAGGAGGTTGCCTTGCGTATCCCGAACAGCAGTTCCAGCCAGAAAAACTGGAAACACGGTACCATCTTTGCGGCGATGCTGGGACTCACAGGCATAATAGCCTCGCTCATTGACGCGCTCAATAATTTCAATCGCTTCGGTGCGACACTCCGGTGGAAATAAATCAAGGATTGGAGCGCCCAGCAATTCTTCAACGCTGGAGCCATGCATCCGTGCAAAGGCTGGATTGAGCAACGCCAGGCTTTGATGGTCAACCGTACTAACCACCAGCCCATGTTCCGCAAACTGAAAGATGTCCTTGTACTGCTGTAAAGCAGCTGCAAAGCGTTGCGCTTGCTCGGTTTGTTCTTGGGCAGTGTCGAGGGCTTTTTCATAACTTCGAGACACACTCAGAAGCTGACGGCGAATGAAATCGGCAAGAATCGCACCGACTCCCACCGCTAAAACCAGGCTGACTAGAATAACCGATTGTGTTGTTCGCACAACCGCTTGAGAGCGCTGATTTCGCAGTTGTTCTTCAGTGGCAATCAATGTCGAAATCTGCCGCCGCATTGCATCCATGTTCTGTTTGCGACTCCTCAGATCGGCTAAAGATGGCACATCCCCTCGTTGCCGACGAGCCATGGCAGCCGGAATCAGACGGTTCCAGGTTTCGTAGTCAGATTCGAGTTGGGAAACCTTTTGGGATTGGCTGGGGCTGTCTGAAACTAAATTCTTCAGTTTCTCAAAATTGGCTGTAATGACGGTATTGGCTTGCTGATAAGGCTCCAAGAAGATTGGGTCGTTCGACAGTAAATACCCTCGCACTCCCGTTTCCATATCCAGCAGTAGCTTTTGAGTGTAGTTTGCCTGCGAGAGTACTCGATCAGTATGGTCTACCCACTGCATTGCAGCGAGTAGCCAGGTGATTTGCCAAATGGATACGCCCGAAAGTAACAGCAATAGGACGAGCGGCAGGGCGATTGCACGGTTCAGCCTGCGTCGAAATAGGGTTTGGGAGAGTTGAAGCAGCATACCCTCATACTATGCTCGCGAGTGGCAGGAGCGATAAGCAGAAAAGACAGAAAGCCCAGCGCATCGCTAGCGAGGACTTTCCGTTCAACGTTGAAGCTTACGCTTCAATTACCACTCGGAGATTCCCCCGTTTTTTAGCCACCCGGCAAGCTGTTGTATTGCCAGAACGCTCGAATTCTAAATCTAATAGGGTTTGTCCCACCCGTAAATTATGCAGCAGGAGGCTGTTAATTGACTCTGGTAGCGCTGGGTCGATAATTCGCAAACAGTTATTGCGAGCATCGGGGACGAGATTCGCCATTGTTTGCAAAATCTGGAAGATACTTCCCGTCGCCCAAGCTTGGGGAGAGCAGGCAACGGGATAGTTCACTGGTGCTTTATCTTCCACCCGCTCGTAACCGCACAACAGTTCTGGAGGACGGTTGTAGGGCTGATGGAGCATCATATCAATCAACCCCTGACACAGTTCTAGCGCTTGATCGACTAGTCCGAGCGATCGCAACCCTGCCGCAATAATGGCATTATCATGAGGCCACACCGAGCCGACGTGATACCCCATGGGATTATAGGCGGGCGACGAGCTACTGAGGGTGCGAATTCCCCAGCCATTGAACATATCGGGAGCTCGCAGTCGTTCCGCTACGCTATAGGCTTTTTCGGGTATCAGTATACCCAAGCTTAGACAGTGACCGGGGTTGGAGGTGATACTATCCACCTGCTTACCCTCCCCATCCAGCGCCAAGGCACAGAAATCTTCTTCTTCTATCCAGAAATCCTGGTTGAATCGGCGCTTGAGGTCTTTGGCATCATCTTCCCACCGATCTGACAAATCGATCCGCTTTTTCAACCGGGCGATTTCCGCGAGGCGGATTTTGGCAGAATAGACGTAAGCCTGCACTTCACTCAGTGTGATCGGACCCCTGGCGAGTTCTCCTTTGCGATTGACAATACAGTCTCCCGAGTCTTTCCATCCTTGGTTAGCTAACCCTCGTTTAGATAGGCGGTAGTAGCTGACGTAGCCGGTTTTCTCCATTTCGCGGTCAATCCAGTCCATTGCCGCGATCGCATGAGGCCAAAGCTTTTCTAAGGTTTCCGTGTCGTGTGTCCAAGAGTAGTATTCTGCGTAGAGCATGATCCACAACGGTGTAGCATCTACGGTACCGTAATAAGGCGTATGGGGAATTTCTTCACAACGAGCCATTTCTCCTAGACGAATTTCGTGCAAAATTTTGCCCGGTTGCTCATCTCGCCAGTCATCGTCCTTCTTGCCTTGGTATTCCGCCAAGATGGTTAGGGTTTCGCGGGCAATGGTGGGGTCGAGAATCAGGGTTTGCGAAGCGGCAATCAGCGAGTCACGTCCAAACAGGGTGGAAAACCAGGGAACTCCTGCTGAAAGTGCCTTTCCTTTGCCAAAGGACTGTCGCAGCACGTAAATATCTTGCTTGGCTCGCTCGATCACCCGATTAAACGTGTTTTTGTCCGATCGCATCTTGGTGACGTGTTGACGCCATTCATTTTGCTCAGACAGTTCTGCGGCTTTAGCCTGCCCTAAAGTGGCTGGTGCATTGACTTTGGACGTGGGGCGGCTATTGGTAAACATCTGGAGCCGATAGCTCAGATGTTGGGACTCGTGGGAACCCAACTCTAGCTCCCAAACGGCTGTATAACCCTTAAAGTAGTCGGGCTGGCGATCCATAAAATGGATGCGAGATTGCATGATCGAGCCATCAAGCCCTTTATATGCCATGATTAGCTCTTCGGTGTTTTGTTGTGTACTTTCACTCCTTGGCGCGGCTCGCAAAAGCTGTCCTCGGTTCGCTCGACCATAACCCCGGACTTCAAATATATCGACGAAATCAGCATCAAAGCTGAGGCTGAGTTGGAAGCGGACGGCGCTAGTGTTGTAGTTGCGGATATGTAGTTCTTCAAATAACGAGCCGTTGAGAACAATGTCTCGCGAGATCGCGATTGATTCAGCCGTTGGAGGGGCGAATATGGGCTTTTCTTCCTGGGATTGAGCTTCGCTCTCTAGTGGCTCAGCCGGTCTTAATCGCTCTTTATCATCCAGGCGAGGATTGGTACACAGAACGGACAGGGCAAATCCTTTTTCGGCTGTACTGTGGAGTAGTACTGGTGATCGTCCTTCAATCTGTAACTCCAAGCGACTGAGAAACCGGGTATCGGCACAAAACAGCCCCATGCTCGCCGTTAGGTCATCTCTTAACGAGCCACCAATGTTCCCCAGCGTATCGGTGACTAAAAACAAGTCATCGTCTTTCAGGGTTAGTGTTGGCAACGGGCGATCGGCGAGAACAGAAGGCCACTCTGGGAGGGACACCTCGTCAGCCGGGACAAAAATCTTACCATCTATCTCAAGCGTATCCGTAGTCATACCCAATTTTTCCGGTCAAAGTTACAGTTGTCCGAGAAGCTAGCGAGTCGCAGGTTATCTGTTGTCAACTTGATAGTGTGACAACCTGGTTTATCCCTTGTGCAACGCCATGTCTGGTTTTCTGGGTTTACAACAACGCTGTTAGCAAGGGTTACATTCGTTCATTAATGGAAGTTTAGAAATGGCTCAACACTCGTGTCCGTATCTACAGGGAGAGAGAGAGCAGACGTTTGTAGATGCACACGAAAAAGCTCCGCCAGTTGACTTATGTCTTTGGCGTCGATTTAGCAGTCCTCTTAGTCCTCTGATTTGGTGTAAAACCTACGCGCAGCTTCTTTCGGTCATTAATTAAGAATGTACTGGAATCCGTTACGATTGCTGCTACAACAATAAGATTATGTGACGAGACTCAATATTTATATACGAACTGCATAATTTGTTTGCAATTCAAGACAGCTCTTTTATTGTTGGTGTCCAGTGCTTACCTTATGGGCTTGATGAAACACGCAAAGGGCGCACGTCGGTGCGCCCCTACAAACAACATTGACTTCGCTGGCTCGAAAACAGCTGTCAGCTTATCTCCAGATGCCTGATTTTATCCTCGTTCACTCAAAACCATCTGGTAAGCTCGTTCGTACTCATTAACCATTGATTCGACACTGAAATTACTTACCACATAGTCTCGACAAGTTTTCCGGTCTAATTTCATCGCCTCTGGAACAGCTTCAATCATTTGTTCCAAGGTATGGCAGACAAACCCAGTCTTACCATTGGCAATGACTTCTGGGACTGAACCCAACGCCATACCTACCACTGGCGTTCCTGCCACCATGGATTCAATCATCACTAGACCAAACGGTTCTCGCCAAGTAATGGGAAACAAGGTAACGGTAGCACCCGCTAGCAGGTCAACTTTTTCTTCATGGGACACTTCACCCAGATATTGGATCTGCTCTCCATCAATGAGTGGCTCTAGTGTTTCCTTGTAATAATTCCGGTCTACTGGGTCAATCTTACCCGCCATTTTCAGCGGTAAGCCCAGCGCACGGGCAATTTTAATCGCTCCTTCTGGCCCTTTTTCGGGTGAGAGGCGTCCGACAAAGGCGAGATAGGGCGGTTGACTGGGCGTTTCTTGGAATCGATAGACGTTGGTATCAATACCGTTGTAAACCGTATGAATGTAGTTAAGTCCTAGTCGAGGTTCCCGTTGAGCCTCACTGATACTGATATAAGGCTGCCAAGCAAATTGTCGGAACATTTTCTCATTATCCGGCGTAAAAATGCCGTGAGTCGTATGAACCGTTGGCGTTTTGACAAAACCGCAATACGGCAGAGCTATGCAGCCCATGTGGGAGTGAATAATATCAAAATGATGAGCTTGTTGATAAACCTTGGCGAGCATCATCTGCTCATAAAGTGCAGATTCTTTAATCTTTTCATCTAATCTCAATGCCTGCTCATGCACGAACTGTAAGTGAGCCTTTGTAATGGAGTCGCCAGACGCAAATAAGGTGACTTCATGACCTCGTCGCACTAATTCATCGGTTAATAAACTAACAATTAACTCAGTTCCGCCATAACGAAAGGGAGGAACACGTTCCCAAAGAGGGGCAATCTGAGCAATCTTCATAATAGATCTAGCAACAATGGTGGTTTAAAATCTGTCAAAAATTGTCTTTAGAAGTGTGAGACGGGGTTGGAAAAAAGCAAGATTGATCGGTTTGAGTCGAGCTTTTTTTAGAGCAAGGGATTACAGTTTCGTAGCGGTGGCTGTAGCACTAAGTTTCTATGTATCCTATGTCCCTAGGAATGCTTAGAGTCGTTCGGTAGTAAGAAAAATTACCTGATTTTATGAAGAAGTTGGTCATTGGGGTGTTGTGTCGAGAATCATGCACGCAGAAATTACAGCAGAGAATCCTGGAAGTCCGCAACCGAGCCATTTCAGGCAAAAAACTTGCATCTGGCTATTAACTAGAATTGTTGAGCTGCCTCATAGCAAATTACCATAATCGCTCCATTTAAGCATCTATCTGTCTAGAGAAAAAATCGACATGGGGTTAGGTTGAACATTAAGTTTAGGCAGTACTCTTCTGATCAATCTCTACTGTCTAAGCTTGACTTGCGTTCTTTGAGTTTTAAGAGAATTTCGGCATGAACTTCGCGGGTGATGGGATAAAAGTAGGCGAGAATCAAGCCAAAAATTAAGGCCAGGGTTGGTAAAGGACCGATCGCGATCCGAATGGCTAATAGTGCCGAGGTCGGTTGAATGGGTGCGGCTTGTCCAGGAACCGTTTCGATAAAACCTGCCAATTCCAAAGCTTGCCCAACGATAAACAAGCCAATCGCTAACCCAACTTTTTGCAACAAGACCATAAATCCATAAAAAATACCTTCCCGGCGCTGACCGGTTTGGAGTTCGTCGAGTTCAATCACGTCTGGCATCATTGACCAAGGAACCAGGTAAGCGGTGGAAACACCAAATCCTGCCAGGATAGCAAGCAGGTACATTAACCCAATTTGTCCGGGTTGCAGAAAGAATAAGCCAGCTTGAGCGATAATCCAAAGACTCATGCCCATGTAGTAAACGGCTTTTTTGCCGAGCCGCTTACTAATGGCACTCCAGACGAATAACATAACCAAGGCAGTTCCTTGAACCGCGATCGCAACTTTAGGGAAGTCAGCCTCTGGTAATCTCATCCAGTTGACCACGAAGTAAGGAATGATAGAAGCGGTAACTTGCACACCTAGCCAGGAAAACAGATAAATCCCAACGACGAAGAGAAAGGGACGGTTACTGAAGGCGATGCGTAGCTGTTCGGGGATGGGGATGTGATCGGAGTGCTCTGTATCTGTATGGTGGGATTCAAAGGAGAGGACGCGATCGCGGATGCCAAAAACACACCAAAATAAGGGTAAGACCGCTAGAACCGTACAAAGACCGGCTAAAACCACATACTGCTGAGCGGCAGGAATTTTCAGTTGGGCGAAGATGAGCTGAGCCAGAATCAACGATACAATACTGCCACCAATGGAGAAGGTAAAGCGAAAGCTATTGAGGCTGGTGCGTTCGTTGTAATCTTGAGTCAGTTCTGGAGTGAGGGCAGTATAGGGTAGATTTACGGCTGTATAAAAGCTGTTGAAAAGAATGGCAATAATGACGTAGTACCAGAACAACCCCCACTGATTGACCGTCCTGTTATCGCTAAAGTGGGGAATAATCCACTGTAAAAAAAAGGTAAGACCAAACGGAATCGCCCCGTATAGCATCCAAGGAAGTCGGCGACCCCAAGGACTTTTGGTGCGATCGCTCATTACACCTACCATTGGATCATTAATTGCATCCCAAATCTTACCGATCATCAAAATGCTACCCGCTAATCCAGCGCTCAAACCAGCAACATTAGTGAAGAAAAACAAGGCAAAAAATACCCCAATGTTGGCCGTAATGGCTGGCCCCAAATCGCCAGCACCGTAAGC
This sequence comes from Waterburya sp., assembly GCA_036703055.1. Lineage (GTDB taxonomy): Bacteria > Cyanobacteriota > Cyanobacteriia > Cyanobacteriales > Coleofasciculaceae > DATNPV01. The sequence goes on from DATNPV010000132.1 coordinate 32,891, forward strand.
CAGTTTGGTACTAAAACTCAGCTTTTCTGGCTCAGGTGTTACTTCAGGGACAAAAGGGTCAGAAGGGGACATGTTACTCATAGCTGTAGATGAAAGAGCAAGGGATACTTAAAATTGCACAACGATACCATAACCTTTAAGGGTTATTCGATTCCAAACCCAGAAATCGAGTGGCAGGACAAAGCGAGCGTCTTGCTTTATATCGTTGTAGTATGAATGGAATTTACTGCTTATTGACGCCTTATTGAACCCTCGTTATGCCCGACCTTTACATTTCTTGGTCAGAGTACCATCAAAAAATCGAACGGTTGGCTGCCAAAATTTACGAAGCCAACTGGGATTTCAATCAGATTGTTTGCATCGCTAAGGGTGGGCTTCGGGTTGGTGATATTTTATGCCGAATTTACCGAAAACCACTGGCAATTCTCAGTGCTTCTTCTTATGGGGGATCAGAGAATCGTGTTCGAGGGACAATTAGGTTTTCTCACCATCTGTCGATGACGACTGAACAACTAGGCAGTCGTGTGTTGTTGGTTGATGACTTGGTTGATTCGGGTATTAGTCTCCGGGAAAGTATCCGTTGGCTGGAGAGTCATTATGGTGCAGAGATTGAGGAAATCCGCACGGCTGTTGTGTGGTACAAGGCTTGCTCTATTATTACCCCGAATTATTATGTGGATTATTTGCCAGACAACCCTTGGATTCATCAGCCCTTTGAACGGTATGAGCAGATGAATCCGGCTGAGTTGATGGCAACGTATTGGGTTGGAGAAGTTTCTAATTAGGGCTTCTGAGGGCAGTGGGGTAATGGGTAATAGGGAATTGGAAAGGTTTCCGATGACCTAAGTTAAGGTGGATTTAAATGGGATAATCTTCTCCCCCACCCTCCTGAGCTTCCCTAGCCTCTCACCTGCAACTTGAATGCCGATTCGCTTATTACTATCGGCAAACAGCGCATTACTTCCACCCCTTTCGTGGGGATGGGCTTCGGAGGCGATTCTTATGTGAGTTTATAACGCACCCTACAAGTAGAACAGTTGGCCTAAGGTAAAAACCGATCTAAAGCTGCCTTCAATTCCTCAATTTCCACCTCAATGTTGCCTTCGTCAGCCGCACGGGCAATGCATTGGGTTAAATGTTCATCTAGTATAATCCGCGCGACTCGATCCAGTGCCCCCCGAACGGCGGCTATCTGCACAAGCACATCTGGACAAGCGCGGCTTTCCTGCACCATCGTCTTAATTCCTCGAATGTGCCCTTCAATGCGAGAGAGCCGATTGACAATTCGCCGTAGAGATTCTTCGTCGTGAACATGGCGATGTGTAGATACTCCCTCGCCTTCATGATGATGCTCGGTGTGGCTATGATTCACGGCGTGACTCAGGGAATCTTCGTCTTTCCCAGACACGGAAAAGGTTTCGTTAATCAATGGCTCAGCTCCAATTACGGCTTGGGAACATTTTTTGGTTTCTTTTACTCCCCCTCCTAGTGTAGAGCACGATATTAGCAATACCTAGACTCATAGAAGAAGCCATCCGGTTTAGCGAATAACGCTTTATGGCCGGGGATTAGCCCTATTTTTTTTATTTGTCAAGATGAGAGTTCTGTACTCATACCGTCTAGGTCAACAGCACAGAACTGTCAAAATATCTGTAAAGGCGCTTGTAGCAACGAATAAACGATTACGAAGATTTTCATGCAACATTAACTGAATCCCCAATTGATGCTATGCGACTGAAAAAGTTTTCTCTTTTACTCGGCAAGATTAGTACTTATGTAGTGGCGATTGTCCTGGGAGCCCTTCTGAGTGTTGGTGTTTATCAAGTGTCGCCGTCTCAGGCAGAGCCAGCACCTACCGCTGAAATGAATGCACCGACAGCATTAGCACAACGCCCACCCATAGCTGCCGCCGCGACTCATACTAGTTTCGTTACAGCGGCAGTGGATCGGGTGGGGCCGGCGGTGGTGCGAATTGATACGGAGCGCACCATTACGAGGCGTACTGATCCATTGTTGGAAGACCCCTTCTTCCGGCGCTTTTTTGGAGAGGATTATTTCTCCCAAATGCCTTTAGAGCAACGCCTACGGGGTCAAGGCTCAGGTTTTATCATTGACCGCAATGGGATAGTTCTCACTAATGCTCATGTGGTAGATCGAGCGGATAAGGTAACTGTACTCCTTAAAGATGGGCGTACTTTAAAGGGGACGGTACAAGGCGTCGATGAAGTCACAGACTTAGCGGTGGTGAAAATTGGCGAGAAAGATCTACCCGTTGCCCCATTGGGAGATTCCTCTCAGGTCAAAGTGGGCGACTGGGCGATCGCAGTTGGCAACCCCTTAGGCTTAGATAATACCGTCACGCTGGGAATTGTCAGCACCTTGCAACGTTCTAGTGCTCAAGTTGGTATTCCCGAAAAGCGATTAGATTTTATTCAAACCGATGCAGCCATTAATCCGGGTAACTCGGGTGGCCCGCTGTTAAACGAACAGGGAGAAGTGATTGGCATCAACACCGCCATTCGCGCTGATGCGATGGGAATCGGTTTTGCTATTCCGATTAACCAAGCCAAGGCCATTTCAGCTCGGCTAGCACAGGGGCAAAAAATTCAGCATCCCTATCTTGGCGTTCGGATGGCAACCTTAACCCCTGAGGTAGCCGCTGACAACAATCGCGACCCCAACTCACCCTTCACCATACCCGAAGTCAACGGTGTCCTAGTGGTACAAGTGTTACCCAGCTCACCCGCTGCCGCCGCTGGATTGCGTCGTGGAGATATTATCATCGCTATCAACGGGCAAACCGTTACCAGTGCCGCTCAGTTGCAGCGGATTGTGGAGAATAGCAATGTGGGTCAAGTGTTACAAATGAAACTGCAGCGCGGTAACCAGACGGATACTGTGTCTGTCCGCACGGGTGAATTGCCCGCGGCTAGTTAATAGCAAATCCGGGTTGAGTACCCCCTTTTTAAGCCAGCTGGGGAAGCTGGGGGAGCTAAATCCTTTTCAATGAAAAGGGGTGATGGAAGCGGAGTTGGTATAACCCATTGAAACGAAACAAGGGCGACCCAACGGGTCGCCCTTGTTTATAATCTGGTCAAGGAGTTCAGGAGAGAGTTACTCAAAAGCGTTGCTACCGCTTCGCTCTTGAGAAATCTACCTGACAAAGGCTATTCATCATCATCCTCATCATCATCCTCATCCAGGTAGTCTGCAAATTCACCCTCTTCATCATCATCCTGAAGAACTGACGAGGAGAAGTTGCTGCCGGTCGTAAAACTCGCCCGATCCTCTAAGCTATAAGCACGAGCTGTCCGGTCATCGAGTACCACATCCAACGGATCGTCTTGGTCTAAATCCGCATCGGCACGATCATAGCCGTAGACTCCCGGCGTACCTGAGTAATCAGGCTCAATGGGGCTAAGGGTTGAGTCTTCATAAGCATTAAAGCCAGTTCCGGCGGGAATCAGGCGTCCAATAATCACGTTCTCCTTCAGACCTCTTAGCCAGTCTGATTTACCTTCGATCGCAGCTTCTGTAAGGACACGGGTCGTCTCTTGGAAGCTAGCCGCCGAGATAAAGCTATCGGTATTGAGTGAAGCTTTGGTAATCCCCAACAGCACTGGGGTATATTGCGCCGGTGCACCACCGGTGATTGCCATTGCCTCATTCACGGTTTCGATCTGCCGTAACTCCACGAGTTCCCCAGGCAGCATGGTGGTATCGCCACCATCATCTACCCGAACTTTCGAGGTCATCTGCCGGACAATGACCTCGATGTGCTTGTCGGAAATATCAATCCCTTGAGATTGATACACAGACTGCACTTCGTTGACCAAGAACCGCTGAGCTTCAGACAATCCAACCAGCGCCGCTTCGTAGACTCCTTTTTCTTCCAACGTGTAATTGAAGAAAATCTCCAGAATCTCATGCGGATTAGCTGGTCCATCCGTGATCGGTTGTGCCACAATGACTTGCTGACTATCGGAGACGATTGCATTCTGACCGGGACCAACCGGGTAATCGGTGACGGTACCATCCGCCTCAATCACCTTGATATCGACCGTTTCATCTTGCTCGTAAACCACTTGTGCTTCACCGGGGCGTCGAGACAAAACGCAAGCTTCTTTTGGTTTGCGGGCTTCCAGAAGTTCTTCAATTCTCGGTAAACCCTGAATGATGTCACCCGTTTTCGCCCGTTCAAACACGAGTAGCACCAGGTTGTCACCCCGTTGCACCAAGTCGCCATTATCAATCTGCAACACAGCACCGGCAGAAACTCGGTAAGGACGAGCCAGCCGCAGGGTGATCGAGTCACTACCGACCTTCACCACTTGGCTAGATTCGGGAGCACGGGTTTCACTGGTTATGCGGTCTGTGGCGACAATCAAATCACCCACTTTCACCTTGGGCGTGCCAGTAATAGGAACGGTGATTTGGTCAGCTTCTCGGACAACAAGTACCCGGCGAATCGCTTCAGCGCCTTCGCGGATACCCCGGACTAAACCGGCTTCCTTACACTGAATTTCTGTGCGAGCTACAACTGCCCCTGCCGAAATTTCGTCTCCATCACTCACTAGAAGCCGGGTTGTGGTACTTCCTCCCAGCGGATCGGCAGCGGTGTCGCGGCGCAGAACTAGGGATTCTAGAATCACCAACTGCAAACGCAGATCTTCCGAATCCTCAGCTTTAACCAACTCAATGTCAGCACTAAGCTGAGATGTACTAGAGTGCTCCTCTCCAGACTCCTGCGTCATTTCCAAGACTAGCTGAGTGCGGAGCAACTCCAGCCCTTCTACAGACTTCACCCGCTCTCCATCTTTGTAAGGTAGCCGCTGTACCGCTCTCAGTTCAATTCGGGTTGCGCCACGGGCGGCTGTTGCCGACTCGTCTTTGCGGTTAATTGAAGCCTGAGAGGGCACGGGAGGTTCATCGGGGACAGCAAACTCGGTTACAGGGCGCAACAGCAGAGCGGCACCTTCCGGAGTTTCTACGGCTTCGCCATATCGTAGTTCTTCTAGGACAAGGCCGGGGATAGCTTCTGCACCGGGATAGAGCAGCTGACCTTCGGTGAGAAAGGCTTCGGGAACGTCATCGACCAGGTGCAATTCCCCTGGCTTAATCACAATTTCCCGGAGGATGTCGTTTTTCTGGACGACTTCCACAATACCTGCGGATTGGCAGAAGATGTCTTTGACAACTTCGGTACCGGCCTCTACATATTGACCGTCTTCAACCAACAGCAAGGAGATGTCTTTATTGACCTCATGGCATTCCTCAGGAATCCAAAGAATAGTCCCGCCTTGGGTCACTTCGTAACCTTGCTTGGCCTTACCGCGTTTTGCGACTTCCACGCCCGCATATTTGACGATCCCACCCGTCTGAGTGCGATAGCGGTCATCGATCAGTTCCGCCACCACTTGACTATTCAGCACTTTTGTGCCTGGAGTGGCTTTGAGTAAGAAGCGCTGGTTGTTAGTGGTGTAAATGACATACTGTTCCCGGCCTGCGCTGCTCTCGACCCGGACAGTAGCCTGGTCGAGGAGGACAGAGGCCGTGATGATGTCGATCTCTCGTTTGCCTTGGGTGAGACGGACAACGCCACCGTTGGCTGTGACGAGCTTGGTTTCAGCGAGGACACTTCCTGGCTGCACGGCATCCCCGTTTTTGACCACCGGTTCGGCACCGGGAGGGAGATTGTACACTTCTCCAGATAAGACCCAGAGCAGACCGCCCCGCTGGGCTGTGCGAGTCGTGTTGCCTTGACGGTCGGTTTTTTCTTCTGGCACTAAGTCGGCAAAGAGGACTTCACCCGCTAAGTCTGAGGCTACGTCTTTGGCGGCTTTTTCGGTGGCGAGACGAGATTTGCCGAGTGCGACTTCAGCCAGAAGATGATTGGCCTTAACTTGTTCGCCATCCGCAACCAACAGCAGAGAACCAACCGTCATCGGGAAGACTTCGGGTTTTTTGTTGCCATCATTGATGGGTTCCAAAATCATGTCAGCCGCAACTTCCACTTGCTCACGGTCTTCACCATGTCGGGTGCGGACGGTGCGGGTGCGTAGTTTTTTGGAGAAACGCACAGTGCCGTCAAAGGGAGCCTGTAGCATACGAGCGGCTTCGCCCGTGAACACACCCCCCGTGTGGAAGGTACGCATGGTCAGCTGGGTGCCGGGTTCGCCAATGGATTGAGCGGCAATAATCCCTACGGCTTCGCCCATATCCACCATTTTGCCGTGTGCCAAGCTCCATCCATAGCAGTGTTGGCATACTGAACGAGAAGCTTCGCAGGTGAGGGGTGAGCGCACCAAAACTTCTTTGACGCCCGCTTTGACGATTTGTTTAGATAGCTCGTCGGAGACGTCTTGATTGCGAGGAGCAATCATTTCGCCGGTGATAGGATGGACAACATCTTCGGCTACCACGCGACCAAAGAGGCGGTCTTCCAAAGGAATTAAGGTGCGATCGCCATCGGTCATCGCTTTGACGGATACGCCTCGTGTTGTGCCGCAATCGATTTCTCGCACAATCACATCCTGCGCCACGTCCACCAGGCGTCGGGTGAGATAACCCGAGTCAGCCGTTCTCAGGGCGGTATCTACTAAGCCTTTGCGGGCACCATAAGAGGAGATGATGTATTCGGTTACGGTTAAACCTTCCCGGAAGTTGGTCTTAATGGGGAGGTCAATAATTTCTCCTTGTGGGTTAGCCATCAGACCCCGCATCCCCACCAACTGCCGCACCTGGGACATGTTTCCTCGTGCCCCAGAGGTGGACATCATATACACCGAATTCAGGGGGTCGGTCTCCTTAAAGTTACGCACCACTTCGTCTTTTAACGCTTCAGACGTGTTATTCCAGGTATCAATAACTTTTTGGAACCGTTCAACCTCAGTGATTTCACCCTTGGTGTAGCGAGCTTCTGTCGCCCGAATTTGGGCTTCAGCCGCTTCTAGCATTTCGCGCTTCACGGGCGGCACTTGCAGGTCATCGACGCTGATCGAAACTCCGGCCTTGGTGGCGTAGCGGAATCCCAGGTCTTTGAGCTCGTCAGCTATTTGGGCACTCCGAGCACTGCCATAGTTCGTAAAAGCCCAGGCAATCAGCCTTTTGAGCTGATTCTTCCCAACGACCCGGTTGTGAAATATGATTTCTTTTTCTTTTGGATCTGCCATCTGCTTACCGTTTAGGAATAGAAGATTAGGGATGAGGCTGTGAGGGGGGTGAAGGGGTGAGAGGGTGATAAGCTCACTCTCCCACTCTCCCATGCTCTTAGCTGATCAGCGCATCTTGGATTGCTTTGTTGTAGATAATCCGACCTGGGGTAGTACGAATATACTGAGAAATCATTTCCCCATCCGTCGTTTCTCGCACTCGGCGTTCTTTGTAGAATTTCGTCACAGTCCCGTCGCTGGAACGCTCGACAGAAATGACCTCATTATCTGGCTCTTCTGCGTCTACAGGGCCGTCAAAGCGTACCCATACATAAGCATGTAACTCGACTTGCTTTTGCTCGTAGGCTTTGATCGCGTCATCAAGGGAAGCAAAATAACGGCTCGTTTCTTTGTTGTACGTGGGGTTTTCTGCCGTCAGGTAATAACATCCCAAAACCATATCTTGGCTGGGAGCCACAATGGGGCGACCCGTTGCTGGGGAGAGAATGTTATTGGAGGCCAACATCAATAGGCGTGCTTCCGCTTGGGATTCCAACGACAGCGGGACATGAACGGCCATCTGGTCACCATCAAAGTCAGCATTAAAGGCTGGACACACCAGGGGATGCAGTTGAATCGCACGACCTTCAACCAAAATCGGTTCAAAGGATTGAATCCCCAAACGGTGGAGCGTAGGTGCTCGGTTCAGCAGTACGGGGTGACCGGCAATCACTTCTTCCAATACATCCCATACGCTGGGATCGCCTCGCTGAATGAGCTTTTTAGCGGCCTTGATGTTATTCACCAATCCCTGACGAATCAGTCGATGGATGACAAAGGGCTGAAACAGTTCGATCGCCATCTCACGCGGCAGACCACACTGATGAATTTTCAGCTTAGGGCCGACGACGATTACAGAGCGTCCAGAGTAGTCTACCCGTTTACCCAAGAGGTTTTGCCGGAAGCGCCCTTGTTTCCCCTCAATAATGTCTGATAGAGATTTGAGGGGGCGATTGTTGGCTCCGACTACCGTGCGTCCCCGACGTCCGTTATCAATTAAAGCGTCCACTGCTTCTTGGAGCATCCGCTTTTCGTTACGGACAATAATTTCGGGTGCCAGGATTTCCTGAAGACGGGCTAATCGGTTGTTGCGGTTGATGACTCGCCGATACAGGTCATTGAGGTCGGAGGTGGCAAAGCGACCCCCGTCCAGCTGCACCATTGGGCGCAAGTCTGGAGGAATCACGGGAATGACCGACAGCACCATCCAGTCGGGATTGGAGCCAGTGGCGATAAAATTGTCAATCACCCGTAACCGTTTAATCAGCTTGGCGCGCTTTTGACCTTTAGCGGTGGTAATTTCTTCGCGCAGCTTTTCACCTTCAGAGTCTAAATCCACATCCTGCAATAGCCGTTGCAAGGCTTCAGCTCCAATTCCCACTTCCACACCGGTCAGTTGGGAATCTTCGCTATACAGCTGCTCTTCAATTTCGAGCCACTGATCTTCGGTCAGAAGTTGCTTGTAGCTGAGATTTTCGGCGTTGCCGGGACTCAGGACGACGTAGGCATTAAAGTAGACAATCTGCTCGACATCTCGCAAGGGCATATCCAGCAGAATACTCAGGTAGCTGGGAATACCTTTGAGATACCAAACGTGAGCCACAGGGGCCGCGAGTTTGATATACCCCATGCGGTGACGGCGTACCCGTGACTCAGTCACTTCTACACCGCAGCGTTCGCAGACAATGCCCCGGTGGCGCACTCGCTTGTACTTGCCGCAGTGGCACTCCCAGTCCTTGGCTGGGCCAAAGATTCGCTCACAGAAAAGCCCGTCCATTTCGGGTTTGAGCGTGCGATAGTTAATCGTTTCCGGTTTGGTGACTTCACCGACCACCTGACCATTCGGGAGGGTTCTTTCTCCCCATTGCCGAATGCGCTCTGGAGAGGCGATCGCAATTTTGACGTAATCAAACCGCTGTTCTAGCTGATGTCTCATAAGGGTTGAAAGTTGAAGGTTTAAAGGTTGAAGGTTTAAAGGTTGAAGATTGTACTCCCCAGAAGAACCCGTTCCCCACAGGGGTTCTCGAAGAGTAGGGTAGGTTGAAGGGTTAGAGGTTGAAGGTTGAAGGGTTAGAGGTTGAAGTGAGTTTTCTCTAACTTGCAACCTTTAAACTTTCAACGCTTAACAACTTTCACCCTTCAACCTGCTAACGTTCAACTCTTTTTAGACTTCATCCTCCTCGAGTTCCTCACGGTTCAGGGATTCATAGGTGGGTCGGCTGGGGGTTCGGCGACGATCCGCATCGGCCATCAAATCCACTTCTACATCACGGCTTGTGCCATCGTCTGCGGTTTCGACTTTGTGTACCGCCATATCTAACCCCAGAGACTGGAGTTCCCGCATCAGCACCTTGAAGGATTCAGGCGTACCCGGTCGTGGGATGGCTTTACCTTTGACAATCGCATTGAGTGCCTCGTTACGCCCTTGCATATCGTCGGACTTCACGGTCAACAACTCTTGCAGCGTATAAGCCGCACCAAACGCTTCCAGCGCCCACACTTCCATTTCTCCGAAGCGCTGACCCCCTTGTTGCGCCTTACCACCCAACGGCTGCTGCGTTACGAGGGAGTACGGGCCAGTCGAACGAGCGTGAATCTTGTCATCCACCAAGTGCACCAGCTTCAACATATAAGCCTTGCCCACCGTGACCGGTCGGTCAAACGCTTCGCCTGTGCGACCATCAAACACCGTAATTTTTCCAGGGTTTTCCGGGTCAAACACCCAATCGTTTCCGGTTTCTTCCTCGGCTTGCTTCAACTTACCGTGAACCGTACTGCGGGAGGACTCCTCCCCATACATTTCGTCAAATGGGATGAGCTTAAATCGGAGACCCAAGTTTTCACCGGCCCATCCGAGTAAACATTCAAACACCTGACCGACGTTCATCCGGGACGGCACACCCAAAGGATTGAGGACAATATCAACTGAGGTGCCATCGGGCAGGTAGGGCATATCCTCGATTGGCAAAATTCGAGAAATAATCCCCTTGTTACCATGGCGTCCTGCCATCTTGTCGCCCACCTGAATTTTCCGTTTCTGCGCGACATAAACACGGACGACCATGTTGGCACCGGGGGGTAGTTCATCCCCTTGCTCACGGGTAAAGACTCGGACATCGACCACACGTCCTTTCTCGCCGTTCGGTACCCGCAGTGAGTTGTCTCGGACATCCCTGGCTTTTTCCCCGAAGATTGCCCGGAGCAGTTTTTCTTCCGGTGGCTGGTCAGATTCCCCTTTCGGCGTCACTTTGCCCACCAAGATATCACTCGCTTCTACCCAGGCTCCAATGCGGATAATCCCAGTTTCGTCCAACTGGCGCAGAGCATCTTCCCCAACGTTAGGTATTTCGCGGGTAATTTCCTCAGGGCCTAGTTTGGTTTGCCGCGCTTCAATCTCATACTTCTCAATGTGAATACTGGTATAGACATCATCCATAACCAGCCGTTCACTAATCAAAATCGCGTCTTCGTAGTTGTATCCTTCCCAGGGCATATAAGCCACGAGGATATTTTGGCCTAGCGCTAGCTCTCCGCCTTCTGTGGCAGAGCCATCCGCCACCACCTGACCGGCTACCACGTCATCGCCCTCGTATACCAAAGGTCGCTGATTCAAACACGTATCTTGGTTGGAGCGCTGATACTTCTGGAGTTCGTAAGCCGTCTCCCGCCCAGTCTTGTCCTTCACCCGAATCTGGCGAGCATCTACGTAGCTCACTTCTCCATCGGTGCGGGATACGATCACCATACCGGAGTCTCGTGCTGCCTGGGCTTCCAATCCGGTTCCGACTAAGGGGCGCTCTGGCCGCAACAGGGGTACAGCTTGCCGTTGCATGTTGGAACCCATCAGCGCTCGGTTGGCATCATCGTGTTCCAAGAACGGAATCAAAGACGTTGCCACCGAAATAATCTGCACAGGTGACACCGCAACAAAATCCACCTGATCGGGTGTTGTTGTGGTGAAGTCTTGGCGATAGCGCACGGGTACGGACTCACCCAAGATGTGACCATTTTCATCCACCGGAATGTCCCCTGGGGCAACCCGCAGGTCATCCTCTTCGTCGGCAGTCATGTAGACGGGCGGACGGTCTTTGAGAACTCGTCCGGTTTCTACTGGGTAGAACGGCGTTTCAATAAACCCATAGGCGTTGACTCGTGCATGGGTTGCCAAGGAGCCAATCAATCCGGCGTTCGGTCCTTCCGGCGTCTCAATCGGGCAAATCCGTCCGTAGTGCGACGGATGAATATCCCGCACCGCAAATCCCGCGCGTTCCCGCGTTAAACCACCGGGCCCCAAGGCAGAAAGACGCCGTTTGTGCGTTAATTCTGCTAAAGGGTTCGTCTGATCCATAAACTGGGACAGCTGAGACGACCCGAAGAATTCCTTAATTGCCGCCACCAAGGGTTTCGGGTTCACCAACGAGGCTGGAGTCAGTGTATCTGCATCGCTTACCGTCATCCGTTCTCGGATAATTCGTTCCAAGCGATTCAGACCTACCCGCACTTGGTTTTGCAGTAATTCCCCCACCGAACGCACCCGGCGATTTCCCAAGTGGTCGATATCATCGGTGCTGCCAATATCAAATTCCAGGTTAATCAGGTAATCAATTGCCGCCACAATATCCTGAGCGGTGAGTACCCGGACTGTATCCGCAACATTCAGACGCAGCTTCTTGTTCAGTTTATAGCGACCCACTCGACCCAAATCGTAGCGTTTCGGGTCGAAAAAGCGTGAATCTAACAGTTGCTGACCCCCACTGACTGTCGGCGGTTCTCCCGGACGCAGCTTGCGGTACAGCTCCATCAGCGCTTCTTCTTCCGAGGGATTGCCCTCTTTATCTAGGGTCTTCTGATAGTAGTCCGGATGCCGCAGTGCATCCATAATCTCACTATCCGACAGTCCCAGCGCTTTGAGTAAAACCTGCGCTGACAGTTTGCGGGTCTTATCAATGCGAACCCACACTAAATCATTTTTGTCCGTTTCAAACTTCAGCCACGCTCCCCGGTTCGGAATCAGCGAAGCACTGTAAGTCCGGCGCCCGTTCTTATCGGTTTCCGACTTGTAGTACACACCAGGGCTACGAACGATCTGATTCACAATCACTCGCTCGGCCCCGTTGATAATGAACGTACCCCGGTCTGTCATCAGAGGAAGATCGCCGATGAAGACTTCTTGCTCCTTGATTTCACCCGTTTCCTTATTGATCAGGCGGGTAGGCACGTACATCTGCACGGCATAAGTGCTGTCTCGCCGCTTCGCTTCGTCTACGTCATACTTGGGTCGCTTGAGTTTGTAGTTTTTACCCAAAAAGTGGAGTTCCAGCTTCCCGGTGTAATCCGTAATCGGCGAAAAGCTGTTGAGTTCTTCGATCAACCCTTCTTCTAGGAACCAGCGAAAACTAGAACGCTGAATCTCCACTAAGTCGGGCAACATATAGTTGGGGACAGTGTAACTTTGAGTAGGGGGAGTGTAAATTTGATTAGTCATGCGTCTCCTATATGAGGGGTGAGTCAGCGTCGGAATAGGAGTCCGAGCCAAAGGTATCAAGCCGCTGCCATAGCGGAATTGTATCCCTTGGGATAGACGATACTGAATCCACAGGTTGAGCCTTGCTAGATTATGGGCGATAATGGCTAATTATCTAGCAACTCTTGCTGTTGGTGTTTTGGGTTGTGGCAGAAACAAGATGATTGAGAAAATAGCTATTGTCGCTAACTTGGATGCCAACTTTCTTAAAGATTCATAGCTTTTTCTAGAGCCACCCTGAACCGGGGCTCTAGATGGAGGTTATTGACCTTTGAGGGTCTTTGATGGGAAGGCGTAGTAGCAATTGAGCAAGAGGAGGGGCAATGATATTCATAGTAACTCTTCTTAATATATTATGGCGCACAAAAACTCGATCAAGAGAGAGCAATCCCCTTAAACGTTAGTGCTATAGCATTCGGTACTGCCTACAGACGCAGTCGGGATGCTAAGACGAAACAGATCTACGGCATTCTGGGTTGTTTGAGCCGCTAGAGCCTCCACAGATACCTGGCGCAGTGCAGCAACGCACTCCGCCACATAACGAACATAGGCAGGTTCATTTCGTTTGCCTCGCCGGGGAGCGGGTGCAAGAAAGGGGCAATCGGTCTCAATGAGGAGGCGATTCAAGGGGACTCGCTTCGCTGACTCTTGAATCGACTGAGCATTTTTAAAAGTCACAATGCCGCTAAAACTAATGTAAAAGCCTAGCTCCAGAAACCATTGAGTTTCTTCGGGTGTTCCTCCCCAACAATGCATCACCCCTTGAACAGGCCCAGTTTGTTCCCAAAACTCCTGCAAGAAAGCTCTCATGGGAGCTGCTGCGTCGCGGCAGTGGATAATTACAGGTAGGTCCAACTGTTTGGCGATCGCCAGTTGCGCGGCAAAAGCGGCTTTTTGCTCTTGCTGATTCTTGGCCTTGAAGAAGTCCAACCCCATTTCCCCAATGGCCACCACTCTAGAATCAGAACGAGCGATGGATAGTATCTGCTCGGCTGTTTGAGGGGTCCACTTTTCGGCATCCAGGGGATGTAGCCCTACCGCATACGAAAGTTCGGGACACTGGTCCGCTAGCGCTCGAATGGCGGCTGCCTCGCTTGGTTCCACGCAAGAATGCACAAGGGAGACCACTCCAGCTTGACGCCAGCGATCTCGTACAGCTTCCAGGTCTGGCTGGAAGACATCAAAGTTGATGTGGACATGAGTATCTACCAACTGCATCGGCACAGTCTACTGTCCATTTTACTGTGATTCCTAGGAATTTGGGGGAGTTAATCAATAATCCTGAGAGACAATGGGGAGAAGAAATTCTTCTCTCCCCGACTCAAGGTCTTGAGAAACACCTCTTTGAAATTTAACGCCTTCTCCCCTATCCTCTTCTCCTCCTAGAGGCGTGTATATGCTTATGAGGCCTAAGCGCTTGCTTCCCCCGAGGGAGGGTTAACCTTATCGCTCGCTTTTTTCAGTCTCGCCGCTAGACGTGATTTTTTACGAGATCCATTGTTAGGATGGAGGACACGCCGCTTGACCGCTTTGTCAATTTTGCTGTAAGCCTCTGCCATTCGGCTTTGAACTTCCTGCAACGCTTCTGGACTCGGTTGACGCGCGTAATCTTCTACAGCAGCGAAATATTTCTTCATCAGCGTCCTGACCGCTGACTTGTAGGTTTTATTCCGAATTCGGTTGCGTTCGGCAATTTGTATACGCTTGAGCGCAGATTTGGTATTAGCCACAGTAGCCTTGAGGAAACCTTACTTTTGATAAAAAACAAAATACCTGAATGACCACTATAACATCTATTGGGAAAGTATCGCGACCCTTGAAAAATCCAGGTTAAGCTATAGGAGTAAGTCCGGGTAGGATGCACCCTTCCTCAAGGGGCAGCTGATGACCTGGTCTGGTGACGGGTAATACCTAAGGATGGGCACTCCGACTCCATGCTGCGAATCATTACTCAGCAGGCTGAGGCACAAACTGAATTGCGACGTATCCGCGATCGCACATTTCAAGACGATGTTATTCACAAAGAGGCTACGGTACGGGAGGTCTTACAAACGGTAAAGCGCCAGGGAGACAAAGCGCTCCTGCACTATACCGAAGAATTTGATCACCAAACCTTAAGCCTTGATCAACTGCGTGTTAGTGGAACTGAACTCGATGCCGCCTACCAACAAGTCTCTAAAGAATTACTAGATGCCATTCAATTGGCAGCACGGCAAATCGAAGCCTTTCATCGACAGCGCGTCCCCAAATCTTGGGTACAGTTTGCTGACGATGAGGTGGTCTTAGGCAAACGCTATACGCCAGTAGACCGAGCAGGGCTGTATGTGCCTGGAGGTAGGGCATCCTACCCCAGTACCGTGCTCATGAACGCGATTCCAGCCAAGGTGGCTAAGGTGCCCCAGATCGTGATGGTGACGCCACCCGGCCCCGATAAAGCGATTAATCCAGCTGTCCTAGTCGCAGCGCAGGAAGCGGGTGTGCAAGAGATTTATCGGGTAGGTGGTGCTCAAGCGATCGCGGCTTTAGCCTACGGTACGGAGACGATTCCCAACGTTGATGTGATCACAGGACCAGGCAACATTTACGTGACCCTGGCGAAAAAGTTGGTCTACGGAACGGTTGGCATTGACTCGCTGGCTGGACCCTCTGAGGTGTTGATCATTGCGGATGAGGAGGCTAATCCGGCCTATATCGCAGCTGATCTATTGGCTCAAGCCGAACATGACCCGATGGCAGCCGCTATTCTCTTAACGCCAGAGATTCAACTTGCCAAACAAGTGCAACAAGAAGTCGAATGGCAACTCAAAGACCATCCACGACGCTTGCTCACGGAAAAAGCGATCGCGCACTACGGTCTCATTGTCCTAGTTGATTCCCTAGAGGAGGCCGCTGAACTCTCTAATGAGTTTGCCCCAGAACACTTGGAACTGGAAATTGCTGAACCTTGGGATTTACTCGAAAAAATTCGCCACGCCGGTGCAATTTTTCTCGGTCACAATACCCCCGAAGCCGTGGGAGATTACCTAGCTGGACCCAATCATACGTTACCAACCTCCGGTGCTGCCCGCTATGCCTCTGCCTTGGGCGTAGAAACTTTCATGAAGCACTCTAGTTTGATTCAGTACTCATCTACAGCGCTCCACAAAGTTTCTAATGCCATTCAGGCCCTGACACAAGCAGAAGGGTTACCTTCTCATGGGGATTCGGTGCGCTTAAGAACGCAGGGAAATCTTAACGACTAGCACGCTTTGCTCAGAAATGGTGACGCGCAAGCCCCACTGGCGATCTTTTGATTTCAGTGGGGTTAGCTGCATCCAATGCATCAAGCGCAGCAACCGCTGATTCGTCAGATTAATTGATGGGTTCGAGAGTGCTACCCAGCTAGACAAATTCTCCACTCAAGAGCGAAAATCCCAATAGCTGAAAGCTGATTTGCACTCTGCTTTTCTTGCTTCGCTATCGCTGATAGGAGACATTTTGCTTGGTGTTAAAGACAATTCTTCTGGCTCTTGACAGTTCAGATCTGTCACAGCGGGTGATTCAGGTTCTCCAGGACCTAAAAATACAGCCAGCTACCAAAATTATTCTGACCCATGTCATTAGCTCCCCTGAGCCTGATATGGATATCGCCGTTGACCGACCTCATACCTCAGAGGAGCTGCTGTATCGGCATATCGAAAAGCAGCTACAATCCTACCAAGCTGACCTCCCCTGCCAAAGCGAACTCGAAATCGTGACTGGTGACCCAGCCGTTGAAATCATCCGCCTTGCCCATATTCACCGAGCTGACTTAATTGTGATTGGGAGCCGGGGTTTAACTGGACTCAAGCGAATTTTGGAAGGCTCAGTGAGTAGCCAAGTGGTTGCCGATGCACCCTGTTCGGTGCTGGTTGTCAAGCCAGATTAGTCACCTTGGCACTTGGCACAGAAAACAAGGAGAACCGCTTCGCACAATTCAAAATAAAAGATTAAAAATCCAAAATTACAGCAATTTGCCGCTTGATTTCCGCCGCACTGTACTAGAGTTGTTGGATCGGTAGCTCAATCACAAACTCTGCCCCTTGACCGGGTGTGGAAATGCACATGAGTGTACCACCGTGTTTCTCCACGACAATAGAGTGAGTGATCGATAACCCCAAGCCCGTACCCACACCAACCGGTTTGGTAGTGAAGAACGGGTCAAAAATCTGTTTCTTCACGGTTGAGGAAATACCAGGGCCATTATCCGCAATACGAATGACCACAAAGTCACGGCTCGGTCGTCGGTTTTTAGCCATTAGTTGGGCTGGGTTTCTGACTCTTGACCTGTTAGCTGAAATCACCCCCGTGCGGATGGTAATCGTGGGTGCAGAAGGTTGGGTTTCCAAAGCGTCAATCGCGTTGCTCAAGAGATTCATAAATACTTGATTGAGCAGACCAGCGTAACACTCAACTAAAGGCAGTTGACCATATTTTTTCTTCACCACAATTTCCGGTTTACCCCCATGTCCTTTTAAACGATGCTGCAATATGAGCAGGGTGTTATCAATGCCTTCATGAAGGTTCACCTGTTTCATGTCCGCTTCGTCCAGGCGGGAGAAGTTGCGTAAAGATAAAACAATTTCTCGAATACGGTTAGCCCCCTGTTTCATGGAATTCAGGACTTTAGGGAAATCTGCCGTTACAAACTCTAGGTCGAGAGTTTCAATTTCACGTTGAATTGCTGATACAGGTTCTGGATAGTGCTTAGTATAAAGTTGTATTAAATGCAGCAGGTCAGTAGCATATTGATGGGCATAGGCCACGTTCCCGTAGATAAAGCTAATGGGGTTGTTAATTTCGTGAGCAATACCTGCGACCAGGTGACCTAGGCTGACCATTTTTTCATTCTGAATCAGCTGAGCTTGGGTTTGTCTCAATTGGTACAGGGTGCGCTGAAGTTGTTGATTTTTGACTCTCAACTGGCTCTCAGATTGCCGTAATGCTTCCTCGGCCTGCTTGCGAGCATTAATATCCTGTACGACTGCAATAAAATACTTCGGCTCTCCTGATGACCTGCGCCGTAGCGACACCGTTAGGTTAACCCAGATCATCTCGCCGCTACGAGAAATGTAGCGTTTCTCGACTGAGTACATCGAAATTTCCCCGGATAGTAGTTGACGTATATGCGTCACATCCGCGTCCAAGTCATCGGGGAGGGTAATATCTTGAAAGCTTTGGGCTAACATTTCCCCCTCGGTGTAACCGAGAAGGTCGCAAAATTTGTGATTAATCCGGAGAAATCGACCCTGCAAATCTACATGAGCAATACCGACAGCCGCCTGATCGAACGTCGCACGGAATCGCTGCTCACTTTCTCGCAAGGCTTGCTCTGCTTGCTTGCGATCACTAATATCGCGCCCTTCGGGAATGAGCAGCACTACTTGCCCCGTCTCGTCTTTTACGGGCTTAAGGGAAAAATCAATGGTAACCACCTGATCGCCAGCCCCCAGGACATCCACTTCATAACGGACAAATTCACCCGCTGCGGCTTGTGCGATCGCAGCTTTTAATCGCGCCTGGGTTTGAGGAGAAAGGCTCCACCAGCGTGTTTCCCACAAGGGACGACCTGCCACATCTGCCAGCTCAAGCCCACCAAACTCTAGCGCTGTTTGATTGGCTTGTAGAAGTGTACCATCGGGTTTCATCAGACCGATGAATTGGAACATCGAGTCAAAAATGGCTCGGAATCGACGCTCACTTTCTCGTAGAGCCTGCTCTGCCTGTTTACGTTGCGTGATATCTCGCCAGAACACAGATAATCCCTCAGCACAGGGATAAGCACGCACCTCAACCCAACTGTCTAACTGGCGATAACAAGTTTCAAATGTTACCGGCACTTGCTCAGTGATGGCTCGGCGATACTGTTGCTCCACGCAAGAACCAGCGGATTCAGGAAATGCCTCCCAAAAGTTGGCTCCAATCAGCTCTTCGTGATTGCGCTGTAAGGCTTGTGCCGCTTCTCCATTGACATAAGTAAACCGCCACTGATGATCGAGGGCGAAAAAAGCATCGGTAATTCGTTCTAGAATTTGAACCGTTTGCTGATGCGATTCTTGGAGCGCCTCTTCAGCTTGTTTGCGATCGCTAATATCACTAATCATCCTCAAAACGCCAACAAACTCACCCGCTGAGTCGAGAATCGGTGCAGCCGACACAATTGCCCACAAGTCGGAGCCATCTTGGCGGCAAAATTTAAAATCATGGCGTTCCTGAATCCCTTGACGGCGGCGCTCGACATACGTTTGAGCAAGTTCTCGACTTTCATGATCCATAAAGTCAAACAGCGATCGCCCCAGCATTTCCTCCACGTTGTAGCCCAGCATTTGAGCCATGCGGCTGTTGACAAACGTCGTTTTGCTGTCAGCATCAAACATCCAAACGCCTTCTGTCGCCGTCTCTACAATGCGGCGATAATGCGCTTCTGATTCACGCAGAACTGCCTCCGCTGACTTACGCTCTGTAATATCTTCACCAATCTCCAATAGATAGCGGGGAGTGCCCATTTCATCGAACAAGGGAACTTTTTTGGTGTGTACTAGCCGTCTACCCCGATGTGGCGTTATGACACAAACTTCCGGGATATCCGCTAATTGTCCAGTTGCGAGAACTTGTCGGTCTTTGGCGCATAAGTCGCGAGCTTGTTCTGGAGGTAAAAAAGCGTAGTTAGTTTTGCCCAAAACTTCTGCTTTAGAATAGCCAAACAGTTCCTCACTGGCTTTGTTCCAGCACATAATACATAAATCATTGGCCTCTTTGATGAAGACCGCAAGTGGCAGATTTTCTACAATCGAGTTGAGGAACGCTTGGGTATAGCGCAAATCGTCTTCTGCTTGTTTACGGTCTGTAATATCTAGAATCACTCCATCAAGCCAAAAACCTTCTTGGTTTTCACTCCAGATGGCTTGGCCTTTGTCGTAAACCCAAAGGATGCTCCCATTAGCCCGTACAATTCGATACTCAATCACATAAGGCTGTTTGGTACTGATACTCTGTTCAATAATCTGCTCAATCTTTGCCCGATCTTGCGGGTGAACGATACTGGCAAAAGAACGCACCCGATTGTTAATAAAGTCACTGGATGCATAGCCAGAAATCTCTTGAATGGCTTCACTAAGAAAGATCATCGTTCTGCAAGGCCGGCTTTGTAATTGCTCTTCCCGTACACAGCGGTAGACAGCACCGGGAATATTTTCAACTAACGTTCTGAAACGTTCTTCGCTGTCTTTGAGCAATTTGTTTGCCTCTTGCTCACTGATGGATGAGTGGGGCAACTCCGGAGAAGTGGATTGAGAATGCATGATTTTCTCCACGCCCTCTGGTGTGGACAACTGAATTTATTTAGAGCAGGCACTACTGGAAGTGCGTTGAATTTTTCAAATATCTCATTTAACTTTAATATTAAATAATTAAAATTAAAAATATTATCATAATATTAAAAATTTATGAGTTAAATAAACTATTCATAAAGAACTATGACAGTTATCTTAAGAAGTAGAAGGATAAGGGCTTAGACATAGTCTTTAGCCTAGCTGGGTTTTGATAAGGGTTTAGGGGGTAGCGCCAGCGAATTGGGAGGCAAAACGCATCGATTACGACCAAGTAGGAGATAGGTTGATACATTAACACTTATCCGTCAAAAATCGGCTTAAAATCCTGAAAAATTAATCCTTATTGGCCAAAAGTCAAACTGCAGTTAAGCTTTTTTTAACTTTGCCGTTTGACTTTATTTCGATAGTAATACCAATTCTCTATGAACTTGCGCTTGATGAACCCTTGGCTGTCGCCGTCCCCCTTATTCAGGCAGGGCTAATTCATTTCATGAGAGAAAATTTGCAACTCCACATTTTGTGTTGGAGCAAGAGTGAAAGGTAGGTAAAGGACAACTCATAGCTTCTGATTTTTCTCTGACAGCAATGAAAAATGAAGTAGCCCTGCTTATTCAGAGGGAGTAGAGGGAGTAATGAATTAAGTGCATTATGGTGAAGAGAGCAATGGTACAAACCGCTTCTGTGCCCCTCCCGGTTTGCCTCTACGTGCCCCTCCTCCCCATCCCCCCGTCCTCCGTCCCTACCTTTGAACAAGGAAGTTTGTAACTTGTGGTTCTAGCGCTCCAACTGGAGAAATTCACGCAGCCTTAGCAAAGTAAGGGTTTGACCGAGATTTAGTGGCAGCATAGAAACCCCTTCTAGGCAAGACTGCACCCAACCATCCCCCCAGTACCACTCGTGATAACCGTCAATTCCCTGACTCAAGAGCAGGCGTAAATGATTAGGCTGAGCGACCTGCACGCGGTGTTGAACGGCTACAGGCCCCGTCCATGTT
>DATNPV010000072.1:0-18482 GCA_036703055.1 Waterburya sp.
TCTGGCAACTCGTTTAGGTCTACCCGTAGACCCAGAGGAGTACTGATAAATGACATCTCCTTCATAAGGAGATACTTCGGCAAAATCCTCGGTTTCATTTTGGATAAGGTTATAGAACGAGAGAGTGGATGGTTCATCTCCGTCTACGACAATTAACTCAATTTTTCTATCCAATTGAGAGATAACTTTACGGCAAAGTTCAGACCGTGCCTTATCCGTAATAACAACACTTGCACCTGTATCATTGAGATAAAAGTTGATTTCACCTTCTTTAAAGGCTGGGTTTAGAGGTAGCGCGATCGTCTCCAATATCGCCGCCGCATAAAAGCTGATTACAAACTCCGGACAATTGGGAAGAACGATGGCAATACAATCAAATTTTTTGACGCCGATGGAGCGCAGCGCCTTGCTGAAGCGAACAACCCGATTATAAAGCTCTTGATAATTAATTCTTTGCTGATCGTAGACAATAGCTGTTTTTTCAGGATACTGCTTTACTGCCTTGAGGAATGTTTGGTGCAACATGGTAGTGCCTGACTGATTGACGTAATTAGAGGATTCCCAAATTTCGGGAATGTTTCGGTTAATCTGAGCTAAATTAATCCAAACTGTAGAACTTTAGCTTCAGTCAATATGAGTGACTTAGCCGTAGGACTGAGCGCCCTTTTTTACGAGTGAAGAAGAATAGTATTCGCGCTAAAATCTGAATCGGATAGCTTTCTTGAAGAGCCGATCATCGTTCTGTAATGATCGCTTCAATCTCTAAATCCAATTCAGCGCGACAGATGTCTGCCCGCAAATAGAGAATATGGTCGCCTTCCGATTCAAAAATGCTTTGAGAAAATAGACCTTTGATGTAATCAGCATCTTCCAAA
The DNA here is from genome assembly GCA_036703055.1 of Waterburya sp. GTDB lineage: Bacteria > Cyanobacteriota > Cyanobacteriia > Cyanobacteriales > Coleofasciculaceae > DATNPV01. The sequence goes on from DATNPV010000072.1 coordinate 876, forward strand.
TGTCTGATATAGACCTTAAATGTTCGGTCATATTTCGCTGGGTCTGGCATATTGCCGTGATAACTCAGGCGCTCATGCAACAAACCCATGCGCTCAAACACTAGACTCATATTGTCTAGGGTGGTATGGAATTGTTCGCTAATATTTCGCAGCGTCACCGATTTGTGGCTCTTGATACTGGCAGTTCCGGACAAATAACCGATGTGTTTGCCATCCTGAACAACTACTGTACCGCGTGCGAAACTCGGAGACCGAGGGCCATACTGCTGGGGATAGTAAAACGCTGGCACTTGTTCCGGATTTTCGATATTCGTCGCGCTTTCTTTGCCAGCAATAAAGTAAACAACGAGTTTATTGTCGTTGATACCCACTGCTGAAGCGGCTGGCATTTTAAAGTTAAATTCTTTGCCGAAGAAGTCTTCAAAGGCTAGGGAACGACCTTTGCAAAATGATCTATAGTTTTCTAATCCCAAGGCTTCTTCGTTGATGTAAGGAACATAGTTCCAAACGCGGAATAACTTCCAATTTTTGGTTAATTCCAAAAAGTTGAGGTAAATATCATACGCTGATTGCTCTAAAGGGAAGTCTACTTGTTGGACGAGAACCCCAGCTAATCTATCTTCTGTCTCGATTAATTGAAAGCCAAGCTGTTGGTAGATTCGTCCTGGTTGAGAAAGGATGTACTCGGTATTTTCTTGGCCTAAGACGGGGATTTTTAGAGATAAATCAATAGTATTTCCGCTAATCGTGCAAGAGGTTTGATTCTGTCCAAATCGAGCGCGAAGAATTTTGGTTCCTAAAGCAGAAGCAGGTACAGTTGGGAGAAAAATCGTCATAGCTTGACCTCCAAGGAAAGGCAGATACACTCAAGATATTCTTAGGGAAATTCTTGCTCAGACTGGAACCTCTGTAAATATCTTTAGCTCTTTAGAGAATCAGTCAATAAAAAAGATTGTTTTGTCGTTAATGGGTCACTCAGTTATTAGTTAGAAGAGATTTATCCGTCTCCTAACCTGTTGTCAAATAATGGCACGCTACCTCAAAATTGAATAGGGATTTAGCTAAATCTTTACCGAAACTAAATAAAGAATCGACCGAAAAATAGGACTTTTCAGCTTCAATCAACGAGAAGCAAAAGCCCGAATTTCCGCTCTAGAGAGCTTTTTGGTATCTCTAAGCTTAGATGTAGATTTTGTGAAGCTTTAATGAAGCAGAAAATGTAACATATATTACATTTTTACTCGAAGAATTTTATCATATCAATAAAGTTGAATAGTTACGCTGAGAAAATCTAAATTTTTCCTGTAGCTGTGGTGTCTTCAGCTACAATCCTCCCAGCTCTCCTAGCCGAAAATAAGAGTTTAAACCATACAAGACAAGGCAGCCATGGGTCTGTCAAAAAAGCTGGTTCATGAATCCCCGAATCATTGTTTGTGGATTGGGTCGCACAGGATCTAAAATTTTCAGCTTACTCAGGCAACAGGGAGCGGCTGTCGTTGGCATCCATCATAAACCTCTGCTGGGTGAACAAGAGAATATCATAATTGGAGATTTACGGTCAGCTTCTACCTTGCTAGCTGCTGGGATTGAGAGTGCTCATACTCTGGTTCTGGTGAGTGACGATGACGCCTTAAATCTGGCAATCCTTACCCAGGCCAAAATTCTCAATCCCCGGATTCGCATTATTAACCGCTTATTTAATAGTGGCTTAGGCGATCGCTTAGATCAAACTCTTCCCGACCACGTTAGTTTGAGTGTAACGGCTTTAGCCGCACCTGTGTTTGCCTTTGCTGCCTTAGGGAATCAAGCAATCGGACAACTACGGCTGTTTAATCAAACTTGGCCGATTTACGAAGAAGTGATTGATGAAAACCACCCTTGGCTGGGACGCTGTTTGAGTGACTTGTGGGATGATCGAGCGCGAATGCTCATTTACTACCTACCCGTAAAGGGGCGAATGCCACTGGTGTCTGCCGTAACAGAGGGGCGACAGTTGCAAGTGGGCGATCGCTTAATTATCGGTACTCAACCCAATGTACGCAGTCGTCGTAAATCCTGGCTACGCAAGCTACTCAAAGTCCTGACTAGCTTGCGTCAGTTTCAAAATCACGCACAATCTGTATTAGTTGTAGCGTTCACTCTCCTGGCGATGATTTTTACCGCCACGCTAACTTATGTCTGCGTTAACCAGAACGTCTCCGTTGTCGAAGCCCTCTATTTTTCCGTTGGTATGGTGACGGGTGCCGGCGGGGAAGAACAAGTAGTCGAAGCTACACCAGATAGCATTAAGCTATTTACCGCCGTCATGATGTTGGTGGGTGCGGGTGTTATTGGTATTTTCTACGCTTTAATCAACGATTTTGTTTTAGGAGCTCGATTCAAACAGTTTTGGGATGCGGCGAGAGTTCCAGCGCGACATCACTACATTGTCTGTGGCATGGGTGGGATTGGAGTTCAGATTATTAATCAGCTTCATTCCCACGGACACGAGGTGGTTGCGATCGAACGCGATCTCAACAACCGTTTCCTCAACATTGTCCGCGCCCAAGGTATTCCAGTGATTCAAGGAGATGCGAGTTTATCAGCCATGCTGACAGCGGCTAATGTCCAGAAAGCCGAAGCGCTCTTAGCCGTCACCAGTGATGATACTGCCAATTTGCAAATTGCCCTCAGTGCCAAAAGCCTTGCCCCCAAATTGCCGGTGGTGGTTCGCAATCAAGACCCTCACTTTTCTCGAATGGTACAACAGGTTTTTGAATTTGAAGCGGTGTTGTGTCCAGCAGAATTAGCAACTCCTGCTTTTGCGGCAGCGGCATTGGGTGGGCGAATTTTGGGGAATGGCATGACAGGCAATACCCTTTGGGTCGCCCTAGCTATCATGATTACACCCGAACATCCTTTCTGTGGACGCCGAGTTAAAGAAACTGCGATTGATGCTGATTTCGTACCTTTGTATATCGAAACCAACTGCCAAACGATTCACGGCTGGGATTTGTTAGAAACTTGCCTCAGTGCAGGGGATGTTCTTTATCTCACCATGCCTGCATCTCGGTTAGAGCAATTGTGGCGTGTAACACCTTCGCAGCTGATAGCCAGTTAAGCGGATAAAAATTGCGAATTTCTCACAGGAAATTGAGCAAGGAGACTTGTGAGAAGCCAATGTCTCCTTGCCCAACTTACTCCATTTTTTGGCATTTATTTCAACCGTTGACTGAAATTAGAAAATCCCGATCAATATGGTAGCTGTCATCAAAAATAAAGCAATAGTCAAGATTACACCCGTCAGGTTTGTATGGTGATTGCTTTCGGCTTCTTGAGGCCAACTTTCTTCTTCAAAGCGCATCTGCCGAATCACATTGGAAATTTCCTTAGCATCCCTAACATGATGCAGTGCCTTGGTTTCATCATTCGGGTATTTCACAATGAAGTAAGTGGGAACTTTGATATAGTCGCCCGTAATATCGGGTGCATCTACAGCTAGCTGCTTAGCCTTTTCTTCAAGGCTCTGAGGTTCTTTGACAATTCGATCACCAGGATTGATCGTTAGGTTTCTTACTCTCGCTGCGTAGCCAACCATAAGCTCCTCCAGGTGTGGAGATTTTTTTATTTGGGCTAATTCTAATAAAAAGAGAAGGATTTCTCTACCTTTTGTCAGACGATTTAACGAATATTATTAATACTTTATACCTGATCGGGGCTAAGCCTTAAAGAGAAAAAATTGATTCATACAATTTAATGTAATTGTTGCGAAACTTGTCTCAGCCAGCACTATTTAATACAACTTCATTGCCAGCAGAAGATGAAACAAGCTTTTATCTTTAATAATACCAATTTGATGAATGTTTATTACAAATAGGACTTACGCATTTGCCCCTCCTTGCCCCCCAACTCTGGGGGGAGTAAGGTCTTGTTCCCCCCAAATTTGGGGGTTAGGGGGGCTAATCAATGGATATTGCGTAAGTCCTGACAAATATTTTGGTAAGGGCATGGTAGTGCCATGACCCTACAATTCGTTGAGAAGTAGCCGTAGGGGAGGCAGTGTTTACTAGTTTTATTGCAAGGTCTTAAGAATTCTTGAATGCTACCCACCCTACAAACGGCTGAATCTGCTTGATATTCCTGATTACTGAGCTTCCATCCAAGCGAGGCATTTTTGCATTTGCTGTCGCATAGTTTCTGCATCAGCCTGGTAGCGGCGACCATGACCTGGTAGTACCCATTCAAAAGAGTAATTAGCGAGTTTATGCATCGATTTGACTTGTTCAGACCAGGAGTACCAACAGTAGTCACGGAAAGCGACAAGCTGATTGAGTTCTTCATCCCAGGCTAGATGGTCACCTGTAAACAAAAACTTATTGTTGCACAGTAGAACCGTATGACCTTTACTATGACCAGGAACTGGAATAATCAGCAAATCTGAGGTGAGCTCAATCGGTTCAAAACCAGTGAGCTGAATTTCAACATCATGAGTTCCACCAGTAACGTCATATCGATGCAAGATACGCTGACACCCAAAATGCTCAGCATACTTTTGATGATCGGCAACATCATCCCGGTGCGTCAGGTACATATAACGAACTCCCCCCATCTCCTCTAAACGTTTGACCAATGGAGGTGTAAAGCGGGGTGAATCGATTAAAACATTGCCGTCCGGACGTTGAATAAAGTAGCTGGCAGCCGCGTAGGACTTTTCAGAATGGTAACCGCAATGGTAGATGTTGTCTTCTACTAGAAGCGGAAGACTGTGCTGAGCCGCTTTGATATCCTTAGGCGTTTCCACTGTACCAATTGAAGAAGTCGGACAAGATAAGAGTGCCTGGAGCGATCGCAACCGTTCTTTCTGTGTAGCCGGTTGATGATACACCGCCGACTGCCCCCCCGCCTCATGAAATACCTCGGGAGCCATCCAGCGGCAGGTATCGCAATCAATACAGGTACTATCGACGTAAAAGTCTCCGCTGATGTTTTGAGAGCGGCGTTGGTTAAGATGAGCCATGATTAAACCTCCCTCCGAGCTTGCTTTTCTGGCAAGCTAAGCGTTCTAAAAAATGTGGCAAACTACTGTGTGCGATCAATAGGGAAAGGCAACGCGAGTTATTCGCGCCTGAATTTGACCCCTCTTTTAAATCATAATCGTTATGACTATGGATTGTGGGGCAAGGGGGGTGAACGGTACAACACGAGTTACCGGACGTTGGCATTTTCTAATTCTCTTCTGGCTTTAACAATGAGAGTGAAATCCTGTGCTAGGATAGTGAGTGAGAATAAATTCGGTTGCAGTGTTTGTTTTTAGTATTAATAGGTATCTCCCTTTTGGTTCTGACAGGCTTCTCTCCGAAATCTAAATCTCCACACCCATCTGATTTTGGAGACAATCTATGTCAATTTATGTAGGCAATTTATCCTACGAGGTCACGCAAGCAGACCTGACTGAAGTTTTCGCAGAATATGGTTCTGTGACGCGGGTTCAGCTACCCACTGACCGTGAAACAGGTCGTATGCGCGGCTTTGGTTTTGTGGAAATGGGTACAGATGACCAAGAATCGGCTGCCATTGATGCACTGGATGGTGCTGAATGGATGGGTCGCGACCTAAAAGTTAATAAAGCGAAACCTCGCGAAGACAGAGGTCCATCAGGTGGTGGTAACCGGAGAACCAACAGCTTCTCTCGTCGCTACTAAAGATTAAGCTTAAGCTAGCTTAAATTGAATCTAAAGAGGCTCAGGCAGCAGTGCTTGAGCCTTTTTTGTTGGATAGTTTGATCGTCTCGCCAACAGAGCGATCGCCTTTTCCCTTGAGGACAGGCGTTAGCGAAGTATGCCTTGATACCAATTTACTAAAAGCCTGCTACAGATGCTTTTCTTGTTCCCCCCTTGATCAGGGAGGTTAGAGGGGTCAATGTGTAGCGCAGTAAACGTGAAATGGTATGAGTAAAAAGGAAAAGGAAAAAAGAAAACATTGATTTTTTCCCTTTTACCTTTTACCTTTCTTTAGGCCAGATTCAGAGCTGTCCAGGTTTGTTCACTTACAATCCCGTCTGCCTCAATCCCTTTTTTCTTTTGAAAGGCAATCACAGCCGCTTTCGTCGTAGCACCAAAAACACCATCAATCGACCCTGGATTAAATCCTTGCTGCTGCAATTTCTCCTGAAGTTGCTTTACTGATGTACCAGTAGAACCTTCTTGGAGCGGGAGAGTCGTCTGTGGGGGTTCATCTCGCCACTTTTTGGCAAACTCTTCTAAGGCTTGTGCTGAAACTTGTCCTTGCAACCACTCAATCGCTTGATGTTGATGGGGCAACCCACGATAAAACAAGTATGTATCAAGCATGTCAATCGGACTGGGTGCGACCTGTTTCTGGGTTGCTGCCGCTCTAAGCGCTTTCCAGGTCAGTGGGCCAACCACACCATCTGCATCTAACCCTTGATACTTCTGGAAAGAAATGACGGCTTTAAGTGTGCTAGGGCCAAAAGCGCTGTCAATGGGGCCAGGGTTAAACCCTTTGGCTTTCAGCAGTTGCTGTAGTTCTTTAACTTTCGGGCCTGAATCGCCTTCTCGTAAATAGTCTTCGGTGGAGGAAGCACCGAGTCGTTGGCGCACTTCTTGGCGCAACCGGGGCAACTGGCTGTACAACCAATCACCAGGGCAATCCGTTGGCGAAAAGTCTCGATGTCCTTTGATATTGTTTGGGTCAATTTTGCAGGACGAGCAAATCGAAACGCACAAATCCACCAAACTGTTCCACTGCTGTGAATTCATCTGGTAGGTCATGAACCTGCCTTCATTTTCAATGCCTGGTGACTCGTTGCCTTTAGCATTGCCCGCGTGAGCTGAGCGGACACAACGTCCCTTTTTTATGGCATCTAGAGAACCTTGTCTGCCCTCCAACAAAACCCCGCCAGTGGTATTCAGAAAGTTATGACCTGAATCATTCCAGCCGAACTCACCCATGTGGGCTCTTTGAATACTCCTGGCCAATTCTTTAGCACCATCCAACGTCCCTCTCGATAAGTCCTTAGGAGGATTGGGAGTATCAGTATGATGGACGATGATATATTGCGGAATGGTTTCGTCTGGCCACTGTTTTGGGGGTTTAGCTCCCCATTCTTTGGCAGAAATAACATTAGCAGTGAAAGGCATTCTGACCTCTTCTGTTCATTTGAGATGACTGGATAGTGCTGAACACAGGTGAAGTGTCAGCCTTCTCAGCAGGAGACTTGTTTTTAACCTATCCTACAAAACGGCTTGAAAAACCATCTATAAAACAAAGCTAAGAGCCAAGGGTGACCAAGCAATACGCCTTCTAAGCGATAGAGCCCTTACTGAGAGCCTGCTCCTATGCTCAGAACATCTTATCTTGCAGACCTCCGAGGAAAATAGGGGCTGTGGCGTCGGAAACAGACTTATTTTCCCTGATAATCCTTCTCAGGGCGTTCAAAATCGACTACCAGTTCGAGGCTTTGACCCTCTTCCCACATGTCATTGATAAACTGTCGAGTTTCTACACTGATTTGACTTTGCGAATTCATGAAAGCGTCGTAGGCTTGCTCTAAGCTCTCGGCTCTCACGTATTGATAAAGATATACATCCTGACCGCAGCGTTCGAGGAACAAAGATTCAACCCGAACCCCCTCAGCATCGAGCAACTGGGCAACTTCCGCTTGGCGCTCCTTTAGGGACTGTACCCAGCGCACCGCTTCCTCCGCTTTGTCCCTGCGAAATCGAATTTTGAGACACTGAATCTCTGTCATTGTTTTCCTCAGAGTTATGTTTTCGATTTTCTCGATTTTGGAGTAAATAACAATTGCAATTGATACGCTCTGTTTTAACGTAAGGCTTGGCTTACAACACAAAAGTATACTCATTCAATCCTTTCACAACTCCTGTCGGGCGTTGTGCACGTTTGTCATCTAATTGTCATCTGAGTGTCATATTGGCCTAATAAAATCTGCGTTCAGCTAAGTTCTAGTCCTAACTTTTAATTAGCCTCAATCAAAACTCCAAACCATGGGAAGGCTAAGAGGAGAGAAAGTGTTCTCTATGATTGAAACTTCAGCAATAATACAGGGGAACGAATTAATATTTTTGGCTGAACAATTAGGATTGATTGTTGGAGCGATCGCATTCTTATTGGTGTTAGGAGCGATCGCGCTAGAAATACGCTATCGGCTTCGTCCTGGTAATGATTTGGAACTCACAACAGGAGACTGGACGCAGGTAGTTAGGGAACCTCATCGTTATAAATTGGTTGGTAAGCTAGAGTTCCGGAACCGAAATCCTTACCGCGAGGTGATGGTGCCGGATGTGCAGGTTAAGGTAAGACTGTTATCAAAGGTCAGTTTAGCAGGGATTCATTGCAAAACCCAGGCAATTCCCCGTCATGCTGATGCCTCTCCTAGCCTACTCATATCCTCACTCCCTTGGTTAACCCCATCTCAGTAACCCCTGATGTCTCCCTGAAGAAGTTGGAGCAAGCCTTCATCAGCAACCCAGCAGGAAATGGACAGGAGCAAACACCGCTCGTTCTGATTCGTCCTCTCGTTGTGCCCAACATGCCTCAGACTTAGGCGCAAAAAAGCCAATAAGGTGGCTCCCAGTAGACGCGCTCTTCACACCTTGAAAGAGCTGACTATTGAGTAGTTCCCCAAATCAAATAATTCTTTCTAAGGGCATAGAAACCAACTCTTTCTGTTGATAGAGCAGACGTACGAGCGATTGCTCTACAGTAAAGGTCAAGAATTGCTAATAAAAAAGCAACTTTAAGGGATTAAAAATAAGGGAGAGAGCAGGCGATGACCTATGTAAATCGACCGGGAGACAATATTGTAACCGAACCCCCTGTTGTGAATTCAGTGGTCGAGTATCATGACCGTGTACGCTGGGGCCCGATTCTTTCAGGTCTTGTAGTTGCCATAGCCACTCAACTCATTTTAAGTGCTCTGGGTGCTGCGATTGGGTCAACTTTCTTAGCAGGCTCAGGGGCACCGAGATCAAATGCCCCAGGCGTCGGCACGGGTGTAGGAATTTGGTCAATCATTAGTTTATTAATTGCCTTATTCGTTGGCAGTTGGGTTACAGCTCGTGCTTGTGGTCCCATGAACCGCAATACAGCGCTTCTCAATGGTGCTATTCTCTGGGCAACCACTCTGGCACTGAGCGCTTGGCTATTAGCTAATGGGGTAGCGGGAGCTTTTGGTATTGCTGCATCCAATGCGGGAGAAGTGATTAATCAGGTTCAACAAGGTGGTGTTAATGTCCCCAACAATGCGCCCAACGTCACTGCTCAGCAAACTCGTGATATTGCGGACAATGCCTCTAGAGGCTTGTGGTCATTTGTCATTGGTTCCCTACTAGGGTTAGCCGCATCCCTAGGTGGAGCCTCGACTGGCGCTCGCAGTCCTCGCGTCCATCATCGAGTAAGCTGAACAACATAATTCCTCTGTTGATTTTGGCCTCCTCTTGAAGCACCTGAACAAAGGTGCTTTTTTCTGGTATCCCCTCCTAGGAAAATAGGAGTCAGGAGTACAGATCAGGCTTGTCCACCCAAGCGACGAAACAGCTACCTAACCTGCCTTTTCCAGATTTGTAGATCGGGGGCGGGTTTTGCATTAGATGCTTTTGTTTAATTGGTAAAGATTGTTCCTCGACTGACTCCTACAAGCAATAAGCTGATGTGCATCTAATTTGCATAAGCTAGACGGGCTTGCCGCCCATCCCACAAGGAACAAGCTAAACACAAACTTGCAATTCAAATGCGCGACAGCTTAGAAGTCGGGGAAAGGAGTATGCGATCGCTAGCTCACCATTCTATCTACCTAGGCAGAATCCACAACTAGGAGAGGATTTCCCCGGTAACCCCTCCCCGTACAATTCTTAGAATTATTGCCCTTAGTATTTACACAATTCCGTGAATCTACCATATCCCGATTTGATTTTTTTGAGAGATTTTAAAAATAAATCTTTATGATTAAGGGTTCAGCATGACAGTTGCAACATTCCAAAACGACCCAGAACCGCTAATGCAAGACTTGCAGTGGGCACTAACCATGTCACCTCACCCGTTATCAATTTATTTTCCCAAGGTAGAGCATGTGATTGAACGGTGTCCCCTCATCGTTACCCCAGACACTCCCCTCGCCGAAGTAATTCCCTTGATGGGAAACATCCGCAGCAGTTGCATCTTAGACACCTGGCATTCCTTGCTAGACAACCAAGCTGTTCTGGGAGAGGCACGAGCCGACTGTGTTTTGGTGATGCAGGAGTCTCAGTTGCTCGGAATCCTAACTGAGCGGGATTTAGTAAGACTGAGTGCTTCTGGTGGAAACCGAGAAGGGGTAACGATTGGTGATGTTATGACCTCACCCGTTGCTACCCTGTGTAAATCGGAGTTTCGGAATATCTTCACGGCTCTGTCACGCCTGCGCTCCGCCAAAATTCGTCACCTGCCGATTGTGGACGACGAGGGGAACTTGGTGGGAGTGGTTTCCTACGACAGTATTCGCTCCTGTTTGCAACCTCTTAATCTTCTGAAGATCCGGACTGTGGGAGAAGTAATGACGACTTCGGTGATTACAGCGTCGGTAACAACACCCGTGCTGGAGTTAGCTCAACTCATGGCTCAGCATCAGATTAGTTGCGTAGTCATTTGTCAGTCGTCAACTTCTTTAGGACGACTCATACCTATAGGAATAGTAACAGAGCGGGACATCGTACAGTTTCAGACGCTGGAGTTAAATTTGAGCCAAATAGTGGCAGGGGACATCATGAGTAATCCGCTGCTTTATGTCAGTCCGGAAGACTCGTTGTTGAAAGTTCATCAACTCATGCAACAGCGGTATGTTCGGCGTCTAGTGGTAAGCGGCAGCGAGGGCGAACTTTTAGGAATTGTCACCCAAACTAACTTGCTACAAGCCTTTGACCCTGTGGAAATGTATGGCACCATCGAGCTTATGCAGCAGGTGGTAGAAGAACGCACGGCTGACTTAAGAGCGACTAATAAGCAATTACAACGGCAAATTATTGAACGCCAGCAAGCGGAGGAGGCATGTCATCTCGCTCAAACGCAGTATCAAAGCATCTTCGAGAACGCTGTCGAGGGCATCTTCCAAACAACACTTGATGGACGCTACCTTAATGCTAATCCAGCGTTAGCTCGCATCTATGGCTATGACTCACCTGCTCAACTGATGAGTGCGATTACTGATATCAGCCATCAGCTGTATGTTGACCCCAATCGTCGTGCTGAGTTTATGAGACTGCTGCAAAACCAAGATAGAGTATCGGACTTTGAGTCTCAAGTGTTCACCCGCGACGGTAATGTTATTTGGATTTCGGAAAAGGCTAGGGCTGTTCGTGATGCATCAGACCATTTACTTTACTACGAAGGATTTGTTGAAGAAATCACTGCACGCAAACAAGCAGAAGCAGAAATTCTCAAAGCACTAGCTAAGGAGAAAGAACTCAATCGGCTCAAATCTGAATTTGTCTCAATGCTCTCTCATGATTTCCGCGACCCTTTGAATACAATTCGCCTTTCTACTGAATGGTTGCAAAGCTACTACGACAAATTAACGACCGAGAAAAGACTCATCCATTTCCAGCTCATTCAAGCTTCGATTAAGAACATGCTCTACCTGTTGAATGAAGTTTTACTGTTGAGTAGAGCAGATTCAGGCCAACTTCAGTTTCAACCCGCACCCCTGGATTTAAATCAGTTCTGCCGCCAACTGGTTGAAGAGTTCCGAATGAATATGAGTGAGAAGCATCAGCTCGTTTTCAACTGTCAAGGAGAATGCAGTGGGATAGTATTAGATGAAACCCTTTTGCGGCATATCTTGAGCAATTTACTTTCTAATGCGAACAAGTATTCACCTGATGGCGGCGTTGTTCGATTGGAACTCATTCGTCATGCTGAAACAGTAATAGTCCGAATTCAAGACGAAGGAATTGGCATTCCTCCAGAAGATCAAAAGCAATTGTTTCAGCCTTTTACTCGCGCTAAAAATGTTGGGGCAATTCCCGGCACTGGGTTAGGATTAACGATTGTCAAAAAGTGCGTAGAGGCTCACAACGGTCAGATTTTCGTCGCTAGCGAAGTTGGAGTCGGCTCTACATTTACAGTCACGCTACCATTAACTAACCAGTCCTAAACTTTTGCACCTTTAACGAACCGTTGATATTTAGCTTATGGCTTGTGGGATGGGCCGGAGAGCCCGTCCAGATTATGCCAATGAGCAGCGGTATATCAGCTTGTATTCGGATGTACTTAAACTACTGCGTATAAGCCACCCGCTCTACCTGGGTTTTCCAAGTACCATCAGGATAGAGATGGAAAAGCCGAAATCCAGGTGGCAATGAATCCAACTGAAACTCCTGAAGATTAGGTGCGAATTGGACACCAGTTGAGGGAGTCCCTAAGTAGTGGATTCCTTGACGAGTCCGCGAAAACTCTTGATGAATATGACCAAAGATGACTAACCGCACTTGAGGGGAACGGTCGAGAATGGCTAATAAGTCTGGTGAGTTTTGCAGGCTGATGTTATCCATCCAAGCAGAGTTGACAGGAAGTGGAGGATGGTGTAAAGAAATTAATGTTGGGGAATTATTGGCTTTTTGCAGTTGATACTCCAGCCACTCTAGGATTTGGGTGGACAGTTGTCCATAAACGCAACTAGGAACAGCAGAGTTGAGGAGAATAAATTGCCAAGTTCCTAGCTGAAACGACTTGTGGGGAAAGATAGGGTCTTGAGCTAAAATCTGCTCCATCAACGACATATCATCATGGTTGCCTGGAATCCAGTAAGTAGGAATCGCAAGGGGACTTAACACGCTTCGCAAATACTGATAAGACTCCGGCGTTTCGTCCTGAGACAAGTCTCCTGTGAGCAGTAGCAAGTCAGGTTGAGGAGATAGGTGTTTGACTCGCTCTAAAACGGCTTGAAGTGATTTAGCCGTTACTATTCCCTTCTGTTCTTGGTTCGGGTCGGCGAACAGGTGGGTGTCCGTGATTTGAGCAACAAGGAGTGGGTGGGTTTGGCTCATGTTGGTGACAGCCTCCAGACGCTTAATCAACAAGACTTACGCATTCGCCCCCCGACACCCCCAAATCTGGGGGGAACCGGATTTACACCCCCAAGGTTGGGGGGTTGGGGGGGCTTTCACGATGGTGTTTGCGTAAGTCCTGATCAACTATAGCGCTAGCGTGCGATCGCCGTCCGTGGATGCAGCAGCGCGATGCCTTCGGCGGTTCGCTTTCGCGACCATCGCACGCTTGCCACAATAAGATTAAGTTAACAGCGCTACCGTGTTGGGCATCATGTATCAAACCGACCCACCTCTCGACCCGAAAAAAGTCTTGCCCACCATGTACGATCTTCCCAGCGAAGACCCAGAGGAGCCTGGTTTGCCCGACGAATACCATCTACTACAGTCCCAACTTCTGGGGTACACTTTCCGTCCTGCCAACTATCCAGAAGACGAAATCTTTGTTGCCAGTGATTTAAATCTTTACTACAACGTTCGTCATCCTCTTTGGTATAAACGCCCCGACTGGTTTGCCGTCGTAGGCGTACCAAGGTTGTATGAGCAACGGGAACTGCGCCTAAGCTACGTGGTTTGGCAAGAAGGGGTTAATCCCTTCGTCGTCGTCGAACTGCTCTCACCAGGAACTGAAAAAGAAGACTTGGGACAAATGCTGCGCGAAATCAATCAACCCCCGACGAAATGGGAAGTTTACGAGCGCATTTTGCGGGTTCCTTTTTACATTGTGTTTGACCGTTACACTAACCAATTGAGGGCATTTCAGTTAGTTGGTAGTAGCTACTCAGAATTAGAACTGAGAGAACCGCGTGTATGGATGAATGACATTCAATTAGGTTTGGGGCTGTGGCAAGGTGTTTATCAGGGAATTGATCGCGTCTGGTTGCGCTGGTATGATGCTGCGGGTAACTGGATTTTGACTCCTGAAGAACGAGAAAAACAAGGAGTTGAACGAGAAAGGCGACGAGTAGAGAGACTGGTAGAACAATTGCGATCGCTTGGTGTTGAACCTGATTTGGATGATCAGGTTTAGGGGTTTGAAGGGTGTGATCGCTCTATACCAAGCTTGGCGATTAGAAATCGCAGCTACAAAAACCAAGTCCGCCTGCGCGGACTAATGAAAAATCAAGGGTTTTGAAACCCGCGTAGGCGGGTTTTGTTTGTATAGCCCCAGACTTCCAGTCTGCGGGCAACTTAACTGTTTGAGTTGTTCGGAACCAGCAACATCCGCTCCTCAATTTCTGCCCAAATTTTAGGCGACACCCGCACGGCTGCCTCTTTACACTTCATCATCAGGTAATTGGCGTAGAAGTAATTTTTCCAAGCTTGTGCTTCTTGCTCAGATAAATTAACCAGTTCTGGATTGAGGCGGAAAGCTTTGAGCAAGGTTTGTACAAATTGCTTCGCAAACGCCTGAAGCACTTCCTCTGGTTGTTTATCATCTGGAGCTTTAGCTTTGAGTGCTTCCAGTCTGGCAATCAGCACAGTAAAGTTTATGTCTTTAAAAACTTTTAACTTTTTCAGTTCATGAGTATAGGTAATGGCGTCGGTGATGGTAATGGCGTCGGTGATGGCGTAGGCATAGGCGTTGACGTTGACCTTGGCGATGGCGTTGGCGTAGGCATAGGCGTTGACGTAGGCGTTGGCGTTGCCGTTGGCGTAAGCGAAGGCGTAAGCGAAGGCGTAGGCAATGGCGTTGGCGATCGCACGTTTAGCCACAGGCTTCAAATTACTTTCTGACCCAGCCGTTACCTGTTCTGCCCATCCGAGTAAAGCTTGTAACTTGGGAGTATTGATGTACTTTTGCGCTTCTTTCTCCATCAACAACAACAAATCATCTGCCCCACCCCGCATCAACCCTGCCACGAGCAAAAACACCTCTCGCCATCGTTCATCTGTGAGGTGTTCAGTTACTAACGTCTCAATTTGGCGATGGTCATCAATATATTGGGCAGTTAAATATTCCTGAAGCGTTAAGTGTGAAAACGAGTAAATACCCTCTGCTCGTTCTACCAGCACCCCATGCTGTACTTCAATGGATTTAAGAACTGCTGTCCCATCAATGAATTTCTCATCAGGTAGCATTTCTTTTAACAGTTGCTCGATTTGGTCGGTAATTTCCCGTCTCGGCAAAAACAAACGGTCTGCCTGAAAAGCATGATGGGCAATTTCCGACAGCATCATTTCCTTGCGTTTGGTGTCCAGTCCCTTGTAAAGGTCTTCCTGGTGGGTTTTAACTTCTTTAAACGCTGCCCATTCCTCTAGTAAGACCCGTAAAGCTTTTTCATAAAGCGTAGCTCGGTTGGTTGGAAATTTCCGAGAACTCTGATACAGCAAGCATACCAATGTAAGCAATAAGGGGCTTTGTGTCAGTTCTTTCGCTGCTTTATTTTCCTCGTTATTCAGCTTTTTCCAGCACTCTTGACCCGTCTGGGGTTCGCTCCTGAACCAATTAGTAATAAAGTTCTCAATCTGAGCATCATCAAAATCCGCCATTGCCACATCGGTAAAGCGGCGAAAATTGTGGCGATAAGCCGCAACCCGACAGGACGTAATAAAGCGATTGTGGTCATGCAAATCGACAAAATTCTGAATTTGCCGAATTGCCTCATTCATCCGCTCAGTTGGCACTTCATCCAGTCCATCTAGCAAAATTAGCAGCTTACCTTGTTCCAATGCCTTAGCTGTAAATTCCTCATGGGAAGGAAAGCCACAGATACGGAACTCTTCCGCAATTTCCTTCTCGATATTAATCTCGCCAGTGTTGAACTTTTTGAGTTCGATAAACACAGGAATACAAGCGTGTTTAAATTTTCCTTTCTTCCCTTTGAACGCTTCCAATCCCATCCGACGCAAAAAGGTAGATTTTCCAGCACCCGGCCCCCCTAAAACCATTAAATATTGCTTTTCATTAGCAACTTTGAGTCCCTCTTGCTTCTGGCAATCTTCAGGCTGAAAACTTCGTTGCTTGGCTTGGCGGTAGGCTTCTTGCAGCGTTTCCACTGACTCAAAACTACGGATAGCCCTGTCATCCAAAAACTGAACGGCAGTATAAACCGATTCCAAGGACACTGGTTCACGCATTCCCAGAACTTTCAGAATGGCGTGCCGTTCGGTGTAGTTCTGAGCATATCGCCTAGATGCGGCAAAAATCGCTTGTTTTGCCCTCTCATCCAACTTTTTGCCAAACATCCCCAAAACCTTACCACCACTTCCCCAAAGCGTCTGGAAAACTGGAACGGCTACACCACTGATAGCTTGAGCAATTAGAAGTTCAGTACCTGTCATGAGGGCTTGCTATCAATCTAGGAATACCAACAGGTTAACCGCTATGCTTTTCCAGTTGCCAATACAAGTTGGATAGGAGGCTCTTATGAATGAGAAGTTAAAGGCAATCCTATGTAATCTGGAAACAGCGATAGCGAAGCGCTGCTGCAAAGCGCAGATCGCTAAAATATAGCAACGACCCAAAGCGGAGGCAAGAGCAGCATGGTACAACAATTGCCAACTGATACCGCACCTAAGCTAATCTACCCTGACAGCGACGGTCAACCAATGGCAGATAACACAAAACAATTTCGTTGGATTGTCGTTATTAAGGAAAACTTAGAACTGTTATTTGCCGCTAACCCTGATGTGTTTGTCGCAGGTGATTTACTTTGGTATCCCGTAGAAGGAGATAACAAGACTCGCCAAGCACCCGATGCAATGGTTATCTTCGGTAGACCAAAAGGAGACAGAGGTTCCTACAAGCAATGGGAAGAAGATAATATTCCGCCACAAGTTGTTTTTGAAATCTTATCCCCTGGCAACCGCCTCAAAGCAATGGCTCAGAAATACAAGTTCTATGAACGTTATGGTGTAGAGGAATACTACGTTTATGACCCAGACGAAGTAGATTTGATTGGCTGGCTGCGCTCTGGAAAAGAATTAGATGTAATTGAAGAGATGAATGGTTGGGTTAGTCCCCGTCTGGGAATAAGGTTTCAACTAACATCTGACAACCTAGAAATTGTTGCACCCTCAGGAGAACGCTTCTTATCCTTTGTTGAACTAGCTCAACTTAGGGAACAGGAACGCCAACGTGCAGAACAGGAACGCCAACGCGCCGAACAGGAACGCCAACGCGCCGATGAAGCACTTGCTCAGTTGGAACAGGAACGACAGCGCTATCAAGCTTTAGAAGCGTTACTGCGAGAACGAGGGATTAATCCAGAGCAATTGTGACGTAGGATTCCTAAGGCGGAGGAATCTCTGCAATTGGCTCCAAATTGTTGATACGAACTTTCACTCATAGGACTTACGCATTTTCTCGACTAGCACACCATCTGCGTAGGGGCAATTCATGAATTGCCCCTACATAAAGCGGACATACCAGCCAATTGCGTAAGTCCTGCTCAATCCGGAACTAGAGATTTTAGAGTCAGGAATGAAACAATGAGATAAGTGCAATTACGTAAAAATCAGCAAAAAATGGCAAGACACACCCAGGCACACATGTCCCGCTCCATCAGCAAGAACAAGCCTGATGCATTTAAAGACATGACAAAAAACCAGATGGAGTACTATA
>DATNPV010000167.1:0-6958 GCA_036703055.1 Waterburya sp.
AATCTCCATCTGACCAGCCTCCAGCTCAAGTAGTGAAGGGTTCCACAATCAAGCCACCTCGGTGAGCGAATGACAACGAAGAAATTGTTCCATTAAATTCCCCGTCAGGGTAGACTCAAGCGTAAGTTGGGGCAGTGAACAGCCAAGATGTGAGCTATCCGACTCAGTGGTTCACAGGGTTATACCTGATGAATGCCTGCAAGTCCTACGGGAGGATTGGCGATGAGTACCCCGTTACACAACCAGCAAATGGAACAGAACGTCCTGCCGCCCATCACACCCGCACTAATTCAAAGGGTAAGAGAAGGGCTAGCGGCATCGCGCGATCGCACCGTTCGCCAGAGTATCCAGGGAGCCATTGACAGCGTCGAAGCCATTGCTGTGGGTGGTGCTGACCGTCGAGCTAGTGGATCACTGCGTCGCCGCGTCATTCGAGCGCTCATCCACTCCCTTTTCCGGGTAAGGGTCGAGTACCCGGAACGGATTCCCAAAGGACCCGCAATGCTAACCCCTAACCATTTGAACCACATTGACCCATTCCTCTTACTGTCTGAAGTGCCAACGCATCCCTATTACTACATTCTGGCTGATGCTCGCACACTGTATAACCGTTGGTGGAAGCGCCAAATCCTGGGGTTTTCCGGAGGCGTCATCCCGTTGGAACGCCGCTGGGGAGAAGAGATTGCCGTCATAGAAGCAGCTAAAGCAGGACGCAACGAGTTAGGAGAGTTGGCAGCAGCCGTTGAACAAGATGTTCCAAGTGGCGCAGACATAAAGACTCTGCGATGGATAGACCGGGCTGTTCAGGCCATTTTTGCCCGTGGGGATGGGATTGTGATCTTTCCCGAGGGTAGGCTGGGAACCGTTGAGGGGCAGTTGAAACTGCCGCTGGCTCGTGGAGCTGCAATCTACGCCCTACGTGCGGGTGTGCCAATTGTGCCAATTGCACTCATTGGAACGCAAGACCTCTATCTGGGCAAAGAATTAACAATCCGGTTCGGTGAGCCCTTATGCTTTCCCCAATCCGACCGACCAAAGCCACAGGACGTGAAAACAGCTTTGGAAGTACTGCAAGAGGCGCTGATGGAACTCTTGCCAAGAGACTATCAGGAACCGAACGAACCAAAGCTGTTACGTTACTTCCTCAATCACCTTTTTTGGTGAGACACCGACAAGAGACAACAGACAAGAGGCAATAGACTCATGAATCAAGTTGATTTGGCCTTCGCACCCGCACTTGAACAAGCACAGCTTATCCGCCGCCGCGAAGTTTCACCCTTGGAATTAGTAGAGCTTTACCTAGATCGCATTCAGCAGTTTGATTCCCAACTAGGGAGTTATTTCACCCTAGTATCTGAGCAGGCGATTGCGGAGGCGAAAGCCAAGACGGAGCAACTGGCACAAGTCAATGACCCCTCACAACTGCCACCATTTTTCGGCGTACCCATTAGCATCAAAGACCTCAATCCTGTAGAAGGCATTCGCTGCACCTACGGGACACCCGTGCTAATGGATAAAATCGCTGCCTATAGCGATGGTGTGGTGATGCGAATTAAGCACGCAGGTTTCACCCTCCTCGGTAAAACCGCCACATCAGAACTGGGTTCATTGCCCTACATTGACCAACCTGGATTTCCCCCGACTCGCAATCCCTGGAATCTAGACTACACCGCCGGGGGGTCGAGTGGTGGTGCAGCCGCTGCTGTAGCAGCAGGTTTAAGTCCCATTGCTCAAGGTTCTGATGGTGGGGGTTCTGTTCGGGGGCCAGCATTTTGCTGTGGATTGGTGGGGATTAAACCCACACGGGGTCGGATATCTTACTCGCCAGTCGGTGATCATCAAAGCGGAATTGCGACCAATGGCTCTCTCGGTCGTACGGTTGCTGATGCGGCTGCGCTGCTGGATGTGATGTCTGGCTACATCACAGGCGACCCCTACTGGTTACCTAACCCAGAGACATCGTTTTTGGATGCCACTCGTCAAGCGCCTACTCAACTCCGAATTGCGTTTTCCACTTCAGCCCAACCCATTGGCGAGGCGGCAGAGATTTGCCAGCAGAGTGTTCGGGAGACAGCGCAACTGTTGCAAGGTATGGGACACCGTGTTGAACCCGGTTGCCCTGATTTTATAGGACTGGTCGAACCGTTTATGAAGATTTGGCAAGCGGGAGTTGCAGCTGCTGGAGTTCCTCCGGAAGCCTTATGTCCGATGAATCGCTGGATTGTCCAGCAATCTGGTTCTGCTGCGGAGTATCTCCAAGCGGTTCATCAAATGCAAATCATTGCACGGCGGATTGTGGGATTCTTTGAAGCGTTTGATGTTTTAGTGTTGCCAGTTTATCTGCACCCACAAATCCGGGTGGGCGAGTGGGCGAATCTGAGTCCGGAAGAGACGATG
The DNA here is from genome assembly GCA_036703055.1 of Waterburya sp. Lineage (GTDB taxonomy): Bacteria > Cyanobacteriota > Cyanobacteriia > Cyanobacteriales > Coleofasciculaceae > DATNPV01. Next base: position 2,398 of record DATNPV010000167.1, read on the forward strand.
CAAAAAATTATTGGTTGGATTGCGCCTTGTCCGCCATTTAATGCTAGTGGATTACCTGCGATCGCACTTCCCACAGGTTTTGATCACGCTACAGGTTTACCCGTTGGTGTTCAACTGGTGGGACGTCCTGCGGCTGAAGCCACGCTGATTGCTCTAGCTGCCCAGTTAGAAGCTGCCAAGCCTTGGATTGGGAACCGCCCACCTTTATTCAGTGCCGAGTAAATTGAGTGATTACAATCTCAGGGCATTAGATTGGGGAATAAATAGCACGAGGAGAATAAAGCTTCATCATGTGATGAAGAGTTAATTAAGCACCTTAAAAAGTAAGGAACTCTTAGAGGCTGAGGAGAAAAATAGGATTAAGCCTGTAATACACTAACCCTGAATTAGTTATGCGTATTAAGATTAATCTTACACATCTCCTCATCCTATCTGTACTGTTTATTTCCCTTGGCGATCGCGTGCTTCCTAAGCCTATGAGTACAGCCAGTATTCAAACTAGAGAGGCGGTTCATCAACTTTTTAACCAGGTATTTCCTAAAGCGCAACCCATTAGCTCTAATACAGAATCCACAATTACACAGTAGGACTGATATCATTTGGGCTTAAACTTGCCACATTTGAATATCTCAAACTACCTCTGGGCGAGGCTTTGAAAATCCAAAATTCAAAACGGTATAACAGAGCCTCTCTAGCTGAGCACTAATCTAAAAAACTTAGTAGGTAATAGGGTAATTGCACTTAGATTTCCAATTACCCATTACCTATTCCCGATTACGAGCTTTTCTTCAACCAACTGAACATAGCCCGTAAATCCTTACCCACTTCCTCAATGGGATGTTCGGCTTCTTGACGCCGCATTGATGTGAATCCGGGCTTCCCAGCCTGATTTTCTAACACAAATTCACGGGCAAATTGACCGATTTGAATTTCATTGAGGACTTTGCGCATTTCTGCACGGGTTTGGTCGGTGATAATCCGAGGGCCGCGAGTATAGTCTCCATATTCAGCCGTATTAGAGATACTGTCGCGCATTTTTGCCAGCCCACCTTCAACAATTAAGTCAACAATCAGTTTGACTTCATGAAGGCATTCAAAATAAGCCAACTCTGGCTGATATCCGGCGGCTACTAGAGTTTCAAACCCAGCTTTAATTAATGCTGTCAAGCCACCACACAATACCACTTGTTCCCCGAATAAATCGGTTTCCGTTTCTTCACGGAAGGTGGTTTCTAAGATACCTGCGCGAGTACCGCCGATACCTTTGGCATAAGCCATGGCGCGATCGCGAGCTTGACCGGTGGCATCTTGATAAACTGCAAATAAAGCAGGAACCCCTTCACCCTGTTCATAAGTCCGCCGCACCAAATGTCCTGGGCCTTTTGGTGCAACCATCACCACATCTACATTAGAAGGCGGGACAACTTGACCAAAGTGAATATTGAAGCCGTGAGCAAAAGCTAATACCTTGCCCTCCTTCAGGTTTGGCTCAATTTCATTTTGGTAAACCGTTTTTTGCACTTCATCGGGTAACAAAATCATGATGAAGTCAGCCGCTTTGGCAGCATCTGCTACTGAATGAACTTTTAAACCAGCTGCCTCAGCTTTTGCTACAGATTTACTACCCGGATACAGCCCAACAATGACGTTTAGGCCACTATCTTTTAGATTGAGGGCGTGGGCGTGACCTTGAGAACCATAGCCGATGATGGCGATTGTTTTACCGGCCAGTAAGTCCAAGTTAGCATCAGAGTCGTAGTACATCCGGGCCATAGAGGCATCTCCTTGAGCAAGCGTTATCTGTGACTGCAAACTCTTGATTGTACCGCGATGTGTAGGCTTGCGATCGCATTGCGAGTCGATTACTTAAAAGCAATTCTTAGATGAGTGCCGCCCTGCAAGCAGAGATTGAGGAGAGGTTGTTCTGAAACTTTGCCCAACTGAGGCGGGATGTCCGCTCAAGTCAAGTCTATTTAATGATCGCAACGCTAAAGACGCCGATACCAGTTTTAGCATTAGTGAAGAAATCGGCACATTACGGTTTAGGGAAGTAAATTGATGATTCGCATTTTTATCGCGATCGCAGCCATTTTAGGAGGCTTATCCGTTGCGGGTGGAGCTTTTGCCAGCCATGCCCTGAAAGAAAAACTGGCTGAACGTGCCCTGGAAATTTTTGAGACAGGTGCTCGTTATCAGATGTATCACGCCTTAGCACTGCTGATGGTGGCGTTGCTGCTAAGTCGTGCTGAAGCTTCGCACACCTCTTTGATGGCTGCGGGTTGGGCTTTTATAGTTGGGATCGCTTTGTTTTCTGGCAGTTTATATGCCTTGAGTTTGAGTGGGATTAAGTGGTTGGGGGCAATTACACCCTTGGGAGGTGTGGCGTTTATGGTGGGTTGGGGTTGTCTTGCGATCGCGGCATGGGGTTTCAAATAACGCAGAGGTGCGATCGCGCCATGAGTAGTGCCATAAGTAGGGTGGGTTAGGCGCAGCCGTAGCCCACCGAATTTTTTGACTGCATACTTTGTCGATAATCCTGCTTTTCTGAAATTGTCTAGTTTGCAAGTATGCCCAATTATCCAAGGTCATCAAACGGCTTGAGGTCTGCTTAAATGTTCGCAATATCTCAACCGTAAAAAATTTATAAGTTGTTGTCTTAGTTTCACCCAAGTTATCCAGAATTAAGAATGAGTTGAGTTTTACCACCATCATTGAGTACAAAGGGCAGCAAATTCTGGTAGGTGAAGAGCTTTTCACCTCATCCAAGTGTTGCCAGCAGGGATGCCTAACCCCCTCAATTGGAGAAATATATCTCAAAGGAAAACTTTAACAACAATTTTAAGACACGATATGAGTCATTGACTTTAACACGTAACTAACAATACTCCCAACAAAATTAAGCAGCAAAAGGAAAGTAATCGATGCCTAAAAATTCTTTGTGGAGTCGTCGAGAAATTTTGAGAGGTGCTGGGGTTATCAGCCTAAGCACTTTAGGGATTTTCTATGCACTAAATAAGATAGATGCAAAGGCCGATGCTGTACAGTCAAGGGGGCACTCTCAGCAAAACGGAGCGGTAGGCTCATGGTTTTTCTCTGTACAATTTGCCAATGGTGGACAAGAAAGGGTACTGGGAGCCTTTACGTCTGACGGAATTGTCATCTTAACAGTTGAACGTACTAAGGCACCTGGCTATGGAGTGTGGGAAAGTACTGGCTCTAACACATTTACTTACAGGTTTCGTGAACCAATTTTTGAGGCAAATGGCAATTTATTCGGTGAAGTGTATGTTGTTCAACAGGCAACTTTGAATTCTGCAAAAGATAGCTTTGAGAGTACAGGTACCGGTACTATATACGATCTTAAAGGCAAGAAAATTTCCACTGATTCTACTACTGTTCAAGGAACTCGGATTAAATAGAACCTGAGCAGAATGAGAATTCTCAAAATGCCACACAAGATAGTGCAGCAACATCATTAACGATAAAGCGGCGTTAGCCAGTAGGGTGGTTTAGGTGCAGCCGTAACCCACCGGATTTATCGCGCTCTTAGCGGGTGGTTGGTTGGATGAAGTGCGATCTCTCCCGCACCCTCAAGTTTTTGAGCTGTGAGAATGAAAACTACAGGTGAAGCGCCAAATTAACTTATTAGAAAAAACTCGCAGTATCAGAGAAAACAATAAAAACTAACAAAAGTCTAGCCAAATGACACTAGTAATTAATAACTACTTGTTGTTTATTTGAATATAAACGCCTTCCCTCTAACCAGAAGGCAAAGTCGATGCATCTCGGAAAGCTAGACTTGAAGGAGAAAAGTGGGCACATACTCTTAGAGCAGACCCAGACCAATAGAGTAGTCTGGGGGTTTTGGTTAAGAGAATAATTGTTTGAATATTGATGTATACCCTAGAAAAACTTCAATCTGCCCTAGATGCGCTCTATATCGAACGAACACAGATCAAGAGCGAAGGCCCGTATCTGCAAGACTGCTGGTTGGTGCAAGTCAAGCCAGGAGGCAATGCCCGAACTGATCGCAAATATTGGCAAGTCAGAAGCCGCCAACTAATGTTTGATGGCAAGACGCTCAAGCACTTAAGAGCTGATGAAGTGGAGGATTACAGAGCCGCGATCGATCGGGGTCGGCAGTTAAAGCAGATTGACCGCAAGATTGAGAAGCTTCAGCAGCGACTGTTTGCACTGATCACAACAACTCAAACAAAGGCGACGTTCACTGATGTGGATGAACAAGAGTGTCTCGTTAAGGAACTGCTTGCCCAAAGTCAAAAATTGAGAGATTCACTGCTGCAGTTAGACATCGTGAACCAACGGCTAAAGACACAGACTCAGGAGTCAGGAGTCAAGATTCAGGAGTTAGGAGTCAGGATTCAGGAGTTAGGAGTCAGGATTCAGGAGCTAGGAGTCAGGAGTCAGGAGTCAGGAGTCAGGAGTCAGGAGGATGTGGGGAAGGTTTTGCCTTAATTCTGTTCATTCAAGCTCCAGTCATACGGTAAATATCGAATTGGTGTTTCAGCAGGAATGAAGTCTGAAGGCTCAAGGTAAGCGT
>DATNPV010000176.1:0-9935 GCA_036703055.1 Waterburya sp.
GCACCGCCTCCGGGGAAGTTGCCGCCTGTCGCACCGCCTCCGGGGAAGGTGCCGCCTGTCGCACCGCCTCCGGGGAAGTTGCCGCCTGTCGCACCGCCTCCGGGGAAGTTGCCGCCTGTCGCACCGCCTCCAGGGAAGTTGCCACCGGTCGCACCGCCTCCAGGGAAGTTGCCACCGGTCGCACCGCCTCCGGGGAAGGTGCCGCCGTTGCCGTTACCTCGACCAGGGAAGTTGCCGCCTGTCGCACCGCCTCCGGGGAAGTTACCACCTGTTGCACCACCTCCGGGGAATCGGTTACGAATTTGATTGTCTCGAATTTCCCCTCGCTCCAGCAGCGATCTGACATCCATAGTGTTTCCACTAGTGTTCCTGAATGAGCCAGGAGATTGCTGCCTAGAACTTGGTTCGGAATCGATGACGCCGGGCTCAACGTTGGGAAAATCTTGTGATCTACTAGCAGAAAGCTGGATAAAGTCAGGATTTTCAATCACTCGTTCACCAATCACGGGCGACTGGGCTTTTAGAGCGTCGGACGTTTCTTCTTGAACTTGTGCGATCGCTGCATCCGTACTTGGCATGGGTTGCGATCGAGTCAAATCCAATCCTGAGGCTAAATCACTGGTTTTGTAAAACGTCCTGAGGTCAAATTCGTATACCTTCTCTATTCGATCCTTAACGACGACTGCCATATTGCCGGCTTTTAATTCCTGGCGTTGAGAGCCAGTTTGATTAGATACCTCAATGTGGCTATTGGTGAGCGCTCCTACAATCGTTGTATCCGTTTCAGGCAGATATCGGACAAACAGCGCCGAACCCCGAATCCCAGCTGCTGCATTAGGTGTACGCACACGAGTTGTGCCTTGACGCGGAGGAATTAACACCAGTGCAGTACCATTAGACAGGTTTAAAGTACGAGTTCCAGGGGCAAACTGAAATACGGCCTGCTCTCCTAGTCGAGCCAGAGAGCCGTCGTTGAAGCGTAGTTGTGCCATGGATGCCCTAGCCGTCGCCAAGGAATCTCCTGGAGTCATCCTGTCTGATGGGCGAGCCTGCCGAGGCGACTGATTTTTAGGAATCAATCGCGCTTGGTTGCGCAAGGATTCAATCACTGCCCTTGTCAAAGCGGTGTCGGCAAGCACTTCCTGGGGCAGAAGTAACGAACCACAACTCCAAAGGGATACAGCGAGTAAAAGAGCGATGTTGCGAAACATTGGAGATTTCCAAGTTTAGAAGATGTGTAAAATGTTTGGCTTGTGCAGACCCACCAATTGACACAGAAGCAACGTACTCCGGTTATTTTTGACGGCTCCTCAATAAACAAATTGAGAAGTTTTGGCGTCTGTGATCTAAATGACAACAAATTTATAGTTGGAGTTCCCTGAAATAACAAAGCTTCCTGAGGAAGTCTTAGTATATCTACCGCAGTACTACTGACAGGAGATAATTACACCGATCATGCGCCGCAGCCAAAGATCTAGTCAATCGAGTTTGCCGAAACTTCAAACTTATCATGGGTTTTATGAACAAAAGCCCCAAAAACCGCGTTTAGAAATTTTGGGAAGCCTAATTTTTTTGGCTGGTCTTACTTTAAGTAAGCCAGCTTGTGCTGCTCCCAAAGTAAGCTCTGCTGCTCTATCGGTTTCACCTACTAACCAACGAAGCGGTGAAGTTATTACAGCCGCGGCTACAGACGCTGCTGCTATCCCTTCTCATCCAGAAGCACTGCCACAGGTAGAGAGAGGAAAAGCCACACCCCTGTGGTCACAACCGACTCAAGGGAGTATAGACGCAGCAGTGCAGAAAACTTCGATTCAGGAGATAGCGAAGGAACTCTCCCTTAACCCCCCCAACTCATCTTTTCTTCCTGTTCTACCATCAGTGTCAGGTGAGTCAAGCACGAGTTTGCTCAACGACAGCCTAACCCAGAAAGCGAAGGAAGGTGAAAAAGCGCTGCAAACCCCTGTGATAGCCAAGTCAATTACACAATCCTCTTTAGAACAGGCAGTGACGGAGAGCGGGGGAGGCGGGGAGACGGGAAGACGAGAAGACGGGGAGATAGAGACGAACCCGATACAAGGGGGTCAAAGTCGTGGATTGGGGATGAGAGCCTCTGTAAATAGCCCGTTTAGCACTTTTTGTCTGTCTTCTCCACCTGCTCCAACAACTGACGCCCTAGAAAGCTCTTCGGGAATTTCTAGTGTCACGGGGCAGCCGTTGGTGCTTTCTCCAGAGTTAAAGTCGCTGTGCAACCCTCAACTTTCCAACCGAGACGGGCGGCAGGGACACGAAGAAGTGGGAACACAGGAGTCTCAAGAGGAGGGAACAAGTCCTCGAAATCCGTCGCATGGAGTCCTAACAGCTCAGGCTGGGAACGCATTTCCTTCAGAACTCCAGCCTTCTGGCAGCCCAAATAGTTCAGAGCCACAGCAGCCAACCCAAGGTCAAGATCCAGAGTTGGGGAATCTGCATTTACGGGAGCTAGCCGCACCGCCTCCTCCATCTCAACCGTCTGTTTACCTGCTCGGCGGAGTTGGTTATTTCCGCAGCAATAATATTTTTTCAGGTATTGACCCAGTAGAAGATGGTTTGTTCAGGACAGGACTAACGCTTTTGGCTGTTCCTTCTTTGGGGCCGAAAACTTCTTTATTTGCTTCGGTTGGCGGCAATATCACTCGCTACAGTGAGCGCTCTCTGTATGACTACAATGAACTGAATTTTAACTTGGGAGTTCGTCAGCAGCTCGGAAGCCGCAGTTATGGCGAATTGGGTTGGAATAATCGACAATTATTTAGTCGAGAAAGTGGCGATCGCTTCCTCGACGATCATTCAGTTTACTTAGAGCTAGGGCGACGGGACTCCTTAACCAATCGGCTCTCTCTAGATACCTTCTATCAAGCGCGTCTGAGTTTCGCTAATCCGAGCGATCGCTCTCAAGTCATTAACTATCTGGGCGCCTCCTTAAATTACTCTCCTGCCCCCTCCCTAGAACTTGCCCTAGACTACCAGTTTGCGATCGCTGACTTTACCAAGCAAGACCGATTGGATCAATATCACCAGCTCATTGCTCGCCTCTCGTACACCATGTCTCGTAACAGCCGATTTTACCTGTTTGGAGGACACAGCTTTGGGAATTCTTCCGACTCCTCTATTAATTTTGATGGTTTAGTTTTTGGGGCTGGCGTGGATTTCAATCTCAGCTTGTTTTGAGAATCGATAAGCTAAGAGATAGTCTGTTTTTGCGGAGAAAAAAACCGTGTGGTTTGTCGCCGTCTTTGTCTGTCTGGGCTGGATTTTGTCGGTTTGTGTCCATGAGTTTGGTCATGCGCTAGTCGCTTATTTGGGTGGCGATACTTCAGTCAAAGATAAAGGTTATTTGACGCTGAATCCACTCAAATATACTCACCCTGTCTATAGTCTGCTGCTGCCAATTTTGTTTCTCCTGATGGGTGGGATTGCTCTACCAGGAGGAGCTGTTTACATTGAGCGGCGACGGTTACGGGGTCGTGGATGGGAGAGTGCCGTTTCAGCCGCAGGGCCGTTTGCCAGTGCGATTGTCGCTGTGCTGCTGGCAATCCCTTTCTGGAGGGGTTTGGCTCCGTTAGAAAATGGCAATTGGCTCTGGTCGAGCTTGGCTTTTCTCATTCTCCTAGAAATTGCTTCTGTTCTGTTCAATCTACTGCCGATTCCACCCTTAGATGGTTATGGTTTGATCGAGCCGTGGTTGCCCCGAAATGCTCAGATTCAGTTGAATAAATTTAGCAAGTATGGCATTTGGGTGGTTTTCGCTTTGTTCTGGTATGTAGAACCCTTGAATCAATTTTTCTGGAATTGTACTGATCGAATTAGCGAAACTCTGGGCGTGCCACGCGAAATGGCACAGACGGGATATATCCTGTTTAGACAGCAGTCGAATTTTTTGATATTAGGACTGATTGGGGCTTTATGGTTTTTTAGACGCAAGGAGCTTGAGTGGTACAACCGAGGGAATAAATTCAGAAAATTGCAACGGTATGAAGAGGCTATTTCTGCTTACGAGCGAGCGATTAACATCAAATCAGACTATTATGAAGCCTGGTACTGTAAAGCCTATTTGCTAGAGCAGTTGCAACGCTACGAAGAAGCGATCGCATCCTATGACCGAGCTCTTCAAATTCAGCCAAACGCTCCTGATGCCTGGACTAATCGAGGCATTGCCTTAGAGAAGTTGCAACGCTATCAAGAAGCGATCGCATCTTTTGACACAGCGCTTCAAATTCAGGCTGAGTATCCTTATGCTTGGTATAACAAGGCTTGTTGTTACGCCATACAGGGCGATAGCCTTCTAGCCATTGAAACCTTGCAAAAGGCAATCAACCTCGACCCTTATCAATTTAGGGAACAAGCGCAAACCGATGCTTGTTTTGATGCGATTCGGGAGAACCCGTTGTTTAAGAGCTTGATCAGGACCTAGGTGATACACCAGGACGTTATAAAATATTTAGGGCTTCGCGGCAAAAGTGCTTGAGTTTTTCCTGCACTTCCACGACTGGTATAGACTGTCCGACGAATTGCCAATCTTGAATCGTTGAAAATCGCCACGCTAGCCCTTGATGGTCAAATCCTGCGGTTTCAATACCGATAGCGCGTTGGAAACTCTCTACAGGGTCTTGGTAAAGGCGGATTTGTACCAAAAAGCTGCGGCATTGGCACTTTCTACTCCAGCCTGGAAAGTGAAAGCCAATGTCGATCGAATCGGGATCGACTAACTCTTGAGTATCCGGATCGTTCACCCAAGGTTTCAAGTCCGCTCTGGCATCGGGAAACACAGACTTAAACAAATTCACAATCGCAGCAATTTTGGTGGCATATTCTAAGCCTTTAGCTTGTTCAACGGCATTCATGGCAAATCTCCTAAGATGAACGGCTATTAAAAAACTGCTTAATTATTAAGACAATTTAAGGCAACTCGACTCCTTTCTGGAGCAAGATTTCTGCTGTGTTGTCATTTCTTGACAATTAATCCCTAAAGTAGTAGAGCTTGCCCTAGTGTTCCCCTAGACGTTAAGCTCAAACCACAATCATTGGTGCAGGAACAGTGTCAATCAGTGAACAATCCATCGAAGTCGGGGCGCTCAAATGGTTTTATCGGGAAGCAAAGCCAATTGGCAGAAGTGACCAATTGCCAGTGCTACTGCTTCACGGTTTGCCTGCCCACAGTTATTGCTGGACGGCGCTGATGCCGGATTTAGCGGAAAAAGGGTTGAGTGCGATCGCACCGGATTGGATTGGCTCTGGCTTCTCGGTAAAACCGGATAAACGAGACTTTGCTTATACTCCCGATGCCTTTATCAATGCTTTGGGAGAATTTGTTAAAGCCTTGCAAATCGAGCGATTTCATTTGGTTGTTCAAGGATTTCTCGCGCATGTGGGGCTACAATATGCCCTGCGTCACCCTGAGCAGATCGAACGTCTAGCAATTCTCAATACACCCTTCTCATCTGCTGCGCAGTTGCCTTGGAAGATGCAGCAGTGGGGGATACCGTTTGTGGGGGACATGTTGACACAAGACCCCCTATTAGTTGACCGCACCTTAGAGTCAGGTAGTGGCTACCGAATTTCAGACAAGGATTTAGATATTTATCGTAAACCCTTCCTCAAGAGTTCTGATGTAGGGCGAAGTCTGGTGGTGACAATCAAGAATCTTCAGTTTAAGTCGTCTATGGCAGAAATTGAATCCGGGCTGCGTAATTGGCAACGACCCATTTTAATCGTTTGGGGAATGAAAGATTCTTGGCTTCCTTTTGAGCAAGTACAGCAGTTTGCCAATGGATTAAAGAATGTAGAAGTTGTTCAGCTTGAGGAAGGAGGGCATTATCCTCAAGAGCATTGGTCGGGAAAAGTTAGTGAATCCCTGCTGCCTTTTTTGCGACGTCAAGCGTTGTGATTTCACACAATCACTGACCCGTTATTGCAGCACATTCACGGGAAAGCAGTAAGTAGGTCGGCATTAATATTTGTCGTTGGGGCAAGGCAAAAGGCAGAAAAGCGACCACCAGAAGAATGGTCTTGGAATCATTCATCAGTGTGGCGAACACCTACTCAACCTGATCAATGAAGTTTTAGACATCTCGGAAATAGAAGCCAGGAAAATGGAACTTTACCCGAAAAACATTCATTTTCCTGCATTTTTGGAAGGCATTGCTGAAATTTGCCGTATCCGAGCTGAACAAAAGGGGAATTGAGTTGATGTATGAAACTCTGACTCAAATCCCTCAAGCTATTCGAGCCGATGAGAAACGGTTGCGGTAAGTTTTGATTAACTTACTTGGCAATGCCGTCAAGTTTACCGAAAAAGGGTTTATAACGTTTAAGGTGGGCTACCAGCAGGAGAAATTCCGATTTCAGGTAGAAGAATACGGGCATGGGCATTGCACAGGAGCAATTAGAAGAAATATTTTTACCATTCCAGCAGGGGGGCGACAAGAGTCGCGAGACTCAAGGCATGGGATTGGGACGGACAATTAGCCGTCAATTAGTTGAAGTGATGGGCAGTGAACTAAAGGTCAAGAGTACTTTAGGCCAAGGAAGCATTTTTGGGTTTGATTTAGATTTGCAGGAGGTTGACGAGTGGGACAATGTTAATGATTGGAAACAAAGTATTAGCGTTTTTGACTTCAATCAGCAGCAGAGTCAGGAAGTCGGTTGTGACGGATTTCTCCCTAAGCCATTCCGGGAAGCGGAGCTGTTAGAAAAATTATGGGTTCACTTAGGGCTGGAATGGGTTGATGAGGAGGGCACAGTTGCTCAAGCTACAGACTCAGAGCGAGAGCGAAAATTGATCGAAGAGTCTATTGTGGCTCCACCGACCGAGGAAATCGCTGCCTTCTCGATCTGGCGATGAGGGGCGACCTCAAAGGTATTGTAGAGCGAGCTGCTCACTTTGAGGCGTTGGATAAACAATACGTGCCGTTTGCCACCCATCTACGTCAGTTAGCCAAGGACTTTGAGGACAAAAAAATTCTGGAGTTTGTCCAACACTATAAGAGACCTCAATGAGTTTTGCGATTGTAGCACAAAGATGTCATCTGATTGACGAGCGATCGCGCTAATCGCAGTGTTTCGTTGTGATCGCTTGCCTCTCAAACCATTGTTGCAGGGTCATACTCGCCCCTAGCCTAATTTTTTAAATTATCAATGCCAGAACTTGCCATCGGCAGAAGCTAGCGGCTTACCGCCCATCAACCTCACACGCTCAACAGACGAAAATGAGTAACACCATTGCCGATTACAACCTCATTGAAGTCCTTTATGAAGGTTCTACTACCTGCGTTTATCGCGCTTCGAGAGAGTCAGAGCAAGCCTCGGTGATTATTAAAACTCTTCAAGCTGCATATCCGACTCTAGAACAGCTTAGCCGATTAAGACATGAATATCAAATACTGCAAACCTTGGATATAGAAGGAATTGTTAAGCCCTTAGCGTTGGAGAGCTATCAAAATGGACTAGCACTAATCTTGTCAGATTGTGGGGGAGAACCACTGACTCAATTAATCGCTGCTAAAAATTTGGATTTAATCCCTTTTTTACAAATTGCTATTCAGTTGGCTTCAGCCCTCGCTCAGCTCCATCAAAACAACATTATTCATAAAGATATTAAACCCCACAATATCCTCTTCAACACCCAAACAGGTCAAGTTAAAATTATAGACTTTAGCATATCATCGCGCCTGTCGAGGGACAATCAGACAGTCAGTAACCCCAACTCACTTGAAGGCACTCTCGCCTATATGTCGCCTGAGCAAACTGGGAGGATGAATCGCTCAATTGACTACCGCACTGACTTTTATTCCTTAGGCGTTACCTTCTATGAAATGCTGACGAGACAGTTGCCATTTCAAGCTAGCGATGTGTTGGAACTCATTCACTGTCATATTGCGAAAACACCAGTACTTCCTCATCTGATAAGGTCAGAAATTCCAGATGTAGTGTCTGACATTGTGATGAAATTACTGGCCAAAACAGCCGAAGATCGCTATCAAAGTGCGCTAGGGCTTAAAGCTGACTTAGAGATTTGTCTCAAAATGCTGCAAACATCTGGCGAGATTTCTCGTTTTCAGGTGGGAGAGTTGGATTTATCTAGTCAATTCTTGATTCCGCAAAAGCTGTATGGGCGCGAACAGGACGTTAGTCGGTTAATGGATGCTTTTAAGCGAGTCAGTAATCCCCCTGAAGCACAAAGAAGAGTCGAGATTATGCTGGTTTCCGGCTACTCCGGAATAGGTAAGTCTTCTTTGGTCAATGAAATCCACAAACCCATCGTTGAGGCACGAGGCTACTTTATTTCAGGTAAGTTTGACCAATTTCAACGCAATATTCCTTACTCAGCTATCATCAATGCTTTTCAATCGCTAGTGAAGCAACTACTAACTGGAAGTGCAGCACAACTCGCTCAATGGAAAGAAAAACTTTTAGCTGCCCTTGGTACAAATGCACAAATCATTATTGATGTAGTTCCGGAATTAGAACTCATTATTGGTAAGCAGCCATCTGCTCCAGAACTCGCATTAATTGAAGCCCAAAATCGATTTAATTTAGTATTTCAAAACTTTATTCGCGTATTCTGCTCACCCGACCATCCTTTAGTTATTTTTTTAGATGATTTGCAATGGGCTGATTCTGCTACGCTCAAGTTGTTAAAAGTAATTATGACAGATGCAGAAACAGGATATTTGTTTTTTATAGGAGCTTATCGAGATAACGAAGTGAGTCCCACACATCCCTTAATAATGACTCTGGAATCGCTTCGGTCTACAGCAGTTTTCATTAATGAGATTACCTTAGCACCTTTAGCTCTCGAAGATATTAGTAGCTTGATTGCTGATACGCTGCGTAGCCATCCAAATGTCGTCAAACCGTTAGCAGAATTGGTTGTCCGAAAAACATCAGGGAATCCATTTTTTGTTAATCAATTTCTCAAAACGCTATATCAAGAACACCTACTCACTTTCCATCCTCCATCAAACGGAAGCAAGGCGTTCTGGCAATGGAATATCGAGCAAATTCAGGCCGTCGGAATTACGGATAATGTTGTGGAGTTGATGATTCGGAAGTTGCGAAAACTTCCTGACGTCACGCAGCAAGCTCTACGTTTAGCGGCTTGTGCTGGCAACACATTTAATATACAGACTCTTGCGATAATTTATAAGCATTCGACGGCCATCACGTATCAAGACCTTTTGCCAGCTATTGAAGAAGATTTAGTATTACCGAGTTCTGACCTAAAAGTTACCCCAGAAGACATCGACGATACGTATCCAGTGAGTCTAGGATTTAAGTTTCTGCATGACCGGGTTCAACAAGCAGCTTATGCACTGATTGATGATAGTTCCAAGCAAGCGACTCACCTACAAATTGGTCGATTACTTTGGCAAAACACACCACTAGAAGCATTATCAGAAAAGATATTTGAAATTGTCGATCACATCAACTTAGGAATTGAGCTAATTACAGATGAAGCGGAACGACTTAAAGTCGCTAAACTGAACTTAATTGCTGGACAGAAAGCGAAAGCAGCGACGGCTTATGTTGCAGCAGCTAAATATCTGCAAGCGGGTTTGGGATTATTAGTAGATTTTAGTTGGAATACTGAGTATGAACTGACGTTATCACTGCATACCGAAGCAGCAGAAGCAGCATTTCTGAATGGTGACTTTGAAGCAATTCACAGGTTGGCTGAAATCGTGCAAAACTGCGCCAAAACGCTATTGGACAGCCTAAAAGTGTACGAAGTCCAGATTCAAGCTTATGTAGGGCAGAACAAGCTGTTGGAAGCACTGAATACGGGGCTGAAAATCTTAAAACAGTTGGGGATAGAGTTTCCCAACTCGCCAAACCCATCAGATATTGGGCAGGCATTGGGGGAAACTGCGGCAATTTTGAGCGGAACGCGAACTGAG
>DATNPV010000182.1:0-66143 GCA_036703055.1 Waterburya sp.
CACCATGCCAGCAACGCTCCGCAGTCATATCCGGTATCCCCTGGACTTTTTTAGCGTCCAATCGGAGCGGTTGCTAACTTATCACATGACCGACCCGCAAGTATTTTACAACCGGGAAGATTTATGGCGAATTCCCCAAGAAATTTATGGCGCTAAACCGCAACCGGTAGAGCCTTACTATCTGATCATGAAACTACCCAGCGCCCGATCAGAAGAGTTTATTCTCCTCATCCCCTTTACTCCGAATAGCCGCAACAACTTGATTGGATGGCTTGCGGCTCGTTCTGATGGTGATGAATATGGTAAGTTGCTACTGTATCAGTTTCCCAAACAGGAACTAACTTATGGGCCAGAGCAGATCGAAGCCTTAATTAATCAAGACCCAGTAATTTCTCAGCAAATCTCGCTTTGGAATCGTCAAGGCTCACGGGCAATTCAGGGGAATTTATTGGTAATTCCGATTGAGCGATCGCTTCTTTATGTCGAACCGCTTTACCTGGAAGCTGAACAGAATAGTCTGCCGACGCTAGTCAAGGTGATTGTGGTCTACGGGAACCGCATCGTCATGGCCCAAACGTTAGAACAAGCGCTTCAAGCTATCTTCCAGCCACCGCAGCAGAAAACTCCAGCCATTGTTCGCCCAGTAGAGGAACAATCCCTACCCTGAGAGGAGGGGGAGATATCAATACCTCTCCCCCTCCTCTAAAATGGACGAGTCGCATATGAATTGGGGTGGAGGCTGGCACCCGTGCGACCTGTAATCAGCCAGAGCAGTGCGCGTCCGACATCACGCAGGATGTGGAACTCAGATTCAACGGGTTTCTCAGATGGAATAGAGACGGGGGTAAAGGTAATGCCTTGGCTGCCAAGAACGATGGTTGCGATCGCTTGTGCTCTCGGCATGTGAAAGTCTGATGTAATCAGGAATACGTGTTGAAAGTGACGACGTTTGAAGTCGGCGACTAAAGAGGTAAAGTTCGTCACGGTATCGACAGCCCGATTGTCCAGGTGAACTCTACTGTCTGGGATAGCTGCGGCGCGAAAAATGGGACGCGCTAGCTGGGGAGGTAAGCCGGAAGATACCCAGATTTCTAGGGAGGGGTAGTATTTAGCAAATTGAGCCGTGAATTCTTCTCGCTCTCCACCTCCGCCGAGGGTGAGGATAGCTTGGGGTTCGGGAGCTTGGTAGGATGCGATCGCAAGTCGCACGGGAATGATGCTTAACGGCAGCAGTAGGAAGGCACAGCTGACCAAAGAGAAAAAGCGAGATTTCCAGCGCTTGCGACAAAAAAGCTTCATTGGCTGCTCTGGTAGAGGCACTACAGCTAGACGAAGGGGTTTACTTTGCCGCCATCATTATGCCCAAAATTTAAGAGGAGTGTCAGCCATCATCAGCTTGAGGAATAATTTATCTCTAGAGAATTTGAGGGATTTAAGCCTCTGTCAATTCTGGATTGCTGCTTTTTGCTAAAGGGGTTTGGGGAATTTCTGCATAACTCTTGCCCTTGCTAGTGTAGGAATGCAATCTCTCAGTTTCGATTAAACGAATCGAGAGCATGATTTCTGCAAGCACTCGCTGAAAGGCGTAATACCAGCCAGCCCAACCGTCAAGGATGCCTTTGTTCAGGATTAGGCAGTAGAAGAGGATGATAAAGGGAGCGAGAATTTTTTTCTGCCGGATGCGATCGCCAAAACTCAGTTCGCTATTCGGTGTTTCTAGTAATTTTTGGGTTTCAATAATCATGTATCGGTCTTGCGACCACAACCAGCGACTCAGAGGCTTCCGGTCATCATGATGGACATAGGAGGATAGCGTACTAGATGTTCCATCTACAACCAGTCTATGGGCATGTCCATCATCAACATATACTCCTTTTTCTCTTCTGAATAAAACTTCACGAGGAGGAAGTAAGGTTGCTCGAAGTGGCTTACCAAAAACACAGTATTTGAATGGGACAAAATAGCCATCTACTGGTGCATCTTTTGGAAGCGTATTAATCTCAGCAATTAATTCATCTGTAACCGTATAGTCTGCATCAAGAGAGAGTACCCACTCGGTCTTCACTTGCTCTAAGCCGTAGTTACATTGATTGGCAAATGTGTCGAACTCACGCTGAAATATCTCTACCTGGGGATAAGATTTTAAAATTTCTAAGGTTGCATCAGTACTGTAGCTATCAATAACGACAATTCTCTTTGCCCAAGTGAGATGTTGTAGAGTACGATTCAGGTTGGGAGCTTCATTATAAGTGAGGAGGAGAGGAGTTATTTCTTGAAGCATTGAATGCATCTCATTTTTGCAGAAATACATCAACATTTACCAATTTAGTTGGAGTTATCCGGATTGAATCCCTAGAGATTTATTGCTTGATGGAATATTTTTGGAGCCTAAATAGGCTGAAATATAGATAAAATATAGTTAAACAATTGAGCAAGAACATAACATAGATTTCCAAAGGAATGGCACACGCCCAGAAAACTTAAATTGAATCTCTGTATAATTTTCTGTTTCTAAGAGTTCCCTAAGAGTGGAAACAGAGAAAAATTTGATATGTCCTCCATCCCAAAGCGGGTCAAAATGCTGATCCATTTTTCCCAACAGAGCGATCGCCAGATTTTTCAAGTAGCCGTGATAGGGAGTAGTGACAATTAAATGACCATTGGGCTTGAGGCATTTTTTCGCAGCCCTGACTAACTCTCTGGGATACAGTAAGTGTTCGATCACTTCAGCCGATAGAACAATATCAAAGGAATTTTCCAAATCGGCAAAAGGGAGCTCGTAAACACTGGCGTGGATAAAGTGGCAATTTGGGAAGGTTTGACGTGCGATCGCAACCCCTTGTTCAGAGTCCTCAACCCCAACCACTTCATATCCTTGCTGGGCAATTCGATGACTGAGACTGCCGTTACCACAGCCAAGATCGAGGACACGCAATTTTTGTTGCCTAGAACGCTTTATTGCTGAGAGCATTTCCAACAGTGGAGGCAATAAATAGGCGTGGTGATGGCTAGACTCGCCATCGAGGTAAGCATATTGGTACTGGCTAGCAAGGGTTTGCATAGATTGATGAAATTTCGCTTAAGGGAAAATAGGTAAAGAATCTTGCTTGAGAATGGCGGTATAAATCTCGCTTAAGTTTGAGGCATTACGCTCCCAAGAGTATTTTTCACCCACCAGTTGACGGGCGCGATCGCCCATTTCTTTTGTGGTTTGTGGATGGTCTAAGGAATGCTGCAAACTAGTGGCGATCGCAACAATATCGAGCTCTGCTACATATCCCAGTTGATACTGTTCCACCACCGAAGCCAGAGCAACACCAGGAGTAACAACAACCGATAGACCCACTGCCATCGCCTCTAGGACGGCAACGCCAAAGTTTTCGGAGTAGGATGTTAGAGCAAAGATATCGGCACCTTGCATTAATAAATCTTTCATTTCACCTTCGACAAATCCGGAACGATAAGTGCGTTCATCAATGCCAGCAGAAACTAAAAGCTTGTTAATTTCAGCCTCATAATCAGGAGAACCACTTCCGGCTAGAACGAAGGTAAAGCGCCGATCGCGTAGTTTTCCTAAAGCCGGTATTAGGTAATCGAGTCCCTTTTTGGGATGCAGGCGAGACATGAACAAAATTACAGGTTCATCGTCCGGAACGTTCAGCAATTGTCGCAGTCGATGATGCGCATCGGGTAGGAGAACGGGCTGAGAAAGACCGTGCGGGAGGATAAAATTAGGTGACTTGAGATGAAGTTTTTGGGCTTCTTGCTGTTCCTGCTCAGCGGTAAAGTGTAGGCTTTGGGCTGCGTTGAGGTTAGCGCGTTCGATCGCGTTCAGGTAAATTTGCTTTTTACGAGCGCTTTGCTGTAACGACCATTCACAAAGCTGCCCTAAAGGTCGAACGATGTAGGGAACACCTCTCAAGCGAGCGATCGCCATTGCGGCTGTGGAAGCATAGGAGAAAATGGCATGAACGTGCAACAGGTCATACTCAGTAAGTCGTTGCCAGAGCCATGTCGTCAACTGGCTGGAAAAGGCAAATTCTCGTACAGGGGCAATTTTTGGCGAAAACCGAGGAAAGAACCAAACCGGTACATGCTCGTATTCACTGCACTGGTTTAAGGGCACCTCTAGTAGATCGGAGCCATTATCATTGGTAGCAGCAATTTCCGCCTCTACTCCCTGCTCTCGTAATGCCTTGACCATTGCTAAAACGGCATGACTGGGGCCACCTCGCACCGCCGCAACCGAGGGAATTACATGGAGGACTTTCATTGTGGATTACTGGAGCTACTTACCACTACAGAAATCCTTCATGTCATCAGGACAAAAGTATTTACAGTTGGCGGCAATTGAATGTGTCAACAATAGTACTGAGCCTGAGTTTCAAACAGGTGAGCATAGGAACCATTGCGGTGTATCAGTTCGTTGTGGGTGCCGCTTTCGACAATTCTTCCCTCTTGGAGTACGTAGATGCGGTCAGCTAGTTTGACACTAGAAAGGCGATGGCTAATTAAAATGGCCGTCCGACCTTGAGTTAACTGCCGGAACTGTTCAAAAACTTGATGTTCAGCAATGGCATCCAGGGCACTGGTGGGTTCATCAAGGACAAGGATTTGAGCTTGGCGCAAAAAGGCTCTAGCAAGAGCCACTTTCTGCCATTCGCCGATGCTAAGTTCTTCGCCCTCTTCAAACTGCTTACCCAGAATGGTGTCATAGCTATAGGGTAAAGCAGCGATCACCTCATCTGCCCCAGCTTTTTGAGCGGCTAACTTAATCTCATCGTCATGAAATAGCTGATTGACATTGCCAAACCCAATATTTTCTCTTGCGGTGAGGTTGTAGTGGGCATAGTCCTGAAAGACTACACTGATTTCTCGCCGCAAGTCTGTGGTTTGGAATTGGCGTAGGTCAATCCCATCCACGGTAATCCTCCCACTGGTGGGGTCGTAGAGCCGACACAATAATTTAATTAGGCTAGTTTTGCCCGCACCATTTTCTCCTACTAGGGCAATGGTTTCCCCAGCCCGAATCGTGAGGCTGATGTCCTCTAGCAGAGGGCGGGTGCTGCCGGGATAGCGAAACTCCACCCGGTCAAACTGAATGCCGATTTTCAGTGGTGTGGGGAAAAGCTGTGGATTTCGGGGTTCGGGAATGGTACGCTTCAGGTCGAGAAATTCGTAGAGATTGGATAGAAACAGACTATTCCCGTAGAGGCTGACTAAACTGCTGAACATCTCTCGCAACAATCCCTGACCCCGCTGGAACGCCTGGAAATACATGACCAAACTGCCTAAAGTAATGACGCCCTGAAGCGCTTGGTAGGCAATGAAACCACAGGCTCCAAACACAGCTAGAGTGGCGCTAATTTGGCTCGCCCACTCAGCGATGAAACTCCGCCTCGCGAGGCTAATTTTTTCCTTGCGGATGGAAGCGCGTAAGTTGCGAAATCGCTCTTGGAACAGCGCACCCAGGTTAAACAGCCGGATTTCCTTAGCATAGTGGACACTAGTCAGCATCCAGTTGAAATAGTCGGCTTGCCGTTCCTGGGGAGTCCATTGCCACCGCTTGCGATACAGTTTGTTGGCATACTTCAATTGCACTCCAAGACTGGGTACAGCCGCAGCAAATAAGGTAGCGGCGATGCCCCAATGAAGTGAAAACAATAAGGCAGCGATCGCAACCAGGGAAATTGCACTCTGACCCATATGGATCAGCCTGTTGAGAATCTGGGTAGGGCGGTAGGGGGCTTCTGCTTGAGCCAGGTGCAGGGCATCATAATATTTGGCATTTTCGTAATACTGTAGGTCTACCTCAATTGACTTGGCATGGAGGAGACTATGCACGTAGTCAGTCACCACTAGGGACTGTGCGTCGCTGACAAATCCCGCGATCGCACTGCACAAATCCCCTAGTAGGGCAACCCCACCCGCCAAGACAATCAATGTCATAACCTGTCCTAAGACCGCTGCTTTGTCGGTAGCATTCAAGCCTATAGAAACGGCATCCACCATTAGCTTCGTCAGATAGAGCGATAGCAGGGGCAGAATACCCTGTACAACTAATAAGGCAGTGCTGGCTATAGTCCAGTTAGGAGTACTTTGCCCAACTAAGTGCAAGGCTCGTCGGAGATACAGAAGCCGTCGAAGTTTGAGGAACATTTAGGGAATTGTAAAATTAAAAAGGCTTTACTTTTCCCTTCATGCCGCCGAGCGAGCTTTCAGATAAATTTTACGGTGCTGCAAAAGTTTCGTCGCTTTAAAAGCTCTAGTCGAAAATCTCTGTTAAGTAGGTAGGCACAAATAAACGCAGGTATGTCAACAAATGTTAAGAGCCTAAAACCCTCTTCTCTTCTGCCTTCTGCCTTCTGCCTTGTCTCAACGACAAATATTAATGCCCACCTACTTAGTAGATTTCTAAGTTAGGCAATAATCTTCGGCAAAATCCGGATAGCTGTGGCTTAATGCAGTAGACAATTGTAAAGCCTTGCTCTCCTTGAAAGGCTTCCGCTTTACTACATCGGTAGAAATAAAATCTAAGCGAGCGACCGCTACCAGCTAACTCTGGTAGTCAATCACCCAAAAAATTATCCAAAAAATGTAATGCAACAAAGTCAGTTTCAGTTGAAAGAAAATTTTTTAACTACTCAACGCTTCAAAGTCGCAGAGGATATTCTTTTTCGCCAAGTGCAGAATGAGGCGGTTTTATTGCACATCCCTACTGGTATGTACTACGCGCTCAATGAGACGAGTATCATAGCTTGGGACGCTTTGTGCAATCAGCAATCTCTTAGTTCCACGATCGAGAAGATTATTGCTGAGTATGATGTTGAGTACTCTCAAGTCCTTAGCGATCTACAAGCATTTCTGCAAGATTTGTTAGAGTATGGCGTCATTTCGCAGTCTTCTGATTAGAGCCATCAAGCAACCAAGAGATATTTGGCTATGTCTCTGGGCATTCGGGCGACTATGGTGGGTTGACCGCCATTTGCAGATCTTGGCTGTAGAGGCTCTCAAAGCACCTTTTCTTTCTACACCAGAGTTACTCAGCCAAGATTTATTACAAGAGATCGAGCGTCGTGTTGTTGTTATTGCTTGGATTGCCAAACATCATCCTTGTCGCCCTCAATGTTTACATCGATCTTTAGTCTTGTATCTCTGGTTAAAAAGCCAAGGAATTTCAGCTCAATTAGAAGTGGGATGGGGCAATGAAATGGGTCACGCTTGGGTCAGTTATGCAGGTCAGATTTTAAATGACCATCAAGGGATTAGAACGTCAACCCCACCCTTGATGAAACTCTAACTGGTCTAGGGTAACTGCTTGGCAATGTTATGGATGAGCTTTAGAAAGATATATTTAGGAAACCTAAAATTCAGTTCACACCACAAGCGCTGCCAAGAATTAGAATATTCTAAGCGACGGAAAACCTGAGTTTCAGACATCGCTTCAACCCAATCATCACTAAGTTCTTTGTGAAATAACCGTTCTAATATAAATTGATAGCCCGGTTGAGCTTTTGACTCATAGGATTGAAGATAATTATAATATACATCAGGAAGGGGAATTTTTAATAAGTCGTTGCTTAAGCGTAGTATGTTTACTAAATGAAGTAGCAATTTTTGAGACTTGGCACGACTAATGGCTTCATTCCAGTCAATTTTTTCACCCCAATAAGTTAGAATATTGGCGACATCAACTAGACCATAGAGATAGATTTGTAAATCATTACATTGATGGGCGCAAACATGTAAAAGCGCGTTGGTAGCATCAAGATGATACACACTCTGTTCCGAACAGTACTTTGCTCGATCCCATAAATATTTTTTTGTCCATATTGTATGGTTAGACGTTGCAAATAATCGCCAATGAACCTCAACAAAAATATCGGGAATGTCGCTTCTATTGCTAAATAAATTTATGGCATTACTATTAAATCGATAGTACCATTTTTTTAGCTTGCTTCTATTAGAGCTAGAATATCCTGTATGTTCAAACCCCAAAGTAGAAAGTGCTTTGACCGCTTGATGCAGTTTTGACGATTTGACCATAATATCTAGGTCAGACATTTCCCTAACTAGAGCATAGTCAGGAAAGGATTCTATAAACGTAGCTCCTTTCAGAGTCATCGTTTCGATATTATTTTCAGCTAAAACCTTGCTGATTCGTTTTACAAGGTAGCTGATGGCTAGATTGCGACCGATGTTTAGTTGGTAGTGTTCTTTTAGACTGGCTTGTGTCTTAGCTGAAAGCCTATGCAACCCGTCTATCTGAAGTAAATGCTGATAAACCATCGAGGTAACGCGATGGTACTTCATTCGATGAATGAGTAAGTCTTCATCAAGAGCCAGTTCGGGTAGGCTTTGTTGATGTTGTAAACATGCCAGAATAAATTGATCTTCTGGTCGTAAATAGTCAATATTAGTATTGACCTTCCTTGGTAGTGCTGTGATTGACTGCATGGCTAGGCGTATCTACTAATCAATCTTTGAACAAAATTCAACGCTTGTTGAAAGTCGGCGAATAGGTCGGAGTACTCGTCCATAATCTGACTGGTTAACTGTTGTACTGACAACCCACCATCACTGTTAGACAACACGTAGAGTGCGGCTTTGCCTTTTGTTGTAATCTGGGGCTGATAGTCCAAAGAAGCCTTCTTGAGAGACTTTAGGCTCATTGGTACGGATAAGAAGGTGGAGTGCTGTTGCTGAGTCGTATCAGTCTGAACCCGCCAACTCCAGTCGCCATGAGGAGGACGTTGTAAGCGAAAGGTCACTTCTTCTGAGGCTGCCAATTCAAGCGGGGGGTCAAGTGGGAGGAAAGCCGGTGACCAATGCAAGGGTGGCTCATGGGGGGCTGTGGAGAGCCAAGTTTCACCCAACTGCATCTTGAACCAACCTGCCCAGCCGTGACACCATCCAGATTCAGTAATTTTGTATTTAACTTCTGTCTTACAGTGGGTGCTGTTACTGTGGTAAAAATCTAAAGCGAATAAACTTACAGGTGCAGCTAAATACTTAGCTTTAGCTAAATCTTTTTTGTAGTAGTAAATGGATTGGCTGGCATATTTTCGCGCAGCACTGTGGTCAATTCCCAGGTGAGGTTCTGACCAAGACGTAATTTTTTGTTGATAGAGTTCTGGTACGCAAACAGGTGCAGCTTCCATCACGGCTGCTTGTGGAATCAAAACTCCGCCAGGTTTGAGATACTTATCTCGTGCATAGAATAACGATGGTAACAGGTCTTCTTCAAGCAGGAAGTTGCCCGTAAAGACTGATATGATGACATCGACAGGTTCGGGTAGATCGATCTCTTCTATTTTCCCTTGAAGACACTGTACGCGATCGCCATAGCCATTGGCTTGAGCAATTTCAGCAGCAACTGCAATAATATCTTCCGGTTCGACCAAATAAACTCGCTTTGCCCCCAACTGTGCCGCCAACAATCCATGAATGCCAAGTCCAGCACCTAGATCGAGTACAACACTCTCAGGAGTAATTACGTTTGCTAAAGCTTGGGCATAGGCTTCATTACGCCTAGAATCAAGGGTCATTGATTGTTGACCCTGAATCAGTAAGTAGCTCACAGGTGATGAATTTCCTCTAAAAGAAAGTCGTAAACGTTGGGCAACAGTGTGAAGTCACGCGGGTAAAATAGCTTTCTCACTGGGACTTGCGTGACTAAACTCACGTAAGCGTCGAATAGTCTAGGATTGCTAGGAATTAGCCGATTAGCATAATAGCTATGACTTAGTACATCAAACACAGCTTGACTAGGAGAAAGGGGCTCGGAGTAAATACGGTGATCAGAACTTTCACCTAGTAAGTAAATGATACCTAAAGGTACAGGTTGCTGATGAAGGGTTGCTCCCAATTGCTCTGGATGATAGTGAATTTTGTAGTCAGTGTCTTGTGAAGCATCTAGACCTAGACTTTCTCCTGTGTGGGGATAGAGTTTCAATCGGGGAATTCCTGGATGCGCGAAACCATCGGCATCGACAGTGAGAACATCATCGGTGATAAAGCCTGCGCCCCGACTCGCACAGTAAGTACTTAGGGTCGATTTCCCTATGCCAGAGATGCCAGCAAAAGCAACAGCTAATCCTTCTAGGGATACAGCATTGGCATGAATTCCCACCTTGCCTTGTAAGTTAAGGCAAGCACCTGCAATCAAACCCGTCAAACCAATTGTTAGGGAATGTGAAATTTTAGTTCCTTCAGCAGCCTCACTGACAACAAGCACAACATTAGAACCATCAGAATCAACCCAAGCCCCTAAGTCGTCTGTCCAGGGAATCCAATATCGGCTAGTACCACACTCCTCTGAGTAGATTTTATGGAAATTATCTATACTGTCTGCGGGCAAACTAGGAACATACTCCACAGTTAGATGTAGTTGTTGGGGAATATGATTGAGTTCGTTAGTGGCAGTTTCCAGAATAGTTATGAATGGGGGCATCTTAAATTTAGCAATACACGTCCAGTTGTCTAGGCGTCTTTTCTGTCACTGGGAAAAGAGAGTGAGCTTTGCTGCTCATAGGACAATAAAGGATGGCAGTAAAAGTAAGATGCACCGTTTATAAACTTTATGAAGCTTTATCATCATTGACCGGGCGTGGTCAAAGATAGTGGGTGAGTATGATGATGCAAAAAATTTTCTTTCTCTCCACGTCAGGAGCGTCTCCGAGTCCCCACGTCAGTCCTAACAATTACTGATGATTAACTTCACCTTCCTCATGGCATCGTTCTCATTGTCCCCTGTCCATCACCGTTAGGTCCAAGTGACCCTTGAGTAAGCTGAGCCAGGCTACCCAACCTAGAAACTTTCAGTGGCGAGTAGGATTTATTCTTTAGGTTTGAGGAAAGATTGTCCAAATTTTCTGCGTTGTGCATTGTTTTGATTAACTCCTTGAATTAAAACATAAGCATATCTAAATTATAGATTATAATTCTACCAAATCAACTGAGAATTTATTTTTTAATTGGGTATTTTAGATTAACTCTATCATGCCAATTTGTAAATTCTAATAGAATATAAAGTTTATTGGATAAATCATTATTTAAAGGCTGCCATTGGCAATAGCTACTAGAATATTCATTACGGTAGCCATTAAGATAGTTACCAAATTTACTAATATCAATAATTTCTTGTAAGCCTCTACAGGTTTGTGCTTGCTCTAAAAGCTTGAAGGATTGATGCCCTTGGCCAAGTGCAGCATACTTAAGAGGGTCAAAATAGTTATCTTTTGAACGCCATAACACATCTTCTGGCAGGGTTAGCCGATTTGCTTGACGCAGGAATACTTTTTCGTGAACAGAGTCATTTTGTAGAGATGGGTGCAAATTTATGGCAAATTCGACTAATCGTCGATCTTGTAGAGGTGATGTAGAATCCAATTGATGAGCATATCTGAGTAACCTATAAGCCTGAAAAGGAGCGACAAGACCAACATACTCCATTAAATAGGTAATGTGCTGCACAAGGTTTTTTGATAGATAGCTTTCATAATATTGTTGAATAGCTGCCTGAGCCTGAGGTTTTTGAACATAGCTTGGAGTCATCCAAGGCGGTAAAGGGTTTTGCTTACCTCGCCGTTTAGCAAAGCAGTATGACTGCCAAGATTTAGGCAATTGAGGAAGTACTAATTGGCTTAATAACGTTAAGTACCACCGTTTATTTCCTCTCAGGTTCTGTAAGACTTGTTGCCAGCTCCCTGCTCGTGCCAGGTCTTGTGGGGTGGTCTGAAACAGCATATCTCCCCATAAACCATCGAAAGCCAAACCGAATCCCTGTTTTTGCATCTGTTCCATGATCTGGAGATCCACCGATAAGGTGCAACTAACTATCGGGTCATCCGTGACAGGCAACCGTTCCCAAGGTTCGTTCAATGCCCAAGCATCATCAGCATCAGCGTACACTTCATGCCATTTAACCTGAGGGTATCGCTGTAAGAAAGACTTAATTGGTTTACGCTCATCAAACTCCGGAAAAACATCACTAACGATAGAAAAAGCATCTATCGTAGGTAGGTGATTCAGTAAAGATACTGTGACTGTTGTAGAGTCCAAGCCTCCGCTTAAGGTTGTGCAAACCGGACGATAACTACGCAAGCGGTCTTTGACCGATTGATTCAACAGATACCAGAACTTTTCGTAGTAAACTTCTGGTGATTTGG
Source organism: Waterburya sp. (assembly GCA_036703055.1). Lineage (GTDB taxonomy): Bacteria > Cyanobacteriota > Cyanobacteriia > Cyanobacteriales > Coleofasciculaceae > DATNPV01. The sequence goes on from DATNPV010000182.1 coordinate 12,171, forward strand.
GTGACTCGTAACGCTCAGGTGCAGTTAACGTCGCAACTTGTCGTTGTTGTAATTCTCCCGATTTAAGGAGCAGAGCAGAACCAGGACGTAGACGCTTAATATCCGCAAAAGCAGTAAGGCCTGGAGGATGCGCCCACAAGTCACAAATTGTATGAGCGAGATAGAGTTGATCAAGTTCCCGGCTGACTTGAGGATGATGTAAAAGTGTCAGCACTCGTGATGACAGCAGCAATGTCTGTCCATCCCAGTAATAGGCAAGGGTGCGCCCTCCAACCCCATCACAACCTACCAGCAGCAAATCGCGAGAAGCATCCCAGAGAATAAAAACAAATTCACCCGTTAAATGATTTAAAAAATTCTCTCCCCAGCGGCGATAACTTTCAATAATTAATTGAGCATCTGTGGTGTTGCTTGAATTTCCTCCTAAAAGAGATTCACGGTCATCCAAACGACCATCCCAGACTAAAACGCAACCCTCAGACTGAACTATAGGCGATTCAAGAACAGATTCAGGCGTATTGTAGAACTGAGTACGTCCCAGACTAAGACCTACTTCGCGATCATGCCAATCACCTTTGGCATCTGACCCTAAGACACTCAGATCATCTAGCATTTTTTGCCAGGGAGTTGGCTTGTGACTATTCCATACGCCTAAAATTCCACTCATGTCTTCATATTTTCATTAAAAAGAGACCTACTTTACTGCTAGTTCAGTGAAAATTTAGAAGAGGTTCGATTCAGGCAACTTTTGAGGGTTACAGGGATTGCACCTTCCTCTTCAATTTCTTAATACAGGGTTTTTGCTAGTACTCAGGACAATACTTTACAAAGTCGGTATTAAATTAAGGTACTAAAACAACAGTTCATCCCTAGGATAGATACTGAAGGTGAGAGCCCCGACTTCTCTGAGAAGTCGGGGCTCTGAACCTCTGACATCTCACAAGGGAAAAATTTATTTGAATAAATTTCTCTTTACCTTATATTAAACTTCTAGTTCACTAGCTGATTTTGTAGCCAGATATTAGGTCGAAACTTGCTGCCACCAATATTGAAGGATTGCTAAACTCCACAGGCGATACCAGGCATTTAACGATATGTTTTTGGGGCAATCAACTTGACCAAAATAGTCCTGCCATTCTGTTCCTATCCAACGTTGGAAGGGAAAGGAAAATCCCTGTTTTGGACGATTGACTACCCAACTGGGTAACTCGGGAACTGCTTGAATTAATAGCTGCTTTCCAGTTGCTAGGCGAATGGGGCTAGGAATTGAGGAAATCGCTTCAAGTAAAGCGCGATCGACCAAAGGAACTCGCAGTTCCAATCCCCAAGCCATACTCATCACATCGCTATCTCGTAGCAGCTGATTACGCATGTAGCCGCTGAGTTCTAAAACACTTACCTCATCTTCTAGGGACGGGAAATTGGGGGAGGGGTTGCTTTGATTGCGTTGGGGTAGTGTTCGGTCTGGGAAATAGTGTTTCGCAATTGCGCAAGCTTCCCGGTGAGAGAAAATGCCCCGAAAACTGCGGTAAGCGGTAGCTGAATTGGGGGTTTGCTGTAAGAAGTCGCCCAAGCGCTTGACTTGTGGTGAATTTCCCCAACGTTCTAAACCGATACCAGCACCAGTGCGGATGGGGTGAAGCGCTTGGAGTCGCTGACTACAGCGAACCATTTGCGGCACTTTTTGAAATGACTTGTATCCGCCGAATAACTCGTCCCCACCCAGTCCGGAGAGGACGACTTTGGTGCCATCTTTGTGGGCAACTTGAGAGACACAGAAGGTATTAAAGCCATCGATACTCGGCTGATCGATCGCCGCTAAGTACTTGGGGAAGAGTTCCCGACCTAATGACGCCGTGATTTTATATTCGGTGTGGTCGGTGCCGAATTGTTGGGCAACTTTACTGGAAATGTCTCCTTCATTCCAGTCTGGCTCTTCAAATGCAATGGAATAGGTACGCAGCTGATTAGTCTGAGTTTGAGAGGCTAAGGCGACAACTGCGGTGGAGTCAATGCCTCCACTGAGAAAAATGCCCACTGGCACATCACTAACAAAATGATGCTTAATCGAGTCAATCAGGGCATAGCGAACCTTTTCGGCAGCTTCTGATGGTGCAATCGCTTCAGGTGTAAAGTTGATCTGCCAATATTGATTCTGGGTTACACTGCCAGCTTGCCACCGCAGCCAATGTCCCGCTGCTAAACAGTGGATTCCCTCAATCAAAGTGTGGGGTTCTGGAACTGAACCGCTGACTAAGTAACCATACAACCCTTCCATACTAAGCGTCATCGCAGGTAGCCCAGTAGCTAGGATTGCTCGTAGTTCGGATGCAAATACTAGGGTTGAGCCCGCGACGCAATAGTACAGGGGTTTGATGCCCAAGGGGTCGCGGGCTATAAAGCAGGTTTTTTCCAAGTCATCCCAAATGGCGAAGGCAAACATACCTCGCAACTGATGTACGCAGTCTGCACCGAAGCGTTGATAAAGCTTCAGAATGACTTCCGTGTCGGTTTGGGAATGGAACTGTTCGCCTTGGGAAAGGAGAGTGTGTCGCAGTTCCTGGAAGTTATAGATTTCGCCGTTGAATGTAATCCAGTAGCGCCCATCAGCAAGGGACATGGGTTGATGGCCTGCTGGACTGAGGTCGAGGATGGAAAGGCGGGTATGAGCGAGTGCGGCTTGGCAATTTGTGGATATATAAATTCCCTGATCGTCAGGGCCACGATGCTGTAATCTTGATTGCATCCGCTGGAGCAAAATCTCAAGTTTTCCTTGAGAGTAATCGTTGCTTAAAATTCCCGCTATGCCACACATTTTCGGGTTTATCCTTTTAGAGGGTTGGTGAAGCGAAAAACTCGTCTATATATTGGCCTAGAGTTTGCTTAAATCGCTCAAATCCATAAACATCTATCACCCGTTGCCGCAGCGCCTCCGGATTGTACAAGATGGGATTGGGATAAGTTTTTTGCAAAATTTGGATGGTAGTCTGTGCGATCGCGCCTACATCATCGGGATTGACTAACGCTCCCAATTCACCATGACAAAGCGCATCGATCGCCCCATCCTGATTGCCTCCTAATGTAGGTTTACCGCAGGCTAACGCTTCCAGGTACACAATGCCAAAGCCCTCCCGCTTACTAGGCATGGCGAATAGATCGCAGAGATTGTAATAATCACAAAGCTGTTCATCAGGCACAAACCCAGCTAAGGTAACGCAGTCTTGCAACTCCAGTTGAGCAATTAACTGTTCAATCCGGGGTCGGTCATTCCCTTTGCCTGCAATAATGTAGTGAACGTTGGGTATTGCTTGGCGAATCTGAGGGAGTGCCTCCAGAATTTTGTCGTAGCCCTTATACTGTTCACTGGCATCTAGCCGAGAAACGGTCAATATAATCGGTTGTTCAGGTTTGAAGCCATATTGCTCTAGTAAGTAAGCCGGTTTGGCAGCAATTTTGAATTGACTCGGTTCAAACGTGCAGGGCAAAAGTGAAATTTTGTTGGGGTCAAGGTTTTGTTCTTTGAGGAGGCGATCGCGCGTATAACCACTGATGGAGAGAATGCGATCGGCGTGATGTAGAGCTTTTTGTATAGCGGGTTGCTTGATATCCCACGCTTCCATGCCATAGGCGTTTGTCCAGTAGGGAATCCCTGTGAGACGCTTCAACCAGTAGGCCGCAACCGTAAAATTGAAATGGCTAGCGATAACTAAACTAGGTCGTTGCCAAAGTCCATATCCCATAATTTGGGCAGCAAAAGCTGGCGTCCGTAAAGCTCCAGGCCAAGTGCCGGAAAAGTGAAATTTGGTATTGCTTAAACCGAACCTATCCGGTGAAGCGTGAGTATCATGCTTTAAAAAAATATCATACTCTTGGTGAGGGTATCGGCTCTGTAATACTTCCAGCACACAAGCTGAATAGACTTGGATTCCTCCCTTTAATCCAAAGATATTTGGCAACCATATGTGAATGCTCTTTCGTTGGCTATTCATTCGTTCTTTATTTTTAAAGCTGTTCAAATTCAGGATTTTTTACTGTACGCCGTCTCTTAGGTTTTAAGCAAATTCTAAATAGAAAATATAAAGCAATTGAAAGAGTAATAACACTTCCTGTCATCAGCGAAAAATTAGATTCTTGATAAATTAAACGAAATAAAACTGTACTTCCTATTAGGAATTCTAAAAAATTCATTTTTGCCTGATTGAATAATTGCTCAAGAAAGGCCAAAAATACTCCTACTAATGGCATTCCTATTAAAATTCCCCAATTCCCAAAATTAGCATATAGCTCAACAATCCAGGGAAGATTAAAAGAAGTAGTAAAATCACTGTTGCCTAAATAATTGTAACGCCTGCCAAATGTATTACCTGTATTTTCTACAGGTTTATCAGGCAATAAAGCGCGGGGAATGTAACTCGTCAGTAAGGGTAAGTAGGTTTCACCATTCCAATAGGGAACTATCGCTGGTGTATCTTTAACTACGCTTGACAATAAAACAATATGTGCAGCTCGACTGACGACAGAATCCGTTGACGAATTCAGAGAGCTGTCATCTTTTGCCCTAGTTTTAGGGTTTTGATAATATTCAACTGCAAGGTTTAAAAATAATTGAACTTTTTCTACAGGATTTAAATTAGAATATTTGCCGCCAAACCAAACCAAAGAACGATACTCGCCTTTAACACCATTGAAAATAATAAGAATTACAAGAGTAATACTAATAAAAACCACAGGAATACGTTTACGCTCATACCAAATTACTATAATTAAGAACAAACCTAGCAGCATAAGTTGAGCTAAAGAACCGCTAGCAAATCGAGGTACAATTTCAAGCGGCACGCATACGCATAACAGGAGGAAAGTTTGAATAGATGGTAACTTTCTCCGTGAAATTAAGATATAAAATATTCCATAAGCTACGTACCCGATAGGGTCTAGCAATTGACCTAGAGAAGGAATTGAGCGGACAGCTGGTATGTAAAGAAAAGCCAGATGAGCGAAAAGCAATATCCATACTAGATCTATGAGTCTACCCAATGAATATGGACCGGGTATCTGAATTGGAGAAACGTTCTTCAGCAGCGAAGATCTAGAGATGAAAAAAGCAAGGTTCATCCCAGCTATTCCCAGTAAGGTCAACATTAAGGCTGTAGAAGTAACATTTGTTGTAGACCAAATGCCTGACGCTTCCTGTTCGCTAGCAAACATAGGTAAGCCAAAGCTAGTCGCATAAAAAAGTCCCACCAATGGAAAAAAAGGCATTGGTGGTCGATGGCGATCTAGTAGATACTGTATGGTGGGTAAAAATCCAAGCCAAGTGATGCCCAATGCCAAAAAAGCATTGTCAACTGAAATAAAACTTGGACGCTTATCGAACAAGTAAGCGCTGAGTCCTACTAGAGCAAGCAGTAAAAACAAGCGTAGTCTTTTAACGTAACGTCGGTTCGCTACTTGTGCTTCTATATAATTTTTATAGTTTTGTATTTCTTCAGGCAGAGGCTGAGGTTCGCCATAATCATACATATCTATTACCTCCATTTCTGAGGCTTTAGCTTTTCACGAGAATCAACAAGGTCTTTTATTTTCCAAAGCAGCGGAGAAAAAACAGCTTCATAATTAAATTTTTCTTCAAAGGCTTGTCGAGCTGCTAAACACATCTTTCTATAGTTGTCAAAGTCGCTCAGGATATCTTGAATAGCAGATGCGATCGAGTGAGCATCGTCAGGATTAGCGAAGCGTACCCAAGGTTCATCTGAGAGATAGTCTCGGTAATTTGAGAAATCACTGACGATGACGGGTACACCACAAGCGGCATACTCATATATTTTGTTGCAAGCGGTAACGCAAGCAACCCGATCAAAGCTAGTACTCTTGTAGAGAGCAAATCCTATTGTTGCCAATAATGTAGGTTGATTTAGGTCTTTATAAGGCAGTGTTCCTAAATAAGAAAAACAGTTTGCCATGTCAAGATGATTAACCCAATTTTCCAGTTCTTTAGCATTGTTATCATTGAGGAACCCAACAAACTTTACGTCAACATTTTTATTTAAAATAGACGCTGAAGTGATAATCTCCCGCATAGCACTGGTATCTGAAATGGAACCTCTGTAAAAGAGGGTGACCGATTTCCAGCGCTTTTCAATAACTGAAGCCCAATCCTCTGGAGGGTGAAAGAAGGACTTTAAGGGAAAATTAGGAACAATTAATGGCTGCTCTTTTAGATTCGTTTTTTTCTGAAAAAATGCAGCCCTATCCTTATCAGGAAAGACAACAGCAGCCGATTTATGTATCCAACTCTTTTCTGTTCTATGAACCCATCCGGCTAAGGACGATAGAGGAGGCAGATGCTCAGCGATTTCATGATTTTGATAAATTAGTGGAACTGAATGAAGCCTTCCTACTTGGCAGAGATAGGCAGCTGTATAAGCAAAAGCATCATAAGCATAAATTAGAGATACATCTTTGAGCAGGAGACGTGTTTGTGTAATAAAGTTAATATATTCCCAAAGTTTAGCCCTAGCTGACGCTTGCTCTCGTTCTCGTGGTAATGTGTATTCCCCCAAGCGATGTACTCTAACGTTAGAGGGATATTCACAATCAGGAGGGTTTTGGTTACGACCAATTAAAACGATATCAAAGTGTTTTGAAAGGAGATGAATAGCGTTGACCGTTGGAGGATAGTAGTCTGGATTACCATAGACGAGCATTCCTATCTTTGGATGGCTCATTTTTAAGCTTAAACCTCTCACTATAAAAAAGCTGACTAATTAACAGAATCAATAAGGTTTAAAATTTCTTTGACTCGACTCTCCCAGCTCCAATTTTGGACGTTTAACTCTCTGGCTTTTAGGGCAGACTGTAAATAGTGAAGCCGATTGTTCCATAAGTGTTCCCACTTGGAGTTCAGGCTTTCATCACTATCTTCATAGTCAATAGGAACTACTAATTCAGAGCCAAAAAATTTATCAAAAGTAGGGTCTTTGGGAGCTTGACCAACAATGACAGTGCCACTCGCAGCCGCTTCAAACCATCGACAAGTAATGGGACTAAATGTAAGAACTCTCTTTGGATGTGTTAACTCTACAGGCCAAGAGAACGTAAAAAAACTGTGGCGCAGATGCCACGCATACTGTCCGTAATACTCGCGAGGATTCAGTTGGGATTGTATAGAAGCTGCTGTCGTGTAGTCATAATACTTTTTAGTTTGTGCGCAATAGTGTTTGATACTGTTGTGAACGTTTTCTAATCGACGCCCATAGGAACAAAAATTAATTACTTTTTCGGCTTCGGTAACGGGTTGAAATCGTTCCAGCTTCACGCCCTGCGCTACAGCGTACCACTTGCGTTGAGTGTGTTCCTCCAAAAAGGGTACAGCGCCTTCAAAGGAAGTGATAGTCAAATCCCAGTGCGTAGATTGTAATATTCGTCGAATAGAAGGCAGTTGATTCTCAAAGGTGTCAAACAGGTAAAGAATTTTAATCCCTACACCTCGATCCCAATTTTTGAAGAGATCGAGAGTGAAATTTTCGGGTCCCATGAGTACAAACCACAGAACATCCGCTTTAAGTTCATACTCACTTTTTGGAATCCAGCTCCTTAAGCCACTGTATCGAGTTCCATGCCCGATTCGATGCTCGATAAACTTTGGCAACTGTCGCTTTGGCATGGCTACTAAATCACCACCAGTGAGTCGAATTACTTCATCCTCAAAATCTCTAAGCATTCCATACTCAAACCCACTGAGTTCCTGATTACTGAGGACAACGTGCTTCAAGTTTTTCATGTTTATGATTCAGCTCTTTCGTTAATTACTTAATCGCTTCTAGATTGAGACTGATGGGATAGTAGTTTTGATTGGCTGGAATCTTATGGTTAGAAAAGTCCTGAAATGTAGTAAGTTCGCAGGAGCCTGGTTGCCATTCTTGTACTTCTCTAAATCCAGCATTTTTGAGAAGACGAGTCAAACTGGATTTATTAAAGGCTGTCATATGGAAATTGTATTTGTAGTTTTGCTTCCCCATTAGAACCTCAAGAATACTGTCTATTTCGTTCCCACTTTCTTGATAGATCTTGCAGAGGGCGTCAAAATCAGGAACCGAAAGACGTAATATCCCATCCGTTTTTAAAACTCGGAACCACTCAGCCAGTACCACAGGGACTTGTTGATGACTGAAATGTTCAAGGCAATGAGAACCATAGATTAAATCGACGCTGTTTGCCTTGAATGGAGAAAGATCATCTATGGCGCGTATGTAATGGATGTGTGGGGCAGGTAGTCCATCAATATTCACAAACTTTTCGTGATTGACGCTGCCACACCCTAGATGTAAGTATAATTTGCCATCCTCTAACTTCGGCAAAGCAGGGCGTAGAACTTGCCTCTTCAATTTTCCATACAAAGTCTTAAGATTAAGACGAGCAACTGACAATTGAGTACGATAAGGAACAGGTAGATTTTTGAGCATTAGTTCTTGCATTGATTTTATTCTCTCTATACGTACTAGTTAGTTTGGCGGAAATGCTATTTGGGAAGATATCCCGAAATGATTGTTTTTACCTTTGCTTTTTCAGAAGGGGTCAATCCGGTTAAAAAAATTGTTATTGATAAAACTATTACTGAGAATAAAGACAGAACCCAAGTCAACAATGTTCCTAAGCTAAACAAAGGTAATATCAGGGTGTATAATAGAGAGAAAAACGTTAAAACGCCTAAGTTTATTAATAGAAGCAAATTCGTTTTATTTATATTTTTAAGAGAATAAGAAATAACTAAAGGCAGACCAATTAATTGCCCAGCTATTTGAGCCATTAGAAAGCCTAGAGCCTGATAACCAGGTACTAATAAGAAAGCTGAACCGACAAAAAAAACGGTTCCTAAAGTACTTATCCCAGAAATTTTACCTGTATGTCCCTCTGCTAATAAGTACTGCACAAGGACTGACGTAACTCCGACGAGCAACGATATCCATAAGGACAACACAGAAAGTATATTGGCTTCTTGATAAGCAGAGCCAAATAATAGATTTAGGATATTAGGAATCAGTAAACATACTGAACAGATGGGAATTAGTAGGAGAATCCAAACGCTTCTTAAATGTACTGACTTCAGGTATTGATGTGATTCTTGATCGCCTGCTGAACTGGCAGACAAGTATGAAATTGCAGCAGGCGCGATCGCAGAAGGAATAAAGCCAATCAAAGAAGCCATGCTCTGAGCAACTCGTAAATATCCTAATTCTTCCAAGCCTCCATATTGGCTCACCAATCCCATTAAAGGTAATCCAACTAAGCTGCCCAGTAATGTATTGCCAAAATAGTAGGGAAAACCAAATTTTAGAATAGAGCGGGATTCCTGCCAGAATCGATCAAAGCGCAGACGAATTCCCCTAGCCTTAAGGACAGGTTTCGCAACCCAATAACTCCAGGGAATCTGGACAGTTTCTGCTATAACTAGTCCTAAAATCGCTCCATAAAGACCCCATTTCCAAGCCAATAAAACTGTGAACGCGCTAGTAAAAACCATCTCTATTGATGTTCGCAACGCATAAGCACGGAAATCTTGCAAACTGGCTAGAAACAATAGAGGAATATTGCTAAAAGGTTGTAGTACGATTAAAATCGCCGCTGCCCCCAACCAGGGCTTTACATTCGGTTGCCCTAGCCAATGTTGAGCTAACGGTTCGCGGAACACCCAAATCCCTAGCCCTGTCACAGCGCTAACCAAGCAAATCAGAGCTAGTCCAACGCCAAAAAGCCGTCCTACTGCCTCTGTTCCAATCGTTTTATACTGAGCGCCATTCCGATGCATGGCAACATCTGCACCCACGCTACTGAAGCTTTGAGCCGATTGAGCCAGTGAGAAAACAATACTGTAAATTCCCAACGCTTCAGGGCCTAAAAGTCTTGCCAATACCGGCAGGACTAAGGCACTCGCTAACTTGGAAACAACGTTAGCAAGTGTTAGCCAAGCGCCTCCTTTAATTAAGTTAGAAATTGCACTCATAAGTTAGGAGGCAAACAGAGATATTCGTCGTAGTCTAAAGCTTCTACGCGAGAACCCTGACGGTTGACTATTTGATACCCTGCGCCCTTCAATAGGTTGACAATTTCTTGACAATCTTCTGGCGTAGCTTGCCAGAAGGGATGGACTGCTAGGATTACAATAGGAGCGGTCTTACTGTTCAGGAGTTGAGTTGCTCCCTTGAGCACCTTCAGTTCAGCCCCTTCAACATCTATTTTGACCAAGTTGGGCGCTTGCCCCTGTTCAGCCAACAGACCATCTAAACTGATTGCTGGTACACTAATCTGCCGACTTACTTCGGGAGATTCTCCATTCACTGAGTTAGAAAACATCAATGAGTTACTGGGAGAGTGACCTTCATTGAGCAGGCTAAATGTAACTGAACCGCCATTCTGTTCACAAACGGCTGCTTCTAGCACAGTCACAATACTGTTGCACTGATTCAAAGCAAGGTGTCGTTTGAGCCAAGCGAGATTAGATGGACTCGGTTCAATGGCAATGACTCGTCCGCTTTCGCCAACGATTCGAGCAGCGGGTAAGGAAATCCAACCCCAATTAGCTCCAACATCCCAAAACGTATCTCCTGATTTCAACCATTTTTTGAGCCAATCTACAATATGAGGCTCATAAGTATCCGCAGACATGGCTAAATCTGGAACAAATTTATAGACTTCGCCGTTCAGACGCTTACGGATAAAGTTGTGACCCGTATCCCTAAGCAAGACAGAGTGATAAAACGTGCGACCCATTGAAATTAGGCTATCCGCTCCCAGGCATGTCAGAAACGATTTTGTAGAGCGAGCAATGGTAATGAGTGGTGCGTCAAACATAGGACTTCTCAAAGGTGAATTTGATGTTACGAGTCAGTAAATCTGGAGCTGTCATTGATTCAGGATCGAAACCTCCTTCAAATACACTCTGGCTGATGCCATCAGGAAAAACACCCGAATGAAAATGTGCTGGATGCCAGATAGTTGGGCACTGACCCAGATAGGAAGCCCAACTACTAAACGTACTTCCCGCAGAAGTAATCAACAACTTACTCCTAGAGAGGGTAAGCAGGTCAGACAGAGCTGAAGCAGCGGGGGGTCGAGAGACGTTTGGAAGTTTCAATATTTCACTTAGCTCATCGTCATGACCGTCGGAAAAAATGGTTGCAGACACATCATAGCCAGCCACTTCGCGGATGGTCGAAAGAACTCTAATGTGCCAGCTGATAGGTGTACGAACATTACCTAATTTCGTGAAGTCATCGCCCGGTTGCAGTTTTTTAAAATCCCCCATTCTAATATGAATACCAATTTGGGGAATTGGGCGATTATAAATAGTTTCAAACACAGGCTCTCGAATGCTGGATATTAATTTCTTCTTTATAAGAGTCTGATGTTCTTTCAAATCTATAAAATAATCACTCCAATGAGGTAGTTTATCGAAAATGAAGAGGTGAAAATCTGATTTTTGGATTTCTAATGAGGATGGTTCTATTTTAGAGATCGTTGGATTATAATATATATTCTTTTTAATAGGGGCCATCATTAGATATCTAAATTTAGATAAATAATCCCGATCAGAAAATAAATTTCCATAATATCTCTTATCTCGCTCACCTCTTAAATAAGCACCAATCCGGACTTGGCCCCAATTGGGTGCAACAACAGGTAGGGAATTGATATCAGCAAACAACACGGCTCTCGCCCAAACGAAAAGCATGTTTCCCAGACCAGATCTTGGTAAGTGAGGATAAACTAGAAACATATACTTTTACTCCTTTTATGCTACTTTTATGACTTTTAAAGTTAGCCTACACGCTAGAATCCAAGCTGATGTGAAATTTTGATTTTTCAGGTCACAGCTTTGGATGGTCTACGACGAAAATAAGGAGCTTCTAGAAAGTGGTAAGAGAGTATCGAGAATGGAACCAGAATAGCGAGGCAAAGTGCAAGAGCAATATGCTGATTGAGAGGAGTTGCGCCGAAGTTTTTTGCGATTACTTGGGAAATCCATAGACAGGGATACCAATGCCATAAGTAAAGGCTGTATGACCAACGCCCAACTCTTTGAGCTATCGGATGACTTAGCCATTGTTGAAATATGGAATTGCTTGAAATCACATTCCAAAGGATGAGACTGTAACCCAGACTTAATATCGGTTCGGCAAAAATTTTGCAAATATAACCAAAAGAGCCAGTTAAGTTAATAACTTCAGTAACCATTAAAAGACGACCTAGATAGGTTATTCCAAAGCCAATAACAAATCCTTTCTCTCCGCACAAGAGTTTAGGCGGAATTTTTTGCATTGTGTATAGTCGAGCAACACAGATACCCCAAGCAAATTCGACAAGACGGATAGGCAACTGAGGTGACCAGAAAACTTGAATATCTGTAGGACTAAGGTATAGCCAGGTACGAAACCCCATTGATACCAGAATAGCAATTGATACTACAGCCCAAAATCCTAGATAGGTAGTAGCCCAGATAAATAACGGCAGAATTAAATAAAAGTGCCACTCAGTCGCCAGTGACCAAAAAGGAGCTGCTAATTTTCCAGTATTTGGCAACAAAATATGGGTAAAACTGGCATGAGCTAGTAAATCAAACCAAGGAAAAGGTTGACCAACGAATAGAAAACCAATCGCACATACTAGTGCAGCTACATAGTAGTTAGGGGCAATACGCAACCAGCGTTTTTTGAGAAAATTACCGTATGTATTCCAGGCAAATTTTGTTTGCTTTTGGGCATACATTAAATACATACAAAAACCGCTGATGACAAAAAACAAATCTACCCCTGTACCGATTACTGAGATAGCTCTGTTTAAATCTAGATTGATAGAGCCAATTTTCCCTAATGACCAAACTGGGATGCCGGAGCCAAACGCCCAAACATGGGCCCAGATTACTCCAAACACAGCAACAGCCCTTAACCCATCTACTGGAGCAATCCGATTTTTAGTATTAATCGACGGTGTAGAGGTCATTTTCCAGAGGTGAAAGCTATGTTTAACGATTGCAGGAGCTACTGTAGGCGCAGTTGAGCCAATAAGGATTTAACTCATCAAAAATGAATGTTTAAAATCACTTTATTTTGACAAGGATTAACTGATCTAAATGAACGGTTATTTCGTAGTCATCAAAGTGCTTTTCCATAATTCCTATAACCTCAGATTTTTTAGGAAACCCTAAATCTGTGCCGAAACAGCGAAAGTCGTCGATAATAATTGCTTTAACTTTGTTTTTATGGTCTGCAATCACTTGTAATTCCTGGATTGCTGGCTCTGGTAAATCTCCACAGGCCGTTACCCCACCTGAAAAATGACCGTCTAGAAATATGAGCGCATTATTGACGCTTTCACTCTCTAGTAGAGTTGGCAAAATTTTTAACGCATCGCCCTGAATAACTTCAACATTTTTTTTGTTAGATAGATAACTTGCTGCTTGTGCAGCGAGTTTCTCATCGAGTTCTATGGTATAGACTTTCTCAAAAACAGAAGAACATCTATTTGTTGTCACACCCAGATAAGTTCCAGTTTCAATAAATACACTGGAATTGGTTCGCTTTCTTATACTGTTAATTTGGCGAAATTTTGTATAGCTATGGGGGTTTTTGAAATTAAATGATGCAAGCCTATATATATCCAGTGCGTGGCCTGCTAGGGCTTGAAAATGTTGATTTTGTTTGTTCATTTGTAATTCCTAATTTCGGTTTGTATAAGCTGAGTCTATTTACCCAATGAGCCTAACAATCAACTTATACATAGGCTTGCTGCAATATCTTTGAGTAAGCACTGACCATCTGGTGTCCGTAGTCTTCCCACGAGAGAGACTTACGAGCTTGCTCTAAAGCATTCTTCGCCATCTCAGCCTGTCGATCGGGATTTTCGTAGAAGAACAAAATTTTTTCTTTGAGGGCTTCTACATTACGAATTGGCACGCAGAAACCATCTACACCCGGTCTGACAATATCCTCACCACCTGTATTAGTGGTATGAATGATCGGCAAACCACAAGCCATTGCTTGTGGTTGAACCATCGCTAGCCCTTCTTCTATTGAAGCTAAGCAGAAGACTGAACATTGCGAGTAGAACCATCGCAGCTGGCTTTGAGGTTGTTTACCTTTGAGAATAATGCGATTGCTCTGATATTTCTCCAAAAAGGGATTGATTTCTGGATTAAGCGAACCCACCAACCACAACTCAGCATTGGGTAAGTTTAATTCATAAAATGCTTGTAGAAGATATTGCACACCTTTACGTAGCGAAATCGCTCCACAGTGAATGACGCGAAAAATCTTGTCTTCCTTTGGTACTGGATAAAACTCTGCTAGAGACGTTCCAAAGGGAACGTGAATCAGCTTTTCTTCTGGAAAACCTTTCTCTAAAAAGGTACGCTTGACAAATAAACTGGGAACAGCAATTCGGTCAGCATCGATATAAGATTTCAGTTCTCTTTCGTACACTCCCGGATGTGTGTCCGTAAAGCTTAGTCCCCAGCGTTCGTACTCTTCTTGCAGAATTTGAGTTTGGTACTCCATGTGACTGCTACCGCGCTCAATTACTGTCATCGCGCCCATCTCTTTGGCTCGATCTAGCGACCAGAAGCAAGCACCCGACCATCCTACAAATAAATCAAATCCAGGCGATAAGCCACGGATAACCGAGCGATCAAATTCCTCTAAAAACCAGAGTTGTAGGTTGCGATCGCCCCTCAGCCACTGGGGTAGTCGATACCAAGTACGAGAGAGGAGTTCTAAATGCCATAGAGAATGAACCGCATTAGAATCAATCCCATACTTAGTAATTTCCCAACTGGGATAAGTCGAGATTAGTCGGTGTAAATAACCTCTTTTCTGTAATTGCTGCGCTAAGTAAAATGCCCAAAACCGACCAAAAACGGAGAGAGTGACTTTCATTGGTCTCCTACTATTCCTTGCAGCACAATAACTGAAGGTCACTGCATAATAAACTAGGCACTAAGCGTTTTAATGGGCCAAATTTCCCGCTACTTTGTACCTGCAAAACCTTATAACCACCAAACTGTTTTAGTAACCAAGTCAGCCGCTCCAAGGTGAAATAATGAATGTGTCCCCCATCCCACTCTCGCATTTCCCAACAGTTAACTGAAGATGTGACTGGCAATTGACCTACCAAAAGTCCAAGACGATGCTTAATGTAGGCAATATTAGGAACATTGATTACCAGGTATCCTTTTGGTTTGGTGACTCTGGCAATTTCCTCAACCACTGTAAATGGATCGAAAACATGCTCCAAAACCATTAAGATAGTTACGGCATCAAACATCTCATCAGGAAATGGGAGCGCTCCAGTATCGAGATTATGTTCGCAGGTCTTAAATCGAGGTGCTAAAGGCTCCCAGCTTGGATAAGCAGCTATGTCTACTCCAAACCCTTTACCAAATAGATTTTCTAATGTGATGAGATTGCTAAGACCCCCACATCCTAAATCTAAAAAATTCCCAAAAGGTGCATAGGGAGAAAGCATTTCGTAAGTAATTTGAATTCGCGATTTGCTCCCCCATTTCCCGACAAAAGAAGTAGCCTCGGGGATTACCTCGCTACTATTACTACTGTTTCGGATAGCTGTCGTTTCATAGAAAGTCTTTGCGTCCATTAAGAGTAAGCCTCCATTTTGGTAGATTTCAGTTGTTTATACAGACTGGCTATTTCTGCAACTCGTTCACTGATGGTGTGTCTGAGAGCTTTCTTATAACCAGCATCAGCGATCGATTGAATTAAACTAGGATTTTGCAGAAGATACTCGACTTTTTGCTTCAACTCATCAGGATTTGAAAAGTAAACTGCTTCTCGATCTTCCTCAAATAAATTCAGTAAATCTTGAGAGCGTTCACTGAGCATCAGCGTTCCTGTAGCTGGAATCTCAAACGTTCTAATATTGTGTCCCGTTTCATTTTGGGGTCGCAGAATATTTAACCCGATTTTGGCAGAGCCTAAAATCTCAGGTATCTCTTCATAAGTACACATTCCCTTACAAAGATTCCTAAGAGAGGTTTCCCGACAATGGGTTACCCAGTAGTCAGACCCCCATATTCCTAATTGGTAATGATTGATGGCTTTTAGATACTGTTCCCGTTTGCGGCTAGCATCCCAATTTCCAATGAAAGCGACATCATAAATTGGGCTGTTTTTTCTCTGAGGAACGTGATACTGTACATCGCTACAAAAGGGATGGAAAGCAACATTTTTCACCTTATTTTCAGTTAATTGCTTAGCTAAGTCTTGGCTCCAAATGAAAACAGCATCCCACAGAGGTAGCCCCTGCTTTATCCAAGAATTGCTATGAGTATGATGCTGGTCTAAAGGATTATCGGTAAAAAAGACAAAGGCTAAACCATGTTGCTGGAGAGCCCGAATACTGCTAGGGTGAATTAAATTTGGAGAAACGACAAATGTCAAGTCAGGCTGAAACTCATTTGCCATCTCAATCAATTTTTGATTGGCAGACTTTGCCAGCAGTTGCCATGCAACGCGCCAAGCCAATTTATAGCCGAAAGAACGGTTGAGTAATGTGGGTTCAGCTTGAATCCATGTAAAGTGCTTAACTTCACAACCAATCGCTGAAAATCCTCGCCCATAGACTTCTTCAGTTCGACCTAATTCCAAGGTCTGTCCAACAATCAAAACTTTTTTCATTTACGCTGACTCAATCATCAAGTAATCTAAGGCTTGTTTGAGACCCTGTATATTTTCCTGAAAACTCCAACTTTGAATTCGCTTTAAGCTAATATCCTCTGCCGATTTGGAATGTTGAATTCCCCAGTGAAGTGCATCGGCTAAGGCAGCGATATCTCCTACAGGAAAAGTCCGACCATTCTCACCTTCTAGTACCAAGTCAAGAGCACAGCCAACTTTGTCGCTTACCACTACCGCTTTGCCTGCATTCATCACCTCATTCACTGCCAAGCCCCAAGGCTCAAAGCTAGACGGCAGAACAAAGACATCGCACAGATCATATATAGCGGGCAGTTCTGACTGATTCCGGAAACCTAAAAAGCGAATTGAGTTCCAACCCGTTGCCTTCGCCTCAGCTTCCAGGTGCGATCGCAAATTCCCATCACCCACAAACAGCAAGTAGGGTTCCGGTTCCTGCACTCCATCCGATGAGAGCAATCGGTAAGCAGCCAGTAAATCCTGCGGTCGTTTTTTCTCAATTAGTTTGGCGGTATACAGGATAATTGGCCTATTTGACTCTAAATTAAGAGACTGACGCAACTCCTCCCGATTAGTACGAGCCAGCATTGCCTGCTTTTGAAAAAAGTCGTTATCGACTGCATAGGGCATAGGAAACAAACACGTCTCACTGGCTCCGTAGCTTCGATAAAATTGGTAGTTCAATTTCCCTATATAAAGAAACCCAGCTACCTTCTTAAATAACCAGGTGAGAAACGCTTGTTTTGCCCACTTTTTCATAGGATGAGTGGGTTCTTTTAGGCCATGAGCCTCTCCTCGGAGTAAAACTGGAATACCCAACTGTTCAGATGCCAAAATTGCTTGCAAGCTGCAAATGTGCAACCATCCATGCACCCAAACTGCATCAAACTGCCCTTGTTTTAGTTGCTTCAAAATGTCTCTGGCAACGGGCTGCTGCCGCCAACTGTGCCACTGATTACTGCCCCAACAGTCTAGAAATTGGTAATCGTAACCCTCTGTTAGAGGAATATCCCATTCAATGAGCTTGCCAAATTCAGTATCTTGATATGCCTTCAATGAAAAATCGCTGTAGAAAAACACTTTCAGCTGAATATCCGGTTCAGCTGCGATTCGTCTTAACAAAGGCGCTTGATACTGAATCGGGTGAGAAACAAAATAAGCTAAACGAAGCATGTTGGACTATGGGGGAGTGAAGATACCCTAGCTAAACTCAACCAGTTGTGATGTAAAATGCGAAAACTATTGGAGGCGATAGAAAGGTTTGCCTAATTCTGTCAAGTTATTCAGTTGAGATTGACAGGATCAGGATAATTGCTGAGCGGTTATCGATAGAAGTGGCGTGCCCCTTTACTAACTCTTGCACCCACACCAAGCGGGCCCGACTGTGCTAACCTACACAGCGGGCTCGTCACACCTTATGCAATAGATCGACGTACCCGTCTTGCCTATAGTTCCAACTGGTCTTCTGCAAGCACGATATGTTCGTTCCTTACTCAATTACTGATTTATAAACATCCAGAGTCTGGCTTGCAGTTTTATCCCAACTAAATTTTTTTGACCTCTGATATCCCTTAGTAATTAAGCGATCGCGTTCTGCCCCGTTATCCAGTAAAAACAGTAAAATGTCACTCAAATCACTAACTGATTCCGGGTTAAACAGTATACCTGCATCTCCAACTACTTCAGGAATACTAGAACAGTTGGATGCAACAACAGGCGTTTTGCAGGACATGGCTTCAAGAGGTGGAATGCCGAAGCCTTCGTACCGAGAAGGATATACAAACGCAATACTACAACGATAAAGTTTGGCTAGATGAGTGTCGTTGACATAGCCGTAATAGTCAATATGCTCAGTCAGTTTCAATTCAGCAATTAGTTTTTCCTCGCTTTCCGTCAGGGGTGGCCCCACGACACATAAGGCAATCTCCGGTTGAACAGAGACAGCTTTGGCAAAAGCGGCTAGCAAACCATCGAAGTTCTTATAACTAAGACGAGTACCGACGTAAAGATAATAAGGTCGAGAAGGAACAGGTTCTGTTCCATAGGAGAGGCTTGCATCTATTTCTGAGGCCAGGTAGGTAACAGTTACTTTCTCCTCTGGTACGGCATATCGTTCTACTAAATCCTTCTTAGTATTCTCCGAAATACAAATGACTGCTTGCGCTGCCAAGATTGCTTGTCGCTTTTCCTCTGCTTGTTGACCATTAGCATCCATTTGTTCAGAAAAAAGCTCATGAATCATATCCCAAATCGTCACGACAACCGGTGATTTGCATTGGCTCATGTCTTGGCGAGTCAGGAGTGAGTAGTAAGTGGGGTGGACAACGTCGAAGTGATTAAAGGAAGTAACAGCTCTAAAGTAATATTTTTCTATCCAAAATGAAATTCGTCCCGGACGAAAGCCAAACCTCTGATAGAAAAATATTTTTAGATGTGGATGATGCAGCCCTTTAACATTCCCCAACTGGCATGTAGTGAGGGTAGGAAAAAAGTCTTCAGGTAATCTACCGATGAGGTTAGCAAAATACCGATTAACGCCTCCAGCCTTTTGCAGTGTATATATTTGTCCATCGTAGAGAATGCGCACCAGCAAACTCCCCCTTCCAGAAAAGACTTTAGTTGAGATTATGAAGATAAAGCTAAACGCAATTAACTATTCAAAGCAGTTTTATAAGCGTCAATTGTCTCTTGGGTACACTTTTCCCAACTAAACTGTTTAGCTCGTTCGAGAGATTTCAAGGACATAGAGTCTCGCAGAGAAGGATTATTATAAATTTCAAGTATATTGTGGCAGAGAGTATCGGCATCTGTAGGAGAAACCATTATCCCAGCATCACCCACTACTTCTGGAAGAGATGATGTGTTAGACGTAATCACGGGAACACCGCACTGCATTGCTTCTAAAGGCGGAAGGCCAAACCCTTCATAGAAAGAAGGGTATACAAATGCAAGAGCTCCACTATATAAAGCCGCTAAATCTTCGTCCGCTACGTAACCCGTGACAATAATTCGGTCTTTAAGAAAACTAAAATTAGAAATTTCTTCAAAAATCTTGTCGTACTTCCAACCTTTAGAACCAACTAATACAAGATATAAGTCTTTGATGTTCTGTTGTTGAACTAACTGGGCAAAGCAACGGATAACTTGATCAATATTTTTGCGAGGTTCTAAGGTGCTAAGGCTCACGATATAGGGTGCATCAGGAATACCATATTTCTGGCATGTAAGTGAAATTTTATCCTGTTCACTGCAATTATAAAAAATATTTTTATCAGCGGCTAAGTGAGTGACAAATACCCTAGAAGGGTCAATCTTCAAGTAGTTACACAAATCATTTTTAGTGGCGTGTGATATGCAAATAGCCCAGTTATCTTTTTCTAAACCATCTATAGCTTTCTTAACAAAATGTTCTTCATTTTCACTAATTTCGAAGAACTGGGGATACAGAATTGGAGTCAAATCATATACTGTAAGAAAATTTTTTATATTTTTGGCTTTCTTGGTTTGAGCAGGTATTTCATAAAGACAAGAATGGAATATATTTGCTTGAGATAGGCTTTTGGAGTCTATTGGATATAAAGAAAAATAAGATTCAATAGCTTTGTTGGTGAGATATAGAGGCTTTCTTATGCTCTTAAGGAGCAAGCTTTGTAATTTGGATACCTCGTTGATTTTAGTGTTAAGGTCAAGCAGTTTGTTGTTAAGGATTCTCCTATATTTCAAGTGAGGAAGAGGAGCTTTCCCGACTTCTGGGTGAGAGTCTAGATAATCTAAACACCAACCTAGTACATGTAATTGGTATTGGGGTGAGCTGGCACAAAAGGTCAAATTGCATTCTTTTGCAGCTGCCAACCCATAAGCGATATTTTCAACAACTCTAAAAATTCCAGTTCGATTCTTGGGGAATAGGTGACCGACTCCCAAAACTGAAATATCATAAATAACATTCATATTTCTTCCTTAAAACAACTCAATTTAGTTAAAAAAAGCTATAAGTATAGGCATTAGCTGATCATCTTCAAAGGTTACTAGGTTAGACAAAGTTAAGACTAATATTTTCGACAATAGATATTGGGGGTAATCTATTTAATAGAAACTCTAACCAAATTCGCGCGATTTTTTTGAATTGCAGGTATGGGATTTGTTTGTTCCAGTAAAGAAATCCCCACAGGCTATAGTAAGTAAACATTATTAATATCTCTAACTTTTGCCAATAATTGTATTGCTCTAAAATATTATTTTCGGTTATCTTAACATAGGCATATGCAAAAATCCATCTATGGGGTACGCTTCCCAGTTTTTGCAATAACATTTTATTGATTTCTTGGTGAAATAATACTCTCTGCCCCAGAGTTTTATTACTACTATAAAGTCGCGAGCCAGCTAACTTCTTATGCAGGTAATAAAACGGATAATGCTGACCAAAGCGGAGCCATAATTCATAATCCATACAGTAACGTAATGAATCGTCTATACTTCCTAATTCTTTAATCAGTTGTCGTCTGAAGAATACAGATGGCTGACAAAGATAACAAGTTGTTTTTAAACGCTCGTATTTCCAAGTTTCAGTTGGATAAGCATCTAAAACTTGATCGCTTTCGTCAATATGATCGGCATCGCCATAGACGACTTGAACGTCTGGATGTGATTCAAATACAGCTCTAACTGCTTCAAAGGCTCCCGGATAGTAGACATCATCTGAGTTAATCCAGGCGATGATATCACCAGTTGTCATCGCAATTCCTTTGTTAACTGCATCAGCCTGTCCCTTATCAGGTTCTGATATCCAACGTATCTGGCTCTCATAACGTTTCAAAATATCTAGCGTCTCATCCTGGCTGCCTCCATCGCAAACTACATACTCATATTCTGTAAGTGACAATCCCTGAGATAGGACACTTTGTATCGTTCGCTCAATGAAACGACCTTGACAAAAAGATGGTGTAATAATGCTAAATTTCAAGCTCATATAGGGTTAGCTAATGTTAATAAGGAGAGTTAGAGCAGTTTTAATAATAGGCATTTTAGAGTTTCTGCTAATTTCGCAAGACTTGATTATATAGTTCGATATATCTGTGAGCCTGTAGCTCTAGCGAATATTCCTGTAAAGCAATTTCACGGCACTGTTGACCCATACGCTGGCGGAGGCTGTGATCTTCTAACAGATGAACAATACCATTACAAAGCTCGTTTGTATCTTCGGGTTGAGCCAAGTAGCCTGTGAGGCCCGGACGCACCAGATCTGAAACACCGCCTAGATTGAAGGAAACAATGGGTGTGCCGCAAGCAAGGCTTTCTTGCACAACTACTGGGAGATTATCGGCACGCGTAGGAAAAATCAACAAATCGGCAGCAGAAAAAGCAAGCGATTTGAAGCAATCCTTACTGAGATATCCAAGGCTTAGTACTTGCATTCCAAGTGCTTTGGTAATCGTTTCATCGTTTTCTCCAAAAATTAAAAGCATGATGTCTGCTTTCAGGGATTCAGGCAACTTAGAAAGTGCTTCTAAGAGCAGATCACCACCTTTGCGGGAATTTTCGAGACTTACCGATCCAAACAGGAGAACTTTTTTATGCTTTGGAATCCCCAATACAGCTCTACATGCCTCAGAATCAAGTGGCTGATAGGCTTTGGTATCAATACCATACGGAATATGATGAATGGGGAATTGGCTGAGCATACTCTGTTTTGCCTGCTCGAAGAGCCAGCGACTAGGCGCAACAAATGTAAGATTAGAGCGGTGATAAACTGCATTTTTCAGTTTCCATGCTAAGTGAGTATTATCTCTAAAAACGATTGGTTCAGCATCGAGGTAAGGACAGTTACCACAACCGACCTTCCAACGCTCACAGTCATAACTGTATGCACAATGTCCTGTAAAACTCCACATATCATGTAGAGTAAAAATGGCTGGTTTATTTTTTGTTAATAAAGGAAGTACTAGATAATTAAAATATCCCAAATAGCCAGCATGAAGATTATGAAAATTGAGAATATCTGCATTCTTGTAAGCCCCATGTTTGGGAATATCAAATGTGCTAACGCAGTTGAGGTAGTTAAGACCAACGCGCCAGGCAAAGCGATACAGTAAGTTTTCTAAAGTAGGTTTGCGTGGAATTATCGCAACACGCTCACTACGGGTTAAAGCCATTGCCACGAGCAAGCGCGAGTCAATTCCCTGATCAAGTAGACCTTGATGCAGTCGATAGCCTGCGATCGCTGCTCCACCATAAATATCAGAATAGTTGATATGTAGAACGTTCATGTCGGTGGTTTGATCGCTTCCATAAACAGAGAGTCAGGTTTGTACACAGTACCATCCAGTTCTGTATCGAGATTAAAGCTCGACCAGTTTGAGATGTAGCTCTCCGTAGCTGTACGCTGAATTATATTCTGTAAACCGCATTTCTCTAACAATCGTGCTAAGGAGTAACGGTCATACATCCACTGATGGACTTCACCGCTTTGACGAAAGCGCCCTATTTGTAAGGCACTGTACTCTTGACCCAATAGTTTCTTAAGCAGTAATTCTCGACGATAAGCAGGGTAGCGGAAAAAGCAATAAATTTGCTTCAACAACTGTTTGGTCTGTCCTTCTGGTACAGGTGTAGATTGAGGATGTTTGCGCTGTTGACGCACGGCTTCAATCAGGTTTTTGGCCTCCATACCAATGCGGTTGATAATAAATTTCTCATTGGGAATCTGTTCTCTAGAAAGATATGCACCCATTTCCCCCCCTGAGATGTTCCTGACCGTTTGGTCAAACATCTCTAGTAAAATCCACTCGTAGTTAGCGGCGGCTTGGCAAGAACCACTACTAGCTTGCTCAAGCGCCATTAAATAAGTACGAGCAATCTGCTCTAAATCTGGGACTACTACTCTCAAAACACCTTGAGGCCGCAAGACACGCTTACATTCTCTCATCAAGGATTCACCAGCATTGATAGGAAAGTGTTCTAGTAAGTGGGAGTGATAGACAACATCAAAAGAAGCATCAGGAAAAGGAATTCCTTGGTTGAGATTGTAAGCTATGACGCCCTCACCGGTTGAAGTGAAATCAACGTTAGTCCAAGCTGGATGAAAGCGGCTACCGCAGCCTAGGTTGAGGGAGTTTTTCATAGTTTGCGAAATTGCACATATAAGCTTTGACCTATCAAAACCCGTCTCAAACCTAAATTAAGGAATTTTTCATAGACAGGAAGAGTATATCGATTGAATAATAGTTTCCCCAAACGAGACGCTGAACGAAAAAAATTGCTATACGAGGTTAAATAGCCTAGTACATGATATGAGGCTAGTGGTTCGCGAATAATTTTCTCTATTTTCATAGGAAATATTTTCTCGAGTGCGCGAAAAGAATACTCTGACCACTGGAGCATATGATGAGGGGGCATATCGAGCAAACAGTATTGATACTTCAAAAAGCTCTCCGAATTTGGAACGCAGAAGATTAACTTACCTCCTGGTTTTAGCATTTGGAGTGACCAGTTAATAAAATCCTTAGGATTAGATACGTGTTCAAGTACCTGAAAACTACAAACACCCTCAAAAGATTCGCTATAGAGATTAGCAGCTTCTTGTAAATCCAGACGCTCTACCGGAAGACTTCTTTCCTGCGCCGTTGTAACAGCTGTCTCGTTCAGTTCAATTCCTCTAATATTCAGACCTAATTCAATTCCTAACTTCACAAAATCACCCAACGCAGCTCCTATTTCTATAACTTGCTTACAGTCTATTAAATCTTTTAGCGCAACATGATATTCCCACTTATCAGGCATATAATACCAGTCAAGCTTTTGTAGCTGCTCGTAAAGCTTGCTAGAGCCAGTAACATTGAAGGGAGCAAAAAATTTTATTTTTGTTTGATTGCATTGGTAAAGACAAATTTCCTGGTGTCCCTTAAGTTCCGATGTAATATCTAAATTATAATTCTTCTTCCAATCATTAATTAACTGATTAGCCTTAAAGGTTTTTAATAGAGTTACATTGTCCGAATAAACTAAAGGGCTAAAAATCATCTTTTTATTTTAATTATTCGGTTATTAACTAATCCTTTTATCCAAAATGCTTGAGTATTACCAACCCTTTCTAAAAGAGGTTTTTCATCAGTTTTTATACAAAAATCATAAAAAGCTTCTCTACAGCCTTCCCAATATCCAAAATCATCTAAAATAATGCATCCTCCTCTTGTTACTAATTCATAAAATGTATCCAAAACTAACGTTACAGAATCATACCAGTCTGCATCACAGTGTAAAAGTGCAATTTTTTTAGGCTTGTTTTCTTTGAAAGTTTGGTCAAACCATCCTTTTTTAATAGTAAATTTTTCGTTGGTAGTTGAAACAAGTTTCATGATTTTTATCACATCTTCGACAGATCCAACACACTCGCCAACCCATTTTTTTGCTTCTTCTCCGTCTTTAGCTGATGTACTAGGCATACCTTCAAAACTGTCATATATCCATAGATGTCTGCTTTCATTCATATACTTTGATAGTAGAGCTGCTGTTCCTCCTTTACAAGTGCCACACTCTACAAAATCACCTTCTATTCCCTCTGAATTAACATAGTTAGCCAGCCTTATTAAATTATGTAGTCTTTCTTCCGTACACATTGTATAAGGCTGTATTTTCCTCAGCAAATTTCGAGTATCATCAAGTGATAAATAGTTTTTTATGCCTCTTGCAATATCGTTAATCATTAGTGACGTTCCTCATACTGAATAAGCAATTGCATGGTCTCCAAAGGTCAATTCTATAATGTCCAAGTCCATAAGGGCTTGCTTAGGTCTCGGACTAAGGGTTTGATTACCTTGGCAGGAACTCCTACTGCAATAGAATTAGAAGGAATATCATGACATACTACACTTCCTGCACCTAGAATTACATCATCACCAATTGTTACTCCAGCCAGTATGGTGACATTAATGCCACACCAAACTCTATGGCCAATTTGAATTGGAAGGAGTTTAGGCTCTAAGGTGATGGAATCGTGGGTTCCAGAATTTATATGCAATCCTGTAGAGCCTATAAAATCATCACCTATAACTATGGAAGCATGGTTTGAAATTTGTACAAAATCTCCAAAGGCACAGCGCTTCCCTAAAACTAAGTTTTCAGGGTGCAGCAATCGTAAACCTCGACCTACCCATAAAATTTTATGGTGCTTGACTTTTTGCCAACGAAAATATAGGCGTCTAAAGTACAGAACATCATTAGGATCAGAAAAATGAGCTTCTATTTCGGAGAGTAACCAAAGAAACTCTCGAATAAGTTTACGAATTAACGCCATATTAGTAGTCCTGGCCCACAAACTCCCTTCCATTCACTAGCCGTGGTACGGTCTGACATCATACCGATAAATTCCACTTCAAAGGTTAGGGGAGCTATAAGGCTTTCAAACAATTCTAAATTTCTTGCGCCCAAAAAAATATCAACATAATATTTTCCGGGTGCTAGTGCATAAGGTGGCAGCTCACACTCACGAAGTGAAGCCTTATCATGAATAGTCCCTAGATTAAATTCATCACTAGTGTGGTGAACCCATATTCCCTTATTGTTGCGAATAACAAGACAAACAACTAAGCCTCTCTGATCATAAGTTTCTAGTTCAAATTTAATGTAAATTGGTTTATCAATATGAAAATTATCTTCAATACCATTATCTTGACAAACTTTTATTCTTTTAAAGTGAGGATGCTTCAGCTTCTTTAATGTGGTATACGACGATCTACCAAAAATATCTCGCCCATTGTAATAGTTAATTGCCTTATCAATTGAATCATTAACTAGAATTTTACCCTCATTCAAAACTATACCTCTTTTGCATAAAGTTCTTATTGCCCCCATGTTATGGCTAACGAATAAGACTGTCCTGCCCTCTTTAGCAACATCCTCCATTTTCCCAAGACATTTTTCCTGAAACTGTATATCCCCTACCGCTAGCACCTCATCTACAATCAAAATTTCTGGCTGCAAATGCGCCGCAACCGCAAAAGCAAGGCGAGTGTACATTCCACTGGAGTAGAACTTAACCGGCGTATCAATAAACTTTTCAACCTCAGCAAACGCCACAATCTCATCAAAGCGGCAGTCAATCTCTCGCTTCGTCATCCCCAAAATTGTGCCGTTCAGATACGTATTCTCCCGCCCCGTTAAATCTGGGTGAAACCCCGTCCCCACCTCCAGTAGCGAACCCACCCGCCCTCGAATCTCGGCGTAGCCGCATGTGGGTTCTGTAATTTGTGACAAGATTTTCAGTAAGGTGCTTTTCCCAGCCCCATTGCGCCCAATAAGCCCGACTACTTCCCCCTGCTTCACCTCAAACGAAACATCCTTTAACGCCCAAATGACCTCTTCTGGCGTCGGTTCCCGCAGCACAGTTCGCAAGTACTTAAACGGTGCCCCAACCATCCCAGTCATTGCCTGCCGCAGCGTCTTAGGGGCCTCTTCCCTTAGCCCAATTCGGTAACGCTTTCCTAAATTTTCAACTCGAATTACCGTATCAGACATCCTGTGACATATCCTCACTCAGTAGCTTACACCGAGTTCCACTTAGCTAACTATCCGTTGCAACTCTTTCAGATTCTACATATCTCAAACTACATCTACAATTGTGCGCTCGGTTCGTCGAAAGACGAAAGCACCAGTAACCAACATCCCCAACACCCCTAAGACAGAGATAACAGTTGCGATCCAGTTAATCGTTCCCTTGTCCAATAACGCCCAACGAAATCCTTCCACTACAATTGTCATCGGATTTAGTTGATAGACAAACTGCCAGCGAGAGGGAATCACGCTGGTAGCATACACGACGGGCGTAGCATACATCCAAGCTTGAAGCATATAACTGAGCATAAACCCCACATCCCGAAACCGCGCCTGCAACGCTGCTAACCAAAGTCCTACACCCAATGCTGTGAGTGCTGATAATAACAGAAATAGTGGCACGACTAGCACGGTCACTTTGGGGACAAACCCGTAGTAAAGCATTACCACTAACAGTAAGCCAAAGGCAATAGCAAAATCTAATAAGCCCGATAAAGCTCCCACAATCGGCATCACTAAACGAGGAAAATAGACCTTGGTAATCAGATTTTGATTGTTGACTAAACTGCCAGCTGATTTCGTCACAGCATTCGCAAAGAATTGCCACGGTAACAATCCAGTATAATTAAACAGTGGATAAGGCAATCCATCTGAAGGGAGTTGTGCCAACACTCCAAAGATCAAGGTATTCAAGACAATACTAAACAAGGGCTGAAGCACGAACCACAACGGCCCCAATGCCATTTGCTTGTATCGCCCTTTAATCTCTCGCCAAAGCAAAAAATAGATCAAATCGCGATAATCCCAGAGTTCACGCAGTTTCAAAGAACCCCAACCCCGTGTTGGTTCTAGCCGCAAAACTCGAACTGATTCTCCTTGATTGCGCAACCTCCGCTTTCTACGGGTCGGTGTCATAGGTAGTTGCCTAAAATTAATACTTTATCAGTTCCAATTATCCCCATAAACTTAAAAGACATTATCAAGGGATTTACTTCTTCCCCCAAAAACCTGTTACTATTACTCAGTTTGAAATTTACTGCGATGGCCTTCTCAAAAGAACAGTTAGAAGAAATGGCAAGGTCGGTGCCTTTCTGGTGGCATTCTATTGACCTGGGTAATGGGGTTATTACAAATGGGTTTAAGTCTGTAGACCATTTAACACGCGAATTTCAATCCCTTCAACCCCCAGAGCTTCGGGGGAAAAGTGTTTTGGATATCGGTGCTTGGGACGGCTTCTTCGCGTTCGAGGCAGAACGTCGAGGAGCCAAACGGGTGTTAGCCCTAGATCACTACATCTGGTCGCTTGACATTCCCGAGCATCGCAAACATTGGGCAGAGTGCCAGGAACAAGGAATCTCCCCCAAACCGTACCACGAAATGCCCTACTGGCGACCGACAGAGCTACCTGGAAAGCAAGGCTACGATACAGCCCATCGGGCACTCAATAGCCAGGTGGAAACCTTGGTAGCGGACTTTATGGAGGTGGATCTTAATCAGTTAGGAATTTTTGATGTGGTCTTTTATCTTGGCGTCCTCTACCACATGGAAAATCCTCTAGAAGCGTTGAAGCGCCTGGCAGCAGTAACTGGTGAAGTGGCGATTATTGAGACGGAAGCAGTGGTTTTCCCAGGTTACGAACACCTGGCTGTTTGCGAGTTTTTTGAATCCAATGAATTAAATGGCGATGTATCTAACTGGTGGGCACCGAATGAAAAAGCACTGATAGGTATGTGCCGAGCATCAGGTTTCAAGCGAGTGGACATTATCCTCGGATCTCCCCAAAAAGCTAACTCAAAGGGATTGAGAACTGCAATATCTCGCTTGCTCTCGAGTTCTCCAGTGGGGAAGAATAATGGAAGCTCTTCGCAATCCCAGCAACAGGTAGAACGGTATCGTGCGATTGTTCATGCCTGGAAGCAGTAGCTACCCCTCAAAACGCTTTTACCACACAACCCATATATCTACCTTTCTAAAACCTCTTGAATTTTTTCTTCTATGTATTCCCAACGACCTAGTCGCTGATGCAATTGGTATACCCCTGTAGACTGAAATTGTTGGAAAGTTTCTTCCACAACTTTAAATTGAGATTGTAAATCATTCAAATCATCAGCCGATTTCATCTCTAAAATCTGCTGAAACTTTACGTCCCAATTGTGCCACCAACCTATATTTTTCAGCCATCTATACGCCCGTGTAGTTTGTAAGAGGCGTATACCGTCTTTTGCTGAAGCAATACGGGCACTTAATTCATTCAATTGTGTATCAGCCTTAACCGCTATCACCAAGCTACTGTAACCATTAGCTGTCATCTGAAGCATTGAGCGGCAAGCTGTTAACTGTTGAGTATTGCCGAATTTCGTGGCAATATCTTTTAAGGGAAGATAGCTTAACCGGAGATGCTGACGAACCTTACGAAAGCCAGCCTTGACCATGAGTTCCGCTTGGCGAGCGTACTCCATATCTTTTTCCGTAGTACCAAATTTTTCCATGGCCCATAGGCTCTCCGGCGATGTTGAATGCCCAACACCAGGCTCTATGGTAATGAATATGCCTCCTGGCTTGAGGCCGTGGAAAACATTGGCAATTACTTTAGATTCATCAATAGCGTGGTGTAAGGCATCGTAGATAACGACGGCATCAAACAAACCAAAATCGATTGATTCCTCATAGTCGTGGACCTCAAACTGCAAGTCCAAGTTAGGGGTAATACGTCGCTTAGACAGTGCAATCATCTCTGGTGAAATATCAAGACCTAAGACGCTATACCCACTGTAGGCCAGCATTTCAGAAGTCCAGCCACTACCTACTCCTAGATCCAAAATTCGTGCTGGTGGAGGAGGCAGCATCATCAGAATCTGCCCGATATCAATTAAATAATTACCTCGCCTGTTATCAGCAAATGGCTTGCGCATATGGAAATCTTCTACCTCACTCGGCGAGACATCCAGAATCTTGGCGATATTGGTGAGGTAAGCAATTTCATTTTCTTTTGACATCTGTCAATTCTCCACAAGAATGATGAGCTAAGCCAGGAACCGCATTGGATACTGGTCTTAATCTTAACTGGATATTATCTAATAGCAGTTAATACCAATTCATCAATTCTTGTGACACATCTTCTTCCCCGTCTCCCCCTCACCCAGTATCCCTGTCATCGGATTTGTAGCATCTTTAAAGAAAAGTTGACTACCTCCCTCAAATCACCCAATGGAAGCCATCAATCACCCCACCATTGGGTTACGAGAATCAATAGAGTATCTTTGTCAGGGCATGATGAGACGGGGAAAGTAGACTTTTGCCATCAAATTGGCAATGCCAATTAAGCTGTAGAGAAGCCATGACCTTGACCTTCAGTCTTGTCATCGTCTCATCCCTCCATCCCCTGGAAAACTCCCTGTAGGTATTTCTTTTCCAGTTATTTACGCAAGGGAAGCGATTGACTTGTGACCTGTTCTACATCTACACGGCGAGAAGAGGATGATTCCGTCAGTCCCCCGATCGCCTCACACAAAACCTGCGAGTACTGCTCGGCAATCAGTTCAGGAGTGAAGTTAGACTGGAGATAGCGACGCCCTGCCAGACCCATCTGCTTAGTGAGTTGGCTATCAGCGGCTAAACGGCGAATGAAGGTTGCCAAACCATCCGCATCGCTGTTATTAAACACTTCACCACAGCCAGCTTCCCGAACAATCGTTCGCAGATAGGAATGAGGTTCGCAAATAATGGCTAGAGGACGCCCTGCTGCCAAGGCTGCATAAAGCTTACTAGGAGCCACTATTCCTTCCATGCCGGGACTTACACTGACTAAGGACAGGTCACAGGCGGTTAGGGAATAGGGCAAGTTTTGTTTATCTTGATAAGGTAAGAATTGGCAATTTTTCAAGCCTAGCTGACTTATCTGTGCCCGGATTCCTTGACGCTTGGCTCCATTACCGATGAAGACAAACTGAATGGGTTCGTCTTTTAAGAGCTTAACGGCTTCTAGAATGGTCTCCATATCATGGCAACGACCCATATTGCCTGAATAGAGGACGGTAAAGGTATCCACCAGATTGAACGCTTTGGCGAACCAATTTTGGTGCTTGGCAAGTGGGACAATTTGATTGGGGTCAGCCCAATTGTGAATAACCCTAATTTTATCAGCGACTTCCGGGCATTTGGCGACAACTCGGTCTTTCATGGTCGGGCTGAGAACGATTATGCTTTGAGCTCGCTTCCAGATCCGGCGGTTCAAAGCATCCCAAAGCCGGACAGCCCAATGTTCGGGAGAAACGACTTTGAGTTCAACCGCAACATCAGGGTATAAGTCATACAGCAGGCAAACATAGGGGAGGCCAAAACTCTTATGAACTAAGTATCCTAGAATAGGTAGAAAGGGAGGAGCGCTAGTAAGGAGTAGCAAGTCACCCCGACTGCGAGTTTTCAGTAAATGGACTCCAGAACGCAGACAGAAGAGAAGCCCATTTAGGGCTTTGCCGCGAATCCGCTTTGACCACAGTTGAGTCGTTCGCGATCGCTGAATCACAACCTGATCTAAATGCTCAATCGCGGGTGCGGATTCCTTCTGAAATGCATAACCGGGCTGTCCTGTAAAGATTTGGACAGGCAGACCTAGCCGTCCCAACCGCAGCGCGAGTTCTTCGATCAGCTGCCCCGTTGCAGCGTAGTCAGGAGGATAAAACTGCGTAATGATTGACAGTTTAATCCGTCTGTTGTTTCGTACTAAGCTATTTCCTTTGCTCATTTCGCCTCGTTACGGAGTCGGATAGGGTTTGAACTGATCTTTCCCTTTTGTTATTGATTTACGATCAATCTTCAAAGATCAGTGAGAGTTGAAAACTAAATCTGGTGATTAACGCCTCTCATTTCATCGGTGTGCGTTTTCTCCAAGCTACTTCTACTGATTTTTGCGTCTTTTTCCGGAATAGATTTGACTGAAACTAATTAGAATGAATCGAGTGTAACTTGTCACTCGCCTGTTCGACGTAAAAATCTTCTTATAAGTTGCCGCATTTGAATAATCTTTGAAAACATACTCTAATTTGTAAGGTTATGAAATTGAGCAAGTTGTTTATCCTGACGGACGAGACAAGCACTGTATCAGTAATTGGTAAGGCTTGATTGTTCAGCCTATCCTCTACTCAGTTTTTCTGACTTTGAGGAGAATAACGGTTACTTTTCTCACGCTAACTACAGCGTTTTTGAATTATGGGTCTAGATGGAGAGTATCAACCGTTGCTACCAAATGGCAATGGTAAGCAGCTGTCCCAATTATCTCCACTCTACACAGCGGAGTTGTCCGAGCTTGACAAAGACCAACTCGATCTGGGGAAGCTTCTAGGAATTGCCCGTCGGCGATTGCTCGTGATTGCCGGTGTGGCGATCGCTGTTACATCAGGGGTTGCCGCCAAAGTTTTGCAGCAAACTCCCAACTATGAGGGAAAATTTCAGCTGTTAGTCGGGCCGGTTTCCGGTGAAAACAAGGTTGACGAGCTGACTCAAGCCCTCAGCAAAACTGCCGATATTCGAGTTGAGGGACCCGACTACGAGACTCAAATTCAAGTCTTGTGGAGCCCTCAGGTCATGTCTCCAATTGTGGAGAAAATTAAAAAGCGGTATCCGGACATTGACTACAATACTCTACGCGGCAAAGTAGCCATCTCCCGGTTGGCAGAAACCAAAATCTTGGAGGTGCGCTATCAGGATTCAGACCCTGAAAAAATCCAGTTTATCCTGGATCAGCTCGCTAAGGGCTATGTCGAGTACTCGGAAAAAGAGCAACGAACTAGCCTGAGCCAAGGGCTTAAGTTTGTCAATCAGCAGACTGAAGCCCTAAAAAATCGGGTTGATCAGCTTCAGAAGTTAATCCAGAATTTGCGCCAGACTTACAAAATAGTAGATCCAGAGACTCAAGGTCAACTGTTGACGACTCGTGTTGGCGATGTTGTCAAACAACAACAAGAAACTGAAAGCCAACTGGGTGAAGCGCAACGGCTCTACGCTGAGCTACAAACGCAGTTGGGAGAGTTGGGGGTAACGCCCAATCAAGCGCTCGCCTCATCCGCGCTCTCAGAGGCACCCCGCTACCAACAATTACTCAACCAGCTCTCTGAAGTCAAAAGTAAACTTGCTAAAGAGTCAGCACGACTGAGAGAAGATGACCCGCACATACAAAAGCTACGCGAAGAAGAACAACGATTAGAGCCGTTGGTCGAGCAGGAAGCGGCAAAAGCCATTGGCAACGCCGCATCAGGTGTTCCTACCAATGCTGAATCTTTAGCTTCCCCCAGTTCGCTGCGCAAGGAGCTGACCCAAAAACTGATTGATACCAAGAATCAAATCCAGGTTCTACAAGTCCGTAGAAAAGAGATTACCAGCGCCCAAAGCAAGCTCGATCAGCAACTTAAAGCGTTACCCGATATCGCTCGTCAGTACACAGAGTTACTGCAACAGCTGAATGTGGCGACGGAGAGTTTAAAGCGCTTCCTCGCGGTTCAGGAGAAGCTACAAATTGAGGAATCCCAAAGAACTCCGGCTTGGCAGAAGATATCTGGTCCCCAAAAGCCCCAAGCGCCCATATCCCCAAATGTACCGCGTGGTCTCATCCTCGCAGGCATAGCCGGGTTACTCGCAGGAGCTGGTGCTGGATTTTTAGCCGAAAAACTAGACAAAGCCTTTCATTCTCCCGATGAACTCAAAGAGAGTACGGGTTTACCCATCCTAGGCACGATTCCGTTTACGAAAGAACTGAAGAAACGCAGCGCGAACCTCTCTACCGATGTGACATCAGATGGAGAGAATCTGGCGATTCGATTTGGGGGTCACTCTTATGGGTATAGAGCGTCTCCCTTTTTAGAGGCATTTCGTACACTCCACACCAATCTACAATTTTTGAGCCCAGATCAACCCATTCGCACGTTGGTAGTGAGTTCCTCAACACCCGCCGATGGGAAATCGACTACCACGACATTCTTGGCTCAGGCAGCCGCCGCAATGGGGTTACGGGTGTTATTGGTAGATGCGGATTTGCGCCGTCCTCGCATCCACGAGACGACAGATTTACCCAATGTTTGGGGACTGAGCAATGTCATTTCCAGCGAAATTAATGTGGATGATGTCATCCAGCGATCGCCCACAGAAGACAATCTTTTTGTGCTGACGGCTGGCCAAATTCCCCCCGATCCTACCCGGCTGCTGGCCTCCAAAAAGATGCACAATCTAGTTGAACGCCTCCGAGAATCGTTTGACCTCATCCTCTTTGATACGCCGCCTCTACTCGGTCTGGCGGATGCGAGAATTCTAGCCGCTCATACAGATGGAATTGCCCTAGTGGTGGGACTAGGCAAAACTGATCGCTCAGTGTTGACAGAAGTTTTATATGGATTGAAAACATCCCGCGCTCGCGTCTTGGGACTCATTGCCAATGGTGTGAAAGGTTACACGACTAGCACTTATGAACAGTATCTGCGGTATTACACAGAAGCGCCCAAAGGACAAAAGCTGAGCCGACGTTGAGAGTAGAACAAGACGAAAAATCAGTCCAAAGCTAGATGTTTCGGCAGAGATTTCTGCTCAAGGATAGAGGAATAGATACAGCCTAACTGAGAGGCGATCGCGCTCCAACAATAGCGACGTATTACTAAGCGCTTGCCATTTTCGCCCAGTTGAGTCCGGCGGTTTGGGGAAATCAGCAATTCTTGTATGGCCATCACTAGCGTGTCTAGCTCTCCGGCAATCACCAATCCCGCATTAGCTTGAGCAATATCTGGAGCAATTTGCACTTCAGGAGTAACAATTGCAGGTAATCCAGCTGCCATAGCTTCGGCTACAGCAATGCCAAAGTTTTCTGAAAATGAAGGCAAAACAAACAGATCCGAGCCTTGAATCAACAAATCTTTATCCGCACCGGTCACGAAGCCCGGTATCGTCGTCCGCCTTGCTAAACCTAGAGAGGACACTAAATTAGTCAGGTAATTCAGATAATCCGCTTCTCCTGAACCTGCCAAGAGTAGATGAAAGTCGTAGTTAAGGTTAGCCAGTTTCGCCAGGGCTTGTATCAGTAAATCTGGGCGTTTTTTGGGATGAAGACGAGATAAAAACAAGACTATAGGTGTCTGAGCAGGAATATTATAAAGTTCCCGTAGCTTTTGCTTCGCTTGCGCTTGATAAGTCGGCAAATTCACTCCATAAGGAACAACAAAGGTGGGAGTTTTTATTTGATAATTACGTACATCCTGTGATTCCAACTCTGTCGCACAGTGAATAGCGACGGCGTGGTTCAAGTTACGATGCTCAATGAAGGAATAGGCTTGCTTTTTCAGGCGTTTATGATTGAGTGCCCAAGGCGTGAGCATTCCATAGGGCGTAGCTATATAGGGAATTTTCTGCGCTCTGGCGATAAAAGCCGCACAAGTGGGAGCGTAAGAAAATAAATAATGAGTGTGAACTAGGTCATAATCTCGCAAATGTTGCTGTAGCCAGTAGGTTAAATCTGTGGAGAAAATAAATTCCTTCATCGGAAGGAAACTCCGGGGCAAAAACCACACAGGGACATGCTCATATTGGACGCACTGATATAACGGTACATCTAACACCTCAGAACCGTTATCATTGGTTGTTACAATTTCTGTATCATACCCTTTGTCCTGTAATGCTTTGGCAACCTCTAGCAGGATTTGCGTGGGGCCTCCCTTCACTTTGGCTAAGGAAGGAATGACATGGAGTAATTTCATTTTTAGAAGTTTTTAGGAATTCATATAAGCTTTGATTAAAGCGCTCACAAGAGGAAAAATCAATAACCTTTTGTTGAAATTATTCAATCGCTAGAGCGGTGAGCTTGGGGAATTACCCTAAAAACGATGAAAACTTGCTTTGACGATCACACTCCGATCAGGGGAATCAAAGCTTCCCGTTCGTCCCTATCAGGAGCAGGCTGATATCACCATCGCCTTGAAATAAAACTGAGTTACCTAGGTTGATGGTATTCCTAGGTCTCAAAGATTTTAGAACTTTTGATTAAATCACTGAGAGTTTCATTAAAGCGTT
Source organism: Waterburya sp. (assembly GCA_036703055.1). GTDB lineage: Bacteria > Cyanobacteriota > Cyanobacteriia > Cyanobacteriales > Coleofasciculaceae > DATNPV01. Next base: position 48,467 of record DATNPV010000182.1, read on the forward strand.
CAACAGAGAAAAAATCAATGACTTTTGTTCGTAATAATTCCGGCTGATACAGCAAAGGGTTTGGATAAGTACCTTGCAAAATTTGCACTAGCGTTGTGGTGATCGCATCTACATCATCCGGGTCTACCAAAGCTCCTAGTTCCCCTTGGCACAATGCATCAATCGCTCCATCTTGGTTCCCCCCTAAGGTAGGTTTACCACAGGCTAGAGCTTCTAGATAAACAATGCCAAATCCTTCCCCTTTACTCGGCATAGCAAAGACATCACAGAGATTGTAATGGTCACAAAGCTCATCTTCAGGAACAAATCCCGTTAAGGTGACACAATCTTGTAAATTTAGCTGATTGATTAACTGCTCAATCCGAGGTCGGTCATCCCCTTTTCCGACCAAGATGTACTGGATATGGGGAATAGAACGGCGGATTTTGGGTAAAGCTTGGAGAATTTGGTCGTAGCCTTTGTAGCGATCCAAACTTGATAAACGGCTTACTGTTAAGAGGATTTTTTGTTTGAGGTCTAAGTTATAGCGTTTGAGTAAGTAATTTGGCTTAGGCCTGATTTTAAAGCGATTAGCATCGAAGGTAACAGGTAACAGGCTAATTTTATCCCGTGATAGGTGTTGCTCAAAAATTAAGCGATCGCGGGTGTAGTGACTTATCGAAATTATCTGATTGGCTGAATTAAGCGCTTTAATCTTCCAGGAGTCTTGAACATCCCAAGCATCCGTCCCGTAGACAAAAATCCAGTAAGGAATTTTCGTTAAACGATGAATCCAGAAAGCAATTGGAGCAAAATTAAGATGACCACACAAAATTAAGTTTGGGTGCTTTCTAAAAGCTAGTAAAATCAAATTAATCGCAAAGTGGAGCGTTTGTACGCTTTTGGGAAGATGACCACTGAAGCGAAATGAGAGAGTAGGGGAATTAAATTTATCTGGAGGCTTGCCCTGATCTAGCTTATCAAGAATCGATAAGGACAACCTAGGAAATTCATACTTTAACGCTTGGAGTACATCCTGCAAATAAACTTGGATACCTCCCTTGAATTCAAATAGATTGGGAACCCATAAGTGAACCGATTTTCGCTCCTCAATTTTTTGCATAAAAAATCTGATAGTTGAAAAAGCTTACCCTCTCTAACGATTTTGTAACTTCATCAATTCTAGGACTTGATTCGCCAGTCTCTGACGATATAAATCCCACGTCAATTTTTCTGCTTTTTTACGGGCAGCATGACCCATTTGCGCCAAGTCTAGAGGATGGCGATAGCACCACTCTAGTTTTTCCTGGAGTACCTCGCGATCGCGAATAGGTAAAATAAAGCCCTCCACTCCATCAGTAACAATATCAGACCCACCAGCATTTGGTGTAGTAATCAGAGGAATTCCACAAGCCATTGCCTCTAGTTGGACTAAGGCAAGCCCTTCTACTAGAGAAGGAAGTACTAAAATACTGGCTGAGCTATAATACTGATTTAACTGGGAATGAGGCAAAGACGAAATGTAGCGAATTTTTTCGCTATATCGATTTAGCCAGCCTTGGGGAAATTCGTTAATTCCAACTAATACTAATTCAGCTTCTGGTAAATTTAATTCATCCCAAGCTTGTAATAAGTAGTGAACGCCTTTACGGGGGCCAACACGACCGACAAATAAAACCCGAAAAACTTGGTCCTCTTTGGGGCGGGGTTGAAAATAGTCAATTGGTGCACCAAAGGGAATAACACTAATTTTTTCCGGCGTTACACCGACTTCAAGCAAGGAAGTTTTTACAAACGAAGAAGGGACAAAAATGTGATCGGCAAGTTGAATTTCTTGCTCCTTTCTCTTCAGTTTTTCAACAGGTTCTTGAATCGCTTGCAACGCCAAAGATAGTTCAGGGAATTGTTCGGCTTCGTCCGCCAAAAATTTTTGGCTCGTGCGATAGAAGGCAATTGGCAAATCGTATAAACACAAAATTCCCTGCTGTTTTGCGGCCTGAAATGTTGTAACGGCGCCATCTTCATAGGCATATATCACATCAAGTCCTTGAAGATGATGTGAGGCAACATGGCTATCGAGTGAGGCATAAATCCAATCCACCAGTCCTTGGTAGCTAAAATCCAAGCGGCGATATAAACCTGTTTTTACCAGTACAAGTCGCATCACTTCTTGCCAGGGATGCGTTCGCATCAATGTACCTGTTGGAGGAACCCAGATTCTGCGTCCTAGTTCTTGGGTAATAGAGTCTCTTATTTTTTGGGGTAGAGGGCTTAAGCAGCGTGACCAATAGCCTTCTGGATTGTAGGCAATCGTTGTGATTATTTCTTGGAGTAAACCAACTTCTGCTAAAGCAAGCGCGCAGTTACGTGCATAGGGATTACCTGTAGGGTGACTCAGGGAAATACGAGGATAAGACATATTCCTGCCAAAGTTGTTGTTCTTTTTGCCAATTCTCCATTTGCTCCAGTCGAGGTAGCAAAAAGATAAAGCTAGTGAGAAACCAGTAGTAGACTGCGTACGTAGTTGTAAAAACTAGAAACCCATTCAATTGAATCGCCTGAATGAGGAAAGCTGCAAGTGCTAATTGTCGCATAAACGATGTTTTTAATTTCCAGGAGGTACGTAAGAGTACAATCAGAATGCTCACCCTCATTCCATACCAAAAGATAAAACCAATGGGGCCTAATTCTAGAAGTATTCTGCCCATTTCCGGTTCAAAATAGGTCGGAATTTTTTCACCTGGCGGCAAATCTAAGACTAGGCGAAGCGCTGGAGTAGCTTGATGGGTAGCCCCAGTGCCATAGCCATCTAGTTCTTTAAATTTTACAAAATCAAAGGGTTCTGTAAAACTGCTCGTAATGCGTCCGGATACATCCTTGTTAGTCGTTGTGCGTAGCCAAAAGGCTTCCACGGCTGGACGAAACCAGATAAAGGCAGCAATAGAAATAATTATGATAGGCAAGATTAACCGCTTCATTAGACGAAATGCACTCGTAGGCTGTGTTAATCCTCTAGCGCAAAGATAACCGGCTAAAAATAAAACTTCAGTAAAAATAGTGGTACGAGAGCCAGTCATAAACGAGTTAATGACAACTAAAAATAGTTCAATAATCGTTACAATCTTCCAGTTTCGTGGCTGCTTTACCGAAAGCATAATAATCAGTAGACCAAAGCAGATTAACAGGTATACAGCATAACCACTAATATAAGAGAATGTTCCGGTAATCCGGACAGCCGCGGTAGCTCCAAATGTCGCTTTTCCAACAGCGGCTTCATTGGCATAAGCGTTAATGAAACTCTTAGATGGACTAAAGAATTGAACAATACCAATGAGTCCTGTGGGGATGGTTAGCAAAAGGTGCGATCGCAAAAACTTATAGAATTCATCTTCTGAGTCAAACAGGTAGGGAATCATCCAAATTAATGGAATGTAGACCAGATAACCTCTAAGTCCGAAAATCCCTACTAAAGGTGAGCCTAAGCTAGGGTTAAATACTTGAAAAATGCACCATCCCATGGCAATAAAAATTAAAATATTAATAGCTTTTCCTTGAGACGGTAGCTTTTCTTTAGACGATGAGAGCCCATAAAAATTTAAGTAAGCTCCGAGTAGCACAATATCTTTGAGAAAATAAATCATCTCGCTAGCTTGAGGCAGCACCCACTTTCGCAGCGCTCCCTCAAAAACAAGAAGAAAAAATACGACTTTTACAGAGCGGCGCCACTTCAAAGCTGAAAGATAAAAGATAATGACACCCGCGAACAGACCAATGACTAGTTTCACCGAATTGCTCTCTCCAAAACCTGTAAATATGCTTGAGCTACCGCCCGTTTTTTGTGCCGTGATAAATGGGATTCTGCTTGTTTTCTATACGTTGATAATTGACTAGGATTTATCAATAAATCTAAGAGAACTTGAGTCAAAGCATTCACATCTCCATTGGGGAAAGTCACACCACAAGGCCCAATTGCATCTTTTAGTCCTCCTTGTTGTGAACCAACGACGACGCAACCACAAGCAATCCCCTCTAAAGCGACAATTCCAAAAGGTTCTTGCCAAACAGAGGGGACTACCAAAATTTGATGAGCGTTGAGTAATTTAGCCAAATCATTTTCAACTTTCGTTCCGACAAAATCTACTGACTCTATCAGTTTTAGCTGCTTTGCCTGTTGATGTAGCTTGGATTCTTCTGGCCCAGTGCCGATAATTGTTAATTTAGGAGTTACTCCGAGCTGCTTAAGATTCGCCAAGGCATTCAACAGTAAGTGGACTCCCTTGTCAGAAACTAATCGACCCAAAAAGACTAGCTCTTTGTCCCGATTAACGTCCGGTATTTCATAAAAAATATCTTCCCGATAAGGATTAGGAATTACAGTGTATGAGGTTTGAAGTTGTTCAGCTAATGCTAAACTCGCTGGAATATTCGTCGAGAAGCGCGTTAGATAGCGCTTCAAATAATCTTGCCATCCCATCGTGCCATCAGGACGAGAGTACCAATTTTGATGCGTCACTATCCAAGGTTTACGAATCATCAGCAACGGCCAAATTCCCTTTAAGCTAATACATCCCTGGAAATACACTTCACACCAATGAGTCAGTGCTAGGAGTTCGCGCCAACTCGGCTGTCGAATGACTTCAAACGGAAAAAACTTTGAATCGGTTGCTGGAACTTGTGAAACTAGCTTCACCTCATGCCCCAGATTGGCAAATTCATGGGCCAAAATAGAGATAGTAGTTTCTATTCCACCAATGCTGGGATAAAATAGGGGGGAATATATCAAAATTTTCACATTAATCAAACAGATCGCTTATCAAAATATTTGGCGTTAAGGCGACAATTTTAACCCCTAAAATTAGTGATTATCGGATTTTTTTAGAGAACTCCATCCTCGCTTATTAAAACGCTGTTTTGTTCGAGTTACATCTTTTGTGGCTAGGTAACTGGGAGGCTCCCAAGGATGAATTAACTTCTTACTAGGGGATTCCAGTTGGGGTTGCCAAAACCCTTTCCATAGGCGAAATATGGTGTACCCATGTTCTTCTAAAAACTGGCTTACAGGGCTAGGATAACCGCTATGGTCTTCAAAAAGAATATCACGGATACACTGTCTACTAATTAGGCGAGTTGCACCTTGTAAAACTGCTAGTTCATGTCCTTCAACATCAATTTTTATCAAGCCTATTGATTCATCAGTCTTCAAGACTTCATCTAATCTTGCCAAGGATACTGTATAAGTTTTATAAATATCTTTTTGATTTTGAATAGTCATGATGTCTTGAGGAGAAGAAAGAGCGGCTTCTTCTCGATTTCTGAGAGGGATACTCAAAACTCCAACCCCAGACTGGTTAGAGAGGGCGATTTTTTGTGCTTGTATTTGATTCCAACCCAACGTTTCTTGCCAATTGATTAAATTTTCAGATAGCTCTTCGTATACTTCTGGATTGGGTTCAAAGCACCAAACTTTACCATTTAGGCCGACTTTATTGGCCATAATTGTCGTCATATAACCAATATTGGCTCCCACATCTATCACCGTTTCCCCTGGAGCAATCAGCCGCCATAACGTCTCAGTGACTACTAAATCATAAATGCCCATGGCACACAGCGAACGTCCAACAACTTCAGTAGGACTGGGACAAACTTTGATGCTTACATTCCAAGGCAGAAGGATATGTTGGAATGAGCTTGGTTGAGATGTATTTCTGTGCAGAAGACGATGATAAAGCTGAAAAGGTCTAAAAATATATTCTGGCCTATTCAGGTAATCAATTAAAGTCATTTTTAAGTTTGGCTTTTTGGAAATAATAGGCATCTTGGTCAATTTGTACCAGATGCACTGGGGCAGTTAAGCGCTTTAGAAATTCATCAGTGGCTATGCGACACCCCTGGAAAGAACCATAGTCATTTAATATGACATACCCCCCAGGTTCAACCATTTCATAAAATGTTTCTAAAGAAAGTTTGACTGGATTATAAAAATCACAATCTATATGTAATAGAGCAATTTTAGGTTTCTCGGCATTAGGAAAGGTCTGCTCGAATAACCCAACAACAATAGCATATTGCTCCTCTGGAACCTTCAGCCGATGCAGAATTCGTTGGGTTTGTTTCTCAGAACCCACATAACTCCCTTTCAGCGATTTGGAATAATCATCATCCTTTTCCATCGCTTCTGGCATCCCTGCAAAAGAGTCATACAGCCATAGCTTCCGCTGAAGTTGGGAACGCCTTACCTCGTAGCCTAATACGCCTGCACTCCCTCCCCGGTAAACACCACACTCCACAAAGTCGCCAGGAACTTGCTCCCGTTCTAATCGCTGCGACAGTTCTTGGAGAAAAAACAGATTGATATGGGAAAGGAGCGAATGGGGACGTACTGTTCTAAACGGTTCTGGTAATCCGAAGTAGCGAAGATCATACGCTAGTTCTAACAAAGGCTGAGGTAAGATTCGACGCAGAAAAGCTGTGGTAGATTGTCTTAACATCCCAATAATGATGCTCGATTCAGGAACTTGAGTTTTTAATTTTATCTCTACTTAGGCTGTGGTAATATTTCCTAGCAAGTCGGCAAACGTTTTCGCTTGTACTAATAGCCGATGGCTTTGATACCAGAGATAAGCATTCTCTGCGATCGCCTGCAACGCTTCTAACCGATTTAAGTCCTCTGCTTGGTTACCCGGAATCCAATAGTGTTTTCCTGCGATGATGCCATCGACAGAAAACGTACTACCCACATGACTCACCGGGAGAAGACCATGAGCACAGTAAGCCGCAAATATCGTTGATTTTGCCAGATATTCAGGAGTGTAGTTGAAGAAACCCGCGAAGGAATTTAACAACAAACTACTGATTTCGGCAGCCGAGAGTTCTCCCAGTTCCATGATCGGTACACCGTTAGCGGTCGATACCGTTAAATTTGTTCTTGAACCAATATCCCAGATTTCCTCAATCCCTAGTAACTGACAAGTGAGTTCTAGCTCTGCTAATGATTCGCGATAAACTCGTAATCGATTGCCAGGACTACCAAATACAACGATGCGGCGATCGCGCTTCGCTAAAGGTGGCACCTGTTTGGGTTCTCCGATATTGGAGAAGACAGGCAAAGTGGGAATGTGAGGATGTTTGCCTCGACTCAGTTCATACAGTCGCTTAGCGTAACCTTGCCTACTGGTAAGAATGCGATCGCTCAAATCGGCGAGGCGAATTGCCAAATTTTTTTGCAGGGGCGACAGCCAAAAGGAACTCGTCCAAGGTGGGCCAAACGCGTAAAGTTCATGGAACATAGTAACCAGAAACCGATTAACATCTGTAGTTTGCCAACGCTGTAAGCCATCGACTAACCACAAAGGACAGCCCCGTTTGGCATAACCATACCCAACATAATGCAGTAAAACCGGGGCGGGAGGGGAGCTAACCTTAAGTAGGGATGATAACACTGCTGTTCCAGAACGCTTCGGCAAGACAGTGATGGGAAACCCTTCAATCATCCTTTCACCCTCCCAAGTTGGGTTACCCACAACAAAATGCGTCTCCTTACCTAATCCTTGACGGAGTTGACGAGCAAGATTCAAAGCATAATCCCCCAAACCATCAATGGCTGGGGGAAGTGCTGGTACAACTTGGATAATGACCATTCAATCACTACGCTTTTGTTTTGTAGGCAAGATTGCAGTACGACTAACCACCATGCTTTGAGTGTCGCAGCATTGCTACCGTATTGTCACGTTCTTGTCATATTCCCTACTTAAGCTTGTAAATGAGCAGGGCTGAGATTCCTGGTCTGCTCCTCACACCCTAGATACACCATGCTCTCTTGATAGGTAGAAGACAAGAGAGCATTTTTTATTCACCCATCAACAAGGACTACTCTATCAACTTACGACCTTGATGATAGAAGCGTCCCAATTTCCTTTAAATACACACGAGTAAAGGGTTCCGTTGCACCAAGCGTGTACTGTTCTATCAAACCTTCACGCCGGATTGAGACATTATTTCCTTCTTTGATCACAACAATTGAGTGGTCAAAGATGTCTCGCATGAGCATCATTTCTGTATCTGTGGGATTATCCAGAACGACCATGTTGCTACCGTAGTAAAACATACCATCCCGTTCCAAAACATCTTCCCCATACTCGGCAATCAATAGGTCAAGCTTGGGATGGCGCAACAAACTTTGAATATTGGTATTGTAGTCCTGATGCAGAACTTTCTCTGAACGATTGATCAACACAGCGTTACGACAAACAGCGCCAATTATCCAGTCTGGATGTTGGAGCAGAATATGGTCAATCGTTTCCTGGAGGTCTTGCACTGAAACCCGGTTAAAAGTGAGAATCGGAATTCTAGCCTCGGTACCGGATTCAAAAAAGGTGTCCAAAATATGGGACGGTACATCAACACTTTCACCAACAGCCGGTCTAAGATGCATCGAAATACCTGGGGCAGCGTTGATTTCAATAATGCCAAAGCCGCCGGATTTCCACGATTTGGCAAGACTTTGGGCAATGACATCAATCCCTAAGCAAGTAAGCTTAAAGTGCTGTGCAATGTCTTGCGCGAGGATAATGTTGTCGGGGTGAAGTGTGCGCGTGGCATCAATACTCAATCCCCCCGCCGACAGATTCGCGACTTTACGAAGATAGACTGTTTGACCTTTTTCAATCACACTGTCTGTAGACAAGCCTTGTTCGTCCAAGTACCGTTCCATAGACTCGTCCCACTGAATCTTACCCAAAGGCGAGGTGGGTGAGTCGGTTCGTTCTGGCTTGCGGTTTTCGCGTTGGATTAACTGGGCGATCGTAGAATACCCGTCACCCACAACAGAGGCAGGGCGGCGTTCTGTCGCAGCAACAAATCTGCCATTGACGCAGAGTAAGCGAAAATCCGACCCCTTGATGCTTTTCTCGACGATTACCTCGATCGCTTGCTCCTCAGAAATAGCATCTACTGCCCTGTCAAAGGCAAATTCTAATTCCTCGGCATTCTGCACCTCAGCCGTTACCCCAATTCCTTTATGACCGGCTACAGGCTTGACGGCAACAGGGTAGCCGATTCTCTCAGCTACGTCCCAGGCTGCCTTGAGAGAAACAACGACATCCCCTTGAGGAACAGGAAAGCCCAGTGTACTCAGAACGGCCTTACAGTCATCCTTGCGAGTGGTAAAGTCTGAATCCAGATGGCTATCACAATCAAAGGTTGTCGCTACGCCACGAACTTGTTTTTTCCCGTAGCCATATTGCATCAGTCCTTCATCCCACAGATAGAAGGCAGGAATGCCTTTATCATAGGCTGTACGAAATAAGGCGTACACGGTTGGCCCGCCATAAACAGAACGCCGGAACATCTCCTGAAGTAATCTGATTTGCTCGTCCCAGACGAACTCTTCGTTTTGAGTAATCGCTTCAAACCAGTCCCAAATGGTGTAAACGACCGATCGCTGGGTACGGGCATGGAGTGCTTCAATACTAATCGTTACATACTTATCACGGGGCTTGAGACTCCAGCGATGGAGGTGCAGATCCATGTCAAGCTGACAAAGTTCTGATGCTGTCCGGGCAAAAAGATGAGCGTAGGATTCGTAAGATTCTTCAGCGAGATGGGGGTAGCGATCGCCAATCACCGCTATATAATCTTCAAGCGGTCGGGGTTCTAGATGTCCAGTTAAGGCAAAATCAAAGACGAGCGCCGCTGTAGGTAAGTAGGGATTGGGACCGATGTAATGCTTGAGGTTGAAAATATCGAAGGCATCGGTCTGCCTAGCATTGATGCGAAGGACATCAGGGTGTATCTCTAAAACCATTTACTATCTCCGTATCTCTAAACACTCAAGTATCTATAAACTCAGCCGCACTCCCTCAGTCAGCGGATAGTGGTGGGTTAGATTTCAGATTGACGGTTATGACATGCATGAGCGATTGAGCTAGAAGTTCAATTGACCTGAATTCTAGTCACCCTTGAACCTATCTCACTTGCCCTGCTGTTTTCCTCTATCGGAGGACATCTAGAACTGGGGTGAACTCCCCTCTATTCTGAGAGTTGTGTTAAGAGAAAATAAAAAACGATTGGCAGGTGACACACAGGGAGAAGATAGTAATAGGGACTGCAACTTATAGATCTAGATCAGGTGTCACGGAATCACGCAATGGTGAGGCGTATATTCCCGATGCTGGCTTGCTCTCTAACCCTCAAAAGCGTAACTGGCGCTGAGATAACGATGAGGCTTCCCATCAATCGGCCCGAAAAAGCGATCCCATCAGGCGATGGCTGGCGGGTTCTAATGGGCACGCGAGTGACCCCAGGAGGGTTAGTGGGATTGTGCAAGAAAATTCGCTCGTCTCACTCAGGCTCTTCTTACTCAACTTGAGTTGTGTTGCTGGTCAATCCTTAGAGAGAAAGGTTTTGTATCAGACGATACAACTTATGAGAGAGGTAGAGTACACACCCGATTGAATAAATAGAAGAATAGCGTTTAGGAGGCAGGAGACTATGAATAGCACAAAAACTGCTCTTAGAGATGAAGTTCGCACACTTGCCGAGGAAGCGTTCCACCTCAAATTAATTTCTGGCTATGGTGATGGCCAATACAGTGATGAGTACCAGATTGTTTCCAACGGTAAACCCAAACATTTTCCTCTAGAACGGGCACGTTTGATTCTCAAAAACTTGCTCGCGACGCAGCAGGAGAGTTACTACAGCTTCCACTAAGCTACTGTCTGTACAGGCTGACTAAAAGGAGTCTGTGTTCGGATCACAAACTCCTTTGGTTCACTCTTCAATAAACTCTTGGTTAATGCATCAAACCCTATTCCTGATTCTCACTTCATGTGAGAGTCTTTTTTTTGCATAAATAACGTTTAAAATTTTCTGTATAAAAATCTACCGTTAGAATGTTCTCTCGATCGGCAGCGATAAGCCTTAATTAGTAGTAATTCATTCAGTAGGTGGGTGAAATTAGACATCATTGTGAAGGTTGAATATAGGCATGAAGCATAGAAAATAAACAGTCACGTTGATTGATGCCCACCTACATAACAAAGCCACTAAGGGAATAGCTGAGGGAATATGGCGGTAAGTGAAACAAAAAGACAGTTAGTGATTATTGGTGGAGCAGAAGATAAGGAAGGTGATTGTACGATTCTTCGGGAATTCGTTCGACGCGCTGGGGGAGTTAATGCTCGAATTGTTGTCATGACTGTGGCGACAGAACTGCCGAGGGAAGTCGGAGATGACTACACGAGGGTGTTTGAGCGACTAGGAGCCCAAGAGATTCGGATTGTTGACACGGTTGAGCGGGACGATGCGAGTTCACCCACTTATTTAGAAGCCATTGAGAAAGCGACTGGCGTATTTTTTACGGGTGGTAATCAGGCTCGCATCACTAGCGTCCTCAAGGACACTGAGATCGATAAGATTCTGCACAAGCGGTTGGCTGAAGATGGACTCGTCATCGGAGGCACTAGCGCAGGAGCAGCGATGATGCCTGACATGATGATTGTTCAGGGAGAGTCCGAGACTAATCCTCGACTGGAAATTGTAGAAATGGAACCCGGTATGGCTTTCTTACCGGGAGTGGTGATCGATCAGCATTTCCTACAGCGCGGACGTACAGGACGCTTGCTCTCCGCCGTCTCCCATCAGCCGGTGAACTTGGGAATTGGTATTGACGAGAATACAGCGATCGCCGTTAACAATAACCAATTTGAAGTGATTGGGGAAGGCGCTGTTACGATTTTCGATGTATCAGAGATTACACACACGAACCTAGGTCAAATCCTCAAGGATGAAGATTTGGCACTTTGCAATGTCAAGCTTCATATTCTGCCACACGGCTATCGATTTGATTTAGCATCTCGAAAGCCGATGGTGGAGGAAAATAATTCAACCGCCAATGACGTAGCACAGAACCCGTCTAATCAGATGCCCCTGGTTGAATCAGCTTAAAACATCGGTATAGTAATCGAAGTGGTATTATGAGGGGAGGGGGGAAATCCTTAGAGTGATTTTCCCTACCTTCCTAAATCGTTTCAAATCTGGCAATTGAGCTTTTCTTCAGTCGGAGCCTTTTGAGCAAGAGTCCTTCTAAGTTAAAGAATTTCTAAAAAAAGAAGGCTTAGCCCAAAATTTGTTATAGCAATATGTTGCAAAAATATTCTTATGGGTATAACTCAATCTCTGTCTTGAGATAGATGCTGTTACCGTCTTAGAAATGAGTTACTGCATTGAGAGGGGAAGCCTATTTTTAATAAACTTCCTCGATTTAGCTCAAACCGTGAAAATCATTATCATTTTCATTCATCCTATTAATAACCGCTCTCTTCTCTGACTCACGGCAAACTAGACCAAAGACTAGGATGCACCAACAGATACAGACTCAAGTAGGTTGGCTAAAGCGACCTCACCAGCCGAGGTTAAAGCAGACGGCAAAACCTGCTAGCTCCGGCAAGAGCAATGCACTTACTGTCCAGTACAAGACTTAATTTTTTTAGATGATTTTTTGACAAAGTTTTGCAGAAGTATTGGCAACCTAATTTTGTTCTTGACAGCGAGGCTCTAGCGGCTACTCGTAGATTCAATGACAGATTGGCGGCGATAATTAGCCTAAACTAACCATTTAGTAGTGGTAGCCTCTTAGGGAAACTTGTGAACGGATGACAACTATTTTCCATTTCTGGCCTTAAATAATTGAGATGTATTCTCAATTAATAGAGCCTCTCTCTCAGCGAGATAATACAAACGCAAGGAGGTAACTAGAGATGCAAGCGAATAGGACTCCTGACAAACCAAAAGAGAACAATCCAGTTCCCCCAGTGAAGACTCCCCTTATTCTTACCTATGTTGATGAAGACCCCGAACTCACCCCAGAGCGTTGGTGGCGAAGGCGGCGACAGCAATCTTTAACCAATCTGTAGTTGCCTTGTGTCTTCAGCTGATTATTGACGTTTCAACGCCCAGCTTTTATGACTTTTCCAACTCATACCCTTAGCTCACCTGCCAACTCGATGCAGCGTAGCTTTACTTATCGCGACTTGATTCCACTACAACCCGAAGCATTATGGCATATTACTTGGGGAACAGTTAGAACCTTGACGTGGAATGAGGAGGGAACACCAACGACGCTGGGATATTGGGGGCCGGGGGATGTTGTGGGTCAACCCCTATCTCGTATCCAGCCCTATCAAATTGAGTGCTTGACGAGTGTGGAAGCCGAACTGATTCCTTCTCACCAGTGTCACCAGGCTTTGGAATCCATCTTTTTACATATCCAACAAACGGAAGAACTCCTGACGATTGTGCGCTATGAACGTATGCACTGCCGCTTGCAACAATTGTTGGTTTGGTTAGCCCGGAAGTTTGGTCGTCCTGTCAAATCTGGATTGCTGATTGACTTGCGGCTAACCCATCAAGCGATCGCAGAAGCCATTGGCACAACGCGAGTAACGGTAACGCGGTTACTCAACGAGTTTGAGCGAGAAGGAGTGATTAGTCGGCCCAAGCGTCATTTTATTGTTTTACGTGATTACCGGAACATGATTGCTACGCAGGAGCACTAAACGGAAGTTTCCCTTAAAGGGCAATGCGCTATTACGCTCAGCAGTAACCTGGGGAATTGACTCGATTGAAAGCGTCAAGCTATCAGGCTGTGGCAAGGATAGAATTGCCTCAATTGAATAGCCTTGCCCTAAAAGGGAACTTTTAGCTCAAGGAACTCGCACCTGTTAGTTCATTTAAGTTAAATTTGCTTAAATCTTGGCTTATTTCCTACAATTCGGCTGAAAGCTTGGGGCTAATTAAGAGCTACCCCTTAAAGAAACTACAGATCAGTTCCCCTGCACCATCAGGCTCAAACGATTTTATGGTTCCATCTTGGCGAATCCTGATGCGATCGCGGCAGTTGTACACTTCTATTGGCCTTTCCACCCCATCAATACTAACCGCAGCTCTGTACTCCCAGTGATACTTAGCACTTCGCTTGATAGTCAGAATACAAATTAAGTGGTCATGGGAGTCGCGGCAAAAGGACGCTGCCGCCGGGCGTGCATCTGCAAACGATAACGTCAGTGACAGCAATATAACAATGGAATTCACCAGGGCTGACTTAATAGTCAACAGGAGTCTGGAATCTTCACGTAGTTTATCTGAGCGATCACCAGCTATCACTGCAAGTCCGCACTTTTCTTGATTTCATTGCTTGGCAAGCAGGGAGCAATGATGCCTTGTACAACATTGAACTGAGACGAGGGCATCAAGACCTAAGCTTAGCAGCGATTAGCACTATTTTGCAGCTTTAGGAGAACGAAAACCAGCCTTTTGAGCTGTAGCTACATCGGCAAAACAAACTTCGGGCTTGACTTGCTTGTAATTGGCTTCCTTCGCTTCATGGTAAATTTTGTTGCCCTTGTTGTTAATGTTGCCCTTGATGGGAGCATTACTGGGACAATTTGTTCCTTGCGGTTTAACACCCAACTTCTCCGCCTCGGCGGGTAGAGTCTTACTAGCAGATTTGGTGGATTTGGATGAGTTTTTTGTCGTTGATTCCTTAGACGGTGTGGCAGAAGTGGTTGTAGTTGGCTCCTGAGATGGTGTGGCAGAAGCGGTCGTAATTGGCTCCTTAGATGGTGTGGTAGAGACTGCCGGAGTAGACGATTGCGCCGCCGTTGGTTCGTTAGGAGAATTGTTAGCGGCTGTTGGGTCTTCCGATTTTTTCCCACAGCTAGAGAGGGCGAGAACGGTGAGCAGTACCAAACAAGTCATCCAACCGCGATAACCGACTTTTCGAGAGTTAACCAACATATTTGCTGTCCTCCATGAAAATAATATTTACTACATTTATCAAAAACTGTGGGACATTCATATGTATTTTTTGTGTCAAAGCGATGACAGCAAGGAAAATTAATCAAAAAGCTCCGGTACAATTAAGGAAATACTTTGAGAACAGGCTAGAACTCATTCAGTAACTTGTAGCTTGTGGTAGGAGCAAAATAATTTCCTTAGTAAGTTGCCTAGATTAATAACTCATAGATGAATGTCAAAAACCAAGAAATCTTAGAATTTTGGTTTGGTAAGCCAGGTGAGGCAGATTATGGAAAACCCCGAAAGGTTTGGTTTATCAAAAACCCAAACTTTGACCAAGAGGTGCGATCGCGCTTTTTGCCAATTTACCAACAAGCAGCAGCTGGGGAACTGGACGATTGGAAGAACTCACCCCAAAGCTGTCTAGCATTGATTATCCTGCTCGATCAGTTTCCGCGCCATCTGTTTCGTGGACAACCGCAAGCTTTTGCTACTGACTCCCAAGCACTTAGTTATGCAAAACATGCTGTTGCCAACGGTTTTGACCAAGAATTTTTGCCCATACAGCGTCAGTTCATCTACCTGCCATTTGAACACAGCGAGAACCTAGCTGATCAGCATCAGTGTATCGAGTTGTTTTCCACGCTGAAAGAGTATCCTGAGTGCCTTAGTGGAATTGATTCTGCTCACCGTCACTTCAAAGTAATCGAACGGTTTGGGCGCTTTCCCCATCGCAATGGAATTTTGGGTCGAGCAACCACTTCAGAAGAAGCCGAATTTCTCAAGCAACCTGGTTCATCTTTTTAAAAGAGTTGAAGGTTAAATGTTAGTTTGGGTTGTAGGGTAAGTAGGTTATGAACCTGACTTTTTGGGATTAGCTGCTTGCTCACAGTCTTTTCCGAAGAGCAGTGAGCGATATCGATAGACTACGCCACAAATAGCTGATAAAACTAGCCAACCGAGTGTATTCACTCGCAAATCAAAAAGCGTTACATCGACTAAGTTAAACAGGATATAGCCAGCAAAAGCTAGTAGATAAGTGAAGAAAATTAATTGGTCTTGATGCCACTGAGGTCTAGTTTCCGGTGGTTCAATATCTGACCAAGTCCTTAAAAGTAGGACAGCTTGAGCCAAAATCCAGCCCACCAAGCTACAAAACAGTAGCGTTGCGGGGATGCCCGTTTCAGCCATTAACATCAGCAGGAAATTGTGAGGATGACCCAACCAAAGATGCATTTTAGCTTGGTAGAGAGGGGTGAAATTCCGTAGACCCCAACCCAGCCAAGGACGTTCCTGTGCCATCGTCCACGCAAACTGCCACTGAGTTTTCCGCATCAGAGCAATAGGGCGGTTAGGATGCAATTGGTCAGTCAGTCGCGCCCAGAAGAAAGGGGGGACAATCGTGCTACGCAGCCATTGACGCCCAAATTCAGGGCCAAACGCTGCCCAGAGTACAGTCCCTGCCGCCGTTGTAACTCCCAACACCAGCCAGCGCCAACCCAGGTAAAGGGCAAAGGCAAGGCAAGCAAAAACCGCAATACCCCAAGCATTGCGAGAATCGGTCAAAATCAGCGCGATCGCATTCGCTAGGACTGTTACACCCAAAGCTAATAGCTGACTGCCTTGGAACTGATTTCTGCTCTTGCGCCACGCTTGAAACGTCTCAATCCACAGCCCTAACCCTACAATAAACACGAGTTGGAGATAGGCGGCAAGGATATTGGCGTACATGAAGGCTGAAGCCATGCGTCCAGGGGGATTGCCCTGGGGTTCGAGTACCCAACCCAATACACTTTGCAACAGACCGTTGCCAGCCCATCCTAAGAATAGTTGCCCAAAACCCACAATTACGACGGGCAAGGAACCAAAAACCAAAATCCTTGCTAGTTGCCGCAATTGAGCGGGGTACTGAATCAAGGCAGTATAAGCGGCAAAAATCAGGAAATACGGGATTAAATTGGCTAAACCTAGAAAAGCCTCAATACGGTTATTCGCAAAGCAACAGGTAATAACCAGCCAGCCACTAAGGATAGCCAATCCCCAATTCAATGGGCGTCGAATAATCGTGGAGTACTCTTGCTTCCAGCTTCCTGCTACAGCTAGCAACAGTCCCACTATTCCCACCGTTGGCATCCAGGGATACAAGAGCAGCCCCAGTTGCATAAGAGTCCAAGGCATCTGCAAGTGCTGCTCAGGATGCCGACTTACCAGCGTTTTAAGTTTTTTGGAAATGGAATTCAACCCCATTGAACCAGCCGCATCCTGATGGCACAGTCATAAATTTTAACCAACCGCTTCCCAGCACTCAGTACGAGTGAGACGAATTTGAGCCAAGGCAAAGATGGTGGGAATGATGCGACCATAATTGGTTGCGATCGCGCGCCAACCCAAGTCAGCGAAGAAATAGCCCCACAGTAGCGGCCCAAGTAACGCAAATACACTCCGAGTTGCCCCATACCGAGCCGCATTGAGCGCCATTCCTCGTCGTGCGGTTTGCAGCGCTAGGTAGCTCTGAAACTGTGCTGCTGCTGCCGTACCCCCCTCAACAATTGCGTTTTTGGCAACTTCATAGGTGGCAAAATGAATGGCAAACTGTTGCGCCATCTGTTGCAACAAAAATGGTTTAATGATGGAACTGACTGCCAAAGCACTACCACCCTTGATGAGAATACGCATCGGGTCGTGCTGAAGGTGTACGGGTAGCGGTTCCGAAAAGTTGGATTGCGCTAGCGATCGCTGCACCCGTGCTGTCAGTGATTTCTTTTCTGAGGCAGGTAAGCGTTTCCAAGCTCGACCCATTAAATTGAGAAATATTTCTGCCTCTATATCCGTCGTAGTCAGCTGTTTCGAGTAAGGAATTTTGAGATAATGACAAACCTGAATCAGTGCTTGCCGATAGGTAAAT
>DATNPV010000191.1:0-4905 GCA_036703055.1 Waterburya sp.
CCCAATTCATGTAGGGGCTAACCGGGGTCGCGGTCAAGTTTACCCCACAGGCGACAAGAGCAATAACACGGTCTACAATACTTCTAAAGCTGGTCAGATTTCCCAAATTGCCAAGAAAGATGATGGTGGCTATGAAGTCACGATTCAGACGACAGAGGGCGGAACCGTTGTAGAAACGATTCCCGCTGGCCCAGAGTTAATCGTTTCCGAAGGCCAACAAGTGGCAGCGAACGAAGCGTTAACGAGTAATCCTAATGTAGGTGGATTTGGTCAGGTAGATAAAGAAGTTGTGCTGCAAGACCCCACTCGAATTAAGTGGTTGATGGCCTTCATCGGTGCAATTATGCTATCTCAAACCATGCTCGTTCTGAAGAAGAAGCAGATTGAGAAGGTGCAAGCTGCTGAGATGAATTTCTAATTTCTCCGCTAAATCACTAGTTGTAGGACAGGCATCTTGCCTGTCTTTTTTTATTTATAGCAAAAGGCAGAGGGCTCCAAGGCAGAAGGCACAAGGGAAAAGATTGACGGGTCTTGGTTTCAGTATTTTGCTTTGTCCTAGTCGCCTTGGCGACTGCTATATCAAAAGCCTAATAAAGGTAAGCATGAGAGAAAATTAAACGCTGCCAGAATCTAGCGCTGTTTTGTGTAATATGAGTTTGCTAGATGAGCGATCGCCCCCTCATCACCCCGATCACATTTCCCTATTCCTCCTCCGATCGCGCCTGCACCTCACCCTCAGAAAGCCCATCCTCTTCACCTTCGCCTATCTCTGCCTGTAACTGCTCGTAGAACTTCTGAAGCTGAGAGCGTCTCTGCGCATTAATCTTCCATGAAACCCAGCGAGCGCTAGTTTTCATAGATGCAGTTCACAGCAAAAGCGATCGCCCTTCCTCATCTGATGAGATGGAGTTGAAACAATGATGAGCCCTCTATTTCGACGCCTCCAACCTTGCCAAAAATTCAGCATTACCCTAACTAAGCGCGATCGCAGAGTTACTGAACATTTCCAAATACTTAATTGTGCGCGTCGAATGTTGGCAGTATATAGTCTTTATCCATCGCCAAGATAAAGGCGGTCAATTCATCCGTTATCGAAAACTGCGACAGTGGCACAATGCTGTCGCTTGTCAGATTCAAAACTGCTCTACCTGGCAACAACTGCGCCAATTATGGCTAGCAATTCAAGACGATTACAACCAGTATAAAAAACAGTATGGTGACGAGCATTACTTCTTTTTGTGTCAATTTTGGACAAAACACTGGTACCCTCTCGCTCACTGGAGTTTAGACTCAGGACAGATGTAAAAGTAGATGAAAAACAATTAACCTAAGAAAAGATATTAAGCTTATTTGAAAATTTCAAATAACACCTGTCCCTTTTGACCCATTTAATTAGCTAAAGTGAGGTGGCGATGAAATCAGTAGTGAGTCGCATTAGCCTGATTCTGACGGCAGTACACCTCTCTGGAACCTTCGCTACACAACCCTTGCAGGCCAAAACTCTGAGTCCAAGGTCTGGCTTAACACGCACTGAGACTCAAAGCCCTGTTCTTCAAGCTCAATCTGATATTCCCAACATTCCCATCCATATATTCGCTCTTGACCAAGACAAACTAGAGGTTGCTGTCCCGCTAATCGAGAAAACATGGGAAAAGCAGTTCGAGGAATACTTTAAAATTAATTTCTCTGATGAGTCCATGACGGTCAAGAAAATAGCAGACACCTTGGGAAAAGTGGCTATTCAAACCGGAAAAAAGCCTGCTCTTATTTACATGGTGCCTCGAGCAGAGCAACTCGAACTGGTATTAATCACGCCTGGAGGTAAACCTATTCACAAGCGTGTTGTGGACGCTAACCGCGAAGCTTTACAAAGGCAGGTGCAAAAGTTAACTAAGTCTATCGTCAACCCTATATTAAGGGACACTAAGCAATATATCCCACCCGCTCAGCAACTCTACCAGTGGATGATTGCCCCCCTAGAGGCAGACCTTCAAGCTCAGCAGATCGACACGTTAATCTTTTGTGTTGGTGGAGGCCTGCGTACTGTACCTTTTGCCGCTTTACAGGATGGGAAACAATTTCTGATAGAAAAGTATAGCTTTTCCCGCATACCTGCCTTCAAACTCACCAATACCATCTATACCGATCTGCGGAATTCACCAGTGCTGGCAATGGGTGCGTCAGAATTTAAAGACCTAAATCCCTTGCCTGCTGTTCCTTTAGAGTTATCCACCATCACAAAAACTCTGTGGCAGGGTAAATTCTTTCTCAACCAAGACTTTACGCTGAATAATCTGCAATCACAACGCACTAAACAGCCGTTTCAAATTATTCACTTAGCTACTCATGCAAACTTCAAACCAGGAGAACCAAGCAATTCTTACATTCAGTTTTGGGATAAAAAATTGACCCTGGATCAGATGAGACAGTTACCTTGGAACAATCCACCGCTAGAACTTTTAGTGTTGAGTGCTTGTGAAACGGCGATAGGCGATGAACAAGCTGAATTAGGTTTTGCCGGGTTAGCCGTTCAGTCAAGGGCAAAAACTGCGATCGCAAGTTTATGGAAAGTCAGCGATGAAGGAACCTTAGGGTTGATGACCCAATTTTATCAGGCTCTGAAAACGGCCCCCATTAAAGCAGAGGCTCTTAGGCAAGCTCAGATTGCGATGATCAGAGGGGAGGTGCGCATGGAAGGAGGTAAGTTGCACACCCCTAAAGAAACGATTTCTCTGCCAACTGAATTGGCAACCCTCGGAGACGAAGATTTTTACTCTCCTTACTATTGGGCGGCTTTTACAATGGTGGGTAGTCCTTGGTAAAACGGTTGAAGCCCGAAGGCTTTAACTTTTAACTTTTCGAGCATGAGTTGCGATCGCTGTGCCTCAAATCCTGCTAGAGACAAGTCTGGTGATTAGGACTCATGAGGCTGGCTCCTATCAAGTCAGTCTCATGAGTGGCGCGATCGCGAAAACTCCAGTTTTAGAAGAGTTATCACAGATTTCGCTGAAACTCTTCGAGGACATCCATCAGATTTACCTGGCAGCGTGTAGGCAGCAAGTCGATTAACGGAACTTGCCGTTTACCGCCACCCAACTGTACTGGGATATCTTCTAGAATTTGGATGACTTTGCTTTCATCTAGGTTGTTACCGGTTAACAGGGGATAGACTCGCTCTGCAACAACCGTCGCCAAGTGAGCATCCGATAGGTTGAGATGCCATTTGGCAATGTCCATGTAAACATTTTCGCCAATTTCAGCAGCGAGGGATTCGATTAGTTCTGAGGTGTTAGTCTTAGCCATAACAATTAACAACTTCTAGTTGATTCAACTGAAGTATGAGGTGTGAAGTATGAAGTATTAAAAACTGCCTATCCGACGCTTCTGTTCATGCTTCATCCTTGCGCCTTCATACTTAATTGATGCCTGTGTCATCAATACTAACTGTGGTGCTGGGTGAGGCTGGTTTAACCTTAGGAGGATTTTGGAGAAGTCCCTTTAGCAGCTAGGGGGGAATAATCTGCGATCGCGAAAATATAAACCGCATGTCCCACCAAAATCAACGCCCAGAGTCCAGTAACCCAGTACGTCCAACGCCAGTCGGCATGATACAGGGTGCGGAAAAACCAAATCCCAGAGTTACACGCTGCAAAAATTGCCACATGGACAGCGAAGTTCATTCGGTCATCCAGGCGGCGGTAGGCAGGGTCGTTGCGGTCAGGTTTGCGAGGCCAACGAGGAGGCATGGAAGTTGTTTGTTGTTGGTTTTGATCACTAGCTTAATTTTACGGCGCTAGCTGGCTTCTTCTTGAAGAACGTAATCTTGAAGAACGTAATCACCTGACTTGCCCCCAGTTTTACTCAACAGGCGAATTGATTCGATCTGGATCGATTTTTCCAAGGCTTTTGCCATGTCATAGAGGGTAAGGGCAGCGACGGAAACAGCTGTTAGTGCTTCCATTTCCACGCCTGTTTCGGCTTTGGTGATGACGGATGCCTGAATCTGATATCCCGGTAACTGGGGGTCAGGTGTGATTTGCACTTCTACTTTCTGCAACGGCAAGGGATGGCATAGGGGAATTAGTTGAGAGGTTTGTTTAGCTGCCATAATTCCCGCCAGCCTTGCTGTTCCTAAAACATCTCCTTTCGGTGCATTGCCCGCTTCTATCGCCTCGAACGTGATGGCTGTCATTCTCACTTGGGCCGCCGCGACAGCTTGACGCCGAGTCGTTACCTTACCTGAGACATCGACCATCTGGGCTTGACCGTGAACATCTAAGTGGGTCAGCGGTTGACTTGAAAAATTTTCTTGCTGCATTTTTGAGAGATATGATACTATTAATATTCGGTGAGTGACCTAAAGTTACTTACGCAAACAAGGGCTTGTAGCTCAGTGGACTAGAGCACGTGGCTACGGACCACGGTGTCGGGGGTTCGAATCCCTCCTAGCCCGTACCAAAAGGCAGAAGAAAAAATCTTCTGCCTTTTTTTGTTCCTAAATCAGTGGGCTGTCCATCTAGCTTTGAGTAGTTGACTTTCGCGAAGCATAGAAGGATTGAGGCTATCTGAGCTTGTCATTTCTACCTAGACAGCCCACTAGTTGCTCAAGTTATAGCAGAAGCCAGGGGGCTTTTATATTTATTAATGGTAGGTGGTCGTTTCAGCCCTTAGATCTGTCCTCACTCTATACAATCTACCGAGGCTAAGTCTACACATTCTAATCACTTTGTCAAGTTGATAAGCAACCTTAATCACAGGCATTAAAGTTACTAACGTCAAACCCCTTGAATTTGTAAAGGAATGTAAATACTATAGGAAGCAAGGTAAAGATTGTTTACCTAATTCATTCATAAATCTCTAATTCAACCGCAATCATACTGAACCATGACAACCACATTACAGCGC
>DATNPV010000192.1:0-10736 GCA_036703055.1 Waterburya sp.
CTGGGGGCCACCCTCCAGCTTGTGACCCTGAACCTGGCCTGCTTTCCCTAACAATCCGCCGCACCAAACTTGACCCGTCAATTTAGGATTTGAGGGGTCACTAATATCGTATTGGCGAATATCACCGTGCAACCAATTGGAGAAGTAGAGGTAGCGGTCGTCCATTGAAAGGAGGATATCAGTAATCAGGGACGGCACGGGAATAGGCCAGCCTTCGACCTCTACTGAAGGGATATCGATCACTTTCTCAACGTCCCAGTGACCATTGGACTTATGCCAATGCCACACATTGCTACTTAGCGCCGCACCTACAAATCCATGCGTACTATCAGGGTTGTGATGAAAACGTACTTCCAACGGGATCAATCCGTCCTCACCCAAGTCAACACTTTGGATAATTTCGTGCTTCGACCAGTCCCAGAAATGTAACTGGCATCCGTAGTTTCCTGCGGCTACATCGTTGAGGTCAAAACCAGGATAGTAGGTTTTAGGTGCACCCCACTCACTACTAACCATCACGTTATGGCGCGGCTGATACCAGAAGTCATAATTAAAGCGCATCCCTTCAGCTTTATGTTCCCAGCGCCCAGCAATATCAAACTTCTCATCTAGCAACAAAAAACCACCGGGGCCATTCCCTTCACTGTCCCCCAACATGGAAATCATCACCTGACTATTCGCGAGACAGTGTACGGTATGAGGGGCAGTTAGGTTTGTTTTTTCTTTAATTTCTTCGGGTTCAATGACTTTGTGGATTTTGGGCGCACCCACATCGGTGGTGTCTAGAATATAAATCCGGCTGGAACGCTGACCGGGTATTACTAAGAAGCGCCGGGATTTACTCACATCACCATGACAAGAACTGCAAGCATTCCAACCAAAGTGATGCAATTCATCCCCGATATAAGGCATCGGTGTGCGATGAATAATTTGGGAGTAGGTTGGGGAATTCGGGTCAACGTCTACCGTTGCTAAATAATCTGGCTCTTCAATACCCGTACCTGTGTACAGGGCGATGGTATAGAGTACTTTTTCAGTCTCGGCTTGCATGGCAGCTTCTGGAGAAGCATAACCTGGACCACAGCAGGCATGGTTGGATTGATTCATATAAAATGAACCTCTTAAAACTAATAGATTGAGGAGCAGAGTAGAGGTAAGCCGGAATTACCCGTTGCCTTTACCCCTACCCTTTTCCAGGGAGTTAATAATATCTTTGTCTGCAACTTGGTATAACAGCCCAAATCTTAAGCTGAGCGTAGGGATTGAGCTTGCCATTGGCGTTGTTGTAATTGGTGCATATGGTAAAACAACTGCCACTGGTAAGGTTCGCTTAGGCCACAAGTGATAGCCCCTCGAAGTACAACATTAAAATACCAATCGTTGGGAGCGAGTTCTTCGGGCAATTTGTTCACAACCGTATAGGTACGGACGTTTTTGTATAGATGCCCGTGCGTATGAACCTCGATGATTTCGCGTCTATAGCCACCGCTAGGCACTTCTTCCCGTTGATCGAGAGCGTCACTTAATCGCCAAGGTAAGCGATACAACACGCCTTCAACGGATGAGGTTGGGTCGGGAACGATATCGAGGACTCCGCAGTCACGCAGTACTGATTTGCGGTAAAACCCTAGTCGATATCCTTTGAGCGTTGCTGGGCCAATCACGTAGCGATGGGTTTTCTCGCCGAGCGATCGCTTCAAATCCACCGGACACATGCAAGAGCCATAGGCGAAGTAGTAAAACATTTGCTCTTTGTGAAGCTGCTGTTGAATCTGAAAATCAGCCCGGAAATGCTGTGTCGGGGAATCTTGATGCTTGCTAGACTGCGCCCTCATGGTTACCGAAGACTAATAGGTTTGTTGTCAATAAGTAGTATATCAGACCCACTTATTGTAAATACCTGTATTCCGATGGATAAACTGTAGTTTAAGAAACAAAAGTTAGGGCGAACTTATCCGCATCCGGTTTGTTGGCGACAATCACCCATGGGTCTGGCTTGGATTAGGCTAGTTAAAGTTAAGTTAAGACTCTTGGCTATCTTAATCCAGTGTCAGCAAACACTGATGATCAAGATTGAGTACACCACTCCCGCAATGCCCATGCTCAGGACTTAATATCGGACCTTATCTGCCTTGTGTGATTACATTCCAAGTGAGCATGACCACTTGTAACGGTTTAGGCAACTGGTCTTGAGCAATATCTGCGTAACGGACTGTTCCATCTTGGCTAGTGAGTGTAACTGTCATGTAATCAGCCGCCCCACTCGGTGCTGGGAAACTCTGACCCTTAAATTGAGCCATGGGTTGCATGGACAGTAAGCGCTTAAATTGCTCGACCCTGTCCTCTGGAAGGGTAGTCACTTCTGGAGTCGAAGCAGTGCCATTGGGGCTAACAAATTTTTTAATCAGTTGCCCGTTATTCAGCAGGGTAGTTTCTTGGGTACGGCCCATGATACCGCCACTGGTAATCACTCGAAACATGGCATCTTGGGGCAACGGCGGTGGCAGTTCATTGGAGGGAATGGGGACTCCTGCACTACTGCCGGGAGAGTTTGGATTTTGAGCAATGGGGCCGGGTGATTGGGCATCACCGATGTTAACCGCGGCTTCATTCAACCTGACTCGGGAACCGTCTTGATTGGTGTGATAGACCAATCGTTGTTGTCCACCTTCTACCACTACTAGCCAGATGGGAGCTAAATCCCTAGTGCAGCCTTCACCGGAACGAGGAGGAAGCCCTAAGCAGCTACTGCTCCCCATAATCTGTTGGGATAGAAGGATGCGTAGTTCAGAAGCGCGTAACCCTGTACGTTGCGATGCGGCCTGCAAAACGGCGTCGGCAACGGGTTGAGGCACATCCGCACTGCCGATGTTACTAAACTGTTTATTCAGTCTGAGAGTAGAACCGTCTTCATTAGTATGAAAGACCAAGGGCATAGACCCACCTGTGACAGCCACTCGCCATCCTGGTGTTTGAGTGCCCATACAGCGTTCTACAGGAGATTGAAGGTCAAGGCAGCTATTGCTCCAAGTCTGCCGTTGTGCCTGGGCAATTCGCAGTTGGGAAGTCGGTACTCTTAACTGCACAGATGCTTCTTGTAAAACAGCATTCGCGACAGAATTGGGCAAATCGCTGTTACTAGGAGGAACATTGGAGGGCGGGTTAGCAGAGGTTGTTTGACCTTCTAAACGCACGAGGCGTCCATTCGCATCAGTGCGATACGTCAAGGTTTGACGACCATTGGACACGACAACGCGCCAACCGTTCTCGATGATCATTTGTGTACAAACTTCACCCGGTTTGCTCAGACCTAAACAGCCATTAGGCCAAGTTTGTTGGCTGAACGATACCACCTTCCATTGACCAACGGGAGAGTTAGTTCGTTGCCTAAGGTCACGGCGGATGGCATTGATGACGGAATTTGGCAGTTTGTTGGTACGAGATTGTTTGAGATTGGTAATCCCTTGAGAGTTACCGAAAGGGCTAGCGGCGGCGGCATGTACAAAGGTTATACTAGAACCCAAGGACAAGATGCTCGTTAAAGCTAGGGCCGTCAGCATTTGTTGTGACTGGAAATATGTTAGACGCAAGTGTTTCATAATCAGGCTCAAGCAATGCATTGCGCTGTTCCATAAGCAGCGCCACAGCACATATTTTGTATACAGATATTTAGGACGCATATACTGGGGCTTTAAGTTCCGTTGGCTTTTTTTACCAGTCTTGACGGGAGAGCAAGGACACTACAGACTCTTGGTGACGCAGGGCAAAGCTATCACAGACAACTAGCGAGGGGAGTTCGCCTTCTGGGGCGTGAGGGGCGAAATTGAGACTGGAGTGAGCCAACCAGTTGCCTTTTACTCGCCATCCTACGCGATCGCCAAAGCAACACCAAGCTTTCCATTCACTGGTGTGCGTATCCACTACACTCTGCCAAATCCGTTGTTGTACACTCAAGCCAAAGCGATCGCCACTATACTCCCTCCATATTGTGTCGATCATTCGTAAGTCTTGAGCTGGCAACTTTTCCACATCTGCCACCCTCAGCCAGCCTTCTCTGCCTGAGGCTTTGAACATCAATGCAGCTGTTTCCTGATCCGCAGCTTGCCATTTCCCAGTTGCCAATAAACTTCGCACTCGGACGTAATCAGCAGGGGAAAGACCGGGTACACTATGGCTGCTACCCAGCAATGTCAACCATTCAGCGACAGACTGAGGACGTTCGTCTGGATGAAGTGCCATACCTTGAAGGATGGCTTGACTGACGCGATCGCTAAGTTTTGGATTAAGTTTCTGGGGTGATTCTAACGGTGTACCAAACGCTCTCACGGGTGAAGGTGTTGGAATGTCCCCTGTCAATAGAGCAAATAAGGTTGCTGCTAATGCATAAACGTCTGTATATGCACCCCGTTTGGCTCGCCAGTCGTACTGCTCAATCGGTGCGAAACCCTCGGAAAGGGACTGAGTGTGAGTCTGAGTCAAGTTTGGAGTGAACTCACGAGCAATACCAAAGTCAATTAAAACAGCGTCCGGGCTATTTTTTCGCACCATTATATTGAGTGGCTTGATATCCCGGTGCAGTAAGCCGTGATTGTGAATCAGCGTCAGCGCTTCACCAATCTGCTGCATGTAGCGCAATGCTTCCGACTCTGGCAAAATTCCTTGATTCCATACCCGATGGGCTAAATTTTCCCCATCGATATATTCCATGACTAGACACCAGCGATCGCCCTCTTGGATAACTTCTTCTACCCGCACGATATGAGGATGATGAAATTTCGCTAAGCGTAGCGCTTCGTTGAGAAAATCTTGCTCAAATTTGGCAAAGTCGTATTGGCATTGTAGATAACCATTAAGGGTTTTGATGACAAAGGGATTGCCGCATTTATCCTTCACTAAATAGGTGATGCCAAAGCCGCCTCGTCCTAGCACTTTTTCTACCGTGTACTTACCGTGCTGCAATTTCTGCCCTGGTTTCCAAGCCATGTTGACGACTCCGGGACGTTGATGGGTTATTGATTACGGTCAAGACTGAAGCGACTACTATTATAGTACTTTTGTACTAAATTGTCAAGGAGAAAGAGGTTATGAAGCATGAAGTGTGTTAGCGAAGCGGACGCACTTTATCCTTTTTGGTCACTTCCAGACAATTCATCAGCTTGTGCTATGTTTGTAGCGTAAATACTACAAGTAATGCCTGGACTAACTTCTCACTAAGTACAGGCGGAGGAATGCTGATGCAAAGAAGCACTGTAGAAGAGAGACTTATTTTACTTGCCCTTACAGGTTCTCAGGCTTACGGTACCGCGATCGCCACGTCCGACTCGGACTATAAGGGTATATTTATCGCCCCCAAAGAGTATTACTTAGGATTCAAGTTAATCGAGCAGAAAGATAGCGGTTGGGAAACAGAGTCAGGAACAGGGAAATTTCCCATGCTCGATGGTGTCAGAGATTGTGTGGTTTATGAACTGAGAAAATTCTTGACGCTAGTCGGCAATAATAATCCCAATATCATGGAGATGCTCTGGCTAGACGATGATTTCTACAGCTACCTGTCTCCGGTAGGTGTTCATCTATGTTCTTATCGAGAGGCATTTTTATCTCAAAAAATTCGCAATTCCTTTGCTGGCTATGCCTATGCTCAAATTAGGAGAGTAGAAAATCATCGCAAATGGCTACTATATCCTCCTGCCAAAAAGCCAGTTCCCGAAGATTTTGGGATTAAAGACGACTACAAACCCCTAGCTTTAAGCGAGATGAATGCCTTTTTGGAATTCCTCTATATGCTAGTTCGGGACTGCATTGAATTTATGGAACCCGCCTCTGAACTTTATGAATTATTAACGGCGGAGATTGATTTTAAAGCCATTCTCAAACAGCATCCTTTACCAGAAGGAACATTGCCAAAAGTACAACGCTATACCAGAGCCAAAGACGACTTCATCCACCTCTTGCACATCTCCCAAGCCTATCGTACTGCGCTCAATGAATGGAATGCTTACTGTCGGTGGAAGCAAAGTAGAAACCCGCAACGGAAGGCACTCGAAGCCAAATGTGGGTACGATTCAAAACACATGAGTCACTGCATCCGCCTGCTACGGATGGGCATTGAAGTACTCAAAGAAGGTGTACTTAAAGTCAACCGAAAGAAAGTAGGTGACGCAGACTACCTCCTATCCATCCGTATGGGAGACATTCTCTACGAAGAAGTCAAGCAAGTAGCCGAAAATCTATTTCAAGAACTCAAAGAAGTCACAACCCAGCTTCCCAAACAAGTAGACAAAGAATTCCTCAACTCTGTTTGTGTAGAACTAGTAGAAAAGTTCGGCATTTAAACCAACATAAAAGCCCTAAAGCAATCTATAAACTTCTCACTCCTGTTATCGAGCTTCTCTGCGTCCCTCCGCGTCCCCCTCAGCGTTCCTCTGCGTTAAAAAAAAACTCACAACTCAAACCCGATAATTATACCCTCCAAATTTTAATCGTCTCATCCCAACTCCCACTAGCAAGAACATGTCCATCGGGACTAAACGCAACCGACCAAACCCATCCTAAATGTCCATCAAGATTGCTCATCAACTTTCCAGTAGATGGATGCCACAGCTTAATCGTTTTATCCTGACTCCCACTGGCAAGAAGTTTACCATTTGGATTGAAAGCAACACAGTTCACTGCGCTGGCGTGTCCCGTCAGTGTGTTCAATAATTTTCCTGTACCAAGCTCCCAAATTTTGATCGTACCGTCAGCACTACCACTAGCGAGGAGTTGTCCCAGGGGGCTAATGGCAACCGACAAAACTTCATCCGTATGTCCACTTAGAACCTGACTAGGCTCCTTGCCATACAAATGCCATAACCGAATAGTTCGATCTTTACTGCCACTTGCAAGGATGTTCCCATCAGGACTGAATGCAACCGTAACCACCCAGTGAGAATGCCCCGTCAAGTTATGAAGCAGGTGAGCCGTGCTAGGACGCCAGAGCTTGATTGTTTTATCATGAGAGCTACTTGCCATCATGCTGCCATCAGGATTAAAGGCAAGCGATCGCACCCAGTCCGAATGACCTGTGAGGGTGTGTAAAAGTTTTCCAGTTTTAACATGCCAGAATTTGATGGTCTTATCGTTACTGGCGCTGGCTAGAATTTGTCCGTTAGGGCTAATGGCTACTGAGCGTACCCAGCCTGTATGCTCGGTGAGGGTGTGAAGGAGTGTTCCTGTTTGTAAATTCCAAATCTTAACGGTTTTATCCCCACCGCCACTGACTAAGGTTTGCTTATCAGGACTGATAGCTACTGAGCGCACCCAACTTTGATGGCTGGTGAGGGTTTTTACACAGACCCAAGACGGAGCTCGTGGCTGGGGTTCAGACATGGAGCAGTAGTTAAATTTTTTTAATGCCCGTATTGTAAACAAAATTAGGACAATAAAAGAGGGAATCTTTGTAAGCTACACATTCTCCCCACTTCATGCCTCATACCCATTTGTCGCTGGTATTTAGGGAATTAGCATTAATAACGCCTTAGTTTGAGTGAGGTATACTGTCTGTTTGGGTTAAAGTGCAGCCCAAGTCAAGGTAGCTCTTACTCATTTGCTATAGTTCATGGGAAGGAGCCAGTTTCTCTGGAGCTAGGAAAGCCATGGCAGATTCATGGGCAGCTATAACGGACGAAGAACAAATACGAATGCGATCGCAAAATCCTGAGCTGACGGTTGAGCAAGACGTTGACGAAACACTAGTCACTCTACTGCCAACTGGGGGAATATCTGGCAATCGAGAAGCCAAAGCTGTAGCTTATTTGCTTAACTGGGTCGAAAGTCACGATTTGGGTGAAGTTTTCGGGCGAGGTACTGGTTTTAGATTGGAAAATGAGGCAGAGCCAAGTTCTTACGGAGTTACTTTGCTAACACCGGATGCTGCGTTTGTGGCAAAAGAACGCTTACCAGAGGGATGGGATAAAGGGGAAGATACATTTCTTAATTTAGCACCGGATTTTGTGATTGAGATTTGTTCTCAAACTGACGATTTGGAAGCGATTAAAGCGAAGATGCAAGAGGCTGTTTCCAAGGGTGTACGGTTGGGATGGGTGATTGACCGAGAGAATCAGCAAGCCTTTGTTTATCGCGCTGATGGTTTGATTACGCAGTATCCAGCTACAGCAATTTTGAAGGGTGAAGATGTTGTACCTGGTTTCAAGTTGGCACTGAAGTATTTGTTGTAAGGCTAAGCTTACATTGAACTATGAAGTGGGCATCCGGAAGTTGCTATAGTTCAGCTATCAGGCGCTAATTGTGGTAAGGGCTGGTCAAGCAATGGTGAAGTCATGGACAGTAGTCACGGATGAAGAACTGATGCAGATGAGTTCACAGAACCCTGAACTGCGGTTTGAGAGAAATGCGGATGGAACACTGGTAACAATGCCGCCAACAGGGGGAATTGCTGGTAATCGAGAAGCTAAAGCAGGAGCTTATCTGCTGACTTGGGTAGAAAATCAAGGCTTAGGTGAAGTATTTTGACCAAGTACTGGATTTAAATTAGCAAATGCTGCGGTAAGAGCACCTGATGCAGCTTTTGTAGCTAAGGAACGCTTATCCGAAGGATGGGATGAGCGAGAAGATGAATTTCTCAACCTAGCACCGGATTTTGTGATTGAGATACGCCCTAAGACTGACAGTTTGGAAACGCTTAAAGCGAAGATGCAAGAGTATATTACCAATTGGTGTGCGGTTGGGATGGTTGATTGACCGCAAAAATCGGCAAGCTGTGGTTTATCGGGCGGATGGAACAATTACCTAGTATCCGGATACAGCAACTTTGAGCGGTGAGGATGTGGTGCCTGGGTTTATGTTAGCGCTCAAGAAGTTGTTGTAGGTGAGATCATAACGAACAAGCATCAAGCTACCGATTTCCCCTCTAATTCTCTCACGACATTTGCAATAGGAATTTAGGTTTTATTCCAAATTCAGCCACATTCGCAGAAGAGATGGTATAGCCAGTCTGAATGATTTGTAAAATACCTCTCCCTTGTCCTTCTTGTCTCTCCTGGTTCACGAATCAAATAGACTCGCTATAGTAGCAGGCAATATAGCTTGAGAGCTAGTTGCTGGACACTTCACAAATTACCATGACATTTGACAAGTACTTATCAGTTCTGTAGTGGACAAGTTGTAGACCAGCTCGTTCTATTTCCTGTAAAAGTTTAGGGAGTTCATACTTATGCTGTCTCCAAATAGTAATCTCTTCAGCTTCGGAGATTCCAATACCCTTAGCGATTCCCCCTAAACTGAAATCTATAGTATAGCTTTGACAGAATTTTATATTGGCAACCAGACTATCTGTGTGGTCATCGTACTTTCGCACAAGTTCACAATCTTCAGATCTAATCCCAAGCTGATTTTTAATCCACGCATATACTTGCTCCACATGATACTTGAATCCACCTGTTACTTTGCCATCCCATTGAGAGTTAGAACCAATTTCGTTGGTGAACACAAGTAAGTCATTTTTCCCCATACTGTCTCTCAAGTTTTTAAGGACTCCATTTCTATTGTGATGATTCCCCATCGTCACGCCTAAGTGTAAAATTATCTGTGCTATATCATCAGTTTCCAGATTAGGCTGATTTTCAGACAAGATTGGTAAACGACTGTTTTCTATATCAATCGTGTAACTGCTGTACTCGATTAGTGGAAACCAATGGATAAAATTACTTCTAGATAAATTCAGTAATTCTTCGCTGATATCTAGGGCAATATATTTATTAACTTTGCCCAAATTATTCAGTCTGCGGGTAAATTCTTTAACAGGATAAGAGTTTCCTGACCCTACATCGATAATGTTGATTTTCTCAAATTTTTTTAGCTTAGCAGTAAAAAATTCAAAGTTTTCCTTTAAAAGGCCAATTTCTCGATTGGATGTCCGATACCATCGAGGAATAAGATATTTGAGATAAAAATTATCCCAAATTTTTGCTCCTCTACCTTTGTAAGAATACTTCAAAGGGATTTCTCGTCTGACTTCTAATGCCTGTATTATTCCTAAAACTTCTGCTTCGGAAAAAATAGAGTAGAACTCAGAACTTGGCTTAGCGATGCGACGGATAGGAGTTGGATTTAATTGAGGCATTAATGTTTCCCTGGTGTGGGTCTAAAGTTTTCCGTTAAAAGCAGAGTTTAATGGAAAGGGTACTAGCTAATTGATAGTCTCGAATTGAGATTCGCCAGATTGTTGCCAGTGTTCAACTGCTGCCATTTATTCATCCACAATTACTCGAATGGATGCAGGCATCTTATTTAACCAGTCAACGTGCTTGTAAGTAAACGCTTCGACTCGTTCTGTGCGAGTACGACGGTTCAACCCAAAACTGCCAGCACTTCACAGAGGTTACGCTCTTGCAAGTCCTTCTGCGTCAGCACCGACAGAAGCAAAGGCCAGATTAAGAACAGAGTTCATCGTGATCGCACATAAAGTAAAGATGCTGCCTTCCTGCGACTCATCGGCATTTAACCGCTTCCCAGACTCGTTGGCAATATACCCACAACACAACCAAGGGCGAGACAAGAGTGCCGTGATAAGCAACCTTAATCACAGGCATTAGAGTTACTAACGTCAAACCCCTTGAATTTGTAAAGGAATGTAAATACTATAGGAAGCAAGGTAAAGATTGTTTACCTAATTCATTCATAAATCTCTAATTCAACCGCAATCATACTGAACCATGACAACCACATTACAGCGC
>DATNPV010000006.1:0-5108 GCA_036703055.1 Waterburya sp.
TATGTAGTGTGCATCAGCCTCATCTTAAGAGGCGGCATTACTCCTGAGTTTCAAACTCAATTTAGAACTTTATGTGAGTTCGTTGTCTACGCTTGGAGCTTGGGAGTCGTTAATCTAGTTTTCTGCGGTGGAGCACTTAACAAGCTTGGAGTCCGCCCTCGCACTTCACTAGGACTAGTATGTATCTTGCCTTCCCCTTTGATACACGGTAGTTGGAAACATTTAGCCGGGAATACAGTGCCTTTCTTCATCCTCGGCTGGTTTGTGATGCTAGGAGGAATTCGGGAATTCTTTATTGTTACCGCTTTCATACCACTTTTTAGCGGTCTTGGGATTTGGCTATTTGGTCAACCCCAAACCAGCCATGTTGGTGCTTCAGATGTTATTTTAGGTTATTTAGGTTTTCTACTAGTACGCAGCTATTTCAGCCATGATTCACTGTCAATTGTCCTGACAGCTCTGATCGGTATTATGTATGGTGGAAGCCTACTCAGAAATCTCTTGCCCGAAGAAGGCGTATCTTGGGAAGGACATTTCTTTGGCTTTATTGGCGGTATACTTGCGGCGCAATTTTTAGATCCATTAAAGCTAATATTACCCGCGTTGTATTCGGGATTTTAGACTTGAGTTAGCTGTCAATCGCTCTTACGGAAGAACTGCTGCAAAATTTCACTAGGTTTTCGATCCCAAGTATCGAGATGATTGTAGATTAAACCCTCTTGGGTCAGTTTATAAGTCGAATCCCCCTTAAAAAACACACGCGGTTTCCACGGAAGGCGTAAAGTTCCCCGTACTGTCCAATAAGCCTTGATGATATCCTCAGCCGTTTGAGTAACATCATGCAAATCGAAGTAAATTTCACTAAAGAATAGCTGAGCGTGAAATCGTAATGTCCAAAAAATAATTCGATAGTTGAATTTACCTTTAAAGCGATTTACCGGGTCTTGAAAGTAAATATTGCTTGTATAAATATCATACGAAATATCTTTCTCAAAGAGGGTCGGTAAGTCATATTTTAGTGTCTCAATTACCTTGTCGATTTGTACTTGATATTCAATTTGATCCAATTCCTCCGAAGCGGTCACCTAATCCACCTCCTACTCGATCAATACTTTTAGGGCGAGGTACTCTTGCCTAACTCTTGATTTTTGCTGAATCAAAAGTTACCGTTCCTTCTATCTTCACCCATTGGACTATTTTTACCATTAACTTCTGCCGCTTGAGTTGAGTAAATCCAACGAGCTGCTCCTGTAACATCATCATCGATATAAAAGGTAACATGAACAGGGCCATAACGTTCTTGAATAACGGACTCAATACGTTCAGCGATTAAAGCGGTAAGTTCAATCAAATCTGGATGTACAATCAAGTGCATTTGAACATAGACAAAACGTCCGACAAGACCTCGTGATCGAATGCGGTAACAATGGGTAACTCCCCCAACTTGGCGGGCAATTTGAGCCAAAACTTCGGGTGCGATCGCGGCTTGTTCTAACATTAGAGGAAACTGCCAGTTCACAATTTGCCAGCAACTTCCCGCAGCTAGCAACACCAGCAAAATTGCCAGTAAAGTATCCAGCCAGACAACGCCCCACCACGCTCCGACAAGCCCAGCGACCACCACAAGGGTTAGAATTACATCTTTGAACAGTTGAGCTGCATTAAAGCGCAAGGCGGGATGACCGAGAACTCTCCCTTGGTAAATACCCAAAATGGCTAAACACAAGCTGGTCAGGATGATAACACCCAGCAGATGCATTAACGGTAAACCGACACGCACTGAAACGCTGAAAGATTCTCCCTGAACAGCCCCTACTAACTGCTGAGCCGATATAGCGAGTAAATTTAAACCCGCGCACCCTAAAAAAGCGATGAACAGGAACGTGATGACAGTTTCACGCCTACCATGACCATAAATGGATGAGCCATGAGGACGATAGGTTCTAATCGTGAGCAAACTCAGGAGAGTACTAAATCCGGTGAGTAGGGTATGCAAGGACTCTGCCAAAAGACTGAGCGATCGCGCTGACCAAGCGGCTGAAACTTTGACTGATAAAATAAGCAACATCAGCCAAAGAGAAATGAATAAAACGAGACGGACTACCTGAGCGCGATTTTGTCCTTCAGTCATGGCTTGAAGGTAGCACGTAATTCACAAAACATTATCGGTCATCACTTCGCCTGCCAGTATACTCGGATGAGCGATGATGTTTTTCTGAAATAGAAAATAAAAGTCTGGAGTCGTAGGACGAACGGTCATATAGCCTTTGAGCATGGCGAAAGCTAACGCCTATACAGGAGTCAGGGGTTCAAAGACGCCATGCTGATGCGGTCACTGTTACTGTTGATGGGTGTTGTTTTCTACCATCAACTCTCTACAACTTATGCCAGAACCTTCTGTGGCTAATCAGGTAGCGTCTCCGAATATGGTTGACCTTGATGCCTTGGATATTCAGCTCCTAGTACTCGATATAGATGGAACGATTGCCGGTCGTTCCAACAGCATTACAGAACCAGTGCAGCAGGCTATTCGGTCAGCTCAAGCCAAGGGAATTCAGGTGGCTATTGCTACAGGTCGGATGTATTGCTCAGCCCTACGCTTCCATCAAGTTGTTGGTTCTACCTTGCCCTTGATAGCCTACCAAGGCGCGTGGATTCAAGACCCAGCCACACAAAAGATTCACAAACATTTACCGATCTCACGTACCACCGCCGAAAAACTCTTGGATTACTTTGAGAAGGAACCACTGCGAGATCTGCTCTCCGTTCACTTTTATATCAATGACCAGTTGTATGTTCGGAAAATCACGCCAGAAACTCAACTGTATGCTCAACGCGCAGATATTCAGCCGCACGTTGTGGGTGACTTGCGTAAGGCTTTAACCACTGAATCGACCAAGGTGTTAGCTCTTAGTGACGATACGGCGCTAATTGACCAACTACTGGGCAGCTTGCGCCAACAATATACCCCAGCAGAACTTTATCTAACCAAATCGGTGGCAACCTTCTTTGAAGCGACTCATCCCGCTGCTAATAAAGGGGCAGCAGTGCGTTACTTAGCTGAAGCCATTTTGGGACTCAAACCTAATAACATTATGGCAATTGGCGATAATTTTAATGATTTGGAAATGCTGGAATACGCTGGCTTAGGCATTGCTATGGGAAATGCACCTGCTGATGTAAAAGCTGTTGCCCAGTGGGTGGCTCCCCATGTAGAGCAAGATGGAGCCGCAGCAGCAATCGAAGCTTTTTTGTTGTAAATTTTTGACGTTGTAGAATTAGGATTTCGTACCTGTTCTACAAATCAGAAAGGGAACCGACGACTGGCCGTGTTTCGTCTCGGTTCCCTTGCTGGTTCGCTCCTCACACAACTAGAATCATACCCGAAGGGGTGCAAGTTGTCACTACCTGTTTTAAAAATTTTTTTGTGTTTATGTAAAAATGCCTTCACAGTTCCCTAGGAGCCGTTTCACCGAGTTGATCTTCTAGGAGCGATCGCAGCAACTTTTGCGTAACCCCAACTAACCCCAATCTCGCCTGAGCAAGCTTAGGTGTTTCAGTTTTAACCTCTCCCCAAATGCGGCAGGTACTGTAGAACGTTGCAAATGCTTTACTTAGGGAATTTGCCAGTTTTAGGGCACTAACGGAATCCAACAGATAGATTTGATCGAATCCATCTAAAATCTGGTGAATCAAAGCCCATTCTGCCCAATGTTC
Source organism: Waterburya sp. (assembly GCA_036703055.1). GTDB lineage: Bacteria > Cyanobacteriota > Cyanobacteriia > Cyanobacteriales > Coleofasciculaceae > DATNPV01. Next base: position 3,718 of record DATNPV010000006.1, read on the forward strand.
TAACCGTAAGCGCTTTGAACCCATTTCTACTTCAGGATGATCGTTCAGCCAGGGAATTGGGTTTGGCTCAAAAATTTGCCAGTTTCGAGCATTACACTCCGAGTCACTGAGCTGGAGCAAGCCTTGCCGATGAGCCAAGCGTAGAAGTGAGCAACATCGGGCATGAGCATACTGCACTTTAAACAGATGAGAAGGATTTTGCAAACGTTTAACCAACTGAGCTGAACGAGTGATTGCCAGTTTCTCTAGAGACTGATTTTTTATCTCTTTTGTCGGAAGTCCTAATAATAAGTTATCTTGCCAATCTGATGGTAGAGCTGGGATGTGAATTAACTGTTGTAACCAATTGGCTAGACTCTGATCACTCAGGTAAAAGTGAATCCAGCCAGAGAAGCAAACTTCAACCCGGAAGTCTAAACTTACCTGACTAGAAGTATCTTGATGGATTGTTGCCAAACAATCAGCCAATTGATGGGCCAGATTGAGGGCTGGTAATTGCCAGAGGGGTGCAAGCTTGAGTGCGATCGCAGACCGATACAGAACAGTTGTATCATCTGGCAAACGGTTCAGCGGAATCAATTCCTGCCTTCTGGGTGTGTTGCTCGGTAAATCAGGGACAGCAAGACTTCTACTGGATAAAGCAATTGAAGCTAAGATTTGTTGCTGTAAAACGGCCTTGATACAGACAGAATTGCTCAACAAACTTATACTTAATAACCGATAGTTAGAAGTGTTTTTTGCTACTTTCGACTCCATAAAAAAACCTAGAAAACAGGCGTCTTGAGTACGCTTTTGTCTATGCACTCATCAGCTTCCACTTCAGAGGCATCTCGACCTTTTTTAACCTGGCAACGAATTATAGACTGGGCACAGGAACATTACCGTTATCGGACTTTTAGTAAAGATGAGCGAATACCTGCCCGTACTGGATTGTTGTATCTGGTACAGCGAGGAGCAATCCGCTTAGTGGGTACGGCGCAAGTCAGTGCCAGCACTAGCAAGTCAGCTTCTAACGTGTTGCATCAGACAACCGAGGAGACTTTTCTCGGCTTCGTTGGTGCAGGTCAACCCTTTGAAATTGTGGCACAATCTCCTTTTACACTTCAGGCTTACTCTCACGTCGATCAAACTTCAGTAGTATGGATGTATTGGCATGACCTAGACAATTGGCCTCACTTTCGCCGAGAAGTCTTAGATGCATTTCGCTATCAGCACCAGCGTAAACTTTTGTGGTTAAGTACTTTGGGGCAGCGACGGACTATTGACCGACTCTTGGGATTTCTCACATTATTAGTGGAAGAATTTGGTGAACCCTGTAAAAACGGTTACTGTTTGCCGTTTCCCTTGACTCATGCTCAAATTGGCAGCGCCATTGGCTCTACCCGCGTCAC
>DATNPV010000201.1:0-20151 GCA_036703055.1 Waterburya sp.
TGCACTCACGGCTCAAACCATTTACCAACTGAAATACCAATGGCTCTCTGATTCCTTGATTGAGGAACTTAAACATCCGTCTATTCGTATGCAGCTTATTTGACCCTACTCTATATCTAGTGTCTTTGCGTAAGTCCTGTATATGTATTTTTAATGTAGTTGTTTCTAACAAAAGTATGCTCAAGTCCCCTAGTTTTGAGCCAGCAAACATGATAGAGGTTAGCTCCCTCTAAACTTGCCCCCATAAGAGTCGCTTGAGTAAAGTTAGCACCTTTTAAGTTAGCGCCTCGAAAGCTCGTGCCACCGGTAACAGCAACTATGATTCTTATAATTTCTTCAACAAGCGCTACAGATACAGGTAGGATACCAGCTCTAGCTCTCTCCAAGGCTACAGACAAAATCCCAGCCCTTGAGCCGATCAAAATTAAAGCCGTAGACCCGATTAAACCTAAAGCAAGGGGGGCTATCCCAGCTATAGCTACAGATAGAGGTGCCGACCCCGTAACAACTATAGATGCGGTCAAAGCCAAAGCTAAAGCTACAGGACTCGCTAAAACTAGTACACCAGCTACAGTTAGAGTCTTAACTCTTAGCCCATAGTCAGATCTAGAGGCAGCCGAACTAACGACTACAGTTAAAACTACTGTCATGACGGCTGTGAGGAATAAAGACTCTAATAGAGCAGATAGAGCTAACAAAATCACTACCAGCAAAGCAACCACTATCCAGTAGTTTTGTACACCCGCTGTAGCTTGACTGAAGTTCGCTCCTGTAAGCATAGCCCATGTGAAGTTTGCCCCTCGGATGTCGGCTGCACTGAAGTTTGCCCCGGACAGGTTTTTTCCTTTGAAAGATTGTCCTCTGAGATTTTCTCCACTGAAATCTCGTCTCCCGTCTGCGTACCGCTTCAGAACTTCAGTTGCCCTCATTGGTTGTTTGTCAGCGTTTGGGTGTTGGTAGGGGCTAAGGCATTCGTGCCCCTACAGGTATGGGAGTAATTACAACGTGATCGCACCTTGTTCCGTACAAACTGCGAGGCATAGAGGGCGATTGGAAATCGCTGCTACACAAACAAAACCCGCCTGCGCGGGTTAAGAGATTTCATGAGTGCGCGTGGTGCGCTACGCGCAGCGCAAGCGCGATAGGCGCACTTTGTTTGTATAGCCGCAGGTTTTAACCTGTCGGCAACTAATCTGTGATAATTATTTTTCTGAGGTAGGGTCTGGCTCCTACCTGATTCGCCAACAACATCTACACAGTTTGTGTCACCGCTGGTTTCCCCTCACGATAATAGCCGTTGACCGAAATTGATTAAGCTGTTGAGTGTGCTGAAAATCTGGGGACGCGAGGAGGAAAGGATGCCGGAAGTTGAACTCTTATCGGATGTCGGTGCTAACTACACTCAGCTACGAGACTTGCTGGCAGATGGCAAGTGGCAAGAGGCGGATGAAGAAACGCGACGGGTTCTGCTCAAGGTTGCTGATCGGGGAAACGAAGGCTGGCTCAATGAGGATTCCATCAGAAAATTGCCCTGCACTGACTTACGCACTGTTGACCAGCTTTGGGTTAAATACTCACAAGGACGCTTTGGCTTTAGCGTGCAAAAGCGCATCTATGAAGAAGTCGGAAGAGACTGGGAAAAAATGGGCGATCGCGTCGGCTGGCGTGTAGGACGAGACTGGCTGAGCATATCATCACTCACCTATCATACCGATGCCCCCACAGGCCACCTTCCTGGTTGTGGTGCCTGGGTCACATCCCTAGTATGGGGACTGTGGTCACGGAGCGCTGATTATTTTTACAATCGTGTGGATTTTTGTCAGCTCTAACATCTACAGCGCTCCTGATTTTAAACTCATCCCTACAAATCAGGAGGCATTCAGCATCATCTTCAACCGATGAGCGTGCAACATCTGAAACTCCAACCCACTCACCTGCTCTAGCATGTAAACCAAATGCTCCGGACGCAGCAACGTACCATCATTGCGGCAACTGCCCACATAGCGCACAACAGCACAAGAAACTCCCTCTTCCTCTCTGTGCCCTCCGTGCCTCTGTGGTTCATTCACCTCCAACTCAAACAAGCGATCGCGCAAATTCACCTGTTGCTTCTTCCCAGACTTCGTCGTGTGATCCCACTCAATCACCTCACGCGACTTAACCCCCTCAACCCACTCCTGCCACTGATGCATAGATTCACACTCAGTTGCAAAAGTCAACAAATATTCCGCCCGTTCCAACACTTGAGTGGCATTCGGAGTCTTCAGATCGACTGCCTCAACCCGATACACCGGAATATCAGACGGCAATTGAGATGCCAACCGTTGTTTAAACTCCTCAGCCTCCATAGCTTGAGTCAGCTCAAACTCCACAATCTCACCTTCACTCGTTGCTCCCAAGGGTAGAGCATTAGCAATCATAATTCGCGGCATTGGGTGGTAACCGCCTGTATAAGCAATGGGGAGAGAAGCGCGTCTCACAGCGCGATCATACAACCGCACCAAATCCAGATGACTCACCAACGCCATATCTCCCAGCTTGCCGAACCAAACCCGCATCCGCTGCACTTTGTCTTGATTCGGTTTAAAGTGACCCTCAAATTTTGGGATAGGTAGTGGTGGAATCACCACATTATGACCAAAGTCAACACCGCAAATCCCACAGTGAGAACACCCATCAAACGAGCAATCCGGTACTGTTGCCGCTTCTAATGCCCGTTGCAAGTCTGCAATCAGCCAGTTCTTATCAATCCCCGTATCAATATGATCCCAAGGAAGTGGCGCATCATAGGGATTTTGGATTTTCGATTTTGGATTTTGGATTGAAGATTCTAACTCCTGTACGGGCGAGTCATGACTCGCCCCTACGACGCCTGACTCCTGAAACACATTCCATTCACCATTTTCCACTTGGCGGTATTTCCAGGTAAGGTCAGATTGTGCGATCGCATTCTCCCAAGCGGCAAACGCCCGATCTAAACTATCAAACCAGGCATCCATCCCCGCGCCCAGTTCCCATGCACGCCGCACGACAGCAGACAACCGCCTATCACCCCGTCCTACAAAATCTTCCATTGCCGAAATTCGGACATCGGTGAAATTTGCCTTCACACCCTTCATCCGGCGAAATTCGTGGCGGAGTAAGTCCTGCTTGCGGATGAACTCTGCCGTTGACACCGAATGCCATTGAAACGGAGTATGGGGCTTCGGCGTAAAGTTAGAAATCGTGATATTAAAGCTAAGAGGTCTTCTTCTGTGTGCCTGACATTGCTGCTGCAACCAGCGCACCGTCTCGGCAATACCCAGGACATCCACATCTGTCTCCCCAGGTAAGCCAATCATGAAATAGAGCTTAATCTTATCCCACCCCTGCTCAAACGCCGTCTTTACTCCTCGGAGCAGTTCTTCATTAGTTAAACCCTTATTTACAATATCCCGCATCCGCTGCGTTCCCGCTTCCGGGGCAAAGGTTAAGCCCCCCTGCCGCGTTCCACCCAGGATATTGGCAATATTTTCATCAAATCGATCTACTCGCTGACTAGGTAGGGAGAGAGAAATATTTTCATTCTTGAGGCGATTTTTGATTTCCATTCCGACCGCGGGTAGTGCGAGATAGTCGGAACAGCTGAGCGACAATAGGGAAAATTCGTTATATCCCGTTGCCCTCATCCCCTTTTCGATCGCGTCTACCACCTGTTCCGGTTCCACATCCCGTGCAGGGCGAGTCAGCATTCCCGGTTGGCAGAAGCGGCAACCGCGAGTACAACCCCGCCGAATTTCAATAACTAGGCGATCGTGTACGGTTTCAACAAAGGGAACTAGCCCGATGGAGTAAGCTGGCATTGGCGTTGCCACCCGTCGTAAAATTCGCTTGGGTACGTCCGGGTGGTTGGGATGAACTGAGCCATCCTCTGTCATATCGTAGAACCGGGGCACATAAACCCCTGGTACTTGTGCTAAATCCAGCAGTAAATCTTTTCGACTTAACCCTGCGGCTTTGCCTTCTTCTAGGACTAAGCCAATCTCTGGCAGCAGTTCTTCGCCATCTCCTAGGGCAATAAAGTCAAGAAAGTCGGCGTAAGGTTCAGGGTTGGATGTGGCTGTCTGTCCTCCGGCAAAAATTAGGGGAATATCTCGGATATCCTTGTCGGCGCGTTCTTTCCAGGTGAGGGGAATTTCTGCCAAATCCAGCATTTCTAGGATGTTAGTTGCTCCTAGTTCGTAGCTGAGGCTAAAGCCTAAAATGTCAAAATCTTGGAGCGATCGCCTATTTTCTACAGCAAACAGAGGCGTTTTGGTTTCTCGGAGTTTGGCGGCTAAATCGGGTGCGGGCAAGTACGCGCGATCGCACAGTTGCCGGGGCTGGGCATTCAAGATGTTGTAGAGAATAATATGCCCCAAGTTAGAAGCACCGACTTCGTAGATTTCTGGGTATGTCAAGACCCAGCGCACCTGCGCCGTTTCCCAAGGTTTGTGTACCGATCCTAACTCGTTACCCAGGTAACGTGCTGGCCCATTTATCTCTTTTGTGAGTATTTCCTCAACCGTGAACGCCATTGCCACCTTCTCTACTGCTTGAACAAGCCGCTAATCCTAAGCACCCATTCATCTTACCGAATGTTTCTCAAGGCAGAATGAGATCGCCTCAGCATTGATGAGTGTGATTCGATTGACGCTTAGGTGTTTGCGCCTAGAGCAAGCCAAGGATGTCGTTGTTGGGGTTGCAAGGTTTCCTATCAAGGTTCTGCACGGCTACTCTTGAGTCTCAGAGGCATTGAGCGGGAAGTGTTGCCTGTCAGAGTTAGCCTTAGCAAGCGACAAAAAAGCTTCATCTGTCGTCTGCTATCAGGAGGGGTGAACTGAATCTCCCCAAGAATTAGGGGTTCGCCAAACTAAATTTTATCGGTGAGGAGGACGAAGCGAAGCCAAGATGGGAAGGCCGAATAAGCCATCAAAATTAGTTTGGTGAACTACTTCTAGTGGGAGAATCATTGACCTTGTTACGGTAATGACAATCCAACGATTGTGTGTTGCGCCCCACTAAGCAATCAGCCTCATACGAGGCTCACTACTCTCCACGGCGGCAGCAAAGGCATCACGATTTTCAAAAATCTCAAACGCTGCATCCAGCTGAGTCAACTCGAAAATCATGCGAATCGAGGGCGCTACCGAGCAAAGGCTAAAGCGCCGCTTTAAACCTTGAGCTAGACGAAAAGCTGAAACTAATGACATCAAGCCAGCACTGTCCAGTGACTCTACTCTACTCATGTCAACCAAAATTGCAGACTGAGCTGACTTAACAGCCGTTGTGAGCTGCTGTTGAAACTCAGCGGCATTAGCCGCATTGATATGACCAGAAGGTTGAATGATGGTCATTTTTGAATCCACGATCGCGATTGCCATAATTAACTTCTCACCTTCTTTAGCATGGAAAATTGATAGAGAATGTTCTGAAGATAAACTTTAATTTTTCTGGACCACTACTCCCCCGGAGGTATTTTGCTGAATCTTCATGAAGTCATTATACTTTATTAAAGTTTTAAATAAAAATCCTTCAAAAGTTGTGTACGTATATACTGATCTCCCTGAATTTCTCTAAGAAAGTCTACAGGTATACTTCAAAGCGAGATTGTTTCATAAAATTTGCTTATAAGAGTATCTGATTATTATTGAGATTGATGCTCTAAGTAGCTGTATCCTCTAGATTTCAAGAATCCAAACCAAAAGCCACACTAGTTTAGGAAAACTGGCGGTAAGCGGTTGATATTTCTTTAGGAATAGCCATCCGCAAAAAGAATCTATTTTTTTTACGCTAGGTTTAACACATTTGACAAGAGTTGATCTGAAGTTGTGCGAGTGGCTAGTACGTTCTCTTGCTTGTCCCCCTCTCCTTGTCCTCAAGAGTCTCCTCTATTTACTACGTTTGACTGCAACGTGCTATAAGTTGACATTCAACTTAGGTTGAGAGTTGAGATGGGTAAGGGTAGAGACTATCTTGCTGCACGGCATCGTGATTTAGATCACTTAAGGAGCAGGAGTTAGATCACGCTAAGCCGTTAGGAGTCAGCAGAAAATTGCTAAGTATGGAGTTCTACGCAAATTAAGAGTGAAAACGACATACGTTATCCGACAACTGGTAGAAAAAGCCCTCCATCTACGGAAATTAACTCCTGATATAGAGAACGAAATCAACTATGAACTGACTCGTATGGGTCATATATCAGATGTTGATTACGAAGCTCTTGAATTATTAATGTCTGAGATGGACGCGGGTCGAATTCAATTAGTTCCTAATATCTAAAAAACCTCATTCTAAAGAGTGAACAGCGACAAACAGGGGTGGTTTATTTTCTCTGACTGTATCTATATCGGTTCACCGTTGAGTACATTACAGGATAGGGGCACGACAATGTCGTGCCCTTACTCTAGGTTGGTCAAGATTACTCAATGGTAACCCTTGGTTTGAGGGCTATAGTTCTACAGCTTGTTTTACTCTTCCTGGAAATGAATAGTCTATAACTTCCCAGTTAAGTGGATTGGAGTAGTGGGAGAAAGTTTCTTCTAGATTGTCTTCACCCTATTGGATGACCCAGATGCACGATGCGAATTTAGCGGATGAAGGACGCTGAACTTCGCTACAAAGCTTTAAAAGTATCCTTATAGGCTTGCCAAACTTTAAGGACGAAACAACTCAGTTGTTTGTGAGCCTCTGAGTTATTAGCTAGTTGTACGTCATCCGGAGTTTCTAGCTGTACTAAGAGGGGAATGACTTCGGTATCCAGCGCAGCTCGGAATAAACTTGCAGGCCAAAGCAGATCAGCGCCTTGGCGCAAGTCATATAGGATAGTTTGTTTGGGTGAGAACAGGGGTAGAGGGTCATGGCCTACTTCTGAGACTGCCAGTAACAAGGGACGCACCCAACACACTTGCCGCGATACCACCACTTCAACGACTTCACTATAGAGGCGAATATTTTCATACTCTAAACAAACAATCTGGCGAGGCTGAAATTTGCAGGCCGAACCGATTGAGTCTTGCTTCACACGAATAATTACCTAGATCAGATATTGTCTCTAGCTCTTATTGTAAAGAGTCAGCCTCTGCCCCTCTTTTTTAAAGGCGAGCAACCACCTCTGCCGGGATGCACGCACTGTTAGCGTCGGCTACTTCAACGCTGTATAGAAATTCTGTTACAAAAACTGTTACCAGCTCCTGGCTACAGGTTAGCTTCTTCTAAGATAAAGGTCGAGCTTAAAGCTCCTCACACCATACCAAAGGCCGTGGAACGTCAACGTTGCACGGTTTTTTCTTTTATATGGATATAGAATACTCTTCTCGTCTCCTGATGGCAAATCCGGCGATACGATTATTTGTATTGGAAGCAGGAAGCCGCCATGTCAACGGCAGCATTTTTACAAGGAATATTAGGAGCTTCGAGTTTAGCCATCGGAGCCGTGGTAGGCGTGTTTTGGCAGCCGAGTCGGAAGCTTTCCGCCGCGATTATGGCATTTGGCAGCGGAACTTTGTTGTCGGCGATCGCATTTGAAATTACGCTCCCCGTTTACCACTCCAGCCACTACCTCCCACTGGTAGTTGGCTTTGTTGCGGGTGGTGGCTTGTTTATGGGTCTGACTCGATATATTGACCAGCATGGTGGCTTTCTACGCAAAACCGCCTCGAGTCGCCGCTACTTATTTGAACACAGTCAAGAACAGGTATCCGATGTTCTGCACCGCATTGCCCATATCGAAGTGATGCAACATCTTTCACCTGCGGAGAAAAAGGCAATTATTCCCTTCCTCACACCCATCCATGCTGAACCAGGTGAGGTACTTTGTGAAGAAGGAACTCCAGGCGAGTACTTCTACATGATTGTGGAGGGTGAAGCGGAGGTACACAAAGGTCAGAAAGTTTTGAGCATCATGGAACCAGGAGAAGTGTTCGGTGAAATGGCTCTCCTAACTGGAGAACCGCGATCGGCAACTGTAGTGGCTCGCACCCCGATGGAGTTGTATCAACTGAACCAAGAACACTTTAATCATGTGTTGGCTTGGTCTCCCCATTTGGCTTGGGCTTTGAGCCGAGCCTTGGCGCAGCGACTGCGATTAGCGACGGATTCACGGGTGGCGGTAGAACACCATTTAGATCGTTGGCGCCAACAGCTAGTTGATCAGGTGGAACTCGATCTATTACTCAGAGAAGACCCGATTACGTTGGAGGGACTGGTTAAACGTTCTGCTCCTTTGGCAATTGTCATCGGTACATTAATTGATAATATTCCCGAATCCGCCGTCATTGGGATGAATTCTGGAGACGGTCATTTTGGCTGGTCATTTCTGCTTGCCGTGTTTATCTCCAATTTCCCAGAGGCTTTATCGAGTGCCGCGGGGATGAAACAGGCAGGAACTAAGAAAAGTCAGATTCTCGCTTTGTGGATTGGGGTGGTAGTACTGAGCGGGTTTTGTGCCGTGGCAGGCTATTACTTAGAGAGTAGTGCCTCCGCTCTTTATGTTGCGTTAGCGCAGGCTATCTCAGGAGGAGCAATCCTAGCGATGTTGGCAAGTACTATGATGCCCGAAGCCTATGAATTGGGCGGGAGTTCAGTTGCCTTTTCGACAATTTTAGGATTTCTAATCGGTTTTTTAGTGTCCTCTGGGGGTTTATAAGTCTAATATCGAATTTGCCTAAGTAGGTGCGTTGAAATAAACCAAACATTGTTGTAGGGTGGGCATTGCCTACAAACGAATTGTTGTCAGGCTTGGAGGGGGATCGTGGGCAATGCCCACCTTACGATTAATTAACTCCCTCTATTTATTGTTGTGGCCTGGTCAGAAAACAAGGAATAGGTAAGAGATTCAATCTCTTACCTATTCCCCATGCCCCATGCCCTATTTTTCCCACTACATTCTCTCCATAATCTTACGCAACTTCTGCTCCTGTTGCTTTAATTCTGCAATCAATTCCGTATTCTGCAAGTCAACACCTTGTGTATTGATATCGGCGTCACTTCGTAGTTTCTGGGTTAGTTGGTAACAAAATTGGCATTGTTCTAGAATCTGTAAGATTGAAGGAGCAAAGGTAGCAAATAAGGCTTCATCTTCATGGGTAAATCCCTTAATATCGATTCTTCTTGCTAAGTCTGCTTCGGTGCCACAATTTGGCTTCAATTTATTAATTAACTGAACAACCGCAACTAAATTGTGTTGCTTATTATTATATAGAGGCCATGCAAAAATTGTATAAGTGCGGTAACCTGTTATTTTATCCGTCTTCTTTGCTTCTTCAGATCGATAGTCGTTGTAAACATCAAAAGGAATATTAATCACGCTTGAGGTTGTAGCCGCAAGACTAGCGATTCCTCGTTCTAAAGGAACCTCAATCACTAACGAACCCCCTTCACCATCTTCAGCATTAATTGAGCCAAGGAGATTTCTTGTGGGATCGAGTAAAAAAATGCTGGTGCGATCTGCTCTGAGTAAGTCGCCTACTTTTCGAGTGAGGCGACGTAGCATTTCACAGAGAACACCAACCAGCTCATCTATTGCTTTGTTCAGCTGATTAACGGCTTGCTCTGAGCTTGAATCCATGAGCGTGTTACCTGGATTCTCATCCCTAGACGATGGGGAATCTGTTCGTTCTGGTAACTCTAAGCCAGAAATTTCTCGCCAGTTCAAACCCAGGGTCTGACAAATTTCTAAAAAATCTAGACCATTAACAGGTTGGCCTCTTAGGAAGAGATGGAGCATGGGCAAAGACAGCCCTAATTCTTCAGCTAGAACCCTCTCGCGTCCATCACTTTTATGCTGCCAAATTGACTTAACGGCTGGGATGTGCTTGGGATGTACCCTTAATGAGCGGGACATAGTGGGGCATCAAAAAACTAATTTGATCATAAACGAGAATTAATGCTCAGGAATTCAGGAATACCTGGACTTAAAGACCGAAGCAACAAGTCTTAACGATAGACAAGAGGGTAAACGTCAAGCGTTAGGGTAGGAAGATTTTCATTAATAATTAAGTGGCGATAACTTAGCCCTAAGCATTGGACAGATGAGGCGTTAATCTCGATTTTAAGCGGACTGAGCTACGCGTGATCGCTTTTTCTTGAACCCGTTCCTCGCACTTATTAACTTTTCATAAAATTAAACAAACTGCAATGTGTTGAGATACCTGAGCGCTCCCCTATCCACCTGTCTCTAACTGAGCGCTTAAGAAGGTCAAAAGCTGCGGTAAAGTTTCAGATACAAGCTCCTTATTTTAACTACAAAAAAACCGAATGAAAGCAGTTTTAATGACAGCATCAGGTGAACCGGAGGTACTGCAACTTCAGGACGTACCAGAACCCAAAATTCAAAAAGATACACAAATCCTAGTGCGTCTTCATGCGGCTGGGATAAACCCGATTGATACCAAACTGCGGAAGCGAGGTACATTTTATCCTGACCAGATGCCAGCGATTTTAGGTTGTGATGGTGCTGGTGTTGTGGAAGCCGTTGGTTCTGGAGTTCAGCTATTTCGGGTGGGAGATGAGGTTTACTTCTGCGATGGAGGATTGGGCAAGCCTGGCACCGGTAACTATGCCGAATTCACCGTGGTTGATGAACGATTTGTTGCCCCAAAGCCCAAGTCTCTCTCCTTTGCTGAAGCGGCGGCAACACCTTTAGTATTAATCACCGCTTGGGAATCTCTTTATGATCGCGGACGCTTGGAAGCGGGGCAAAACGTGCTGATCCACGCAGGTGCGGGTGGCGTAGGTCATGTTGCCATTCAGTTGGCGAAACTTAAAGGTGCACAAGTCTGTACGACTATTGGTTCTCAGGAAAAAGCAAGATTAGTCCGCCAGTTGGGGGCTGATCATGCGATTTTTTATAAACAAACGGACTTTGTCAAAGCAGCCTTGGATTGGACGGGGGGAGAGGGTGTAGACTTGGCCTTCGATACAGTAGGCGACAAAACGTTTTATGACACAGTTCCGGCAGTGCGAGTCTATGGTGATTTGGTAACGATTCTCGAACCCGACCCAAGCCAAGGGAACTTGAAGACGGCGCGATCGCGCAATCTCCGTATTAACCTGGAACTTATGCTCACTCCAATGCTACAGGGATTGGTTGCTGCCCAACAGCACCAAGCTGAAATTCTCAAACAATGCCGTCGCTGGATTGATGAAGGAAAGCTGAAAATCCACTTAAGTGAAACGTACCCTCTTAAAGATGCAGCAGCAGCGCATCAAGCCATAGAATCTGGGTCAACAACTGGGAAAGTTGTCCTCGTCATTAATTAAATAGATTGAATTGGTAGCCTTAAACGTCGGATGGGTATTGCCTATCCGACTCTAGCGTTGATCAAAAATCATTAAGCTGCTGTGGCTCTAATTTGTCTAATTTGGACGAGTCTAATTTATCTAATTTGGACGGGCAAGATGCCCATCCCACAAGAAACCTGCTGAACATCAACGAACTGGTTAAAGCAAGGGTAGCTTACTCCTTAAATCGGAAGCTGGAACAATGATCGCAAGCGAATCCCGACGCCAGTTCCCACCAACGCACAAGCAATCCACAACCAACCATGCAAGCTGGTAGATGCAATTCCGCTGAAGTAAGCACCGACATTACAACCAAAGGCAATCAGTGATCCGTACCCCATAAAAAAGCCACCTACCAATGTTGCCGCGATCGCAATCCATGAAATAGGCTTTTTCAAGACCAATTTACCTGCCAGTGCTGCGGCTAACGATGCCCCTAAAATAATCCCCATGTTCATCACGGAAGTTACATCCGCGAAAACACTGCGGCTGAGGGCATCCTGCCAGGAACCACTACTCCAAAATGAACTGGTTTCAGGATTCCAGCCTAAAATCGTAGCCATCTTCGCCCCCCACAGTGTAAAGCCGTGCGTCACTCCCCAAGGACGCCCAGCAATCAGTAAGGTGAGGACGTTCAGCAAGGCGAGGAGGGAAGCGCCAATGGTGAGTGACCAAGGCCCATACAATAGATTGTCGAGTGTAGAAGTAGCGTTCTCTTGCTTACCTAGACTTTTGAACAGGGAATTATCTCCATTCCCCTTAGTCCATTGGCGTAACGCTAAGGCGAGTACCAGAAATAGAGTTAGCTGCAACAAGACAGCCCAGTGCCATCCCAGCAATTGCCCTAATGATACGGGTGGCAAAGAGGGTAACCCAACCCAGAGGTGTTGCGTCAAACTCGCCGTAAAAGCACCGATGCAGAAAGTTAATAGCGTTAGGAGCATTGAGGTACTGCCGCCACCAATGGTATAGAGCGTCCCACAGGCACAACCATTTGCCAGTTGCATCCCCACACCGAACAGAAAAGCACCGATCGCATTTTGCACACCTACTGGGGCAACTTTTCCAATTACAGCTTGCCCGAATACTGAACCCGTAGCGAGGATGGGGGCAAACAGGACAGTCGCGATCGCCAGCATTAACAACTGTGCCAAAACCCCCCGCGCATCGCGATAAACGAACAGTTTGCGGTAGGCAGAACTAAAGCCAAAACTGGCATGGTACAAACTTACACCAAACAACCCACCAATGAGAAACAACGCACTTTGTCTCCAGCCATAGCGACTCAGCGCTAAAGTCCCAAACACCAGTAAAACTGAGACTAGAGCTAAGATGAGGCGCTGTGTTTTGGGAGGTGTACTGGGTGGATTAGATGAAAATGTAATATCGGTCGCATTGCTCATATAACAAGACATCTTTAATATTGAGCGTACTGGATTGGTATCAGTTTCGAGCCTGACTGGAGTATTTCGGTAAAGTGTATTGCGAAATACAAGATAACGGTTGTTGTACTACTGCGCTAGGTCATTAAGATGGCTAAGACTCGCAAAAAAATAGATTTATCATACCAAAGCTTTTCTAATACTTCTCATTAAAAAACCTAATAAATTCTGAAATTTTTGATTTTAAGCCATTGTCCAATATGACACTTCCAAGGATAGAGTTCAAAAAAGGCGTTAGCTGATTCAATGAACCATAGGGAATAAAATGGACTACCTAGGCGGCTTGAGTTATAAGGTTGCTTGCAGATGGAAATGGAGCTGATTAGGCAATATGGATTCAAGATGGCTAGCTTATATGCCGACAAAGTAGTTTACGCTCAACCAAGAGGATATTCTTCAGAGTATCTTCAGCTTCTACAAAGTCGGCAAGAGTTTTGGAGGAACATTGCTCAGCTTCCTTCGGATAGCCCCCATTGGCAAGTTGTCAAAAAATATTTTCAATTGATATCAGACCCAAAAGCTTCTCAAGTTGAAATCCGCACGTTATATAAATTCTTAGAAGAAACTATAAAACTGCATGCCAATGTCTCTTAAGTAGGTGGGTTAAATTAAACATCATAGCTCGCGGCTGGGCATCGGGCATGGCGCATCGGGCACAGACAAGAAACAGTTACGTTCATTGATGTCTATTAAAGGCGGCGGGAGTGCCTCATTCCCTCGTGATGAGGGTGAAAGCCGCCGCGTACCCCTTCGGGGAAGCAAGCTACATTGTTGATTGGGGAAAAGTTAATTGCAATGAACCATGAACGATGAACTATGAACGCCCGATACCTCATTCCCTTGTCGATGAGGAGAGGGCTTCATCTACTGAGAGTTCCAATCCATGACTCAGAACTGACAAAAGAGGTGGATTAGTTTTGCACTCCTCTCACCCTTTCTTATAGCCACCATGAACCTTGCTCGGCAGTCGGTGTTCCTTCCATCCTATCCTGGACAGAGATGGGAAAGAGATGGTCTTCCCGCTGATTTGCTGTGGCTGGCAGCAGTCTTGGAGGGGCGACATCTGACTACAATGATGAACATAGCTAATATTTCTTGTCCAGGGGAGTAGCAACTATGGTGACGGCAGCAAAGACCTACACGTTGGAGGGGCAAATTTTGGAAGCCTGCTCTTGCACCGCGCCCTGTCCTTGCTGGATTGGAGAAGACCCTCATGGGGGCACTTGTGACAGCTTTGTTGCTTATCACATTGAGCGGGGGGAGGTTCAGGGAATTGATGTTTCTGGGCTGACCTTAGTCAAAATTGTTTATATTCCAGGGAATGTGTTTGCAGGTAACTGGCGTGCGGTGGTTTATGTGGATGCCAAAGGGACTTCCGAACAACAACAAGCGCTGCTAAAGGTTTTTAATGGAGAACTGGGCGGTGCGATCGCAGATGTTGCCAAACTCATTAGCGATGTACTGGATGTGCGAGTCGCCCCAGTGGAGTACAACATTCATCAAGGAAAAGGCACTATCAAAATTGGCGATGTCTTAGAAAGTGAAATGGAACCCTACCGAGGGCCAGACGGGAAGCCGACGAAAATAGTAGATAGCATTTTCAGTACCATCCCAGGTTCGCCAGCCTATATTGCTAAAGCCCCTGTACATCGAGTGAATATCCCTGAACATAGCCTGGCTTGGGAGTACACCGGGCGTAACGCCATTCAAGGCTTTTTCCGCTTCGAGGAATAAACGGCATGGTATCGGAAAAACCCGTGGGAGCAAGACAATCGTCGGTACTCTCACGACTGACTAATGCCCTCAATAATGATGTAGTACTAGTTTGGGCGATTGTTTTCCTAGCCTGGATATTGACTGTTCTTGCTGTTCTTTCAGGGCAGGAACACTGGTTGCATTCCAGTGTTTTGAGTGAGCGCTATTCTCTAACCTTACTAAGGAAACTATTCCTGTTTATCGCCGCTTGGCAGGTGATGACAGCTGCCATGATGTTGCCCAGTACGCTGCCGATGGTACGCTTATTTGCCAAAGCCAGCCGTGGACAGTCCCGGCCTCGCTTAGCACTATTGACATTTTTGTTGGCTTATGCAGGGGTATGGACTGGGTTTGCCCTGTTGGCTTTTGTTGGGGATATCGGACTACATGCCTTGGTGCAAAACTGGCAATGGCTGCATCACCATCGTTGGATGATTGCTGGCTCAACCCTGGTAGTAGCCGGTGGATTTCAGTTTAGCTCCCTCAAGGAACAATGTTTAACTGCTTGTCGCCATCCGTATAGTTTTCTGACGCATCACTATCAGCGTGGGTTACAAGCCGCTTGGAATTTAGGAACGCGACACGGCTTGTACTGCTTGGGCTGTTGTTGGGCGCTGATGCTGGTGATGTTTACTGTAGGGGTAGGGCACTTCACTTGGATGATTGTGCTCACTGTTGTAATGACATTAGAACGAACATGGAAACGGGGAGGCGAACTTGTTCCGGTGATTGGCGTGGCTTTTCTGGTTTGGGGTGTTTTGGTATTGCTGCATCCTAGTTGGTTACCAAACTTGTTAGGAGGTTACGCAGGCAGTCACGTTTAGATCAGGAGGATGTTTGCGATCGCGTAAGATATCCTTTATGGCTATTATTCTAAGTAGGTGTGCTTAAATAAACCAAACCTAGTTGTAGGGTGGGCATTGCCTAGAAATGAATTGTTGTCAGGCTTGGAGAGATTATCCTCTGCAATGCCCACCTTACGATTAATTAGCTCCCTCTACTTATCGCATTAGTTGTAATGAGTTTGTAGTAAGCGCTGTCCTCGCTGAATCGCTTACTACAAACTACAACCAGACAACCTGCGATCGCTCGTGTAATACTCGACCATAGACAGCCTCAGTTTGCTGGGCAAGCTTAGGCCAGCTGAAGCGACGCTCTAAATCTTCATAGGCATTGTCAATCAACCACTGAGCATAGCCGGGATTTTTCAGTACTTCCAGGATGCCCCAAGCGAGAGAGTCGGGGTTATTCGTAAAAGTCGTAATACCCGTCTTGGTATGGCGTACCACCTCCGGGAAGCCTCCGGTATCTGAGACAACAACAGGGACACGAGCGGCAAAACTTTCCAAAGCGACAATACCAAAGGGTTCGTAGAGGCTAGGAAAAACAGCGCAATCCGCAACCGTTTGAAACTTATCTAAGTCAGCGTCGGACATAAAGCCTGTGAAAAAGCACTTATGCGCAATCCCTAAATCCCAAGCTTGCTTCCTTAAATGGTCGGTATTGCCGCCGCCGATGATCACAAACTTAGCGTAGCCGTGCATTTGCTCTAGCACTTTGGGAGCAGCACTTATGAGTACAGAAACACCCTTTTCGTAAGTCATGCGACCCACATAGTAGACGATTTTCTCGCCATCGTCAGCAAAGCCTCGCCGGAAGTTTTGATGGTCAAATTCTGGCGTGCGATGTTTCTTTTCGGGTCGAATGCCGTTATAGACTACATCTATTTTGTCCCACGGCGTATCTAAAGCGCGTTCCGCTTCCCGCCGCATGTAATCCGTACAGACAATCACCCGCCAAGCATCATAGGTCAGGAGTTTTTCTTTCCCACAGATATAGTGATGGGTGTCATTGTAAAGGCCGTTGTAACGACCAAATTCTGTGGCATGAATCGTTGCCACCATGGGTATTTTAAAGTTATGCTTCAGTGCGATCGCTGCATCGCCCACTAGCCAATCATGGGCATGAATCAAATCAAAGGGCCCCTCTTCTAAGAGGAGCTTGCCCCCATGACGCCCCATGCTCTCGTTCAGATTCACAATCCAGTGGAAAAAGTCATGACTAGGAGCAACGCGTATCCGATGAACCTGTACACCATCGACAACTTCATAGAGCGGTGCTTCCCCAAACTCCACCGTGATCAAGTGAACTTCATGCCCTAATTTAACAATTTCCGGATACAACTCCGCCACATGGCGAGCGATGCCTCCAACAATCCGAGGTGGAAATTCCCATGCCAGTACCAGAATCTTCATGCTTCCCCAATTCCCTAGCTTTACAAAGGTCTACAAAGTGACATATTTCTCAAATTTTATTGATAAATGTAGTTGTAATTAGTTCAATGGAAGAAATTTTGTTGGAGTCATAGTTTAGCTATTCTCATATTTTCCGGTGTGACTTGGGAGAGCGGGGAATAATTCACTATGAGTATCCTTTGCCGCCAAGTTTCTCTTGCCGAACTTACCACCAGTGCCCGCGCCTATCGACGCCGTTGGCAGATGGGAGTTGAAGCTGCCATCATCACCCACCAAGGAAAAACGCTGGGATTCATTGTGCCTTTGGAAGTTTTTAGTAGCTTATCCACTGAAGCCGTTTCCCAAATGCCTTTGCGAGAGTTACAACCTTGGCTGTTTCAAAATCGCGAAGGCTGGATTGAAGGCATCATGGACGGACTGACACTGACCTGGCACACCCGCGAAGTGCTCGGCTTTGTTCACCCACGCTACGCTGTCCAGTTGCCATTGCCAGTTATTCACCGGAACCAAGGGTAACGGTTGAATCAGCATTTGGGTGAAATCAATTCTCCTCTGCTTCCCCTGCTCTAAATGTTTCTATTGTTACCTCTAACTTCTAGGGGTGTGAGTCTCCCCTCAGTCTGAGGTGACTAGCAATAGTGTATTCACTTTCAGGGGACATCTACCATGTTCCTTCATTAGCGCCCAGCAGTTACTCGCTGGGTTTTCTTGTGATTTACCATTGGGCGTTCGTGCAAGGGCAACTAGAAAATCGGTGTAGGGCAGAGATTTTCATCCTTATACTGCTATAGCGGTTCTCAGTTGCAGAGAACCTATCGTAGGGGGATTCATGAATTGCCCCTGCCAACAATGTGTATTCCACGGAATTCCGACAAGGCACTTCGTGACAATCTCACAGATTGTTCAGTGTTTTCCCTCTATTGCTGAACGGCCTTTCTGGTTTAAAAGTGTCAGGACTTACGCATTCGCCCCCCGACGCCACCTTGCTCTGGGGAGAACTGGATTTACTCCGCCCAAGCTTGGGGGGGCATGGGGCCCCCTGTGGGGAACTCGGGGTCCCCTTTGGGGATTAGGGGCAGGGGGGAACGGGGGGGCAAAATGATGGTGTTTGCGTAAGTCCTAAGTGTATTTAGCTAAATACATAGGTTCCCCGCTGTGCTCTAGCCAGCGGGTTTTGTTTGCCACTCTAAAGAAAAAATGGCGTGAAAAGTTAATCTAACTGCATAAGAGAGGATGACTCCAGAGATAAGTATAAGTAGTCTTCAGACTGGAAATGAAGATATTGCCCCCACGGACTAAGGGATGCCGTGGGGTTTTCTTCTTTGAACAAGAAGCAGGGGGGATTTCCCCCTAATTCCCTCTTAGGGAGCCGTGGAGAGGCAGCAGGGTGCGTTAGTAGAAGCTTTCTGCTTCGCAGCATTAGCAGCATAGCGAACAATGGGTTGCAATCCCCCACTCCTACGAATGTGGTTCTCGTTCAGGTGGGGTACAATCCCCATCGGAACATCCCCCGCTCTCCTGCATCTTCTTGAACAGGCGCCATGCCTGGTGGAACACAAGCGCAAGCATGAGAATCGCTTCCGGAGAATTCTGATTCTTGTACGGGCGTTAGGGAAGCTATGCCGAAGGCTATACGACCGTTCGCCCCTAAGACTCCTGATTCCTGGCTTCT
Source organism: Waterburya sp. (assembly GCA_036703055.1). Taxonomy (GTDB): domain Bacteria; phylum Cyanobacteriota; class Cyanobacteriia; order Cyanobacteriales; family Coleofasciculaceae; genus DATNPV01. The sequence goes on from DATNPV010000201.1 coordinate 18,426, forward strand.
AGCCCCTGACCCCTGATTCCTGACCTCTGGCTCCTAATGTTGTAAAAGGCTCAGACACCCGTTCGTGATAAAGGCTGACAATTCGTTCGGTCACCTGGGCAATGCTCAGGCCATCAGTAACGACTTCAATAGCATCAACCGCTTTGCGCAGAGGGGCTAAGGTACGAGTGCTGTCACGGATATCACGCTGTTGAATGTCCCGCTCCAACTGTTCTAAACTCACGCCAGGGAGTTCTTGGTCTTTGAGGTCTTGTTGGCGTCGTCTTGCCCGTTCCTCAACAGAGGCCGTTAAGAAAATTTTCAGTTCGGCATCCGGAAAGACGTAGGTGCCAATGTCACGACCTTCGACAACGATGCCGCCTTTACAACCCCAGCGCTGCTGTTGCTTGACTAACTCTTGACGAACAGCAGGTTGAGCCGCGATCGCAGATACATTAGCCGTTACTTCTAGAGAGCGAATGGCTTGTGTGACATCCTCCCCATCAATCCAAACCCGAAGTCTTGTCCCTCCCTGCTCATCAGGAGCCAGACAAATTTCCGACTGGCTGACGAGTTCGGCGATCGCAGGTTCGTCATCTAGGTCAATTCCTGCTGCCATCACCCGCCAAGTTACAGCCCGATACATGGCGCCAGTGTCCAGATGGATCAACCCTAATGCCTGAGCTACCTTACGAGCCACAGTGGATTTACCAGCCCCAGCGGGCCCATCAATCGCGACAATTGGTTTCCGGTTTTGTAGCAGCACGTTGTCAATTAAACGAGTCGTTCCCAAGCGTGCTGCGATCGCTAATAATCCGCAGTCGTCCACTTGCTCTAAAGGCGTCAGCGTTGTGGGATGCACCAGTTCCACATACTCCACCTGAAGCTCACTCACTTTAGCCAATTCTGATTTGGCAGCATCAATGAGACTCATGTGTTCGGGCTCACCCGATTGAAACAACATCTGAGCTTGCTGCAAAGCATGGAATAGGATAGGAGCCTTCGCTTTTTGTAACGGGGTTAAATACTGATTGCGAGAACTCAGCGCTAGTCCTGACTCCTCCCGGACAATCGGACAAGCCACAATCGTCACAGGTAAATTTAAGTCTGCCACGATGCGCCGGATAATCGCCAGTTGCTGTGCATCTTTCTGACCAAAATAGGCACGTTTGGGTTGTATCAGGTTTAACAGCTTGGTCACAACCGTAGCCACTCCCTGAAAGTGTCCCTCACGAGTGCGACCACATAATACAGAGGTCATGGTTACAGGGGGAACAACCTGTGTCAGTCCGACGCCCGTTTGGGAGTTTGACACTGGCGTTCCATACAACTCGATCTCGGTTGGGGCGAAGATTACATCAACTCCCAGCCGTTCACATTGTTGCCGATCCTGTTCCAACTGCCGTGGGTATCGCTGCAAATCCTCCGTTGGCGCAAACTGGAGCGGATTCACAAAAATGCTGACAATGACAAGGGCATTTTCTTGTCTTGCCCGCTCAATTAAACTCAAGTGACCAGCATGTAAGGCTCCCATCGTTGGAACTAAGCCAACGTCTGCCGCATTGCGGTAACGTGCTAAATAGCAGCGCAATCCCGCTATTGTCGTAAACAGGCGCATGAGATTCGAGGGTTTGGATTCTAGATTGATGTTAGCAATTCAATGGCTTAGCACCAGTTAGCAATTGCTCTGATGGTTCAGTCTAAAACCCAAAATAGACTGGGAAGCCTGCGTTAGCCAAGGTAAGAG
>DATNPV010000081.1:0-50315 GCA_036703055.1 Waterburya sp.
TGCCCGCCGCAAGTCTTTGCAAAAGGACGTTACTCAGCAGGTTAAAGCCAAACTCGATCAGCTCGACCTCTCAACCACTAGTGTAATTGTGTTGGAAGACCCTCAATGGCCTGTCGGTGTCTTAGGTTTAGTAGCCGGTCAGATTGCTCAAGAATACGGACGACCAACTATTTTGTTGAGTACCGAGGGTGAGCAAGGAGGACAAGGAGGACGAGAGGGAAGTCATGGTGAGAATTTCTCTCCCCCGTCTTTCTTGTCTTCCCCTTCCTCAATCATCGCAAGGGGTTCAGCTCGTTCTGTGAATAATATTGACCTCTATCAGTTGGTGAAGTCGCAAGAACATCTCCTGCATCGGTTCGGCGGTCATCCTTTTGCGGCAGGATTGAGTTTACCTGTGGAAAATCTTCCCTTATTTACGGAAGCGATTAACCAGCAATTACGGCAACAAGCTTCTGCTACGGGTATTTTGAGTTCGCCCATCATCGAAGCTGACCTAATTGTTACAGTCGCGGAGTTGGGTAGAGAATTATTTTCGGAACTTAAACTCCTCGAACCTTGCGGTATGGGCAATCCTACCCCGAAACTGCTGATTCAGAACTGTTGGTTTGAGGAAGTTTGGAATCGCAATACTCAGGATTTTAGAGGGCAAAAAGTTCAATACATCAAAACTGAGTTTGAGATTTGGGACGATTCGAGTAATAGCGGTTTTCCTGGCTTGTGGTGGGGACACTATAAAGATGAAATCCCCAAAGGGAGATGTGATGCAATTGTGGAGCTGGACTACAACAATTTCAAAAAACGCTCCGAAGTGCGATTAGTCGCGGTGCGATCGCGCCTTGATGCCTCCTCCTTCAACATCCCCGCTCAACTGGATTGGATTTTAGACTGGCGAGGAGAACAGTTGCAGGTTGAAACGTTGAACGTTGAAACTTGCAAAGATAACCTGCAACCCTCACCCCCCCTCACTGTAAGTGAGTGCCCAACGAGTTGGGATGAATTGCAGGTGTGGTTCCGACGAGCGATCGCATCAGAGCGAAAATTGGCACTCGCTTACCCATCTCCCAGTCAACTCCCACCGAGTGAGATTTGGAAACAGTTAGTAGGAATTGCCAAATTCCTCAGCCGCACAGGGCAAACCGCTACTCTGGCGCAACTGGAAGAAAAGTTAGATTTAAGCGATCGCACTCTCCAGATGGGTCTTCATGCGCTATCATATTTTGGCTTTTGTGTCAAATATACAGGTTGGTCAATCACCATCAGCTGGCAACCCTCCTCAGAAGAGGTGACTGAGCCGGCTACTGATGAGGACATCCAGAATTTTCTAGCTGCCGTTGAAGAAGAACAGTTTCTGCGCCAGTACTTCTATCAACTTCCTCTCTCTATCATTCAAGCTCAGGCTTGCCAAATTACCTTGAATGAAAAGCTGTTAGCGTGACCTAATTTTGACTTACAAGTCCAAAAATTAAGACTGGCTAGTACGAGTCAGTGCCTTCTCTAAATCTGCTAGCTGTACATCACCAGAGAATGCTTCACCGTTGAGCACTAAGAAAGGAGTGCCGGAAAGTCCCAACGTTTCAGCTAAGCGAATATCCTCCTCAATCGGTGCATCGGCATTAGCGCGATCGCGATTGAATTTTTCCAAGTCCAAATTCAGACTTTTGGCAGTCGCCACATACAATTGTTCGCCCAACTTGTCCTGCTGAGAAAACAGCGCATCTTGATACTCCCAGAATTTGCCCTGCTGAAGTGCCGCCCATGCTGCTTTAGCCGCAGGCATGGCTTCGGGATGAATTGGAGTGAGAGGGAAATGTTTGTAAACTAAGGTGACTTCATCCTGATGCTGTGCCATGAACTGTTTGATAATTTTATGAGCCTGGGCACAGTAGGGACACTGAAAGTCTGAAAATTCTAATAGCACGACCTTCAAATCACTGGCACCCGTGGTAGGAGACTCATGAATCACGACTTTCGGATTGGTTTCTAGCGCTTGCACAAATGCCTGCCGTATCTGTTGCAACTGCGCTTGTTGTTGCTGCTGGTAGGCTTGGAGCGATTGTAGAATTACTTCTGGGTGGCTGCGGATGAGTTGTAAAATTTGTTCTGGGTGGTTACGGATAACTTGCAAAACTTGTTCTTCTACTAAAGGACTAACTTGACTGGTTGCGTGTGCAGGAAGTGACCAAGTTAGTAATACTAGGCTTAACAGCAGTAAAACTATTCGTTCTAACGCTTTCTTCACCAGGGCTAGGAAATTTTTTGAGGTATTTTCCAAACGTTGCACGCGATACATAAATTACCCTGCAAATTGCTGATACCAACCAATGTACTTTCCCTGTCTCATAACTGCACCCTCTTGGAAAAATAGCTGGGGAAGCTGGGGAAGCTGGGGGAGAGGAAATTTTATTCCTTATTCCTTTGTTGTGAACAAGAGTTTATGGATGTCTAAAATGTCTCCCCACATCCTTATACTCGACTCCGAAATCCGTCCTCAACCCAATCAGGAAAAAATCGACTCTAAACGCTGCTGAAGTAGCTGGGGAAATTGGGCGTAATATTGCTGATTGAGGGGTGAGGGATGCGGGAGTGGTAATAGGGTAACTTGGCGTTCTATCCTCTTGCCTTGGTTGTCAGTTGTGGATAGAGTAACGGATAGGCTGGCAGTATAGCGATCGCTTCGTTCAAAAAACTTCGCCAATTCCCCCTTGGGAGCATAAGGTGCAAACCACTTAAACGCTTCATTGCCCAAAGTAATAATCCGTTCTCCCTGCCAGTGAAATACCAATAGTTGCTCTAAGAACGGTCGAAATCGCTTCTTAACTGCTTCCGAATAGGCTTTATTTCCAGGGGGCTTATAGGGAACTGTGTTGGTGAACACAACCTGATCGAGAACAAGTTGTAAGTCTTTTTTATCCTCTGGTTCTTTGCCATAGATGGCGCGATAAAGTCCCTGACGCACTAATTTACCTGCTGCACCATACAGCGGTTGTTTAGCAATGACTTCATCTTTCCCTAAATCACGGGCAAAAAAGCACAATTTGCTTTCTAAATTCCCGGCGTAAAGAATGGGAATCTTTGGGTCTAACCCAGCAGCTAAATAAACGGATTCATCGATGGGAAAAGATTCGCGTTTCGCCTCGGTATAGAGTTGAGCAATTAACTGGTCAATATCGGATAGCATAATTACGAGGGAATGGAGAATTGGAGCTTTTGAAGTTTGGTTAATTACTGAGCGCTAGGGCATAAATCAGCGACACTACAACAAGCACAGGTTGGCTCTTTCGCTTGAAAAACTGACCGTCCGTGATAAGTAAGGTTGACAAAACAATTTCCCCATTCGTGTTGCGGTAAAAGCTGCATTAAGTCTTTCTCAATTCGGTCAATATCAGTTTGTCCTGTTAAGCCTAAGCGTTCGCTGAGTCGTTTGACATGGGTATCAACAGTGACACCTGCTTCAATTCCATAGGCATAATAAAGTACCATCGTTGCTGTCGCAGGGGCAACACCAGGCAACTGGATTAATTCTTCTATTTCTTGCGGCACTTCACCGGTGTGATGTTCTACCAGTAAGCGGCAAGTGGTAGACAAGGTTCGTAGGCATAAAGGGGTTTTAAACGCTGCAAGATTTTTAATGCACACTGCTGAAAACAGATGCAGGGAAGATAACCTCTGCTGTTATTACTAAACTGCAACTTGAATAGTACAAGTATACTATAAATGGATGAAATAACAAAATGCAGATTGTAACACTACTCTCAGTAAAAAAGAGATGTTAGAGACATTGATATTAAATAACTACAACACAACTCAGTCGCTTTACGGAATTTCTCACTGATTTGTCATGTGTTCTGGGTCAATGGTAAGTTCATTGGACAAAGGGCAACGAATACAGGACAACAGACAAAGGACAAATGAATGGAGAGCGAAATCCTGAAATCTCTTGATGCTGCTGGTATTCGATTCGTCCGCATCCTCTGGTGTGACAATGCCAACATTATTCGCGGCAAGGCAGTGCATCGGGGAACGTTGTCTGAGTACCTGCAACATGGTGTGGGCATTTCTGCTGCCCAGCAAGCGATTCCAGTGATGTACGATGCCCCAGCGGCTGGCAGCGGTTTGGGGCCGGTGGGCGAAGTGCGTTTGGTGCCGGATTGGAGCACGTTGACACCTTTGCCTTATGCTCCCAGACATGCGCGTGTGATGGGAGATATGGTGAAGGATGGTTCTCCTTGGGCGCTTTGTCCCCGGAACTTTTTAAAACGGATGGTGACAGATGCCCAACGGGAGGGGTTGGACGTTATTGCGGCGTTTGAAAATGAATTCTACTTGCTCAAACAGACAGCCGAGGGTGTCGTACCTGCGGATGAGACGGTGTTTGCCTCTACCTTGGCAATGGATTTGCATCACCTAGTCATTGATGAGATTGCAGAAGCGCTGGTGGAGCAAGGGATGCCAGTGGAGCAATATTATCCTGAATCAGGGCCAGGTCAGCAGGAAATTTCAATTCTTTATACGAATGCGTTAGCCGCCGCCGATCAACAGATTGCATTTCGGGAGACGGTGCGTGCGATCGCGGGGCAAAATCATCTCACAGCTTCATTCTTACCGAAAATCTTCGCTGACAAAGCCGGTAGTGGTTGTCACCTCCATCTCAGCCTCTGGCATGAAGGACAAAACCTGATGCCAAATTTAGATGCCGTTGGGGAACTCTCAGACGTTGCTCGTCGTTTTATTGCCGGAATCCTCCACCATCTGCCGGCGCTGATGGCACTCACAACACCCAGCACCAATTCCTACCGACGAATTCGCCCTCATCATTGGAGTGGTGCTTTTCGGTGTTGGGGGATGGATAACCGAGAAGCAGCAGTAAGAGTCCCAACCCACCCGGCAGATGCTAGCCCCACTCAGCTTGAACTCAAAACCATTGATGCGTCTGCAAATCCTTACCTCGCGTTGGGGGCAGTGATTGCGGCTGGATTAGATGGTGTTCGGCACTGTTTTGAATTAGGAGAACCGGTGGCGAGCGATCCAGGATATATGACGGAAGCGGATCGAAATTTGCGTAATATTGATGCGTTACCTACCAATTTAGAACAGTCTATTGAGCAACTCAGCAATGACAAAGTGCTTTTAGATGCCTTGGGTACAGAACTGGCTCAAGCTTACTTGGCTGTTCGCAAAGCTGAGTGGGAAGCGATGAACAATTTAAAGCTGGAAGAAGAAGTAAAGCTATTGTTAGAGCGATATTGAACCCAGTCAACTCAAGGATGAAGTATGAAGATGAAATTACCCCATCGCTCAATTCTCACCTCACCCTTTACAGCATTTTGCAACTGAGTGAAATACACTTTTACCTTTTGCCTTTTACCTTTTACCTTCTGCCTTGCCCATCAATCGACGACTATTTCCACTCTGCCTCTACGGACGGCATACAGCAAACGATTAATCAAATCTTGTTCGGCTTCGCTGGGGGAATGGCTCAAGAGTACAGCCGTTAAGCCATAGCAGTCGGTAAGCGTTAACTTGCGTTTTTGGGTCGCTTGAGTAAATAACTTCGCGATCGCAGATTCGAGCAGGTAAGTTTCGCCAAAATTACTACGTTTCATACTACAGGTTTAACTCACTACTTCCGTGCTTCCGTCTAAAACTTTTGCGTCTTGTTTTCACAGTACGACAGGTGACGATGAAAGCACTTCGCCCAGTTGACTCCCCCAACTGGGTTATAGTTAACTACGCAGCTTCTAGGTACAGCTCAGGACTAATACCAAATCCGTTGTCATAGTCTCCTTATTTCTCAAGAGGGAGGGTGGGGGCGGGGGAGACGGGGGGACGGAAGAGAGAATCTCACGAATCATTTAGACTGACTATACATGAGTTTTGTATTCCTGTTCCAGAATTCAGCCAAACTATATGGGTCTTTTAACAGATTTAAAATTACTTCCTGAGATACCGCTTCAACTACATTGATACTGACTGAGTTTCCTAATTGATGATAGGCTTTATCGTCATTAGGGTGAAGAACGAAATCCTCATTAAACCCTTGCAATCTTGCTGCTTCACGGGGCGTTATTTTACGAACCCGACCCTTATGATAAACACCTAATCGATTGGCATCGCTAGCCACTAGAGTCACTGCAATTTTATTCGGGTCTAGAAATTTATAGACTTCAAATGAAAAATTGCCTGCCGCAGGTTTATAGCAACCGTTTACTAATTTTAGATAATTCTTCGCAACCAGGGATTTCAGTATATTATCAAGGTTCGGATGCTCGAAGAAAGTCGCAATTTGTTCTTGAGTCAGAAGTTTGCCATCTTGATGTTTTCCAAACTGCTTATTACGCCGTTTTAAGATAAAGCGGTTCATCAATTCAATTTCCTCGGGACTGCATTCCCCGCGCAATCCCATTTCCCAGGAATGAATGGAATTACCGCCTCGATAATCAATTAAGCGTTTGCCATGTAATTGGTTTAAATCATTGTTGAGAACACGAGTTAATGCTTTGACGAAAGTTGGTGAGCAATCATATTTGGAATCAGGATTGTCTTCTAAAATATCTGCAACAGTAACCAGCTTTTTAAAAGGATGTAAGAGAGACAGGTGATGAGAGTTGTAAGAGTGAGAGTCCTTGGGGCCATAATCAGAAATCAAAGTAAATCTAGGAGATATGTCTAAAAAACCTACTAAGTAAACTCGAACGCGGTTTTGAGGTAAACCAAAATTAGCGCTATTGAGAATGAAGACCTGGTAACTATAACCCCTTTCTTTGATTTCATGCTCTATGGTTGCTAAACTTCGGCCTTGGTCATGAGTAGCAAGTCCCCGGACGTTTTCAAAAATAAAGGCTTTGGGTTTATAAGTATCAATCAGTCTAATTATTTCAAAAAATAATGTTCCTCTCGTATCCCCAAACCCTGCTTTTTTACCTCCGTAAGAGAAGGGTTGACACGGAAAGCCAGCTAACAGAACTTCATGCTCTGGTAAGGCATCGATCTGGTAGATATCACCCAGAGGTGTTTCTTGAAAATTTTTTTCATAAGTTAATCTTGCTGCCTCATCAATTTCACTGCTGAGGACACATTCAGCCTCTATTTCTAGGGAACGAGCCGCTCGCTCAAAGGCTAATCTAATTCCTCCTATTCCTGCAAATAAATCAACGAAACGGATTTTCTGCATATCTTTTCATTGGGCGCGAACAACGCACAGAGTTTGTCTTTAATTACTCCAGTAAAGCCACTCGAACTCTGGGAGCCGTTTCCTGGCGTACTATTCTTAGCTGTTGTGTACTCTCCAGATGGTTAAGAACGCACTTGACTTGGGAAAGCGTCAAGCTAGACTTTACGGCAATTTCTTGGGGTGTTAAAAGAGTGCCTTGGCGAAGCGTACTGAGTACAGCGCTGATATGCTCAGGTTTTGGTTTGAGGCGAAATTCTCCAAACGACATCGTCCTACTTATCCTCCGGACATGTTTAGCTAGGATATATGTCCTGCGATCGCACCACTTCCATAACCGCTCTGCCAACTGCGGATAACTCTGATCTAAGCACATCAGCTCGACTGTTGACTTTTAGCCCAAACAAGAGCCATACTTCGCCTGCAATTGCGGCGTTACCAGAGTATTCGCACACAAAATCCCAGAAGCGGCAACCGCAGGAACTCCAATTCCTGGCATGGTGCTATCGCCGACGCGGTATAAACCAGCAATGGGAGTTTGACAACTGGGAAACATGCCTTTACCCGCTGCGATCGCAGGGCCATACGTTCCTTGATACCGTCGTAAATAATAGGCATGAGTCAGAGGTGTGCCGATGAGTTCTAAGACAATGCGTTCCCGAATATCTGGAATTACCCGTTCTAAAGCCCGGAATAACGGTTGCGATCGCAGTTTTTTCCTCTCTTCATACCCTTCATCTCGTTGCCAACCTGCGTAGGGTTCCAAGGTGTAGGCATGAACTACATGATGACCTTGTGGTGCAAGATTGGCATCCCATACTGAAGGAATGGAAATCATGCAGGTATTTCCCGGTTCGGTAATATCTTTACTCGCATCATGAACGACGACATGATGCCCTGTCAGGTTCTCTAACCCATCCGCCCGAATTCCCAGATGGAGGTGCATGAAACTCTCGACGGCTGGTGTCTCTATGGCAGATTGGTGGTAAGACTGGGGTAAATCTTGTGGGTGGATTAAGGGCGCACGTCGGTGCGCCCCTACGAAGGTATCCCAAATTGTGGCGTTGGAAATGACGATTGGGGCTTTGATGATTTCTCCTTTGGACAACCGCACGCCGACGGCTTTACCGGATTCCACCAGGATTTGCTCGACATGAGCATTCAAGCGCAACTCGCCACCCCAGCGTTTTAAGCCGCGCACCAAGGCATCTACAATTGCGCCACTGCCGCCAATGGGATACTCCACACCTGCACGGGTGCGTTCGCCTAACATGAATGCTACCTCAGGCGCGATCGTGCCGTGCGCTTTGAGTCCGGACAGCAGAAAGCATTCCAACTCAATCAATCGCCGCACCCAAGGGTCATGCACTTCTTTGTCCATCACATCCCCGACTGAACCTTGAATGATACCTAATTGAGGCAGCATTTTGAGCAGTGAGGGTAAGTAACGGCTCAATAAAATCGGAATTATCTGCCAATCTGCTCTGAGGGCAATTGTTGGCACATCCCGTAGGGCATCATAGAGGGGCAACAGGCGCTTCTCAAATCGTTCGAGTTCCTGAGCACCTTGAGGGGTAATCTGAGCAACCGCCTCTCGATAGCGTTCAGCATGGCTGTAAACCGGAAATGTGCCTTCTGGAAAGTGGTAATGTCCCATGGGGTCGTAGGGAACGACTTGCAGGGACTCTCCTAAAACATCGAGGACTTGCCGCAGGGGGTTGAGGCTGGGACGTTGGTTACCTAAACCACAGTAGAACGAAGGACCAGAGTCAAAGATAAAACCCCGCCGTTTAAAACTATGAGCAGCACCTCCTGCGATCGCATGACTCTCGCATACCAGCACTCGCTTCCCATACCGCGCCAGTAGAGAAGCTGCCGTTAACCCACCAATCCCGCTACCAATAACAATTACATCCAAGCTCAATCGTGATTCCCCGATTCCTCTACCCCTTACCAGTATCACCTTATCAAGGTTCAACTTTCCAGTTGAGCGAGTTCTCCACCTAGGATTGCATGAAGCGTCTGCCGTTCCACAAGCGAATTGCTTTAACCTGTCAATAGAAGAAATTGAAAGCAGTGAAAAGCAGAGTGATGAGTAGCAGGATAGTAGAAGAGGCTGAGAAAAGGCTGTATCAGTCAATCATGACCTATAAGCAGAAGCCTGTTGGGACAGTCGCGGCAAAAGAACCGGCGCCCAAAGAAGAACAACTGAATTATGGTCATTGCTTTATTCGCGATTTTGTGCCTTCAGGGCTTGCCTTTCTAATGCAAGGAGAACGAACAATTGTCCGCAACTTTTTGGAATTTACTTTAGGTTTGCAATCTGACAAGATTCGTTCCAAGGAAGGTCAAGGTTTATTTGGTGATGTGCGGCAGCACTGGCAAGGAAAAGAACTGCAAATGGATGGCATTGTCTTAGCAGAAGGGTTGATGCCAGCTAGTTTTGAAGTGACAGCTAACCAAGACATTGAACCGGATTTTGGTCAGCGTGCCATTGGCAGAGTGACACCCGTTGATTCGGGTTTGTGGTGGCTTTTTTTGTTGCAAGCTTATGAACGGGCTTGTGTTCAAGCTAATCGACCAGAACAGAGAATTGCTCATCGAGATGAATTCCAACAGGGTATTAAATTAATTTTGAGTTTATGCTTGGTCAAGCGGTTTGATATGACCCCAACTATGTTAGTTCCGGAAGCCGCTTTTATGATTGACCGTCGGATGGGGGTCTACGGTCACCCGTTGGAAATCCAAGCGCTATTTCATCATGCTCTACGTGCCGCCACTCATGAGTTGCTCACAGACAAACATTTTATCCAAGAACTTGAAATCGACAAACGTTGCCAATTACTGACCGACTATATTCGAGACCGTTATTGGCTAGACCCAAAGCGATTGAGAGCCATCTATCGGTACAAAACTGAAGAGTTTGGTGAAACCGCTTTAAATAAGTTTAATATCTATGAAAATTCAGTTCCGGATTGGGTGCTACCTTGGCTAGATCGAAAGGGAGGGTACTTAGTTGGTAATGTGGGAGTTGGTTGGATAGATTTTCGCTTTTTTAGCCAGGGAAATTTGCTTTCAATTATTTCAGGCTTAGCGACTCCAGAGCAGTCGCAAAATATTATGAATTTAATCGAACTGCAATGGTCAAAACTGGTGGGACACATGCCGATGAAGCTGTGTTATCCTGCGGCTGAAGGGCGAGATTGGGAGAGCGTGACCGGATGCGACCCAAAAAATGTACCTTGGTCGTACCATAATGGAGGAAGTTGGCCTGTTTTGCTCTGGTCTTTGGCAGCCGCAGCACAAAAAACGCAGAGAATAGAGTTAGCTGAAAAAGCCATTCAAATCGCTGAAACTTACTTACTTGAGGATGAATGGCCTGAATATTACGATGGAGAAAATGGGGAGATTATTGGCAGAGAAGCAAGACTCTATCAAACTTGGACGATCGCTGGCTATTTGGTCGCGAAATATCTCATAGAAAATCCCGATTGGATAAAATTAATCAGCTTTGATGAAGCCCTTGAGGGTAAAGCAGAAGTGGCAACAATCTAAGTTGGTTTAGAGGTACATTAAGTAGGTTGTTGAAATTAAACATCACTACTCTTGACGGGGTTAGGACTTACGCATTTGCCCCCCCTCGCCCCCCAACTCTGGGGGGAGTAAGAGCTTCCCCAAAATTTGGGAGGTTAGGGGGCTAATCAACAGATATTGCGTAATACCAAATCCGCCTTGTAGACTCCTTTTTTGAGTCGATAAACAATCTCTCCCCCACCCGATTGCCAGTCTATGGCGCAAATTGCGAGAAGTTCGGAAGTGCATCACCGTAGCAATAGTAATTTTTCAAACATCCGCTAAGATTTAGCTAACGGGGACTGCTCATAATGAGCAAGCAGATCCGCCGGGTCTCGAAAAACAGCAATGCAACCGGCTTCTCGTAACTCGGCTTCCGGAAAACCCCCACAGAGGACACCGATTGTAGGTACGTTGGTTTTGTTAGCGGCTTCGGCATCATAAGGAGTATCGCCAACAACAATAACTTCCTCCGCTTTAATGCCGTCAAGTTTTTCTAACGCCGCTTGAAAAATATCGGGTTCGGGTTTCGATTGTGCTGCATCGTCAGTGGAGGTTGCGTTATCAATTAAATCTTCAATTTGTAGCAATTGCTTGTAGGTTTCTAAGATTTCTTGTTCTGAGGAAGAGGCTAACAAAACCTTTTTACCGTCTGCCTTGATGCGCTCAAAGAGTTCACGTACTTTAGGAAATGGACGCACCTTTGGCAGCATGTCTTTTTTGTAAATTTCCAGACGGCGTTGATTAATTGGCTTGCCTACTCGTTCGATTTCCTCTTGTGAGATAAACACAGGGAATAACTGGTCGCTTCCTTTACCAATTTGATGGCGAATTTGGTCATAGGGTAGGTCGTACCCATAAGCTTGGAAAGCTTCTTGCCATGCCTGGGTGTGTAGGTCAACCGTATCCACTAGTGTGCCATCTACATCAAAAATTACAGCGTTTAGCATCAGCTTTTCCTGCTTTTTAGTTCTGATTATGCTTGTGCCCCTTAGCGGAGTACATCATCCCTTGGGCAGGAAAAAACAAGCGCAATTAAGATAGTTTCAGGGTTATTTATTCCAAAGTTGGCCTTTCGATGCAGCAAGCAACCCATCCTATCGTTAAAGACTTAGTACTCATTGGCGGGGGTCATACTCATGCGATCGCACTCCGCATGTTTGGCATGAAACCCTTACCTGGACTCCGTATCACATTGATTACCGATGTCTCCCACACCCCCTATTCCGGGATGCTACCCGGTCACGTCGCGGGTTACTATGACTTTGACGAATGTCACATTGACTTGCGACGCCTTGCCCAATTTGCTCAAGCTCAAATTTACATCGACCGGGCGGTTGGTCTTGACCTAAAAAATAATCAAGTTCTTTGTACCCATCACCCACCTGTCGCCTTTGATGTATTGTCGATCGATATTGGTAGCACTCCAGCCAAAATTGATGTCCCTGGTGCTGCGGACTATGCCATTCCCGCCAAGCCAGTTCCTCTATTTTTAAAGCACTGGAATCAGTTAGTTGAGGAATTTGCCAAGCATCCTCAAAACCCTATACATCTCGGCATTGTTGGTGGTGGTGCTGGGGGTGTAGAACTGGGAATGACGATGCAACGGCATCTGCTTCAAATCCTAGACGCCCAAGGTTACTCCCAAGAGACACCCATACAAATTCATTTATTCCATCGTGGCGCTGAATTAATGTCCAGCCATAATCGCTGGGTACGCCAATACCTCTACAATCTTTTGATTCAGCGCGGGATTCAGGTACATTTGCAGGAAACAGTCTGCGAGATTTTGCCCAATAAAATTCGCTGTAAGTCGGGTTTAACCGTAGAGTGCGATTACACATTCTGGGTTACGAACGCCTCAGCACCCAGTTGGATTGAAGAATCTGGGCTGAAGACCGACTCAGACGGCTTTATTCTAGTTAGTGACACCCTGCAATCGCTGTCTCATCCTCACATTTTTGCCGCAGGTGACATCGCCACAATGGTTAATCATCCCCGTCCCAAAGCTGGGGTATTTGCGGTGCGTCAAGGGAAACCACTGTTTGAAAATCTCAGGGCAACTTTACAAGAAAAACCATTAAAGCCTTACAAGCCGCAAAAGGTATTCTTAGGATTAATTGGTACAGGGGATGGAAAAGCGATTGCCTCTTGGGGACCATTTGGTTGGCAATCCCTCTTACTTTGGCGCTGGAAAGACCATATTGATCGCAAGTTCATGGAACGCTTTAGCGACTTGCCGAAGATGGGGGATGAAGAAAAGGACGCGGGGACGCGGGGACGCGGGGACGCGGGGAATGCTTTAGAAAGGTTGTCTAATCTCTTTGCCTCTTCCCAATCTAAAATCCAAAATCCCGTGATGTACTGTGCTGGGTGCGGTTCTAAAGTTGGGAGTCCTACTTTAGAACGAGTGTTGCAACGGCTGCAACTGCAAACCCAAAATTGGACGAAACGAGACGATATTCTCGTAGGGCTAGAAACTCCGGATGATGGGGCTGTGGTGCAAGTGCCAACGGGTCAAGTGATGGTGCAAACCATTGATTATTTTCGCTCATTGATTAGCGACCCCTACATTTTTGGTCAAATTAGCACCAATCACTGCTTGAGCGATATTTTTGCCATGGGCGCAACTCCTCAAAGTGCCTTAGCTGTCGTGAGTGTTCCCTATGCCAGTGAAGAGAAGGTGGAGGAAACGCTTTATCAACTACTTTCCGGTGCAATGAAGGTACTGTATCAGGCCCAGGCACAACTAATAGGAGGGCACACGACAGAAGGAGCAGAATTAGCCTTTGGACTTACTTGTAATGGACTTGCCGCACCCGATCAGTTACTCAAAAAAGGCGGGATGAAACCCAGCCAAGTGTTAATTTTGACCAAAGCACTGGGTACGGGTACTCTCTTTGCCGCTGACATGCGCTTGGCAGCGAAAGGGCGGTGGATTGATAATGCCGTGTACTCAATGCTGCTATCCAATCAGGAGGCGGCGAAGATGTTTTTGGAGCATGGGGCGACTGCCTGCACCGATATCACGGGTTTCGGATTACTGGGGCATCTCATGGAAATGGTGAAAGCTTCAGGTGTTGCCGTGGAATTAGATTTAGAGGCGATTCCAGTGTTAGAAGGGGCACTAGAAACCTTGGAAAAAGGAATTACCAGTTCCCTGCAACCGCAGAATTTACGCACGTCCTATTACATTCGGAATTTATCTGAAGTGAGTGCTTCTCCTAAATACCCAATTTTATTTGATCCCCAAACATCGGGTGGTCTTCTGGCGCCGGTGTCCTCTGAGCAAGCGGATTTATGTTTAGCTGCACTGCAAGCCAAAGGGTATGTTCAGAGTCGCATAGTGGGGCGTGTGATACCAGCTAGGGAGGGGGTTAAACCAGTTGCGATCGCAAATTCCAACCATATCATGTTCGCTTGATTACGCTCAATACTAGAAGAACCCCAGCCCCTCTCCGTGTACTTACCGTGTACACACGAGTCTTTGCCCCCTAAATCCCCCAAAGAGATCCCCCTCCCGTCCCCCTTCAAAAGGGGGAGGCCAGAGGAAGCTACGCCTTTGATTTCACGGGGACTTGGAACTCCGGTTCCCCCTCTTCTCCCCCCAAGGTTGGGGGGATGGGGGGGCAGGGGGCTAGAGGGGCGCAATGCAAAATTTCGAGATGTGTACACCGTAGTCCTGCACACGGGGAGGGGAGCAAAAACCGCAGACTATAGAGGGTGTAAGGGAAAAAACCTTATATAGCTAGCTGTCAGCATCAACGTTAGGACAGATTTAACAGATGGAATGAACAGGTACCGCTAATTAACCTTCTGCCCTCTGCCTTGGAGCCTTCTGTCTTTTGCTATACCTTTTACCTTTGTACTTTTTCCTTCACAGGATTGCATTCAGGAGAAGCAAGCCAAGCCTGTTGAGGGGTGGCATTCGGTGCTTCCGCGGTGAGGACAACCTGCCCTTGCTCATTGAGGCTCCATCCTTGAGCTTCTACGAGTGGAACAGTCTGGGAATGGGTTATTACTTTGGTGTCTTGGGAACTGGAACGAGTTTTTGTGGTTTGAGGTATAAGGCGCAAGTCTGTCCACACGGCATCATTGCTCAAGGGTTCACTGGGATTATCCGGCAATCCACCTCGTCCGGTAATGGTGAAACTGCCACGTTCTTTTGCCGCCTCAGGAGTACAACGGTTTTCAATCTGCTGTGACACATCCACTACATTAGTTGGCAACTGGGCTAATCCCCTACTAGGGTCAAGATTGAGTTGATTAATCGTAACTGTACCCGATAATCCAAACTTGGAACTGGCGGTAATGTCGCTTACAGGGGTGCGTTGGGGGCGAAACTTTAAGCCAAAGATGCCTTGGGTCGTGATATTAATATTTCCACCATTGCCGCGATCGGCATCGGCTACAATGTCGCTATCTTCTCTAGGGACGGCAACGGTAAATCCGGAATTATTAATCGTAATGTTACCGCCATTGCCATTATTACCAGCTTGGGCGGATATCAGGCTGTTATGACGCATCAACAACAAATCTTTGACGTTGAGATTAACGTTACCGCCTTCACCGGATGCGGTTTCTGCAATCAGTTGTCCGTTGTCTAGGAGTATAAAGTTAGCATTGACATTCAGGTTACCGGCATTGCCTGTCCCGGTACTGCTGACTGTAACTTTTGCTCCATCTTTTACGGTTAAATTTCCGGTATTTAAGTTTAAGTCGCCGCCTGTACCTGCACCGGAAGTTTCAGCAGAAATAAAGGAGCCATTGCCGCTAACGGTAATCGATTCAGGAGCAGTAACAGTGAGAGTTCCGCCTTTGCCACCACCAGAGGAGGAGGCTGAGGCAATTGAGCCATCTTGGAAGTTTACGCTTAAGGTTGGACGCTCGCCAAGAGGTTGAATGCGTAAGTTTCCGCCTGCTGCTGCGCCTGTAGTGCCAGCATCGATGGTACTTTTTCCAGTGAGGTTGAGTTGTTCTGCTTGTATGGTGAGGTTGCCCCCTGTGGCGGAGGCGTTGAGGGAGTTGGTGGAGGCTGAGACTCGTGCTTCGTTGGTAATGGTGAGTTGAGGGGTGCTAAGGAGTACATCTCCAGCTTGTCCTGTGCTGGATGCGTCTGCTGTAGCTGAGAGAATGCCATTGCCGCTGATGGTAACAGACTTAGGGGCAGTTACCGTTACGCTTCCTCCTTTACCTGCACCAGAGGTAGAGGCTGATATTTGCGCTCCGTCTTGGAGATTTACTGTTAAAGTTTGTCCGTTGTTGTAGGGTTGGAGAGTCAGGTTTCCAGCACGTCCGTTACTGCTGGTTTGGGCAGACACACTACTGGAAGAATCGAGCTGTACTTCTGGTGCCTTAAGAGTAATACTTCCTGCCTGCCCTGTACTGCTGGTGTTACTGATAATCTGACTATTAATGAAACTGATTAGACCGAGGCTAGAGATTGTGACATTGCCTGCTGGGTCGCTGCCTTTGGTGTCACTTTGAATAGAACTGTTGCTGAATGTGAGATTGCCTGAGCTTATGACAGTGGCATCTCCTGATTGACCTGCTCCACCCACATTCAAGGTGATGAATTCATCACGGCGGAATGGATTTGGTATCGTCACCTGCCTGCTCGTTAAAATGTTGGTATTTGTTAGCAATAAATCTCCCAGACCTGTTACCTGAACTGTTCCAGATTGTGAGGAAGAAGATAGAGTTAAGATTTCTAGATTACTCACGTTGTTTTTTGCTTCTAGAGCAACGTTCCCGCCATTCCCTGCGGTTCCTTGAAAAGAGATAGAAAAGGAGCCAAGGACTGTAGACAGATTTCCTTGCCCGGAAATATCCCCACCGCTGGCGATGAGGGAAATCGCGCCTCCATTGCCTGCTGTGCCATTTCTAGAGGACGAGAAAGAGTACAAATCGCCAGTGGTATTGATGTCGTTGGCGGCAGTTAAGCTAATCGCGCCCCCATTCCCCGCATTGCCATCACCAGCGGACGAGAAAGAGTACAAAAAATCGCCAGTGGTATTAATGTTGTTGGCGGCAGTTAAGCTAATCGCGCCCCCATTCCCCGCATTGCCATCACCAGCGGACGAGAAAGAGTACAAATCACCAGTGGTATTAATGTCGTTGGCGGCAGTTAAGCTAATCGCGCCCCCATTCCCCGCATTGCCCACACCAACGGACGAGCTAGAGTCCAAATTGCCAGTGGTAATGCTGCCGTTGGCGGCAGTTAAGCTAATCGTGCCCCCCCGACCCGCATTGCCTATACCAACGGACGAGCTAGAGTCCGAATTGCCAGTAGTAATGCTGCCGTTGGCGGCAGTCAAGCTAATCGCGCCCCCATTCCCCGCATTGCCATCAGAGGAAGAGGAAGAGGAAGAGTCCGAATTGCCAGTAGTAATGCTGCCGTTAGAGGCAGTTAAGCTAATCGCGCCCCCCTGATCCGCTTTGCCAAAAGAAGAGGACGAGTAAGAGGACAAATTACCAGTGGTAATGCTGCCGTTGGCGGAGAAAAGGGTAATCGCGCCCCCCTGACTCGCACCGCTCACACCATAGGAGTAAGAGGACAAATTACCAGTGGTAATGCTGCCGTTGGCGGAGAAAAGGGTAATCGCGCCCCCCTGACCCGAATTGGCGGTACCATTAGAGGGCGAGGAAGAGTCCAAATCGCCAGTAATATTGATGTCGTTGGCAGCAGATAATCGAATTGTGCCTCCACTTCCCCCAGTGGATGTAGAAGAGTTCAAATTGCCAGTGATCTTGATGTTGTTGGCAGCTTCTAAGCTAATCGCGCCTCCATTTCCCCCCCTACCTTTAAAGGATGAGGAAGTGGACAAATTGCCAGTGATCTTGATGTTGTGGGTGGCTTGTAAGGTAATAGTACCCCCATTGCTCTCATTAGACGGCAAAGAGGACGAGGAAGAGTCCAAATCGCCAGTGATATTGATATCATTGGCGGCAGTTAAGCCAATCGCGCCCCCATTCCCCGCATTGCCAAAACTAGAGGAAGAGGAAGAGTCCAAATTGCCAGTGGTAATGCTGCCCTTTGCAGCGGAAAGTATGATGTTCCCTCCATTCCCACCGTTGCGAACAGAAGTATTGATATCTCCAACAGTAATCCCCAGGGGCAGTCCTAAAGTAGCTGTGAACCCCGTGCCTCCAGCATTTTGAGGTAGGTTAGGAGTGTTGACGGAGGGTAACCCTGCCCGTAAAATCACCGATGGGCTCCCTGTGAGCGTAGCGAAATCTGGATCGGTTGCGGGAATACCGCCCGCACATCCAGGAGAACCCGCTGCACACTCGGCTCCTGTAATCCTGATATTTCCACCCTGAATACTGCCCGTTGCTTCCACCTTCAGAGCAACGCCTGTATAGTTCCCAAACAGAACATCTCCATTCGCTTGAATAATTGGGTCAAACCAACTGACAAAGTTACCCGGAGTGTCTGCTAACGTCAGCATCGACAGGCTACCACCACTGAAAAAGTGAGCATCTCCAGAAATATTGCCATCACTGGCTAGGCTGAGGTTTCCTCCACTCTGAATTTTTGACTGGGGATGGTTTAGCGCCAAGATATCAACACTCTGGTTGCCTTGAATGGTCATATTTCTGGCAGAAGTAGCTATAAAAGGGCTAGCGATTGCATCCCGCACTTTTACCGTGTCCTGTGCAAACAGCGTCAAATCTCCCCCAGCTTGCAATTGCCCCTGCAAATCCAAATTACCAGCCGACAGCGTGAGGTTCTGCCCGACTACTAAACTCCCAAAATTGCTAATAGTTGTTCTTGATTGATTTGTCCCATACTGCACACCAAGGGGAACGTTAACTGTTAGCAAGGGCGGTGTATCTGGGTTCTTAGCACTGAACTGATACCCATTATTAAATACCACTCTATCCGCCGTACTCGCCACAAACGAACCTGCAATATCTAGCTTGACATTCGGCCCAAAAATAATTCCATTGGGATTGAGCAAAAATAAATTCGCTCCCCCATCTACCCCCAACGTTCCCAGAACATTCGAGAGATTATTTCCCGTCACCCGACTGAGAATGTTTTCAATTCCTGCTGGATTCGCAAAATAAACTCGCTGTCCATTCCCAACATTGAATTGCTCGAAACTGTGGAACAGATTCGCCCCTCGAATGGCTCCTCCTTCAATTAAATCAGCAGGCAAACCCCTAACGTTGACGTTAGGTGTAACCTGTGAATTTTCATTTCCCAAAGTGGCATCGGATACAATTTGAGCAAAGGCGCAATTTTCAAAAGCAGTCATTGCTCCAGTGATCGCTAAAGCAAGCGGTATCCCCAACTGCCAGCAACAACGCTTCCTGAAAGGCATGGTTAAGCGTTTATGGCTCAATAGTTCAGGAGTTTGAGCAACGTTCATGGATACAGCACTTGCCATCCCGATGACATCAATGCGCCTGCTCATAGCAACCTATGGATAGATGTTTAGAATCCCTAGATTGATCGAGTATATAGCGACTTACCCGTTGCTACCAGCAGTGATGTCTCACAGGAGTGTACGATCGCAACTGTCGCAAATGTTTAAGATCGGCGACAAATGCGTAGTGAGCGATACTGTTCAGGCACCGTGGCACGACAAAAATTGACACCGTTGAGCAAAGCACCGTCCAACTTTGCCCCTTGTAGGTTAGCTCCTTCCAGATCAGCACCACTTAAATTTGCCAACTCTAAATTAGCTCCCTTCAGGTTAGCGCCTTTGAGATTAGCATTCTCTAGGTTAGCGCCTTTGAGATTGGCACCACGAAGGTTGGCATTAGCCAGTTGAGCATTCTTGAGGGACGCTAAGCTGAGTTCAGCCCCTTTAAGATTAGCCCCCTGAAGGTTAGCCTGACTTAGAGGTGCACCTCTCAAATCACATTGAACACAATCCCCCGTCTGCTGTAACGTTTGAAAGTGTTCACTTGAGGCGGCATAAACAGCAGAGCTAAAACCAATCGTCCCTAGGAGAATCGTCGCTGCTATTCCTTGGAAATTCATATTTAGTTGGAGAATTGCTTATGCATTGGAACCAAAATACAATGGCTCACAGCCAGTACAATTCCCCTATTCAGGTGAACCAGTCGGGTGAAGCGAGACAGAACTACTGAGGAAAGGGATGAAATTCTCTCCTAGCTCCTGACTCCTAATTCCTGACTCCTGATATTTCCTACACCGATACTCAAAAACTAATTTTGAGGCGCCAAGACTAGTTGGCAAAAGTGCCGTTAGCCTTATGATCTACTGCTAAGACGGTACTAGCCAAGAAGGAAGAGCGAGGCCAAAAAACTCAATGGAAAGTAGTTTACAGAAAATATTCTTCCAATTTTCCTCTGAACTCTATTGCCTCCTTGGAAAGGATGGGTACTTCAAGCAAATTAACTCAGCTTGGGAAGAATTACTAGGCTGGACTCCGGCAGAAGTGATGGCACAACCTTGGTTCGCATTCATTCATCCCGAAGAGGTGAGTGCTACACAGCAAGTTTACCAAGAGTTGGTCACCGGTGAGCCGGTTCAGTTAGAAAATCGCTACAGCCACAAGAATGGCGGTTATCGGTGGCTGGCTTGGAAAGTATTGCTCAAAGAAGATGGATGGGTTTATGGAATTGGGCGAGATATTAGTGAGTACAAGCAGCAAGAACAGGCGCTGGAGCAAATAATCAGCCAACAAGCCAAACAATTACGAATGGCTCGTCAAGCGGAGGAATTAGCCAGGGAGCAATTTCAAGAAACGCAGCAACAACTGAATGCTTTGCACGCAGAATTTGAAGAGTGCTTAACTGCTAAAGTTCAGCAGCGTATCCGAGAAATTTTGATGGGTGATAACATTTCAGCAGAACTTGGCTATACCCTCACCTATGAAGACCTCTTGCGCTCTATACTGGAACATCTTTATCCAGCCATTCCCCACGATGTTTCTGGGACGATTCTCCTGCTCGATACCAAACCCAATCAACTTGAAGCAATTACCAAGAATCCGCAGTACAATCCTCCACCCTGTAAGTTATTCCTGAAAACCCATCGTCCTTTGACCTCTACGCTTCAGGATGAGATGCAGCAGCAGTTGCTAGCTCGTCTATCGCGTCTCAATGGTCAAGATTTGAGTCACTCCTCTCTAACGCTGCACTACCTCAATGCAGTAGAGCCGCAAAGGGAAGACTCGCTAGAAAGGTTGGATTCTTTATTACTGGTGCCCTTGATTAACAGTCCTTATGAAGATAATCGCATCATTGGGCTGTTATTTGTAGCGGCACAACCAACCGAGCAATTTAATGAAGAACATATTCGCTTATTATATCACATTGCTAGTAATACCTCTATGGCTATTCAGCAATTACGCTCCTTTTTTATTGCTTTAGAAAAGCGTCACTTGGAAAGTATATTAGCTGACTTACCCGAAGGAGTACTGCTGCTCGATAGCGACCGACGCATTATTTTAACCAATCCCATTGCCCGCGATCGTATGCGGTTACTTGCACAATTTGCTCCTGGCAATGTCCTCCAATCCTTAGGAAATAAATCTCTAGAGCAACTCATCGCTTGTGCGAGGGAAGATTTAATCGGTCATGAAGTGGCTTCAACGCATTGTCCCGATCTGGTTTTTGAAGTCATCGTTGAACCCGTCACTCTTGAAATTCAGTCGAGTTACTGGTTGGTTTTAATCCGAGATATTAGCGATCGCAAGCGGGTTGAGTCCGAAATCCGCAAAGCTCTAGTCAAAGAAAGAGAGTTGAGCGCGATGAAAAGCCGTTTAGTCAGGACTGTCTCCCATGAATATCGTACTCCGCTAGCAACAATTCTTCTCGCCGCCGAAACGTTAACAAAACACTATGATCGATTAGCGAAAGATAGACAATTTTCTACGTTAAATAAAATTCAAGATGCTGCCAAACAAATGGCGCAAATGGTTGATGATATTTTGTTAACCAATCAAATTGAATCAGGGAAATTAGCCTTTCACCCTACACCTATTAATCTAGAAAAATTATGCAAACAACTCGTAGAAGAGGTGAAACTTATAAACACGCATCGACATCGAATTATCTTTTCACATCATGGGAAGTATACTCATGTCCATCTAGATGGGATGTTAGTACGACAAATTTTGACGAATTTATTGACTAATGCGATTAAATATTCTCCAGAGGGTGGTTGTATACGCTTTTATCTCTCCTGTGGCAATGGTAAAGCTGTTTTTCACATAGAAGATCAAGGAATCGGTATTCCACCTGAGGATAGACCCAAAATTTTTGAACCTTTCCATCGGGGAATGAATGTAGACACGATTCAAGGGACGGGATTAGGGCTAGCCATTGTGAAGAAAGCGGTAGAGTTGCATGGTGGTGAGATTCGCTGTAAAACAAAAATGGGGGTTGGCACGACGTTTATCGTCAAGTTACCGTGCTAAGCAGCCCACATACTCTACCCAAAGTTGCCCTGAAGACATCTCTAAGTAATCCTATTTGATTTCCCAACAAGAAGGACAAGAGAGGCAAGGGAGAGGTGTTCGCATCTTATTGAGGATTGCTATACCCTTAGGACTTACGCATTTGCCCCCCAACTCTAGGAAGAGTAAGGTCTTGTTCCCCCCAAATTTGGGGGGTTAGGGGGGCTAATCAATGGATATTGCGTAAGTCCTGACCCTATTTAAAATTCAAAATTTACGAAGGTTTGTCTAAAGTCCAGTTCTCATGAGAGTCTAGAGATGAGATAACAAGTCAAAGATAGGGTCAACCCATTGCCTTCGGGGGACTTGTTCCAATAAAACAAAAACATGCGTGAGCTTTGGGAATTAGGAAGGGGGTCTTGCAGTGGATAGAACCACGATGAACGCGCAGGAAATGCCTGCGTCGAGAGGAGAGCCACTTCCTGTTGCCCAACAGGTGAGTCCTCCTATCCATCCTAGGGACTGGTCATGGCCTTTCTGGCCTGCTGTGCCACTCTACCCATACGGTAAGCGGCGGACACTCCGCACAGAAGTGATTAAGGACACCCTTTGGACATTCGACCAGCTACAGGGCATCCTCTACGTTGTTGTGCCGATTCGCATGAGTGTCGTTAAGTTGGAACAGGGAGGGCTCCTCGTTTATTCACCGATCGCACCCACCCCAGAATGTATCCGACTCCTTCAGGAATTAATCGCGGTACACGGCGATGTCAAATACATCATCCTGCCAACGGTTTCCGGCTTAGAACACAAGGTTTTCGTCGGCCCCTTCGCCCGACGTTTTCCTTTAGCCCAAGTCTTTGTAGCTCCGTCTCAATGGAGTTTTCCCCTAAATCTGCCCTTGAGCTGGCTTGGTTTCCCTGCCCAACGCACTCAGGTACTCCCCAAAGACAGCACACTAGCACCCTTTGCCGAGGAGTTTGATTATGCCATACTAGGCCCGATCAACTTGGGGCCAGGGCGATTTGAGGAAGTGGCGTTCTTTCACAAGCGATCGCGCACCCTACTGGTGACAGACTCGGTACTTTCCGTGCCAGAGTCCCCACCACAAATTGTGCAACTTGACCCGTACCCCTTGCTATTCCACGCCAAAGACAATGTGTTCGATGTCGTAGAGGACAATGAAGCAACCCGTCGTAAGGGATGGCAGCGTCTTTCTCTGTTTGCATTTTACTTCCGACCTAGCGCACTGGAAGTCGTCAAAATGGGGCAGTCAATCCTCGATACATTCAACGCTCCAGATCGGACAAAAAAGGCGTATTTCGGTTGGTTTCCGTTCAAATGGAAGAATAACTGGAAGCAGTCATTTGATGCTCTGCGGGGAGGTGGGCGTTTGTTTGTAGCACCGATTTTACAAACTCTCATTCTCAACCGGGCACCTAGAGAAACGATTGACTGGGCTGACAAGGTGTCAAGCTGGAATTTCCAGCAGATTGTGCCCTGCCACTTTGACTCGCCCATTGAAGCCAGTCCGCGTCAGTTCCGGCAAGCGTTCGCCTTTCTGGAAAAGCAACCTACCGTGGCTGAGGGCTTACTCGGTACTGGAGTTCAGCCTCTACCTGAGGAGGATTTTGAATTGTTAAGGCAACTTGATGAAAACCTAAGCCGACGCGGCATCACGCCACCAGCAAAGGAAAAGGTATAGGTAGGTGAGTAATAGGGCATGGGGCATGGAGCATAGAAAAGAAACCAAACGTTTTACTGTAAAGAATTTGTTGGGTAAAAATAGTCTTTCCCGTGCCTGGAGGACAGGTGATGATTTTAATAGATAGTTCAGGAATGCCACCAGAGAGAATACCATCTAAACCGGGAATACTGGTTGGCAGCTTACCCAAAGGTTGAGTCTGGGGTTAATCATCCGTCAAATTAACCGTCTTCCTTCAATTTCCTTTAAGAGCTGTCGCACGAGAATGTCCCCCGTCAACATGGCAAGGATATCAATAAGATTAGTAATTACTTCTTTGAGAGCTTCTCGCAAAACGGGTTTCTCTTCTTCTCCAAGATGTTGACGCAACAGTTCAAAGGATACTCCCTCAGCGGTCGCTTCTAAATGTTTAATTAATGGATATTTTTCTGCGGTTAGCACTAAAGCTCGCTCCATAATTGCCGTCACTGTCACTCGGCCTAACGTCGGCATAATTCGATTCCAAATTGTTTGGAGCAAGTCTTCGTAAATTTCCAATACCTCTTCCTTGCGAGCAATGTTCTTCGCTCGATCAACTCGCTCTTGAACAACCTCTTCAACGCTGGCTGGTTGTTGGCTTTGGTCTTCTGGTTCTGAGTTTTGATTGGCATTAGTCATAGCATTTCCCTCTGGGTGCTTGGGTCAATAGCAACAGCCAAAAAATTCTCACATTCCTGAGCTTTTCTATCCTCGGCATTGTCACTAATGACGAACGAATAGCAATTAAGGGGGGATAGGGGAGACATTCGCTCCCTCCCCTTTTACCCCCTGACCCAAGAGGGTGCAGTTAGCGTTAGCGAAGTGAGGTGTTTGCGAAATATGCGGGTAGCGCGTAGCCCAGTGCAGGCGCGGGAGAGTGAGAGGACTGAGGTGGGTTAATCAATACTTCCACTCAAATAGACAACTGCTCAGTCATCTCATCGTCTTGAGCTTGGGATTCTGCTTGGAGTTTTTCTTTATCCCGCTTGCGTTTTTTGGCGTAGAGTTGAATGGAGGCTACCATAGCGATAATCATGCCGAAGATTGCCCAAGCCGTAATATCGGTCGGCAGATTATTCTTGAACACAGCTAACAAGACAATCACAACGAGAAAAATCGTTGGTAATTCATTCAAAGCGCGAAACTGTTGTCCAGTCCACTTGCATTCTCCCGCCGCCAGTTTCTTCATAATCCGACCGCAGTAATGATGATAGGCCAGCAAAGCAGCAACGAAAACCAGCTTGATATGTAACCAACCGTCTCTTAAAACTTCCGGTTCCGTCACCAATAGACCAATAGCCATCGCCACTGTCACCAACATCCCTGGCGTTGTGATGATGCGATAGAGACGCTTCTCCATAATCTCATACTGCTTTTTGAGAATCGTCTGGGCGGGTTCCGGTTCCTGGGATGCCTCAGCGTGATAGACAAAAAGACGCACCAGGTAGAACAGCCCAGCGAACCAAACGACAATGCCAATTAGGTGAAACGCCTTAAACCAGTAATATGCCATGAATAAATTCCTTTACTATTGAGTGGCTTGAGTAGAGTCAGTATTGTCGATCCTACTAACTTTGGGTGACGTTATCTCAAGGAAGCGAACTCAACAGTGTCTGAGAGCATCGGTTTAGTCATCATTTTTCGGTCGTGTTAGGCAGAGGGAGCTGAGGGGTAGGAATCTTTGATTTTTCTATATTCATATAAAAATTGATTTGTCAATCTTTATCAAATTACTCTATGAAGTTATATTTACCTAAACTTTAAACTTTAAGTAAAACTTTAATCAATTTAAATAGTTCTGATCGGCTAAAACGTCCTGAGCGATGTTAGAAAGGATTGGTATAAGAACTAGTAGCAAACCTCACTTGTTCATCTAACGAATCAGGAGACTTTTATGTCACCCATCGAAACCTTCTTCACCTTTGCCTTTGCCTCCACGTTTGCCGTAGCCCTACTCGCTACTTGGTTGCGCTTTGTGAACAAGCCTTCTAATGCGAAACGCGCTTAGAGTAGTTATCTGGAAATAGCTTCAGATGTAATTGGCTATTAACTATTTAACTCGCTAATTTATAAGTGGCAAATTGCTGGAAAGGTGAGCAATTTTGCCCTTTTGTTATTTAAAGTGGTTATGGTTTTAACGAACCACAGAGTCACAGAGAACTCTGAGGAGGAGGAAGAGGAGAGGGATGTACTAAATTATTTGTTGTTTGTAGGACGGGCTGGAAAGCCCGTCCGGATTATCGAACAACTATTCCCACTCTATGGTTCCAGGTGGTTTAGAGGTGATGTCGTAAACGACGCGATTCACGCCTTTGACTTCGTTGACAATTCGGTTGGAAATCGTCTCTAATAAGTCGTAAGGGACTCGTGCCCAGTCAGCAGTCATGCCGTCCTCACTGTTAATTAGGCGCAGGACAATGGGGTAAGCGTAGGTACGCTGGTCTCCCATGACGCCTACACTTCGGATGGGCAGCAATACGGCAAACGCCTGCCACAAATCGTGATAAACTCCCCGTCGATTAATTTCCTGGCGGACGATGAGGTCGGCATCGCGCAAAATGTTGAGCCGCTCTGCTGTGATTTCTCCGATAATGCGAATGGCTAGTCCTGGTCCTGGGAAGGGATGCCGCTGTACAATCTCCTCTGGCAAGCCAATGGAACGCCCGACTTTGCGGACTTCGTCTTTGAAGAGTTTACGTAACGGTTCAACTAGCTTGAAGCGTAAGTCTTTCGGCAAACCCCCAACATTGTGATGGCTTTTGATTTTTACAGCAACACGTTCACCGGTTTTGGGATCGACGTTGGTGTCGGCGGACTCAATCACATCGGGATAAAGGGTGCCTTGAGCAAGATAATCAAAGGGGCCAAGGCGTCTCGATTCTTCTTCAAAAACGCTAATAAAAGCGTGACCGATGCGGCGACGCTTTTCTTCGGGGTCGGTCACACCCTTGATTTGCTCTAGGAAGCGATCGCGTGCATTCACATACTCTACCGGAATGTGAAATTGCTCCCCAAATAGCTTCAACAACCGCTCTGGCTCCCCTTTACGCATGAAGCCTTGGTCGATGAACATACAAGTCAGTTGGTCACCAATGGCTTTATGCAGCAAGAAGGCGAGGGTGGATGAATCAACGCCACCAGAGAGTGCCAGTAACACCCGTTTGTCTCCAACTTTGGCGCGAATTTCTCGAATCGAGTCCTCGACAAAGGCGGCGGTTGTCCAAGTAGGTTCGCACTCACAGATGTGGTAAACAAAATTGCGAATTAGAGCCATACCTCCGATGGAATGCACCACCTCAGGATGGAACTGCACGCCATACAGCTTCTTTTCATGATGTGCGATCGCGGCACAGGGAGTATTCTCAGTATGGGCTAAGATTTCAAACCCATCGGGTAATGCCTCACACGAGTCCCCATGGCTCA
This sequence comes from Waterburya sp., assembly GCA_036703055.1. Lineage (GTDB taxonomy): Bacteria > Cyanobacteriota > Cyanobacteriia > Cyanobacteriales > Coleofasciculaceae > DATNPV01. The sequence continues at coordinate 27,269 of DATNPV010000081.1, forward strand.
TCCACATCGTGGAGCTATCCTCCACATTCGTTAATAAGTCTGTGGGGTCATCAATAATGAGCGATGCTTTACCATACTCTCCCCGTTCAGCTCGCACTACTTGACCACCGAGCTGTTGCACCATCAACTGCATACCATAGCAAACCCCTAACACAGGGATACCCAAATTCCAAATTTCTGGGTCAGAGTGAGGTGCGCCTGGATCATAAACGGAACTGGGGCCACCAGAGAAGATGATTCCCTTGGGGTTAAGCTGCCGCAGCTGTTCGGCTGTCATTCGGTAGGAAAGAACTTCCGAGTAAACTTGTGTTTCGCGGATGCGACGAGCAATCAGCTCGGAGTATTGAGAGCCAAAGTCCAGAATAACAATCATCTGGCGATTCAACTCCTGCTTGAGAGAGGTTGCCGATAATGCTTCTGCTTGGTGAGATGCCTGTTCTGTCTGTAGTGTCACTGCTGAGTCCGTTATACCAGGTGTGTGAGTGTGCAAACATCCCGCTACCAAACCATTCCTTTTGATAGCGAGAATCTATTGCGGTAAGTAGATAGATTGGAACTTTGGGGTTCCTATAAATTCAGCCTATAGAGATTCATACAAAACTAACATAATTGCGACAGTATCGCGGTACCTGTTTCGCTCTTTTTGATGATTTGGCGATCGCGATCAAATAAAACTGAACCGACACGAACCGCAGACGTGCCATGGCACGTCTCTACATGTTTGCGGATATAGTCTTGGGAGCGAGCATCAATGGCGGATGCGATCGCGCTGTAAACTCGTTCTACCCAATTGCTGCTGTTGGTAGCATCCAATTGACGGAGAGATTTCAGTGCAGCTTCTGCGGTTGGAGCTGCAAAAACCTCCTGTAAACTGGACATCGGTACACCTTGGGTCGCACAGTAAGCCGTCAAAATTTCCAGCCGTCCATCAGCAAGGTGATGATGAGTATGAAAAATTCCTCCTGCGAGTTTAATTAGCTTACCATGATAGCCAAATAACAAAATAGCTGGGACTTGCTGCAACCCTGCTTCGACTAACAGTGGCCCCAACCAATTGGCAGTCTTCACTAACTGTTCTGGATTAAGACCCAACTTGCTCGCAAAATCTAAGGAATTTTCCCCCACACAGAACACCAAACAGTCAAACTTGGTTGCTTTGCGTTGCAGTTCCTCGCGAAATCCCTCCAATTGTCCAGGCGCACTCAGCGGTTGAGAAAGGCCGGTAGTCCCTAGCAAGGAAAGCCCTTCGACTACACCAAAGGCAGCATTAGAAGTTCGTTCGGCTAACTGACGCCCCTCCGGTAAGATAATGGTTACTTGAATTTTTTCCTCCGGTGCCAGCTGACGCCTCAAGTTTTCTCGCAATAGTCGCTGTGCATAAGCGTAGATTGCAGCTTTTCCATCCGCATTCAGCTGTCGTCCAATTCCCTCACCACCCAGTAATTGCACCTGTTCGGTTTGCTGCGGTTCTCCCCATTCGACTAATGTCCAAATTGGGGTATTGCGCGTGAGATCGAGATTATCTCCTGGCTGGGAACGAGTGACAGCTAGTGCCATGTTCTCTCGAATTCCAGCCACTTGCTCGATAGGAATTTCCGCTGTTTCCGCAGGTTCAAGTAAGTCTACTGACACGGCATTCACGAGTTGCCGTTGACGTAACCAATGCAGTGCAGCAAGCGCTGCCGCACAAGCAAATACAGGTAATGTGTATCCAGGGCGAGGTTGGGAAATGATCGGGTTCATGGTTCATGGTTTATGGTTTATTGTCAGTTATGAATCATGAACCAAATGGCACAGGATAACATTAGACCTCTTGCAAAAGTCGAATTCACCCCCCTTAGTCCCCCCTGTATCTTGGGGGAAAACTAACTCCCTCCCCTTAATAAGGGGAGGGTTGGGGTGGGGTACTCTGTATTTTTGCAATAGGCCTATTATCCAGCATGTCCTAAGTACTGAGCAATGGCGAGGACGTTGTTCCCGATGACGAGCGGGTTTCCCGGCTGGGTAACAGTTTTGATTTTCATGCCCTTGGTGTTGTCGAAATTCACCTCATTAGTGGCAGTACCGTTATTAGTGGGGGCATAAAAAGGCCACAGTCCTTTGGATGCATTGCGCTGGATGGTTTGCTGATCGGTCTTGGAGTAGCTCACGTCGGAAGTGATAGTGGCATTTATTCCGTCTACCACGACCATTGAGGCGATGAGACGCTGCATACTGCCATCTTGACCGAAAACTTCTGCCCAAGTCGGGTTTGCATTCAATGGCCACGGTGGTGTTTTCTGGCTACTATATGCCGTGTTTAGCAACGATGAGTTGTACCAGGAACCGGGTGTTGAGGTCCATAGGGTATATGCCTTGAACTGGGCGCTAACTTTAACTTTGCTCAAGGCGAACCTGCGGCTGAGGCGGGAGGTACTACAACCTCCCGCCCACAATCCATCGAGTGCAACGTTATTACCCCCCGACCATGTATGCTCGACATCTTTACTGGTTGAGTTACTCTCAAAAGATAAACTCCTTCCAGATGAATTGCCGAGGAGCTGCAATAGCTGATCATAGCTTCCACTGAAGTCAATTGGCTTCGCGTTCGAGCCTTGGTAAGGCAGCAGCCCTTGTTGGGCTGAGCTGATCAGTGCTATTTTCGATAGAGCTGATACTCCCGCAGACATTACTGATGGAGCGTTCAGTATAGACCATTGCCGGAACAGTGCGGGGAGCTGGTTTTTCGCAGGCGATGGGTTTATTTGCTTTAGGTATGCCAACCATTTCTGATAGACATCCTCGCCGATGTCCTGCCTGAAGTTGTCCACTGGGTACTGGAGTTCGCTGACGACGGATATGTATTCGTCAGAGAACTGGTAGCTGTTGCAGATTGAGGTGTTAAAGGTGAGCGATATAGGCGGGATAACGTCTTGATGCGCCCATAGACCTTGATCTGAATGGGATATTGGCAGTAACGGCTGGCGGATTTGGAACATATTAGGATCGAGATGAAGCTCGGCGACGAGGCCGTTGTACCAGCCGTTCTGCAAGACGGTCATTGGCTCCAGACTTATAGATGGCATAGAAACTCTCTCATATATATAGGTATTCAATCAGCCAGGATTCTCTCGTGTGCCTTTTACTTCTCTTGGCGATGCCGCTTCCTGGAACATGACGAGGTAGTGAAACGTTTGTCTTAAAAAAGAAGCGCCAGTGCGTAAAAAGACTCAATACAGCTTGTGATTAACGAGGGTCAGAATTGGATTGAAAGCTAATGCACTGATGTATATATAGCTGCCATCATCTTGATTCTGACCCTCTGTTTTGTTGGAAGTAGCCACTCATGAACGATGTACACCACGACGCATGAAAATGTATTTCCAGGTCAGGTGAATCACATTCAATGTCAGATGACTCTTGATGCAACGAGCTACTAAATTAAGGCGGAGTTAGACACCAAGAGTAGAAGGCAACGGTTTTGGTAAATTCTGGCTCCTGGTTTCCGTCTAACTCCAAGCTTCTCGCTTTACACCGGTTGCATCTCAGTGGGGTTCAAAATCAAATCTCGGAATGAAGCATCGTCTTGCATGAATTCGGCGTACAGCTTCATCCCTGCTACTGCATGACCGACATACTGATCGATTGGTAAAACGTTGCCACCAATGACAATGGGAACACCTGGCTGGCTGTTGATTTTAATCGTCATTGTGCCATCATCTGCGAAAGAGGCGGAAGTGGAAGCACCGCCACTTCTTCCGCTAGTGTAGAAAGGCCACAACCCGCCTCCCGAATTTTTCTGGATGACTGTTTGGTCATCGCGAGTATACTTCGCGAAGGATCGGACAGTGATGTTCAGCGTATCGACCACAACGAGATTGGTCATGAAACGTGCCATGTTGCCGTTTTTAGGGTCGAAGGTGTTATTCCAGTTGATGGTTGCTGTGGGGTCCCACGGAGCGCCACTCTTGTGACTGTAGGCTTGACCCATTGCCGCAGATGAGTACCACACTCCAGGAGTGGGCGCAAACAGTAAGACATGGGCAAATGAAGCATCAACACTAAAGTTGCTCTGAGCAAAAGTGACACTTTGCGACGATGAGTAACTGCTACTGCCCCAGAGTCCAAAGAATCCAGAGTTGCTACCCCCTGTCCAAGTTCTAGACACATTAGAGTTCATACTGGAACGCTCAAAGTGGAATGAGCGGCTAGGTGCAACGTTTAACTGTGCTTTGAGCTGTTTAAAGCCGGCATCCCAGTCAGCCTGTCTGGGCGCAATGGGGGGAGCTGCGTCTGTATCCCCTTCGTAACCCATCAGTGCGATTGATGCCGCAGCGATAGGTTCAAGGAGCATCGCAGCAAAGTCCGACGCACCTTTGGTGGCGACGCTTGGGTGGCGAAGCATCGCCCAATTCCGGAAAAGAGCTGGATACTGGCGTGGTGACGGAGCTGGATCTTTGGCAGATACGTAATCTACAAATTCGTCAAGGACATTTTGCCCAATATCCTTGACCAAGCGATCGCCCAGTGGTGATTTCAACGCAGAGATAAGTCCCTTGTAGTTACTGAAGAACTGGTTACCACCCGATGCAGTGTAGTCTTGGGTCAGCGAAAATGGAGGAATGTTGTTGAAGTAATCCCAAAGCTGGTGGTCATCCGGCAAAAGTGGAGGCGATGGCTGGATTAATTGGAAGTTGCTTCCTTGTCCAATACCGAGTCCTTGAACGAGGGCGTTGTAGAAACCATTCTGTACGTCAACGAAAGTCATAGCCTTGTTCTCCAAGTAATGAGATTTTGATAGTTTTGGACAACTCGAAAAATTCAGATAAGCCTATCCTCATCAGAGAAAGAGTAGGTATTTTGAGAGGGAAGAATAAATACTAATTCACCCTCAAAAAACCAAATCTAATCTCTAAGTATTGGGCATCCATTCTAATAATGGTGTGGCCTATCAGAGGTGTAAAATTGTTGCTTTATACAACAATTTTGCATAAATTCCTCCTTGCTATAGGCAGCATTAGGTGCTTATGGAGCATTGCTATAGGAATGACTTACAGCAAACATAACTACACCTTTCTTATGCAAGAAATAAGGATTGCTGCCGTTGGCTTATTGGCTTATCGGTCTGTATTTATAGTGGCAATATTGTTTAACGGTTAGCAGTACCCATTTGGGTACTCTTTGCGCCGGATTTTTTACCTAATACTGAGTTGCAGTCTAACGTAGAATTGAACAAACCACTCCAGACACCGAGGACGCTGAGGTAAGAGAAATAGAGAGTTATACGTTTGGATGCAACTCCATGTCTCATGCCCACTCTAAGGAAGTTAGAGTTTTAATCCTTTCAGTGTGTGCCAAGCTTTGACAACATTACCTTGCATCAGAGCTGCCGCACCAGAGAGTGCGCGAACTTCGGGAATATTGGGATTAAGTTTCAGGGCAGGTTGGAGGGCATTCTCCGCATCTTTTCCCCGCCATTGGTAGAGGTAGAGGAAAGCGAGATAAGCATGGGCGAAAGGATTTTGTGCATCTAATTGCACCACCTGTTTTAAAGCTGCGATCGCGCCGTCTGAGTCTTTCTGTAATACGTTGGAAAATGCTAGTCCGTAAGCCAAATCCCGATTTTTGGGTTCCTGCTGCAAGCGAAATTCTAGGGCGTGTTCTGCTTGAATTGTGTAATCTTGAACTGGGTCATATTGGTTAACTCGCCCAATTTCATCAAAGACGCGATCGAGCGCTTTTCGCCCTTCGGGTAAGCTAGTGGCTAATGTCCGCAACTGAGTAACCAAATCTAATTCAGGTGCTGGTGTTGCAGGGGCATTGGGTTCGATGTTCAGCGTCACTGGTGGCATGGCAATAGGATAATTTTCACCTGTGTCTCGGTTCAGGTACGTTGCCTCCAAGGTATAGCTTCCAGGCGTAACATCGGCAGGAGGCAGCATTGCCGTACTTTCCATCACTTGAAAACTCCCTGACGATGGCTTAGTATTCAAGCGTCCGGGATACAATTCCCCTAAACCAATGCCGTGGTCATGCAACCATCGTTGCTGCTTCGGTTGGGGAAGCTTGTCTGTTTTTAGATTTTGGCTCTCCTTTTTAGGTAGGGGAGGTTCGGGAGGGGTGGATGTTGGATTTTGCGCCGACGCCTGAATTTGAGCATCCGAGACAGTGGACTGACTGTTATCTCTTTTCCAACTCAGCAAAACGATACCCGATCGCAACTGTTCCCAAGAACCCGACCATTCGTAAGTTACAGGAACGGGTACTCCAGGCGGTGCTTGGGGGGGTACAGTGACTCGCTCTAATTTTACCTGGGTTAAGGGTTGCGGAATTGACCGGACTTGTACAGGTGGTTGGATGCGATGATACAGCTTCAAAATGCTGCGATCGGGTAAATTCCAAGTTTTCTGGACTTGAAAATCTGGGCTTTTTTCCACTGTCTGCACCATCATCACTTGCGATTCTCGCGGCGAACCTTGGTTGCCCGTTTTGCTCAAAAACCAAGAGAGCGATCGCACATCTTGCGGAATAAACCGTTTGCGGGTACCCACCTCCCGCCCATACACATGAAACCTTCTCAACGCCCCGTAGTAGTTGACATTGTTGTGATTAATCTCTGGTATCCTGGGCAACACGCCAACTGTGGCTTTTAGGTAAGGCGTCGTGCGAATAATTTCCTCAATCACCTGAGGATGAGGCCATTGCGCCCCTAGATAGGGGTAGGTTTGAGCCTTGGGACTTAACCGCTGCGTTAAAAAAGTTCCTGGTATCCCCCCAATGGGAAACAGATTGAGGCTCATGAGTACCAAGCCTAAAACCGCTGTTCCCCAAGGAACTAGCCACAACCGTCTAGGCCATACCGACAACCCATACGCCAGAACGACCGATAGAATCGGTATGTAGGGCACGATGTAGCGCGTATCTTTATTAAAGTTTGCCGAGCAAATCAAGTAAGACGCAATGAGAAACAGTGCCAACCAACCCAGGCTTGATTTTGGTGTTGGGCGTTTGGCGTTGGGATGAATCGCCTTGTCTCCTGACTCCTGACTCCTGAAATCGTTGTACTTCTCTACCTGGGTCCGATTACGGAACGGGGGTAATGAAAGAATCCAGTACAATAATAGGCCAACAATAGGAACTAACAGTAAAGGCCAAGAAACGGCACGGGGTAAGTCGTTCCAATAATACGTCCAAGCGGCAAGGGTGTTGAGCGGGGGATCGCCTTCTTCCGTGCCGGGGACAATCACAGAATTTTGGACAGTACTGAATAAATAAATCCAGTTGGTACGATACCAAGGCCCGAAGATACAGATAGACAGCAATAAACCGCCGATTAACTGAGCAATTCGTCCCCAAGCACCTCGCCGTAGTCGTGCAATGAAAATCCACAACAGCGGTGCAGCAATGAAAAATAAGACACTCTGCTTTACCATCATGGCTAAACCCAAGCAGGCACCGAACCCTAGCGCCCAATACCATTGTTGCCACTTGGTTTTTGCATCACGCCATACGGTGAGACAGCAGAAGGTTGCTGCCACCAGAGCGGTCAGGGGATAATCTGTGATGTAGACGAGGCGAACGGTGTACAGTCTGGGCAGCAGTACACACAAAAAAGCAGCCCATAAACCCACTTGTTGATTAAACAGGTGTTTGCCTAAGCCGTAAACTGATAGCAGCAGAATGGCACTAAATAGCAAATTAACGAGAAGTGCTTGTTCAGGGCCAGTGCCAAAGAGTTGTTGAAACGGAGCAGTGGCGATGTAGAGTAGGGGCGGATATTTGGACGAGAGCGTCCAGAGATGTCGCCACCAGTCCCCGGAAAATAGGTTGGCGTGTTGTAGGGCGCTGAGGTAATTTAAGGAGCCAGTGAGGTGATTGGTGGGGTCCCAAGCGGGTACGGAACGGTCGAGGGCTAGCCAAATGCGATCGCACAAAGCCCCTAGGAGCCAAATTCCCCCTAGTATCTGCCAGGTTTTGAATGAACGGCGTTGAACGTAGTCTGCTAGGAACTTCACTTGGGTTACCCTAATTGCTTCCTCATTTTGATTAGAACATAAGGATTGTCCCCTTTCCTCAATCGCTCTTTGTGTTACTCATCTTCTTTTGGTGAACATCATGGCAATCGCTTGAGCATTTTGACGTGGGAAATTCCTGCTTCTTCAAATCGTTCTCCTACTTGCTCAAACCCCAGCTTTTGATGCAGCTCTTTAATATATTCTTGGGCATGAATGACTACCTCTTTCCTATTTTTCTGAGCCGCTACTTCTAAAGCCTGTTCCATTAATTTTTTCCCAATACCTTTTCCTCTAGCTTCAGGTAAAACCGCTAGTCTTTCAATTTTGGCAGTATGCTGATTTAAATACCTAACTCTAACTGTCCCTACTGGCTGATTATCTAAATAGGCGAGGCAATGGTCAGTTGTGGGGTCTAACCCATCCACCTCTAAGGTGGGGTCAACTCCTTGTTCTTCTTGAAACACTACTCGTCTAATAGCCAGAATTTCAGACATGCCTTCTAAATAAGAAATTTTTTTGAGGCTTAGTTCGCTCATACTCTTGCCTTTAACTTAGCGCTTGATCGGTTGCCAAAGTTGTCCAGAATACTCATCAGTCGGCTCGATTGGCTTCAACTTGCGGTGAAATTTTTGCTCTAGTGCCTGACGCAGTTTTACAGAAGGTCGAAACACGAACAGCTCTACATTACTCCTGAGTTGTTCGAATTGGGGAGGCTGACTTAGGAGTAGCAGTTGGACATTGTCGTGCAATCGGTAGCTTAAGGAGATTAAGTCTCCTGTATTAGTATAGTCATCGCCCATGTCAGTGACGACGAGGGAAAGGGAAGCCACGTTAATCCGTTGAGCAATGGCGGCATTGGCATAGCTCAAATCCTTATTCCACCAACTCTCGGATAATGCACTAACCGTACAGGAGACAATGCTACCCGTTAGCAACATAGCTACGATACCTCGCCAGAATCTTTTTTCTTGCTGGAGTTTGGTTGTGAGTAAGTAAGCTACGGCGAGCTGTAAGCCGGGAAAGCAAGAAATCAGATAGCGTGTTGTGGCAGAGCGCTTGCCGCCTAATACTAAATCCGGCAATACTAAGAGGAGAAAAGGGACAAAAATACTCGTCAAAATGAATAGCCAACTGGAGCGTTGAGTCTGACGGCAGAGGGTATAAAGGGCTACTCCAATTAGAAAGATAACGAGCAGTCTCAACAGATAAGTCCAGATTGTATTAAACCCAAAATCAAGGTCTAAAAATGGACAAGTGAAGCTAAGAATCCACAGTTTCAGTAGGTAATCTAAACCGGGAGATACTTTTGTCCAGTCAGTCGTGATTGATAAGCGCTGATAATTGGTAATCAGTACAAACAGCCAAGGGCTATACAAAACAAGTGCCCCTCCGACTGTTAGGCAAAATTTACTGAGGGAATTGTTAAGGAGAAGAACTTGATTTTCTTCGGGAAATTTTAAGGTAAAATCTGTTAAGAGTAGAACATAAACTCCCTGAGCCATCAAAGTCAAACCAAAAAAAGGATGGATGTACAAACCCAAAGTAGCGGAGAACGTATATAGTCCCCAACTTCGCCAAGTTTGCGATCGCACTGCCAAAAGCAGGAAGAAACTACTCCCGAGCACCATCACTGTCAGCAAGCTGTACTGCCGTGCTGTCTGTGCAAACAGCACATCAAAGGGTGACACAGCCAACAGGGCTGTTGCCAGTGACGCCACCTGTCGGGAACCAAAAAGTTGCAGTCCTAATCCGTACATTAACGGCAAAGATAGCAAGCTAAAAAGAGCAGGTAGCAAGCGCGAAGTCGTTAAAGAACTGCCAAATACCTGCATCCAGAAACGAGCAATCAAAAAGTAGAAGGGTGGATGTTGAGGGTCTTCAAGTGCTAAAGATTTGATGGTATCTACTAGGGTACTTCCTGGCTTTAAGTGCTGAAACTTCTGTAACTCTTGCGCCGGAACAATTTGATTTTGAAAGAGTTCTTGGTCAATTTCCGCGCGGGTAAAGCCAGCCGCCCGCATTGAGGTATAAACTTCATCGTGCCAGTAAACTTTGTAATCCAGGTTAAAGAATCGAAAAAAGATTCCTATTACTAACAAAACAACAATTAAAACTTTTAACCCGTTGGTAGAGACACCCCAATTGAGCGTCAATTGACTTTTCACGTTTTAGAACTTAATTTTCGTGTCAAGAGTGTTAGCCTAATTCGTTCTTACCCTCAGTGCAAAGTTCGGACTCTGGATGATATTGTAAAGGGTTACCTCGCCTGGCGACAATCCAGATAACTGATTAAAAATTCAGTCAATTGTAACAGCAATAGCATAAATGCAAGACAACAAGCGGTATGCTCAAGCCGTTCAGATGCCACCCCCTATGCTTCTCAGGTAGGGGGCATTCTTCCTCTGAGACAACAATGACAGGACTTACGCAATATCTGTCGATTAGCCCCCTAACCTCCCAAGCTTGGGGGGAACAAGATCTTACTCCCCCAGATTTGGGGGCATGGGAGGGCAAATGCGTAAGTCCTAAATGAATCACGCTAGAGCTGGCATAGTTGGCTACTGTAGGATGATTGTTGGTGAATTGGCGAAGCGCCTCACCCCTCCGCCAGCCCCTCGTGAGCAACGAGGAGGGGAGCAAAATTATTCCCCCCGTTAATGGCAGTAGGGAGGGGGGTAAATAGAGGTTTCCATCATCGACTATTTTGTATCCCTGGCAACAAACAAATGTAGTAATAGACTGTGCCGTGGGTAAGATGAGCCAACGCGGGTAATAGAGGTAGCGTTGAGAGCAACGAATAAAGCGATTAAAGCTTTAGGAGAAGAACAATGGCTCAAGCTAATCCAATCCAAATCCAGAAACACTTGAAAGGGGTTGACTATCCAGCGAGCAAAGAAGAATTGATTGAACACGCCCAACAGCAAGATGCTGACGAGGATATACTCTCTATATTAGAGCAGTTACCCGATCAGGAATTTGAAACTCCCGCTGAAGTGAGCAAGGCGATTGGTAATCTTCAATAAAAGTGCTGAATTTGATTCGAGAGCTAGTTACTAAAATCAACCTAAATGGACACAGTAATCAGAGAGAAATCCGAAGTACCACCCAGTTAATTATGGGCGGTATTTTTTGCCATGAATAATGCATATCATTGTTCATTTCCTGAATTAACTACATGCCAAGCAATGAACCATGAAGAGCTTTTTGGAAACAGTTAATAAGCATCAAGAAGCAGAGGCGATCGCGAACTAATGAGTCGCCTTCTGAAACAGAAGAACTCCATCGTTTTGATAACGGAGCCGGAACTCAGGGGTTTGTTGTAGTTGCTCAATGAGTGTTGCGGCAAACTCTGGGGAACTGTTACTCCCAGGATGACGTTGATTTAACAATATATACTCAAAATTGGTTAAATCTTGGGGCTCAGTGTTAACGGTGCGTTCAATTAACAGTCGATGGCTTAAATGAGGGGAGATTTCATTCGTGGTGTAAACCCCTCCCTGAGTTTGAATGAGTGCGATCGCGTCTTTCGTTGCTTGCCAGGTATCAATTGTGGGTAAATACTTGGTGAAAAAATAGCTCCATCGGGCTAAACCTAAGAAAAAGATTAAAGACCAAAGCGTAAATTTTCGACTATCTTGGAACCATCCTTGACCATCCGCCAATGTAGCAATGACTGCTACCATTAAAAATGGGATTAACGGCAGAGAGTACTGGGCCACAATATCTTTTTGTGGTTGGTAATCAGCTAACAGATTTAAGGCTAATGTTGGTATTGCAGGTATTAACCCTGTAAGGTGATTAAGAGAAAGTCCCCAGATTACAGGCGCAAACACCAGCACCAGATATTTAAGGTTATCCAAGGATAAAATAACTTGAAAAATGGCTCCGGGTTTAAGAAATAAATTTGTGATAATTCCTGGAATGGAATGACCTAAATACCCGTAACGGGATAGCGAGGTAATCTGTTGAGGATTAAACGTTGGTAGGATAACTTTGGTAGCCAGGATAAACCAGGTAATTCCAGAAATAATGGCTATCGCACCGTATAAATGCTTCTTTTCAAACACTAGAAGCCATAAACCTAGGGTTGCTACCGTTAAGGCTAAAATAAACTTGCAGCCCAATACTACGATAATTGCCAGACAAAACCACACTACCTGACCCAATCGAGCCGCTAAAATAGCGGCAAAAAGTGCGGGAACAGCGATAACTTCTGGGTGAAAATCAAAGAGATTAGCATTAAAAATTACTGGATAGAGAAGGTAAACGACTGATAGGGCGATCGCTTGTCTCTCTCTCAACCCTGCTAAACGAGCTAAATGCCAGGTTAGCAAAGCACCCAAGGCTAAAGCCGTTGATTGCACCAAAAACAACCAATGCACATTGGGGTAAATTTTATACAACAAGGCCAAGGGATAAAATATCCAAGCGGCATGATCGCCCAAAATATGAACGTGAATAAACGAGGAAATGGGGGGTTGCCCTTGACTGATTAGGTAAACAACTTGGTCAAAAATACCCAAATCCCAGCCAGTAGAGTTAAACAGCGCGTGCCGCAAGCTGCTGCACCAAAAGAAAATGAGGATGCTTGCACCAATCGTCCAAGCCAGTGGATGAGCTTTTAGCGGCTGTAGATACAAGCGTTGGAAACCCCTGTTGAAAAATCTGGCATTTGCCGGGGATTTTAGCATGGTTTTTCGTCAAAAACTGCATACCTCCCCCCTATCCCCCTCTTGAGAAATAAGAAAATTATTAAAACAGACATCTGACACGAAGTTGCGTTCGTAGATAGTATTTTCTCTCCCTTGTCCCCCTTGTCTTCCTTGTCTCCCCTATCTACTACGTTTGACCGCAACTTGGTATGACACCACCACCTCTGCGAACTTCTGTGCCTCCCTCTGCGTTAGCGTTAGCGGCGCGATAGCGCTATCTCTGCGTTAAAAAAAGCCCAGTACACAGCTTATGGAAAATCGTGCAAGATGTGATCGAAAACGGATTTGGTATAACTGGTGAAGTTGGTTACCTTCTCGCTAATGTAGAGAAGATAAATCCCCAAAACCTCCTTTGCTTGGTACAACCAAGAGATAAGCTACAGATGGTGCGAATTTTTCTTTCAGCGGGTCATGGTGCTGGCGATCCAGGCGCGAGCGCAGGTGGTACAACAGAAAGCGCCCAATTGATGAAAATGCGGGATGCAGCGGTCAAGGAAATGCGATCGCGCGGTTTAGACATTCTGTGGGTACCCGATACCCTTGACCTCAAACAAACCATTCACTGGATTAACGATAACAGCCGCCGAGGAGATGTCGCCCTGGAAATCCACGCCGATGCTTTGAGCAATACCAAAGTGCGAGGTGCCAGTATTTACTACATTGACAGCAACACGCAGCGCCGAACCGATGCCGAGTTGGTACTGCAAGCGTTGTTAAAAGCCGTTCCAGAACTGCCATCTCGTGGCGCTAAACCGGATACGGCTACTGGGGTGGGGCGTCTGGGTTTCTGTCGCCAAATTGATATCCCCTCTATGCTTCTGGAGTTAGGGTTTCTCACCAATCCAGAAGACCGCGCCTTAATGCAAAATAAACGTCAGGACTTTGCTCGTGGCATAGCAGACGGTTTGCAAATATGGAGTCAAAAGGAGGCTATTCGGAAAGGTATGGCTCCTCCACCGATCAGATACCCAGTCATTAGCGTCAAGCTCAATGACCAGCTATACACCAACCAGGGGATTCTTGTGAATGGGAATGCCGCTATCCCTGTGGTCTTCCTCAAATCCTTGAAAATTGACGAGAAAATAGTAGAGAATGTACCCAAAACGACCTACCGCGATGTAGTTTATATCCCAGCCATCGAGCTACAAAAGTTTAATATAGCCGTCGCTTGGGATAATTCCATTCGGTCAGTGGTTTTGCGATCGAAGCCTTAGAAAACTCAAGAAAAATAGCAACGATTCTTGCTCACGCCCAGTAAGCAAGTCTACAGCCTGTTAACCGAACTCTCCTACCCCTTTCAACAAGTTTTATTAAGTGTGGGGGTCAGTTAAGCTAAGACAAATCTAAATTGGTTAGTCTTAATCTCTCCTTCCCCCCGTCAGCATCAATTCACAATTTAAATACACAACAGCTTACCGTTTCCAAATCGTTCCATCAGAGGAAACGACCCAAGGAATACCACCAGGCGAAACTGCTATGCGCGAGGCAGCGCCATCAACTTTTTCCCATGCATTATCATTCCATCTATATATTTCGTTGCCACCATTTCCACCCGATGCACAACCAAGAACCCAAGCCGAGTCATCAGTTCCGACTCCAATATCTTTTCCACAACCTGGAACTTGTTGCCACGAATTACCTTTTCGGTTCCAAATAGTTCCATCTGCCGCCACTACCCAAGGGATACCCTCCGGTGAAACGGCTATGCGTATGGCAGCGCCATCAACTCTTTGCCATGCGGTACTATTCCATCTATATATTTCGTAGCCACCATTTCCACCCGATGCGCAGCCAAGAACCCAAGCCGAATCATTATTTCCGACTCCAATATCTTTTCCACATCCTGGAACTTGTTGCCACGAACTGCCTTTTCGGTTCCAAATGGTTCCATCTGCTGCCACTACCCAAGGAGTACCGTCAGGTGCAACGGCTATATTTGTAGCAGCGCCATCAACTCTTTGCCATGCGGTACCATTCCATCTATATATTTCGTTGCCACCATTTCCTCCCGATGCGCAACCAAGAACCCAAGCCGATCTATTCCTTCCCACTCCGATATCTTTTCCACATCCTGCAATTTTTTTCCAAGATTCTGCTTTAGCCGTACTTGCAAATGCAAGGAATAATAGAGTGGTTAGGGTGAGTAAATAAGGCACTGACTTAAATTTCATTGCAGATACCTCGTATTTTTAAATTAGTCTTGTCAGTCTAAGTTCGACTTAGTCCAAATAAGTAACCAAACTGACAAATGTAGCTTATAGCCAGTCTAATCTAAATGAATTGTGAACCCCATTTCGATTTGAGTAATAGGTAATGGTTCAGAGGTAATCGAAAAAACGTTCCAATTACCAATTACCAAATGGTACGACTTTCACGAATGAAATAGACTGCCTATATCATCTCAGTATAAAAAAAAGCTTTCATCTATTCATCTTTATTTTCTAAATGTTTACATTATAGATTTATGTAAATATTAAGAGGATGAAGTTTTACAGGTATTTACAAAAACTCTTCTCCTAAATTTTATATAGCAGAGATTGGGAGTTTGTATATAGCAGAGGCTGGTAGTTTGAATCAAGAATGTTGAACCGATGATGAATTCTTTGTCTGACAGACGGCAGAAGGAATAAGAATTTTCATTCGTTCTGGTGTACGCAGTTCATGATCGACTACCTATTTCTCTTGAGTGCACCCAATCTCTAATCTTCATATTGGATTGGGTGCATTCAACTACTACAACTTATATTTACTCGGCTCCTTCAATCGGTGCAAAGCCTTGGCGCTGGATGTTTTCTGTAATGGTGCGTGGTTCCACAAATTGCAGCAAATAATCAGGCCCCCCCGCTTTAGAACCAATACCAGAAAGTCTCGACCCACCAAAGGGTTGTCGAGATACGATCGCACCTGTAATCGTGCGGTTGATATACAGGTTGCCCACTTCAAAATCAACGGTCGCTTGGTTGATATGCGAAGGAGTGCGCGAATACAAACCTCCAGTAAGGGCGTAGTTGGTGCCGTTGGCAATCTCCAACGCTTCCTGGAAATTCTTCGCCGGGATGACGGCAACGACGGGGCCAAAAATTTCCTCTTGGGCAATCTTGGCATCGGGGGCAACATCGGTGAAAATCGTGGGGCCAATGAAGTAACCGGTATCTGGTGCAGGCATTTCCAGCGCGACTTCGGATTCTTGACGCCCGATTTCAATATACTCACGGATGCGATCGCGAGCATTGGCATCAATCACCGGCCCGACTTGCGTACTGGGGGCTTCGGCTGCACCCACATTGAGCGATCGCGTGGCTTCCACCAACCGTTCCACGAACGCATCATACACGGGTTCTAACACAATCACCCGCGAACAAGCCGAACACTTTTGACCGCTATACCCAAACGCCGATTGCACCGCACCCGCCACCGCTTGGTCAAGGTCAGCACTTTCATCTACAATCAGGGCATTCTTGCCACCCATCTCAGCAATTACCCGCTTCAGGTGCTTTTGTCCCGGTTGTGTGATGGCAGCTTCCGCAAAAATTCGGCAACCTACCTCCAAAGAACCGGTAAACGCAATCAGGTGAACATCGGGATGCTTCACCAGATGAGCACCCACCGTTGAACCCTTAGCCGGGACGTATTGAAACACACCCTTGGGTATCCCGGCTTCGAGCAAAATTTCCGCCATCTTCGCCGCAATGACGGACGAGACTTCGGCAGGTTTGAGCAGGGTGCAATTTCCCGCTACCAGCGCCCCAACCGCCATACCTGTGGCAATGGCAAGGGGGAAGTTCCAGGGAGAAATGACAACGGCAATGCCTCTGGGGTGGTAGACGTAGCGATTCGTTTCACCCGCCACATCATAGTTATGCCCTTGCTCAAGCCGTTCCATTTCGTCAGCATAGTAGCGGCAGAAGTCAATCGCTTCTGAAACTTCCGCATCCGCTTCTCGTACAGCTTTCCCCACTTCTAAGCAAATCCAAGCCGAGAGTTCAGCGCGACGTTGTTCCATCAAGTCGGCGGCTTTTCGCAATACTCCAGCACGTTGCCTGACGGGTGTCTTCCGCCAACTGGGGAATGCCGCCTTTGCCGCTTGCATCGCTTGTTCTGCTTGTTCGATGGAGAGAAGTCCGACTTTCCCAATAATTTCACTGGGATTGGACGGATTGACGGAATTTACATAGTCCTGAGTCTCTTGATATTCCCCATTAATTAGAGGCAAGTACGTTTTACCCAGTTGTTGCCGAACAGTTGCCAGGGCTTGTTGGGCTTCCTTGCGTTCTTCTTCCTTGGCATAATCTGTATCCGCCGCATTCGGGAATGAGGAAGACTTCTCCCTCTCTCCCCCTCTCCCTCTCTCCCCCTCTCTTACGACAGGAGGCGCTAACAGTTCCTCCAAGGGCCGGTCTTCCATACTTTGCCGTAAGAAGGAACTATTTGCCGTATTTTCCAGCAACCGCCGAATCAGGTAAGCCATCCCTGGCAGCAGTTCTCCGTAGGGGGCATACACCCGTACCCGATGACCTCGCTTAACTAATGCTCTCGCCAGTTGTTCACCCATGCCGTACAGGACTTGCATCTCAAAGCGGCGACGGGGGATTTTCAGGGTTTCGGCAATGGCAATGGCATGAGCTTGCGATCGCACATTATGACTGCCAATGGCTGAATAGATAGAGTCGTGATTTTCCAGCAAAAGCTGAGTCAGCCGTTCAAAATTGGCATCCGTTGCTGCTTTATCGTTATAAACTGGCTGAGGCCAATCTTTTTGCGCCGCCTTAATCGTCTCCTGATCCCAATACGCCCCTTTCACCAAGCGGACGGTGAGGGGATAACCCCGCTGTTTCGCCCAGGCAATCAGTTCCTTCCCATCTTTCTCGCTGTCCCGCAGATACGCTTGCAGGGTTACGCCAATATCGGTGCGAGAACGAAATTCCTCTTCCATCAACAACTCTTTGAGGATGGCAAGCGTCATGTCTTTGTAAACATACTGCTCCATATCAAAGTGAACCGCAGCACCCAGTTCTTGGGCACGTCGCAACAGGGTACGGATGCGATCGCACACTCGTTCTTTGCTACCTTGGGGGTCGAGCGGGTCGAACTGAGAGTAAAATGCTGTTAACTTGACAGAAACTTGAATTTGTGGTATTGATTCACCATCAGCAAAATCAATCTCCTCGACTGGCGACCACTTCTGCGCTTCCTGACTCAGTTGCTCCATCAAATCGAGATAGCCTTGCAGGTAAGACTGTGCTTCCGCTTCGGTAATCACCGCCTCTCCTAACAAGTCGAGGGTGAACGCCATCTTTTCTTTGCGCAGACGCTCAATTGTCTTTAACGCTTGTTTGATGTTCTCCCCAGCAATGTATTTATGCGCTAACGCTTCCACTGCCGTTGACACGGTAGTTGCTGCTACTTGCCCCGGCATCGAGTCCGCTTGGGCAAAGTTGAGCATCCCTTTCAACGCGGATGGCAGTTCAACCGACTCATCACCTAAATATTCTTGCAAATGACGGGCAATCTCCGGTTTACTGCGTAAAGCGGGTAATGTATCAATGAAGCGAAATAGCTGCACTCGCAATCCTGGGTTGCTCATTGCCCAAGCGAGTAATTTATCATCCCAGCGCATTTGGTCGCGCATCTGGGCAAAAAAGGAGCGTTTTTCCCGTGTGGCTTCCAAGAGTTGTTTAGCAATTTCTTGGGTTTTGGCCTCGTAGGTACGATCAGATGCTTGTAAGACCACAGCTAATATAACTCCCTGGATAAAACTGAAGTGAAAGTTAGGGTGTTTCGTTGCTCTGTACTACTGACGCCAACAGCCAACAACGGAATACCCCAGCTTTAGATGAAATGGCCCAATCCTTTATTTTACTTTTTTAATTTCTTGTCCTGGTAGCTACTGAAGGGGTATTTAGTCAGGGATTGGTAACAAATTGTTTATTAAGTTGTTTATTAAATTGAACGGACACCCATTGTACCCACAGCTCAGGAGCTAAACTATTTAAGCGCTTGCTGCTGATATCTGCTGCTTTAGCCATGAAGTGATGAAAACTTGTTGTGTTATGCGGCAAGAACGCCTATATTAGCTTAGACCAAAAGTGCCTAAAGCGTAGCTATCCCATAGGGAATAGCGTCTCCTGTATCACACACCAAGCTGTCTACTTCTGTGTTCCAATTCCGTCACAGAGATGGCGATCGCTTTCACTAACATTAGGATTAGTCTTCAGATAGTCCCGCAGCCAATTGCAAGCGCGTAATAGTAAATCATCTGGATTCAAATTCCACAAAATTATTGTTCCGTTGCTATCGGCAGAGGCTAGCATTTGACCATCGGGACTAAAACTGACGCTATTGACTGTACCAGTATGCCCTTGGAATGTGTATAATTCACTCCCCTCAATAGTCCAAAGTTTTACAGTTCTATAATCACCATCTGATGCCAGTATTTTACCGTCAGGACTGAAGCTAACGCTTGTAACCTTACTCCTAGAAGCTTGAAAAGCTTGCAATTCCTTACCATCAAGGCTCCAGAGGCTTACAGTTCCACCCTCAGTAGCCAAAGCTAGTATTTCACCGGTGGGGCTAAAACTGACATTTTTGACGGAATGATTACATGCTTTAAAGGTATGCAGTTCTTCGATACCTTCATAGCCATCATATCTGTATAACTTTACTTCGCCGTAATAATCAGCACAAGCTATTACACGACCATCAGGGCTGAAACTCGTAAAGATTGGTGGACTTAGTGCTTTTATATATGGCTCTTTCAAAGTTTTAATTAAGGTGCCATTAATGCTCCAGAGAGTAATGCTAAAGGGGCTTATATCACTCCTGTCGCTAGTTACAACGAGTGTTTGGCTATCAGGACTGATAGCTATGTCATGTATTTCATGAGGAACCTCAACCTTAAAAGTTAATGTAGTGCCATTGAGATTCCAGAGCTTCACACTATCATCCTTACAAAAGGATATTAACGTCTGACCATCAGGAGTAAAACTTACATCTGTGACACAGGTATTATGTCCTTGAAATGTATTCGATTCACTACCATCGAGGTTCCAAAGTTTCACCAGTCCATCGTTGCTAGCGGAAGCTAGCATCTGCCCATCAGGACTGAAACTTATCTTGTTAATGCCTTTACTATGCCCTCGAAGGGTTGGCAACTTATTAGTCTTGAGGCTCCAGAGCTTTACTGTCCCATCTTGACCAGCCGAAGCTAATATCTGACCATCAGGAGAGAAGCTTATTTTATTAATTTGAGTACAATGCCCTCGAAATGCTTGTAGCTCATCACCATCAAGGCTCCATAGTTTTATCGTTCCGTCACTATTAGCTGAGGCAAGCATTTTTCCATCAGGACTGAAACTGATAGACGTAACTACGTAAGAATGCTCGTAGATTTGGGGTTCTGAGCTATCTAAACTCCAGAGAAATATCCATTTCCAGTTAGCAGCAGCTATTCTCTTACCATCAAGGCTAAAACAAACACTATGAATAGCTCTACGCCTTACCAAAGTTTTCTGCACAATTCCATCTAGGTTCCAAAGTTCTAGAGTGTCCATAGTGGCACAGGCTAAAAGCTGACTATCCGGGCTGAAACTTACTGCCCGAACGTTTCGACCTTGGAAAGTTTGTACTTCATCGCTATTCAGTTTCCAGAGTTTTAATGTACCTCTTACATTAGTTGAAGCAAGCAGTAAATCATTAGGACTGAAACTAACAGTTTCAGGATCATAAGAAATACTCTGATCAGCCAATTCTGTCAATTCTCTTAATTTAGAGTCGCTAAGACTCAAGAGAGCCACATTCCACTCATCAGCTACAGCCAAGATCTGGCCATTGGGGCTGAAGCTCATGTCCGAGAGCTTACAAGAACCATCCCATACCGTTATGGTTTTGATTAAGTTGCCCTCCAAATCCCAAAGTCTCACTGTTCCGTCTTCACTAGCTGAGGCTAGTATTTGACCATCAGGAGTAAAGTCAATGCTAGTGACGCTAGCCTTATGTCCTTGGAGACGATTAAGCTCTTGTACTCCGTAGACAGCTTGGCGTAGCCTAGCTAAAGTGCAAATCTTGAGAGCAGTTGGTACTTCTATATCTTGTAATTTTCTGCCTGCCTTGACAGCAGCTAATAATGCTCCAAGCTGGTCATGGGATAGCAGCAGGGATTGAGACTGTGAACTCAGCTTTTCAATCTCAGCAATTTCTACTTGCTTTCTTAACTCATCCTGATGCTGCACTTTCTCCTGTGGAGCATCTTGAACCTGCTTTTGCTGCTCTTCCCACTCTTCTAACGAACAGCTAAGCAACAACTGGCACAAGCCATCAATGAACCAATACTTTCGGGCTTTGGGTTCCTCATTCCTGAAGTTTCGTAGAGTTTGCTCGTTGGGTGGCTCTTTATGACGAATTTTCTTGGCTGTGCAGAGGTTATGCCAAGCAAGCTCAATTTCTGCTATGTTCAGTTCCCCTTCCGACTGGTACTCCGCTTCCAGTCTGTCGTGTAATTCCTGCCAAAGAGCAGGCTTTACTGGAGCGAGGGTATTGTCCCTCTTCTGTTCGCTTGCTCTTCGGGTTGAACTTTTTTTAGATTTCCTTGATCGGGGAGTTGCACTCATTAAGGCGCCAAGCTTTCTGGGCGGGCATTTTAACCATTAATCATTCTAAGGAATTTATAGGCAAATTGGGTTCAAATTGGGGTCAAATTTGCCTGGAATTTCCTATTCAAAGTTTAAAGCTGATAAAAAATTAAGTGTAAATCAGTGTGTTTTCCCGCGCGTCTTAAGCATCAATTAGGAGCGCGTTCGCGTTTCCTGGATAATTCCTGGATAAGGTATGATCGCCCTTGCTATCGTAAGTTAAAGGGTTTACACCCTAGAGAAACCACAATTGATGCCGCCGATTAAAGGGAGTAGACACACATGGACTTTTACACAGTAGTTTTGAGACAAAGTGCAGGCTACTGGGTTGCATTGTGCTTGGAGAACGGATTAGTAGGTCAAGGAAATACGCAAGACAATGCGATCGCCAAGCTCAAAGAGGCGATTGAATCATTCCAAGAAGTTTATGAATCACAAGAGGACATCTACAAGGCCCCGGTTCCTGTCAAAGAATTACATGAATTCTTGAGTGTCGAAAGTCCCGAACCCATATCAGAAATCTTCGAACTTAGAGCGGTTTATGCCTAAAAATATTCCTTCCCTCAAACCAAGAGAACTAATTAGGCTATTAGAGCAAGGTGGCTGCATCTTCTATCGAGAAGGGAAGGGAGACCACCGTTTATATATTCGTGAGCTTGAAGACACACGCCGAGTTGTTCCTATTGACATGGGAGCAAGAGAAATGTCACCCGCTTATGTGTTGCGAATTTTTAGACAATTTGGCTTTACTGATGAAGAGATAGAAGATTTGTTGCAGGGTAGGCAATAGCAATCGACCGTCGATCTCCAATCGTCAATAACCCCCAATCTAAAATCCGTATGAGTTACTTCTTGCGTGTATTTTGCCAAAGTCCCCAGCTAGTACCCAGCAACGAGATTACCGATTTCATCCGAGATGGCTGGTATTTCGATGAGCCGCCTAAATTTGAGGTACAGCCAAGCGCAGAAGCAGAGGATGAGACTCACTGGAAATTCATCACCCTACACTACCAAACAAACAAACGTCCTGTAAGAATCGAACTCAACGTTAACGACCAACTTCTCCAGCAAGAAATCGATGAAGCGATAGACATCATTAGTCAATCAGGGCAGTTGAACCAGCAGCAAGACCTGATTCAAAAACTCGCCACCACCAAGCAGGTCATTGCAATTGAAATCGATTATTCAGGGTTAACAGATGCTGCGTGGGAAATGCTAGATTGCCTCGAAGCTTATTTAGCTAAGAAATTGTCCGGTATCGTTTATGCACCCGAACATGGTTTTTATGATGAAAACCTACAGTCGATTTTCAACCTGGGAATACCCATGAGTATAGGAGAAGAATGTAAGTGCGTGTGACAGTAAAAGTGCGATCGCTCAACTTGTAATGTAGATTTGACGCAGTGCTTCCAGAGTATCGACTGTTTTGATGGCTTGGGAAATTGCCTCTAGTAGCTCTACATCTTCAATTTCACCAATCTCCGGCAGGAGCTGTAACCCTTCAGCGCCGAATTTTAATTCTAAACCCAGTGCAATTCCTAACAGAAGTCCTTGCTGTAGTCCTTGCTGTAGTCCTTGCTGCTGTCCTTGTTGCAAAATTTCTTGATACCAAGGGGATTCTCGTAAAACTGCCATATCCCACCTCATGATTTGCTGTACTAGTGGCGTTTCTAATACGAACGTAGCAAAGAATGCTAGCAGAGATTCTAATTCG
>DATNPV010000082.1:0-38260 GCA_036703055.1 Waterburya sp.
ATGACGATGTTGGTCAGCGCTGAATGCCATTTCTCTGGGATAGCACAACCGTTAAGTGGCGGACGAGACTTTTTAGAAAGCTTGGTACGGGCTGTAAGTCGCTATGCTCAAGAATTCTTGAGTCAGGTTCATCATCCCAAACTGCATGGGGATCAGCCAGAGATAGTGCAGTTGCAGAAACTCTCTGACAAGAACTTGCATCGGGTAACGCTGCTTGCCACCCCTAACGCTCTCCCTGTCAACACGGGAGGCGGAATGACTCCGGCGCCTTATGGAATAACGTCTCAAGGGCAACCGACCCAAATTGATTTAACGACCGTACAGCTATTCGACTTGGTAGAAGCGATCGACCAGTTTCTGGCTGATCGGCGAACACTTCCTGACTTAGCGGTGTCGTTGCAGCCAGTTTCTCGGCGTTATCGGAATGCGGACGAACCTTTCACGAAACGAGCAGCGCCAGCTGCTATAGGAGTAGCGGGTTTGGCTGTATCGGCGCTCGTGCTTGCCCTAGTTCCTACTCCCAAGATGCGAGACCCCAAGCCAGCAACACCCCAGCCGCAGGCGAGTGCGACAGCCTCTCCAACGCCAGTTAGCTCTCCCTCGGCAACGGCGACTCCTACCTCCAGCACTACGCCTCCCTCAGCGGCTGAGCTGGAGACTCTTCTAACCTCACATCCAGAAATTACCGATCCTACGCAGCTGCGTTTCTTGCAACGCCGACTTTACAGGAAAGTTGATGATCAATGGAAAAACCGCAGACAGCTTGGTCAAACGTTGGAGTACCGGGTTAGCCTTGCCAAAGACGGCTCGATAATCGGCTACAAGCCAGTTGGTTCGACACCTGTAGATGGAGCCGAGCGAACTCCCCTGCCTGAATTGCGTTACAACCCTGCCACAGAAAATCTTGCCGCCAACGAACCCCTAGCTCAATTCCGGGTGGTGTTTAACAACCGGGGTATCCTGCAAATCAGCCCTTGGCGTGGCTTCACCGGTAAACCTACCTTAGGGCCACAAGTTACGGATTCGGCGGTAGTGAGTAAGTTGAAAGACCAACTCTACAATCAAATTCGTGAGAACTGGAAAACCACTCCTAGCTTCCCTAGGGAGTTAGTCTATCGGGTTGGGGTTACGGAAGAGGGTGTCGTTGCCGACTACGAGGAAAAAAATCAACCCGCTGCCGATTACCTCGATCAAACACCTCTAGACAGCTTAATCAAGCCAGACGTGGCGGGTATGGGTAGCAAGGACACGGGAGCAGTATCTCAAAAACCCTTGGCTCAGTTCCGCGTGGTGTTTAAACCCAATGGTGTTCTGGAAGTCAGCCCCTATTAGGCTGGTGGATAAATGGTAATCGGTTATGAGTTAGAGAGTTGAGAGTTAGACGGTTGAAAGTTGGCCTGTTGAAGGGTTTTATCGGCTCACCTTCAACCTCCTAACCTACTCCTTCGGGGAATGCTGACGCTCGTAGACTCGCTAACACGAACAACCTTCAACCGACCAACCTATTACCCATTCTCAAGTATGCGTCTTCCCGATGAGTCTGACGAAGCTCCGTTTTTGATCAATCTCGTATCGATGATTGATGTCCTTTTCTGTCTCCTCGCATTTTTTATCGTCTCATCCTTGTATTTAACTCGTTCGGAAGGACTGCCAGTCAACCTCCCTACAGCGACAACGGCAGAGAGTCAGCGTGCGGCTGCAATTAATGTGACGATTCTGGCTAATGGAGCCATTGCTGTGAACCGGAAACCCACGGAACTAGGAGCGCTGGAAGAGGGAGTACGCGCTCTCGTTGGGCAAAACTCTCAATCACTAGTAATTATCAATGCAGATGCTAGAGTCCCTCATGGTCGAGTTGTCAGTGTGATGGATCGCCTACGTCAAGTTTCAGGGGTGAGGTTAGCGATCGCTGCCGTGAGACAGTAAAGGTTTGAAGGTTGAATTTATAAGCGTTTGTGCGTTGCGCACCGCAATTTCCTCCTTAGGTAAGATGACTGGTTAACAAGACCTGCAAAAATCTGGGAAATTTGTCTTTGAAGCACTTGTCGGGTGCAACTGCTCACCGCCAAGGGTTTCAGTATGAGGAGGAAAGAAACCATGCGATTACTGCTTCGTGGGCTAATGGTTAGTATGGCAGTGTTGGCACCCGTGCCAGCACAAGCCAACCCCTCTGATTCCCAAATTACGGCAATGGTGGATGCCTTACGCAGGGCTGCACCAAAGTCTGCGCCAGGACTTTACAGCGAATGGGGAGTTACACCGGGTATCATCGGTAGCTGGACTAAACAGTGTGTTGGTAGCGAACTGACACCTGAACAATTTGGCAACAGCCCAGAGAGGGCACGAGCAACTGTGAGTTGCATCATGCGACGTGAGCTAAACAAGCAGTTCCGTGCCACTAATAACGATGAGACAGCCTCAGTGCGTCAGGTTGCCTGTTGGTGGCTAACTGGCAATTACACAGGCTGTAACAACGGTTCGCAAGCTTCCTATGTTCAAAGGGTTCTCGGCTTCTACCAGCAAGTCCCCTCAACGGAACCAACACCGAGTCAATCTCCATCCCCAGCTCCAACTCCAACTCCGAGCCCATCACCAAGCCCAACTCCATCCCCAAGTCCGTCACCAAGCCCATCACCAAGCCCATCGCCAAGCCCAACTCCATCCCCAAGTCCCTCTCCGTCTGGCGGAAGATAGCATAGAGCGGAAAGCATGAGCGCGCTTAACCTAGTGTGATAATTCAGGGCACGGCAATGCTGTGCCCTTACTGATATCTTGCACCAAGCCCTCTCCAATGGAATTGGAGGGGCATATACAAACCAAGCCCGCCTACGCGGACTAACCGAAAATCAAGGGTTTTGTAACCTGCGTGGTGCGCTACGCGCAGCGCAAGCGCGATAGGCAGGTTTTGTTTGTGTAGCTGCGGTTTCAACCACCAGGTGCAAGATATGAGCTTACTTAAATCATCCGGTATACAGGTCTTTCGTCCTATGTGAATCATGACCTTTATGAATCATGACCTTCTGTTTAGGAATGGATGAGGTAGGGATTGAATCTTTAATAAGAGGGAGTGAGGGGACGAGGGGGGAACGTTGAAAAATTTCCCCACTCTCCCTACCGTGGTACAGCCCACACTTTCTTCACCAGTCCCTCACTACTAGGCAGAAGTGATGATTGACATCTATCTGGCGAAAGAGATAAGACTGAAAAATCTAAGCAATCTTCCCGCTCCTCATAAAGTTATTGATCATGTGGAATCCTTCTACCAAAACTGGCACTCTGCTCGTTTTATCCAGTCTTTTAGCCTTAGGCAGTGTTGGTTGCGCTAGCGATATGGCTGAAACTACACCCAGCCCGTCAGCTAGCCTAGCTTCAGTTCCTAAAAGCCAGCCCACTCCCCCCAAACTTGGTTCTGTGAGCACAGCCACCTCGCCGACGGTAACCCCCTCTGCCCCATCGGATACCTATGATCGCGCCATTGATGCTGCGACAGGTGCGATTACCATCAGTAAATCGGCTGTGTCTCGAGATGACTGGAAATTAGTAGCAAACCACTGGCAGCAGGCGATTAACTTATTAAAACAGGTTCCTGCTTCTAGTTCTCAGCACAGCGTGGCTGTGAAAAAGCTGCCTCAATATCAGCGTTTTCTGGCAGAGGCGAAGGAAAAGGCTACTCCGGCTGTGAAGAAAAACGCCGTAGGTGATATCAACCCCCAGTTTTTCTCGATTCCGATCAAAGGGCGAAATAATGGCACGCCCATTGTTGAAGTCACCTTCAATGGCACACGCAAGTTTGACATGCTTTTTGATACAGGAGCCACGGTTACCCTCATTACCCGTGCGATCGCAGAGTCATTGCGCTTGCAACCTCAAGGACTCACGAAGGTTACTGTGGCTGATGGAGCAGATGTTGTAGTCTATAAAACTACACTCAAAACATTAGAGGCCGATGGTCGCACCAAGAGAAATATGTCAGTCGTCGTCGCACCAGCAGCTATGGCAGTTGGACTGTTGGGGCAAGACTTTTATGAAGGGTATGACATTGCGATTAAAGAAGATGTCATTGAATTACGCCGGCGTTGACAAAAGGCTTCTCTAACATTGTCGTTCCAGCCTCAACTGAGTCCAGTTGAGGGATTTTCATAATTATTGATCAGGTCTGTAAAGACTTGATTCAATTGACTCGTGCAACAATCCGCCCGCGTTACCACTTTGGTGGCAGGGAAGAAAAATGATTTAATCGCACTAAGGGAGAACTCATTCATTTTAGGTAAACGTATAGCCACTTGCTGATTGCCAACGGCTAAAACTTGAAACCAAGTTGCCATTGTGGGGGGTAATTCTTTACTGAACCGGAGAGCCATGGTTTGGGTTGAGAGAGATTGGACGTAGGCGGGAGACAAGAACGGTTCATAGCGTTTGGCGTCTGGTGTGAGTTGCTTGACAAAGGCTAAACTGACACCTTTTAGAACCTGCCGCAGTGGATCGGCTTCTTTGCCAATATGCTCTTTAACTAACGTGCTGTGAGCCAGCGCTTCATTCAGATTTGAGCGGTCAGTTACACTTAAGTGAGTGCCACCGATCGCTGAGAGTAGATACTTGGAACCCCCTAACTGGGCAAACGAGCGCAATTGATGGTCTAGGGAAGGAGCGATCGCATCCTCTGAGCTGGTTAAAACGACGCTGGGGACAGTCACTTGAGCCAAACCTTTATTGCCAAACAATCGTCCCGTCATGGGGTTAAGTGCCATAACCTGCACTATCCTGGCATCTCGCAGTTCTATCCGATCGCCTGGCAAGTCAGCTGCCGCACATTGCAACCAATCTGCGGGCGACCGCCCAAGGGGACTACGATTTTTACAATACTGTCGCAACTCCTTTAAGTTGAGTTCTCCCCCAGCTAAGGCTAAGGCAGTGTAGCCTCCTAAGGAGTGACCAATCACACTCACCTGTTGAGTATTCAGTTTGCCCTTTAAAGAACCATCCTCTCGATTCAGTTGAGCCAACTGATCTAGGACAAAGCTAACATCTTTAGGACGGTCAATAAATTCTGAAGCGGGTAACAAATCGCCTGGATTGCCGCCTATAGAGACACCATTAAGCCAGCTAAAGTTGCTGCCGGGATGTTCTAAAGAAGCAACAGTAAACCCATGGGAGGCTAGATGACGGGCAATGTAAATTAAGAATTTGCGGTCAGAACCAAAGCCGTGGGAGAGAATAACCAGCGGCCCAGACGATTGGTTAGCCCAGTACAGGTCAACAGGGATCGTCCGTTTTCGTTGTTGGTCTCGCAGGAACAGAGTCTGCTCCTGTACATAGTAAGGGCCAGAGTCCGTTGGATCAAAACTAGGGCGAAAGCTAGTATCATCCGCAGCCGCCAGTTCCTGCTTGAGCATCGGGCCAACAGCAAGACTTTGCCAGTAGGAGGCGTTGAACTGAAAGGCAATTCCGATCGCTGAACTAGCATCGACGGTCACATTCTCTTCGGGATAAGCTTTGAGGAAACCGATGACAGAAAGACCATCCACCTCCCTTGCCGCTAAAAACAGCGCCGCTTTTAATTGATCGACTCGGCTGTCAGGAAGAGCTAATCCGATTTGTTCGAGTAATTTTGCACCATCAGATGAACGGAGGAGGTCATTGAGAAATTTCTCCGTCATGTTAGGGTCGATTTGTAGATGTTTGGTGAGCCACTGCCGCACCTGTGGTGTCAGCACTGCACCGTAGGGTTTGAGTGCCGATGGCAACTCACCCGTCTCGGCAAAGTCTTCTAAATCCGAGATGGCAACAGATTGCTCAAATGGCCCTAAGCGCAGAGTCAGACGTTCAGCCGCTTTGGCCGGTGCAGTGATCACACAACTTAGAGCAAGACAAAGACTATATAAAGTGCCCTGTCCCATGACCTTGATGTAACGTCTCGAACCAACCAGTTTTTCACGGTGAGAAGGCCGAGATGCCCTTCCACCAGAGCTGTTGAGCTGAAACTTCATAATGAGTGAGTGTACGCAGTGTGTGTGGAGCTATTTATTAATTTTGCTCAAAGCGACCCATTAAAGCTTGAAGGGTTTCCCTTGCACCTTTAGCAATATAGTATTTTTTGCAAAAGTCAGTCAGCTCTTCAGGACTGAGAAAAGGCCCTTTGAGTGCCCACTTCAAAAGAAATCTAAAAAAATTAACGATTGTTAAGTGCAGCCCCATTTATTTTTTGAAACCTATAACGTCGGAAAAGTTATAAAGGGCATTGCTCAACTGGGTCTGGGTTTAACATTTTGCCAACTAGTTGTCAAAGCACACCAGAGCAAGATAGTTGTCGCAGACAATCAACTCCAAGGGTCAATATTTACTGTTATTGTGTAATCTGGAATGCGATCGCTCAGCGATTCGACAACTGACTACGGCTGTCTTTGGGTTGCGAGTAAAATGAATCAAGAGCTACAAGCCGACAGCTCTTTCCTGAAAAATGAGTTCTCCCCAACCTCCACAACCGCCAAAAACGATTCTGACTCAGCTGACTCAAGCTGTACAGACGATTCAAGCCAAAGTCAACTTTAAGGCTCTCGCCCTCAAGCCCAATGCCAGAGTACCAGAACTCTGGGTGCAAGATGCGGGTGCAGCTAAAGCTGAGGTCTATCCCCTCTTGGGAGACCGTTACATGCTGGGGCGCAGTTCTAAATCCTGCGATATAGTGGTGCGTAACCCAGTAGTCAGTCAGATTCATCTGTCTTTAGAGCGCTACGGACGGCGTCAGAGATCATTTCTCATCAAAGATGAGAACTCCACAAACGGAATTTATCGAGGAAAACGCCGCCTCCAGTCCTTAGTACTGCGTCATGGTGACATCCTCACCATTGGCCCGCCAGAACTAGCTGCCTCTGTGCGGTTGGAGTACGTCGATCCACCGCCTTGGTATATCCTGGCGATTCGTTACAGCCTTTACGGCATCGGTGGGTTAACCGTCTTGTTAGTCCTAATTATCGGCCTTGAGTGGCTCAAGGTGCCGGTGCGACCTCTGCCAGTAGGCGTTCAAGGGCCAACAGTGGTCTATTCCAATGAGGAAGTCCCCTTGCGGCAACCGCGCACAACCGCGCACCGCGAAATGCAACGGTTATCAGACTTTTCGCCCTACTTGCCGAAAGCGGTGATTGCGTCAGAAGACAGCCGCTTTTACTGGCACTTTGGGGTAGACCCTTATGGCATTTTGCGGGCACTGGTGACGAATTTCCGAGGCGGCGGCATTCGTCAAGGGGCAAGTACCTTAACGCAACAGGTGGCACGGAGTCTGTTTACCAGTTATGTAGGGCGGGAAAATAGTGCGGGGAGAAAATTCCGGGAAGCAGTCGTTGCCTTGAAACTAGAGACGTTCTACAGTAAGGATGCGATTTTAAAAATTTATTTGAACCGCATCTATTTGGGAATTGACGCTTACGGATTTGAGGATGCGGCTGAGTTTTACTTCGACAAATCTGCAAAGAATTTGACTCTCGCCGAAGCGGCAACATTAGTCGGGATTTTGCCAGCCCCTAATCGATTTAACCCGATTCAGGATTACAATACGGCACTGCTATATCGTAATCGGGTGATTACTCGGATGCGTGCGATGGGGATGATTAGCGATCGCGAAGCCAACGAGGCAAGACGATCACGAATTGAAGTTAGCCCCAAAGCCCGTGAATTCCTCGCTAGTACAAAGGCTCCCTATTTTTACAAGTACGTCTTCGAGGAACTGCGTTATTTACTCGGAGCAGAGCTGGCTCAAGAGGGTAACTTTATCGTCGAAACCGCTCTAAATCTTCAGACTCAAGCCAAAGCGGAAGCGGCGTTGCGTAGTCAGGTTAACACCGAGGGGTCGCGCTTAGGATACTCTCAAGGCGCTTTGGTCACCCTTAACACCAGTAATGGTGAAATCCTCGCTTATGTCGGTGGTGTAGACTACCAACAAAGCCAATTTGACCGCGCCAGTCAAGGTCTGCGCCAACCTGGCTCCACATTCAAACTGTTTGACTATACAGCGGCTTTATTACAAGGTATTTCACCGGGCAGAACCTACTCGTGCGCCCCCGCTTACGGATTACGGGGTTGTGAGCGTTCGGGCGGGGCGGTGGATATGTACACGGGTTTAGCGCAGTCGGAGAACGTGATTGCCGTTCGGGTAGCGATGGATGCTGGTTTAGATAATGTGATTCAAACCGCGCGAAAGCTGGGGATTACCTCAAAACTCACGCCAGTTCCCCGATTGGCGATTGGTCAAAGCGAAGTCAAAGCTCTAGAAATCACAGGTTCCTATGCTGCGATCGCCAATCAAGGCGTGTGGAACCGTCCTCATGCGATCAAACGCATTCTTGATAGTGGGGATTGTAAAGACATCAACAACCCTCAAACTTGTCGAGTGATTTACAGCTTCGATCAGGATAGTGAACGGGGTAGACGTGCCATCCCATCCGGCGTAGCCGACACCATGGCTACTATGCTACGAGGTGTTGTCCAAGGAGGTACAGGTCGGGCTGCTGCCATTTCGTCTGAGGTGGCGGGTAAGACGGGTACAACGGACAAAAACGTTGACCTCTGGTTCATTGGCTTTATTCCCAGTCGTCAGATCGTGACAGGCATCTGGTTGGGTAATGATCAGCCAAAACCGACGAGTGGAACGAGTGCTCAAGCGGCTCAGTTATGGGCTACTTATATGCGTCAGGTGGTGCAATGAAGCTTGGCAGGGTACTAGTGCGAAAAGGCAGTTCGCGATAGCGAAGCGGTAGCGACGTTAGGAGCGTCAGCGTTCTCCGTAGGAGTAGGCAGGGGGCAGAGGGCAGAAGGAAAGAAAGTTTGTACAGTAAGCTTTCTAACCTTTTTCATCTGGATAGTTATTTCCGCCACGCTGCACTAGCAACGAGCGTAACTCTTGCTCAACTTCCAATACCTGCCCCTGAATCTAGGTCAATTCCCAGCGCTAAAGAAGCGTGTTTTAACTGTTCCCAGAGTTCATTAATTCGCTGATAAGACTCTTCTATAGAGAGCTTTCCATTCGTTTGTAAATTGCAGATGTAGCTGACTCGTTGAGCAAACTCTTGGAGATTGGCATTAAAGACTAGTGCCTCTGGCGTAAATTGACCGTGATAGCGTCGGTGACGATAGAGAAAGTTGTGTATGTCTAACTGATTGGTCTGTTCCATTATTTCCACCTCGCTTCTCTGCAAATCGCAATAAGTAACAGAGGCTCTCTATTCCTATGGCATCTATTGCCTATCAAGATTTAGCTCGATACTCACTGTTTGTCTTATCTAATTGAATTAGTTTCAATATAAGCCTCTGCATTTATAAAAACAAATATTCTTTTCGATTCATTTGATAAATAAAAATGATTGAAAGGAGATAACGTTAAGATTTTGTAGGATGCGTTATCAACGCACCCTACTGCTGATAGAGTCGGGTTAGGCTTTAACGCTTAAGACTTCTTGATTCAAGACCTGGTTCAGCTTCCCACTGCGATATCCTTCTAAATCCAGCGTGACGTAAACAAAACCGAATTCCTGAAAAGCGGATACCAGAGTGGGTAAATCGGTAGTTAAGACAAACTCCTTGATTTTCTCAGGTGGTAACTCAATTCGGGCGGTATCCCCTTCAGAACGGACACGGAGATTGGAAAAACCCAACCGCCGCAGATAAAGTTCAGTACGCCCCACCCGTTGCAGCTTGTTGACGGTAATTTCTTCGCCATAGGGAAAGCGGGAGCTAAGACAAGGTTGAGCAGGTTTATCCCACCAAGGAAGTCCTAGTTGTTTCGAGAGTTGGCGGACTTCAGCTTTAGTAACGCCCACTTCCGCTAACGGCGATCGCACACCTCTTTCCTTGGCGGCTTGAATACCTGGTCGATAGTCTCTCAAATCATCCGCATTAACACCATCCATCACATAAGGATAGCCGCGCTGTAGTGCTAAAGGTTTAAGCGTGTCGTGGAGTTCGCTTTTGCAGAAATAGCAACGGTTAACCGGGTTAGAGGTGTAATTGGGATTGTCCATCTCATGAGTTTCAATGACTTCATGAGCAATGCCGATCGCAGCCGCTTGAATCCGGGCATCTTCCAGTTCTTCTGGCAACAGCGATGGAGAGACAGCGGTAATCGCTAAAGCGCGATCACCTAAAACATCGTAAGCGATTTTCGCGATTAAGGTGCTATCAACGCCTCCGGAATAGGCTATTAAAGCCTTTTCCATTTCCGAAAATATTTTTTTTATTGACCCTAGTTTTTGTTCTAACATTTTTCTCAATCCACTGCAAATCTCATCTTTGTTCAACAGCAAAGAATGCCATGTATCAAGGCAAAAGGCAGAAGGTAGAAGGCAAAATAGAGATGTTCAAACAAACATCTTTTCTCTTGTCTCCCGACTCCTAACTCCTGACCCCTACCTCCTATTAGAACTCACGCCGCCAGAAGATGAGTATCGCGATCGCTAAAAGTAGCAAGGTGTAGCACACCGCATAAACGGCATCGCCTAGCAAGGTGGACAGGGATGGCAGTATTCCATAAACGGCTTCATTCTTCAAATTGAGGCGCGATAAATCAGGTAAGACCAGATATAGACCTTGAGTTAGGCTTTCGATACTGGAATTACGGCTTAAATTACCAAACGTGACAATATCGCGACTCAAATTTCCCATCAAATAAATGCCGAAGGTGAGTAGCGTCGCTAAAAGCGAACTCGTAAAAACGCCAAACACTAGCGCCACAGCCGTGAGCAAGGATAGCTTTAAGAATAGAAAAAACATGGCAATCAGGATACTCCCTAAGGGGTAATTAACCCGACTGAAACTCAGCAGAATTAAATAAATTCCTGTCATAGCGACCGTTAAAACCGCCAGAACACCGACTAGTCCTAGGTGTTTGCCCACAATAAATTCGGCACGCGTCATCGGCTTAGGAATTAATACTAAAACTGTGCGTTTCTCGATTTCCTTGTTAATCAAGCTAGTACCGACAAACACCGCCACAATAATACCCAACAGTTCAATGGCAGCTAGACCTACATCGAGAAAAATTTTGTCTTGTGTACCCGCTGCCATTTCCCGCAGTAGTCGCAGGGCAATGAGCAGCAGCAGGGCAAACAAGCCAATGAGATATAAAATGCGATCACGAATCACTTCCCGAAACCCATTCGAGGCAATCACCCAAATTCGGCTAAAACTCACTCGCTACCCTCCAAATTCCTTTTACAAAAAAAGAAGTATAAAGGAGAAACTTCATCCTTCATACTTCTTTTTCAACCTTTATTCTTCACATTTTTAGGTTTATTCACTGGCCAGAATGGACGGTTCGATTCCCCAGCCTCTAACCTCTTGACAATCGACACGGCTGATTGGTGTAGATTGTGATTGGCCGTTTATCGGTTTAGTAGCTGCACTAGCTCGTGGGTAAAAGGGCGTAATTTGACAGGATTTTGTCAATGTTTTGGGTTGATTCGTTGCTCTTGGCCCTTGCCAAAGTGCATTAAGCTTTAAGTCATAACCAGACCCCTTAGAGGAGACATTAGAGTTGATAGTCCACAGGTCATCTTCCAAAGTAGGAGAAAGTTGTTTTTTGGCTCGATTTGTCGCAGATTCAATCAGTTTTTTGCGTTCTTTATCTAAAAGCAACCGCTCAATCTCAGGCCATGGCCTAGTATTCAACTGGTCTCTTAATCGAGTGCCTATCGTATCTAAAATTAAGGCTCCTCTAGGGGGTGCTGTGGGTAGGGGGCTTTCCCATTTCACAACGAAGGCACTGTTACGAAAGTTATCTGCCATCACACTGGGATACTGGCTAATGTAGTCCTGAACCAAAAAGTGAAACTGGAACCAGCAACTCAGAAGTATCTGGCTTGTGAATAGTAGGACTAGGTTTTGGCGCTTGCCTGGGGGCGGTGACTTTAGCTTAAAATCTACGCTCAAAAATTCGGGTATCGCAGCAAGAATTGCCGAAAAAATAGGCCAGTAAACAAGCATTCCTGGTGTAATTTGACCCGTGCGATTTTCCAGCACGCCGAAAATGTAAATACTGACTAGTGCTCCGGTAATCCAGGGGCTCACAGGAAAGCCTTCCCTCTCTGGGAACTTGTAACCAATTCTCAGCTGATTCGCTGATGTGGTTGCCCAATAGACACCCAAAATTAAGAAAATCCAGCCAAAATTAACCAGTACGTGTTTAACCCAGTTATTGGCAAGAATAGCCATGTAGTAGGAAAACAGGCTAAGGATGATTAGAGTTTCCCAAGAAAAGGGACTGGGAAGAGTTAAGTCCTTTCGCATCCAAGCGAAGATAGATTGAAGAAATTTCACGTTAGTTACTATTTTAGGGTGTGGATTTGCAGGAATCGCAAAAATAAAAGTAGTGAGATGGCACTATAGCTATAGGCGTTTGCTAACAAGATAGTTGTGGCATGATTGGGAGCTGTATGGGTTACTGCTTCTCCTAAACGGTCACCCAACGTTGGGTAACGCCGTTTAGGCAGGGGGTCAATTGGGTCTTTTGCTCTAGGGCTGTTTTGGAGGAGGGCTTCTAGCAACTCTAGTCCTTTGAGTTTAATCAGAAAGGCAGAGAAGAAAATAACCACCCCAGCAGCGGCAATCACTAATAATAAGTTTTCTGGCTGAGGCCCAAGAAGACGGTCAAAGAAAATATAACTAATTAACTGGTCTTTTAAGGCGAGAGGGATTCGGTCTTGAATGATAAAGAAAACGAGCCAGCCAATAATCGCCGCAAGTAGATTAAGGGAGGTTGCATATTCGACGCTGGTTCTGCGGTTAATGCCTAACCGTTTGTACAAGACTCTGGCTTCTAGTGCGATCGCCACCAGCAGGAATATGGCTTGAAACAAATAAGTCTGTACTGGCGAAACGGCTTCTGTCATAATCGTCTGCTCCTTACCTGTTGTGGTGAACGTGAAGAGCGTTACCTTTAATTTGTACTATTGTCTATGTTGGGATGACCTAACTGCGATGTTTTTTTTGGTAAACCTGTTATTTACAGCAGGTTTCATAAGAATTTGCGACATTTCCCGCTCTGGGGAACTCTCAGCCTGAGAAGGAGGCAAGAAAGCACAGCCTAGAGGGAATTATAAAGAAGCCAAAGCCTGTACGCCCATTCTTGATAAACTTGTGCTTTGGGTTGGTTTCAAGAAGCGGAATGTCCAGAACTGGTATTGGTATTCTCACGGCGGTTGAGCGTTCCGAGCGCGTTACGGGTCAGATTCACGTCTATGATGGCGCGGGAAAAGGCAAATCTCAAGCAGCTTTGGGTGTCGTTCTGCGCTCGATTGGACTGGGGATTAAGTCAGCCGATAGTGAAGTAAGTACTCCTGTACACTATTCGGGTGTCACAACTAATCCGCGAACGTCAGCGACGCGCGTCCTGTTGCTTCGCTTCCTCAAAGGCCCAGGACGCCCTTATGATGAGGATGCGGCGATTGAAGCCTTGCAGTGGGGTTTCCCTCACTTGATTGACCAAGTGCGTACAGGACGCTCGTCTTTTTTTGATCGAGATGAAGTGACGCACTTTGATGCGATGGAGGCACAACGCGGTTGGGATGTGGCGAAGGGAGCGATCGCGTCTAACCTCTATTCGGTTGTGGTTTTGGATGAACTCAATCCTGTACTGGATTTGGGCTTGCTTTCGGTGGACGAGGTAATTAAGACACTAAAGAACAAGCCTGATCATTTAGAAATTATTGTCACAGGTCGGGGAACACCCCAAGCCCTACTTGATATGGCCGATTTGCACACGGAATCTGTACCTCATGATCACCCGGTATCTAGGGAACAGGGAATTGAGGGGATTGAAATCTACACGGGTGCGGGGAAAGGGAAATCGACTAATGCTCTGGGTAAGGCGTTGCAAGCCATAGGTCGGGGAATTAGTACCGATAAATCCCACCGGGTACTCATTATCCAATGGCTCAAAGGGGGTAGTGGCTATACAGAAGATGCAGCGATCGCAGCGCTGAAGCAGTGCTATCCCGATTTAGTCGATCATCACCGTTGTGGCAGAGATGCGATCGTGTGGCGGGGACAGCAGCAGATTGTAGACTACGTAGAGGCCGAGCGAGGCTGGGAAATCGCGAGAGCCGCTTTAGCTTCCGGACTTTACAAAACCATCATTATGGACGAGCTCAATCCCACGGTTGACTTGGAATTGTTGCAAGTAGAGCCTATTGTGGATGCGTTATTGCGCAAGCCTCGCGACACCGAAGTGATTATCACAGGTCGCTGTTTGCATCAACCCGCCTACTTTGACCTCGCCAGTGTCCACTCCGAGATGATTTGTCACAAACACTACTGTGAAAAGGGTGTGGATTTGAAGCGAGGGGTAGATTTTTAAGTCTGGGAATAGGGAAATGGCTCTCTATCTTTTAGCGAGAGATATTAACCTTGTAATCCACAGTTCCCAACCAAGGCATTCCTGGCATTTGGTAAGGTTTAAATGTGAGGCTATCCAAGCTTCCCTCCCTAATCAGGTGGGTGAGAAAATGAGCTGAGCCTTGAAGTAGATCTAATCCACTAGGTAGGAGCGTATTTTCCCTTTCTAACTTGGGTTGTAATTTTAATAAATTCTTGACCGACTTAAATATATCGACTGTCGGATATAGCCGAATAAAGGTTGATATTGAACGGCGGACTTCGGCTTCAACTTCAGCAGGATTTCTGAGTGTATTTCCTTCTATAATCCCCCGGAAACGGCTTTTGATAAATGTCTTAACGTTCTCTGGATAAGATTTGGTATTATATTGAGAAATGGCCTCTGAAACAGAAGATTGATGGCCTGAGTTAATGAGCGCTCCAACGAGATAAGCGACGATATCCGCCGTATAATCTGCATCGGACGCATATCTATTCAAGATTTCTTCTAAAGAATGAACCCGCCCATTGTCTGTTTTGGAGTAATAGAGAATGATAGCGGAACCAATATCTCCAGCCCAGGAGGTATGATCGGCAGTCCAGCTCGTTAATTTTGACCAATTAATTCCGGGTTGATTAATTTGATCAGAAAGGGCAGCAATGAAATGACCAAAATCAGTACTTTTTCCACTTAAAACAACATTTTCCTTATTGAGGATTCCCTGGTATTTTCCCTCAATATAGTCTTGCTTATAGCCAGTGGCTGTACTCCACAATTTCGTGGTGTATCCTTTCTTGGTGTAGCCCCGCAGCTTATTGGCAATTTCATAAGCTGATTTTCCATGATTTTCTGCTTCAAATTTTTTAATAAATTTTAGAGCTTCTTCTAGTTCAGGCATTGATTGAGAAAGGAAACAACAAATCACAGAGAGTGCAGAGGGCACAGAGGGGTTAAGTTGAATGTCACTGACTTAAGCGAAAAGTAATCGTTCGTTGGAAAAACCCGGATTGGGGGACGTTGCCCCCCAAACCCCCCACTGGGGGACAAGCGTCTCCCCCAGCCCCCCCACGCAAGGGTTGATCGGTGGAGAGTTGTAAAGTTAAGTCAGTAACATTCGGGTTAGGTTAAGGAGCCAAAAAGGAGCTTCTTACCAATAAGTTGGATTTTTATATTCACCTTGATTATCGCTAGGGGAATCCCGCCATCACCTATGATTGGTTTGGTGGTGAGAGGAATGCCGACCAGTATATCAAAGTGCTGCAACTTCAGTGATAGTGTTAAACTGATGCGGTTCCTTTAGCTGTTTCCTCGACGATTAAGTCCACGACATCTTCTAAACGTCCTGCACGGTTGTAGGCTTCACGCTGTCGTGCTGCGCCTGTGCCGCGCTGTATAATTTCTGACACAATTGATGAAATTTCGTCCCACTCGCCAGAGTCTTCGAGGGATGAGCGCACGAAGGAGAGAAACTGCTCAACCCTTTCACGGGCAGGGACGATAGTAAGAGTGTTAATATCCATTAAATCCGCCTCTAACCCATAGCGTGCAGCACGCCATTGAGCAGCACGCAACAGTTCGGGACGTGCAGCGACAAAGGGTTCATCGCGCAGCGCTTGATCGTAGCAAGTTCGCGCTAAGGCACGTACTAGTCCCGCCACCATCACCGCTTCGTCCACTGTCATGCACACATCGGTGACACGAAATTCGATGGTTGGGTAGCGTTCGGATAGGCGCACGTCCCAGTAAATTTTGGTGGCTTCCTCTACACTTTTAGTTGTGACTAGAGCTTCTACAAGGGTTTTGTATTCGGCATGAGACTGGAAAGTGTAAGGTATACCTGATAAAGGCCATCGGCTCCAAATTTCTGTGCGATAACTGGCATAGCCACTATCTGTACCCAGCCAGAAGGGTGAGTTGGCGGAGAGTGCCAGCAACGGTGCAAGCCACACTCTAGCACGGTTCATCACCTGGATTGCCGCTTCGCGATCGCGCAAACCCACATGGACGTGACAGCCGAAAATGACGAGTTCCCGTGTAAGCTGCTGATAATCCCGTTCCAGGCTTATATACCGATCTTTGGGGGTAAGCTGTTGTTCTTCCCAGTGGGAGAATGGATGTGTTCCAGCCGCAGCGATGCGGTTGCCCTCTTTTGCCGCCGCTGCAATCACTTCGCGTCGTCGGTATACCAGTGCGCTTCGTACTTCTGCAAGGTTATGACAGATCGGTGTGCCAATCTCGATTTGGGAGAGTTGAGCCTCAGGCTGTACCTCTTCGCCTAGGGATTGTTGTGCGATCACTAAAATGTCCTTGGCACGCGAATGCAGCTCCCGTGTCGTCGGGTTGATAATCTGATATTCCTCTTCAACACCGATGGTGAAGTCTTCTGTTTCGGATGCCATCCCAGGAGTTTCCTTTACTGAAGGTTGAGTTGGGCTGGGTTTTGAGTCATTGATGGACAGGTTCTACCCAAAACCAGCATTCAACACGGGTCAGCCCAGTCAGTGAATGGGTGCTTGCACTTTAGCGTTCTATTGGGAGCGATCGCATCTCTCTCCAGGTGAGTCGGGACTACTCTTGAGCATTAACGAGGGACGGGGAAATACGAATTGAATCGAAAAGAAGTATCTCAAGCGGCTCTTTGATACTTTTTGGCTCCACGTTTAAATTGCGAAAAAATGCGATAGATATCTCCCTCAGCGTTGCCTACGGCTTGGGGCTGGTGGTCTTGCATTTTTACCAGATTGTATCGCACATCTTCCACATAAATAGTTAATGTTAATTGAATAACTTCTAAAAAATCAATTAACCACTGACACTCTACTTCTGGCTTATTTTTATAGTGCTGAACCAGTTGGGCGAGGCAACATTCTAAATGAGTATGACTTTGGGGACAGAGCAAAACAATTTTTAGCAAAATAATCGCCAAATGCAAAGACTTGCCCTGAGCCATTAATAAAATAAATAACCGAGAAGGATGTTTTTTATCGATTGTTGTGAAATATTCAATTAACCGTTTAGCAGTTCTCAGCAGCAGGTCATCATCCCACGTTTGGTCGTGGTAGCTTTGATAGAGAGTGTTTAGGGGAGAAGTAAGTTGAGACTTTATTATTTCGGCTAAACCTGGGTCATCGCTAGAAAACAAAAGATAGTTGAGAAGGTTTTGTTTAAAATCTTTGTAGCGAATTCGTTGAGTTTGATTGAGAAAAATCCGCGCCAAGCTAGCATAGCTAAAGCGGCCACGCTTTTTTAAAATTTTCTGGATTAAACGCAGCACTCCATCGCCGAGATAGGTAGGGTTGGGTGA
Organism: Waterburya sp.; assembly: GCA_036703055.1. Lineage (GTDB taxonomy): Bacteria > Cyanobacteriota > Cyanobacteriia > Cyanobacteriales > Coleofasciculaceae > DATNPV01. Next base: position 17,664 of record DATNPV010000082.1, read on the forward strand.
GGTGTTGTCTGGACAAGTGACAGCCGAAGAACGAGCGGTATACATGGCTAGTTCAAACTGAAATCGTTCTTTAAGCTCTTTGGAGTAGGTGCGTGCTGCTTCTTGCTGTTCTAGTGGTTTTTTCACATCAACAGACTGAGAAACCAACAAGTAAGAGCTGTAGCGCTGGCTCCAGTGTTCTTGATGACGATTTTCATATTTTGAGGTAAATAGCTTCAGCTCTTGGTAATCCTGGCTGTTGACGAAATTGCGTCGCCACAGCATCAAGCGTTTAAGAGTAACAGGACTTGTCTTTTGAACGTTTGGGAAGGTGGAGAGAAGTTGTAGTAATTGTTGGACGTAGTTTTGCTGTCTGGCGGTACTCCAGTTGTTGACCAGAATATAAATTGACCGTTTCAATGTATTGATGAAGGTTTGTTCAGAACCGGAAGAAAGAATCAACTCTAGAGCTTGGCGAGGCGTTGAGTTGAGCGCTTGTGTCGGCTCAATCCATAAATACTTAAATCTTTGTAAAATTGACTCAGGAGAGTATTGCTCGAGTCCGTCTAGAAAAAACTGGCAAATCAGCTCCTGTGCTTGCGAATAAGAAAGTTTTCGCGCTGATTTGCTGAATTGATCGAATCTTTCACAGGAAGTTTCCTTGGGTAGGCTCACCAGATTCTGCTCTAGAGTTAGAACTAGAGGATGTTGAGTAGTGAGTTGGCGAAAGACGCTTGCAGATACCATACCACAGTCGGAAACTTCCACATAATTAGTATGAGAAATTTTGTGACCGCGCTTCGTGATTGAACACGTTTTGAAACAATGATACTTATCTCTGGTGTTCGGTGAGCAAAATTACTTAACAGGTGTGATCGAATGCACAGTTCACCATTGGCAATCCAGCCTATTTTGATTCTGGGTTGTTTTCAAACCAGTGGTGCACACCAAAACCAACAGCACGACTAGGAGAGGTGAGTTCAGCGGCGAGCTGAAGAACAGCTTTTCTGGCGATCGCACTTTCAAACACCGATGAAAACACCGCATCGATTTTGTGGTTTTGGCAGAAGTGACGGAGGCGTCTGGGAGAACCTGCGATCGCGGCTTTAATGACAAAGATTCCCCGCCATCCTCGTTGATAACAATCCTCCAATTGGTTAAGTGTTGCCACCGATTCATCTAAGGCAAGAGGTGTCAAATATTGGTGGCTCATCTCTAACATGACATCGAATTGTTCCGGAGGAAGCGGCTGTTCCAAAAACTCAACCATTCCCACCTCATCAGCAGCTTTTAACCAGTGATGTGCTTGCTGTTGAGTGAGTCCCCCATTCGCATCCAATCGCAACTGTGCAGACGGCGGTAGCGATTCGATTAACTGGTTAAATATCCTGAGTTCTTCCTCAATCGCAACCACTCCTATTTTCCATTTAAACGTTCGACTCCCCTGAGTCCAAGGAGTTTGCCAGGACTGTAAAACTGCTTCCCCAGCGGGTAAAAGATGGCTGTAGGTAATTTTAGGTTTTAGATTTTGGATTTTAGAGTTTAGATTAGACACCCGTGAACTATCGTTCACAGCAAACCCATGAAAATCCTTCTGCGCGTCCCCGCGTCCCCGCGTCCCCACGTCCATTTTCACATCAGAAATATTCTCCCCTTCTCTCCATTCCCAGGCCGACTCAAACCCAAATTGACAAGCGGGGAGTTCCGGGGGGATGGAAAAAATCGTTTCTGTTGTAAGAATTGGCGGCAATTGCCGACAAAAATCCAAAGCTTGTTCTATCGTCTCGGAACCAAACCAGGGAATTGGTGCAATTTCCCCCCAACCCACTCGTCCAGTTTCATGCTTCAGGCGCAAAATAATTCCTTCTCGAACGTCCCAGACACCGTGATGAGTAGTGAGGGGATGCTTAAAAGGACGGCGGTAAGGATGAAATTCAAATCGATACGTTGTTGTTTGTTGTTCATTGCTCATGGTTCATTGTTCATTGTTTATCGGTAAATTTTTCAAACGCTGATTATTGATTGAAAAATTGAAGAATTACTATGACCAATGAACCATGAATCATGAACTAATAACCAATGACAAATCCCAATCCCAAGAGTAACCCACTGAGAAAGTGCATTCCTACGGCAATAAACTTGGAATTACTCACCTTTTCGGGTTGGTCATGATACTGGTGAACGTGCCGAAATAACTTTAGTGTGACGGGTAAACTGGCAAACACTAACAACGTCCAGATGGGGAAATTTCCGAACAGGATAAACACTCCTGTGAACGCATAGATGCTGCTACCAACCCACCATAAAACTTGAGAACCACGTTTTGTCCCGAGACGGACAATTGGCGATCGCTTGCCGACGGCAGCATCATCCTTAACCTGGTGAAAATGAGAGCAAAATAAAATGACACTCGTAGCAATGCCAACAACCACAGACGCTGCCAAGCAGTTGATTGACCAAGCTTGTGTCTGAGAGTAGTAAGCTGCCGCTACCGCCATTGGCCCAAAGGTGACAAAGCAGATAAATTCCCCTAATCCCTGGTAGCCTAAGCGGAACGGTGGACCTTGGTAAGTGTACCCTAACGCGCAACACAGCAGGACAATGGCAATCACAGTAAAGTCTTGCTGCCACCACGCGATCGCCACAATTCCTAGGATACCTACGGCTAAAAATAAATTGCCTATCCAGAAAATGAGTAATTTATTTCCTGTTAAATTAACCAAAGAATGGGCTTTATTTTTATCCACTCCGGTTTCAGCATCAAAGACATCATTGCTAAGATTGAGCCAGGCAATAATCAAAATGGCTGACATGAGAAACGTCGAAAAAATTGAGCCATTCATGATTCGAGTTTCAGCAAAAGCCACAGCGGTTCCGACCCAAATGGGAATGATAGCAACGCTGTACATCGGTGGCTTGATAGCAGCTAGCCACAATTTACTGCTGGACTGGTCAACTAAATTTGTCGTCATCAGACCTAATTCATTAAATTCCTAAAAAACTGAAGATTTACAGTAATTTTTTCTCACGTTATCAGAATGGACAGAAACTGAGAAGCCAGTGAGAGAAGTGGCTTCTTCCCCTGTTCACCTCGGATTTTGAGTTGATCGTACCATCGTTGTACTACTCTTCACGGATATTACTCAGGTGGTGATCGTTTCTTCGATACCATAAATAAATCGGGATGACAGAACGGCTGTGCTGTACTGTCGGTAGAGCCTGACCTTCAGCCAATCTTGACTCAGATTCAGTAGAAGTCGAGTCTCCCAAGGTGTCAATTGACACTGAGGGTTAGGTCAGGAACTAGCATCTCCCTTTAGACATCCCACCATTGTTAATGAAACTTTAGAACAGAACTTCAAAAAAATTTACCTCTGTGTAGCTTCCATGCCAGTCACCCCCTATCACACCCATCTGTTTCAAGATCAAAAAGAGTTGCATAAACTTCTCGCTACGGGAAAACAGCAAGCCATTAAAAATGGTTGCTCTCAAATTGTCAGTATTTCTCAAGAAATTCAGCCCCTTGACCTGCTTGCTGTTATCCAAGGCATTGCGAAACCAGACCAACTTCAATTCTATTGGGAAAACACAAGTCAACGAGAAGCGATTGCGGCAATTGATTCCACTCTTTCGCTACAAATTGAAGAGGGTAATCGCTTCGAGAAAGCTCAACAATTTATCGATGATTGTCTTGCTAAAACGCTTCATCTAGGTGACCTTAATCTTCCCTTTTCAGGCTGTAGTTTCTTCTGTAGCTTCACATTTTTCGATCAAAAACCAATCGTTTACTCTCCCTTTCCTCCTGCCACCCTTTTCTTGCCTCGCTGGCAAATTTCCCGTTATAAAGGCCGTTTCGTAGTTGTGGCGAATGTTGAAATATCGCCTCAAGTTAATCTGACGTTATTAGTAGAAAGATTATGTAATCAATTCAAAAGAATTAGTTGGTACGACGGTAGAGTTTCCAATGTATTTGAAATAGCACCTAATAAAATTATTAAAAAAGCCGAACAAAAGGCAGAAGATTTCAAATCAGCCGTCGTGTCTGCCTTAGAATCAATTCGCACTAATCAACTCCATAAAATTGTTCTCGCCAGCGCCATTGATATCATCTCACCCGAACCTTTTAATTTAGTCGATTCCCTGGATACATTGCGAAAGCGCAATCCGGATTGCTATATCTTTTCTACTAGTAACGGGAGGGGACAAAACTTTATTGGTGCTAGTCCTGAACGTCTTTTGAGTATTCAAAACCATCAGTTAGTAACCGATGCTCTAGCGGGTTCTGCACCACGAGGTAAAACGAAAGCTGAAGACGCCACCTTCGCCGACCGATTACTCAGTAGCGAAAAAGAGAGACGTGAACATCAATTTGTCGTTAATTTTATTTCAGAACGCCTATCTGACTTGGGTTTGCTACCCTGGATATCGCCAACTCCCCAGTTCCTAAAACTCTCTAATATTCAACATTTATGGACACCCATTCAAGCTCAGATGCCGAAAAGTATCCATCCTTTAGAAATCATTGCCCAACTGCATCCAACCCCAGCGGTGGCAGGCTTCCCGGCTAAGATTGCTCAAGAGCAAATTCGTCGCTACGAAACCTTTGATCGCTCCCTCTACGCTGCACCCTTAGGTTGGGTTGATTATCAAGGAAATTGTGAATTTATTGTGGGCATTCGTTCAGCTTTGATTGAAAGTGACAAACCGTGCCGGCTCCTGGATAACACGTATCGAGCGAAACTCTACGCCGGTGCGGGTATCGTTGCGGGTTCTGATCCTAAAAAAGAATTAGCAGAAATTCAACTGAAATTACAGGCGCTTTTGAAAACTCTGTTTTGACGATTACACTGAGCAATTTGTCGTTCAAGCTTATGACACGGGTAACATCGACAACACGATAGATAGCCGTTCTCACGGAGATAAAGTACAGCAACCCTCTTGCAGAACAGTCGATAAAGGGACAAAATACCATATCTGTTTGCCAAAGGATACTGCTTGTGAACAGCTTACTTCGGTCTATATGGTTGCTGCGCTGCGGAGTGATCTTTTCCAGTGTGGCTGTGCTCCTGACAACGTTGTTCTCCATTGCGCCAGCTAATGCGGCACAAAAGTCTCATAGAACACGCCACTCGTTGGTACATCATCACAAAACGCACCAGGCTCAACGCCAGCACAACTCAAAAGGACGCTGGATTGAAGTCGATTTATCAAGACAACGCTTAATTGCTTGGAATGGGACAACACGGGTTTATTCCTTACCCATCTCTACAGGCAAGCGCTCTACCCCCACACCGACGGGAACGTATGCCATTCAATCAAAGCAGCGCTATTCCCACATGCGGGGTCGCGACTACAATGTCCCCAATGTGCCCTACACCATGTATTTCAGCGGTGGCTATGCCATTCATGGAGCCTACTGGCATCGCAACTTTGGCACTCCCGTCAGCCACGGCTGCGTCAACTTACCTGTAAGTCAATCTCGCCGATTGTTCAATTGGGCTAGTGAGGGAACGCGGGTAACAATACATGGCTAGAAGCCAAGATGGCTTCAGCTTTTGCCTAAGTCCGGCTATGACAAAAGTCATGGTGCGTTTCATGACTTTTGCCTCATGTGGCTGGTCAGCGCTTTTCCTATGATTAAGGCGTTAAACCAACAGACAAATTACAGCTCTGTTGCAGGTCGTATGGTCATTGGGTGCTTAACCATGCACCCTTTTTTGTTGGAGCGCCGGGAATAGGTCACAGTGGCTAGAAATGTGCCAGTTAGCCGATTGTCTACGTTTTTAGGTGAGTAAACTCTAACAAATGAACTCAACTTATCTCCTCTAATCGTCATTTCTTTAAAGTTGCACAATTGTGTCCTTGAAGCGAAGTAAAACTTTCTACTGTTAAATCATCAACCCCTGGAATTGAACCAATAACAGGACTTACTCGCTTCAAGGAAGACGCAATAATGTCTGAGAAAAACGCCTCTTTTTTTATGATCATTGCCATGGTTCTGTTCGGAGCCTTTTTTGCTACGAGTGTTGCCATCAAAGATGCTTGGAAGCAGATGGATTCGTCTACTTCCAATCGCCAAGCCGCAATATCCCTCGATACGGAAGTTTTATCGTAGTAAAGTTGCGTTGGTAAATCATGGAAGTTCCAGGCAATAGGCTTAGTTTTCCTTCATCTAATACAGAAAGCGAGAACAGTACTTCACGCCCCATGCCCTATGCACCAGCTAATAGCTGATTGCCCTATCTTTTGTCCACACCATCAAGTTGCCGACGGCGGATGTGATACGTTGGAAATGTGCCATAACCTTCCGCCCAAGGTGTTTGCCCGACATAATCGCAAGTAAAGTCACTCACCGCCTCAGAGGCTGCGATCGCAGCAAAGGCTTGACTAGCGTATACTTTCCCTGGTGGTGTAATTGGCTCAATGCGAGCAGTATGACTGACATAAGTGCTAATATTGCTCCCGGTCATACGGTAGAACAATGTGCGCCTCACCGTGAAGTTCTAGAATGGCCTCGAGAAACAAAATATCGGAACCACAGGCAGCAGAGGCATAACCGAGACGGGCATCAAGTTGCTGGAGGTGATCGCCAATAAGCTATCGCCATAAAGGTTAGGACAGATCTAACGGTTGAAACGACCACATACCAGTAATAAACATAAAAGCCCTCTGCCCTGGAGCCTTCTGCCTTTTGCTATAGCTTAGTAAACGCTGGATTCCAGTTCCGGTGGAAATCGGGGTGTTGGGCGCGATCGCTGGTCAATCATGTGTCCGCTAAACACCACCACACGAATAATTTTCCCATGCTGTCCCATTGCCTTCGATGCAGTAGCCCAACGCTAAAACGGTTTTCAGGACTCCCACTGCGGTAATGCGATCGTACTGCTTTTCGGATTCGGGGAGTTCTTCATAAGGCAAAGGCAGAGGGCTCTAGGGCAGAAGGCACAAGCAATAAGAATTTTCTATACGTTTTGGTGTAAGCGGTTCATAAGCGGCTACTGACGCTACTTTCCCTAATGCTATTTGCTATAGTTCCAGAAAGAGAAAAATTGTCCACAGAGCTGCATCTATCTAAAGGGTGATATTTTCATCGCCTGAACCCGGGTTAAGACGTTGTTTCCGTTGTTTTGTGTGCCTACTTGACAATGAATAAATTCTGCGATGCCTTCATTTCTTACGGACGAGCTGATAGTAAAGCTTTTGCAACAAAACTTCATGCTCGATTGCTAGAAAAAGGGTTTAAGGTTTGGTTTGACCAGAACGATATTCCCCTCGGAGTAGACTTTCAGAACCAAATTGATGATGGCATCGACAAGGCGCAGAATTTCCTATTTATCATTGCACCGCATTCCATCAATTCGCCCTATTGTGGTAAGGAAATCGAGCTAGCACTTAAGCGCAATAAACGAATTATTCCGCTGTTGCACGTCGAGCAAATTACTCAGGAGACTTGGCAGCAGAGATTTCCTCATGGTAAACCCCAAGATTGGGAAACGTACAAAGCGCAAGGGAAACATACAAGCTATCAGAATATGCACCCTGCGATCGGCAAGATTAACTGGGTGTACTTTCGAGAGGGAATTGATGATTTTGACAAGTCTTTTGCAGGATTAATTGAATTATTTAAGCGTCATGCCGATTATGTCGAGCAGCATACCCAATTTTTAGCCAAAGCGTTGGAGTGGGAGCGGAATCAAAAACAAACAAGCTGCCTGTTAGTTGGGGAAGAACGACAACAGGCTCAATCTTGGTTGAAGATACGCTTTAAAGACGAGCAACCGCCTTGTCTTCCTACTGATTTGCATTGCGAGTACATTACCGAAAGTATCAAGAATGCCAACAACTTGATGACTCAGGTGTTTATCTCCTATGCCGAAGAGGATAGGGCGACGATGGAGAAGATTCGCAATAGTTTGAGGCGAGAGAGTATCACGGTTTGGACGAATAAGACGGACATTCAAACGGGGGAAGCGTTTGAGGAGGCGATTAAGCGAGGGATTGAACAAGCGGATAATATGGTCTATCTGCTTTCACCGGATTCGGTAACTTCACATTATTGTCGGCAAGAATTGAGCTTGGCGTTGTCGCTCAACAAGCGGATTATTCCCCTGTTGGTGCGCGAAACTAACTCGATGCAGGTGCCGAATGTGCTGCGGGAGTTGCACTATATCGATCTCACGGACAATGTGAAGGAAGAAGATTACCTACTCGATGAAAGTCAACTGTTAAGGATTTTGCGTCAGGATGCGGCGTACTATAACGAGCATAAGGTTTTGCTGACGAAAGCGCTTAAGTGGAAGCGGCAACAAGAGAATCCAAGTATTTTGCTACGGGGCTATAACTTGCGGAGTGCCCAGTCTTGGTTGAAGATGGCGCAGAGAAGAACGCAGCATCCACCGATACCGTTGCAGGAAGAATTCATTGAGGAAAGTTTGCGGCAACCGACTTTAGAGTCGTTGGATGTGTTTATTTCCTATTCCCGTGCGGATTCGGATTTTGCCCGTAAGCTCAATGATGAACTGCAACTTCAAGGGAAGACGACTTGGTTTGACCAGGAAAGTATTGCATCGGGAAGTGATTTTCAGCAGGAGATTTATCGGGGAATTAAAGCGTGCGAAAACTTTTTATTTATTCTCTCACCGCGATCGGTGAATTCGCCTTATTGCGCGGATGAGGTGGAGTATGCGGCTTCATTGAATAAACGCTTTGTGACACTGCTGCATCGGGAGGTGAATCCTAAAGAGTTGCATCCGGAATTAGCGAAGGTGCAGTGGATTGATTTTAATCACAATGAGCGGGATTTTCAGACCAATTTTAACCAATTAGTGAGAACCCTCGATACCGATCGCGAACACGTAGAGAGTCATACTAAATGGCTGCAACGGGCGATTGAATGGGAGCAAAAAAATCGCAGTGAGGACTTGCTGTTACGGGGCGGTCAATTAGTACTTGCCCAAAATTGGCTACAAGAAACTCAACAGAAGCCAAAAAAGCCCTTGCCGACAGCGCTCCAAAAAGAATTTATTACAGCCTCGATCGAGTTACGCGATCGCCTAATCCGAGAAAAAGAAGAAAACAGGCAGCGAGAGTTAAGGCAAGCTCGTTGGATTGCGATCGCATCTGTCGCAGGTGGCATCGCTATGGCCAGCTTAGCTGTGTTCGCTAGCTATCAAGCGAGACAAGCAAGCATCAGTCAAATTAAAACTGCGATCGCTTCTGCGGAACTCTATTTGTCATCCGATCAGAAGCTAGATGCACTAGTCAATAGTGTTATCGCGACAGTTAGGTTGAAGCAAATGTTGCCGCCAGCTTCTCCTGAACTCCGTCAGCAAGTCCAAGCAACACTGCAACGAACGGCCCAGGACGTGCAAGAGATTAACCGTCTCAACGGACACACTAATGCAGTCGTTAGCGTCAGTTTCAGCCCCAATGGTCAATACTTAGCAACAACATCAAGAGATGGCACAGCCCGCTTATGGGATTTGCAAGGTAACCAGAAGGCTCTCTTCCAAGGACATAAAGCAAGCGTTATCGGTGTAAGTTTCAGCCCAGATGGTAAATATCTGGCAACAACATCAGAAGATGACACAGCCCGCTTATGGGATTTGCAGGGCAACCAGAAGGCTCTTTTCCAGGGACACACTGCTCGTGTGATGAGTGTTGCTTTTAGCGCCAATGGGCAATCTTTGGCAACCGCCTCCTTAGATGGCACAGTCCGACTATGGGATTTGCAGGGCAATCAGAAGGCTCTCTTCAAACAATCTGATGGTGTGATGAGCATTGAGTTTAGCCCTAACGGTCAATCCTTGGCAACCGCCTCCTTAGATGGCACTGTTCGCCTGTTAGATCTGCAAGGCAACACAATTCTTCTGTTCAAGAAACAGGATGCTCCAATCGTGAGCGTGAGTTTCAGTCCCGATGGTCAATACTTGGCAACCGCCTCTTTAGACAAGACAGCTCGTCTATGGAATCTGCAAGGTCAACAGATAGCCGAACTCGAACATGATAGTTGGGTGAATGATGTTGACTTTACTCCTGATGGTCAGTTCTTAATCACCGCCTCTGAAAGTGGGATTGCCCGTTTGTGGAATTTACAGGGCAAAGAAGTCATGCGATTTACAGGACAAAAGAAAAAAGTGAACAGCGTGAGTATCAGTCCCAATGGTCGATATTTAGCCACTGCATCTGAGGATGGCACTGCTCGCTTATGGTCTCTACACACCGACGAGTTGGCTCATGTGCATCAGCATGACGGTCATCAGATTTTTAGTGTCAGTTTTGCTGCTCCTAAAGGTTACTTAGCGACTGCATCGGACGAGAGTACAGTGCTGTGGGATTTACAGGGCAAAGAACTGGTTGAATTGCCACTGACTAAGGATCGGGTTTTGGACGTTAGTTTCAGCCCGGATGGAAAGTATTTAGCTACTGGATTAAAGGATGGTACAGCTCAGTTGTGGACGATACAGGGTAAGAGAATAGCTGTCTTGGCAGGGCATAAAGATTTGGTGCTGAGCGTGCAATTTAGCCCCAACGGAGAGTATGTTGCCACCACGTCGGAGGATAGTACGGCAAGATTATGGAATTTGCAGGGGAATGAACTGGCGGTTTTGCGAGGACATGAGAGTGGAGTTGATGATGTAAGTTTCAGCCCGGATGGTAAATACTTAGCCACTGCATCGAGAGATCGTAGTGCTAGATTGTGGAACCTAAAAGGTGAGGAAATTAGGGTGTTTAAGGGACACAGAAATTCAGTGACGAGCGTAAGTTTCAGTCCAGATAGCCAAAGGCTCGTTACCACATCAGAGGATAAGACAGCTCGCCTGTGGGATTTGGCAGGCAAGGAATTATTGAACCTCCAACACGGAGCTTCAGTCAAGAGAATCAGCTTTCGTCCAGATGGCAAGCGATTGGTTACCGCGTCTGTAGATGGGCGGGTTTACTTCTGGAATTTGCAAGGTAAGAAGTTGGCTAGCTTTCAAGCCGATGATGAACCCATAGAAGCTATAAATTTTAGTTCAAATGGTAAGTATATGGCTACTGTTTCCGACAACGCGGCTCGGATATGGCGAACTAAGGATATTGAGGATTTGGATGCTCTCCTGTCTGGAAGCTGCGCTTGGGTAAAGGATTATTTAAACACAAATCCTTATGTCGATCCAAGCGATCGCCATATTTGCGATCGCTTCTAAGAAGTGGGTCAATTCTCAATGAGTTTATTTAGTGCGTCTAATCATTATTTACAAGCAGATTGATGGTGTTTCAAAACTTCTCAAAATTCTTGACGGCAGCTTTCAGCGTTGGCTTCATATCCTTAGTTCCTCGTCAAGCGATCGCCCAAACTCTTAACTTTACCTTGGGTAATTTTACCGAATCGTCTTTAACTCGATTCTATGCTGTTCCCCTTGGGTCGGATAAGTGGGGTAAGAACTTACTTTCAAGTGACGTAAAGGCTGATGGGGAAATTCCAATTTCGCTCCCACCTCTTAAGGACTCCACGACTGGTGGCAAAGTCTGCACGTACAACATCAAAGGTCAGTTTAGCGACGGAAAAGAGTTGATCGACTATGCGGTTGACCTTTGTAAAATGGCCCAAGAAGGATACTATGTCTTCATCAACCAAACCACACCGAAAACAACGATTTTCAATAATTCAGTTCGCAACATTAAACAAGCCGAAATTGATTATTTGGGGTTTTGTCCAGAAGAGACTGGGTTAAAGCCCGCTGGTTCGGCAAACGGTGTTCGCTGGGGAGCGTTCAAACTTCTCCATCGTTGTGGTCGGTTGGGTTTGGGTTTTGGCTTGCAGAAGTTTGGATATGAGGGTAACGGTTACGGCGTTCTGGAAATTAATTCTGACTCATCGGGTCAACCCAAACCCCTGCCAGTGCAATTTGCCAGCAATCCCCAGGCTTCGGAAAATTCTGAGTGCGTTCGTCGGGGGGGAGATGCCAAAGTTTACAGAGGTTTTTTTCCCCCAGGTAACTCTGAGCCTGCTAATCTCAGTTTTATTGGTGATGTTAGCCGTTTGCCAGAACAGTACTGGCACGAAGCGTCAGAGCTTGGTGGAAAACGGTTTGTGTACTTCGGCACGCGAGAAGCGCAGTGTCCTTCCGGCTACATTGTATTTCGACAGGGAACTCCACAACAGGGATATCAATATGGGGCGATCGAACCCATCGCTATTGATGATACTCGCATAACATTCCGTTGGTGGATTGCCGAGCCAAAGGTCACAGATTTATCCAGAATACCTGCAAATTTTAATTACTCTTATACTGTTTCAGTACCGCCTATACCTCCTTTGAGTTCCCGATTCTTGTTTACGAATGCTGGTGCTTGTAAGTGTCCTTGTGAAGGCGTGGGAGCGAAAGTCCGGGCTTGGTTTGATGACGATCTTGAGCCTTATGAGAAAACGGTAAACTTCTGCCAGGAAGATTCCATTATCTTTGGTATACCAGGTTCGTCTCGTACCCTAACATTGAGAAATAATACTAATTTTCCTATCGTCGGGTTTTATGCCGTGCCACGGGGTAAAGAGGATTGGGATCGTAATCTTCTTGATCGCGATCAAAAAATTGATGCATTTTCTAACTATTCTTTGACACTTTCTAACACTCTTGGCTGTAATTACGACCTCAGAGCCGTCTACCTAAAAGGGTCTTCAACATCATCTGGAGTAGTCGTGGAGAAGCGCAATGTTGACATCTGTCGTTCGGGGGTTATAGGACTATCAAAGTCTGATTCTCTTGTTACTTTTGACTGATAGAATTCTAAATTTCTCCTTGAATAGGATAATGTTTGATTCAACTGAGTTATTGGTGAGTATGAGAATGAATTTTAGCAAGTGCCAGTTCTCATCAATTGACATTTTTGAGTAAAGGAAAATGAATGAAAAAGCCTATTTATAGGGCAACTGTTACTCTTGTGTTATTGACTCTTGTTGGTTTAGCTGTTGCAGCTTCATTTCCGAACATCGCACAAGCCGCTAGATGTCAAGAAATTGATTCAACTGGCAAAAAAAGTTGTTCGTAGGTTAGTTTTTAGGGGATTGGGGAGGGGTCTTACCCCCCAGTTAATTAACCCACAGTATCCTTAATTCTGTAGAGTTTAGAAGATTTAAAGGTAGATAGGCTAACGCGGGATGCTTGTGATTGGGTGGGGGATTATTTGAAGTACAACTCTGAAGTTGAAGAGGGCGATCGCACCCTCTGCGACGATATTACTAAGAAGTGATGTCGGGCAAAACGCACAATCTCAAGAGATAAGTTTGGCTTTGTCGCGATGGAAGCGATTCGCTCTTACAACTATGCCTCATCCTCATCCTTAATCAGCTCACCGAGATACAGTTCGACAAACTTCTCGGCGGCAGCTGGATTGATATCCTTAAGCGCTTTGACAACATCTGCAACCGTCTCAGCCGAAGGATCGGCGCGTTCGTGAAACCAACGATTGACGATGGTTCGCTCAATGCCTAACGCCACCGCCAACTTGTTCTGGCTAATTCCATAAGTTCCCAAGGTTTGCTTGAGGGCTTGTCCTGCTCTTCCCATGCCTCTAATCGTGTCAGAGGACCATGACTGAGTAAATGTAAACTTATTCGTTCACGTCAGGTATGATTTAAACGTAAACTTATTTGTTCACGTCGTCCTGCAACCCAAAATCAGGTAAATCCTCATGTCAGAAGAATTTGTCCCCGATACCAGTGAAACGCCTGCCCTTCCAGCCTCCCCCGAACCCATCTCAAACCGAGAACCCGTCAAAATCCTGATCATTGGCTCCCCCAAGGGAGTCAACACCATGATTCACACCTTGTACTGTCTGAGATTTGCCTCTGTGCGAGAGTGGAGTCCTCTGCAACCCACAGCCAATCCCGGTGAAGTCGTCAGTATCCTCAAACGCCAGCTTTCCATCAGATAAATAACCCCTCCCCAACCCTCCTCGCAACGGGGAGGGAGCCAGTATTTTCTTACTTCCCCCCGTTGCGGCTACAGCGTACACACATCTCCCGATCAAGCTCAAAACGCTGCATTTCGCCCCCCCTAGCCCCCCAATGCCTGGGGGGAACAACTTCAAAGTCCCCTAGAATTGGGGGATTTAGGGGGCAAGATCGTCTCAGACACAAACCAGAGGACTTGTGTGTACGCCGTAGCCCCTTGCGGGGGAACTGAGGGAGTTCTTCCCCATCTGAACACCGACCCCGATCGCAACGCTCCTCCCCACGCCCAAAAAACCTTAACATCGTAAAGTACCCGAATCCTGTCTTTGGGATACGCGATCGCTAATAATGCCCATTGATTTTCGCAACACCAACACCGTCTGGGCGTCCATCCTGACGGAAACCTTGCAACGATTAGGACTGAGCACCGCCGTTATCTGTCCCGGTTCACGCTCAACCCCTCTCACCGTCGCCTTCGCCCAACACGAAGACATCGAAGCCATTCCAGTACTCGATGAACGTTCCGCCGCCTTCTTCGCCTTGGGAATAGCCAGAGCAACCAAACGCGCCGTCGTCCTCGTTTGCACCTCTGGCACTGCTGGGGCAAATTTCTACCCGGCTGTGATTGAAGCTAAGGAAAGTCGAGTGCCGCTGATCGTTTTAACTGCCGATCGCCCTCCGGAATTGCGAGATTGTCACTCCGGGCAAACCATCGACCAACTCAAGTTATATGGCAACTACCCCAACTGGCAAACCGAGTTAGCCGTGCCATCTTTGGAAATGGGGATGCTCAGGTATCTACGCCAAACCCTCGTTCACGCCTGGGAAAGAGTTCTGTTTCCCACTCCAGGCCCCGTTCATCTCAATATACCCTTGCGCGACCCCCTCGCCCCCTTACCGCAATTCGATACCAACAACCTACAATCCGAATTTCAGCCCGAAGACTTCTTTGCTCACCTTCCCTTCCCCATCCCCAATTCCCCATCCCCAATTCCCAATTCCCCATTCTCAATTCCCCACCCAGACTGGCAGACATACGAACCAGGCATCATCATCGCTGGCGTTGCCCAACCGCAGAACCCAGAAGAGTATTGTGGTGCGATCGCACAGTTGTCCAAAACCTTAAAATGGCCTGTACTAGCCGAAGGACTCTCCCCCGTAAGAAACTACGCACAGCTCAACCCCTATCTCATTTCCACCTACGACCTCATCCTACGCAACCAACAACTAGCACAACAGCTAGCACCGAAAATAGTCATACAAATCGGTGAACTCCCAACCAGTAAAGAACTGCGTACCTGGTTAGAAAGATGCCAACCCCAACGCTGGATTATCGACCCCAGCCACCACAACCTCGACCCCCTGCACGGCAAAACCTTTCACCTGAGAACAACCCCAGAACAGCTTGCCTCTACAATCTTCCCCCTTCAAGAGGGGGGGCTAGGGGGGGATCGAACCTGTGACTATCTTGACCAATGGTGCAAGGCTGAAGCCAAAGTTCGGTCAGCCGTTGACCAAAAAATGACCACAATAACCCAGCTATTGGAAAGCAAAGCCGCCTGGTTACTGTCCCAACTTTTGCCACCCAAAACATCGCTATTTATCGCCAACAGTATGCCAGTGAGGGATGTGGAGTTCTTTTGGCAACCTAATAATACAGGTATCCAACCCTTTTTCAATCGCGGTGCGAACGGCATTGATGGCACCTTATCAACTGCATTGGGTATGGCTCACCGCAATCAGAGTAGTGTAATGCTGACGGGTGACTTAGCGTTGTTGCATGACACCAATGGTTTCTTACTGAAAAACAAATTTGTGGGTCATTTAACCATTGTTTTAATTAATAATAACGGCGGCGGTATTTTTGAAATGTTGCCTATCTCCAAGTTCGACCCACCGTTTGAAGAATTTTTTGCCACACCTCAAGACGTTAATTTTGCCCAATTATGTCTCACCTATGGGATAGAACATCAGCGGATTGAATCGTGGGAACAGTTGCAGTTGTTATTAAATCCACTCCCTACCACAGGCATCCGAGTTTTGGAATTGCGAACTGACCGAAAAGCCGATGCTAAATGGCGTCAAGAATATTTGGGAAAATTAGCACTAATCCCTTAACCTCTAATAAGTAGGTGCGCTTAAATAAACCTAACATCGTTGTAGGGTGGGCATTGCCTAGAAACGAATTGTTGTCAGGACTGGAGGGGTTATCATGGGCAATGCCCACCGTACGATTAACCCTGTACTTAACTGTCACTAATTTTCATGCACAGACGCGTCATGGCGCATCTCTACATATACTCCATGCCCCATGCCCAGTCCTCACAATAATGTTTAACTTCACCGACCTCCTTAGCTAGATTAGAGGGAATAGGGCTTGTGAGGAATCAAAAGCGAGATGCTGCAAGCGGAACAAATACTACATGAGCGTTATCAACTCAAGCGCCAACTGGGGCACAATGCAGGGCGTCAAACCTGGCTAGCTGAGGATATTGAAGTATCACCGCCTGAATTGGTCATTGTCAAACTACTGGCCTTTGGCGGTAATGTGCAGTGGGATGATTTAAAACTATTTGAGCGAGAAGCTCAAATCCTCAAACAGCTAAACCATCCCCGTATTCCCAAGTACCGGGATTACTTTTCTATTGATGACCACTCGCTTTGGTTTGGTTTAGTTCAGGAGTATATTCCCGGCCTCTCTCTTAAGGAAGAACTCACACAAGGAAAACGCTTCACCCAAACAGAAATTTACCAAATTGCAGCTGATGTTCTGAAAATTTTAGAATTTCTCCATCAGCTCAATCCCACGGTATTGCATCGTGATATTAAGCCGAGTAATTTGATTTGGGGGGAGGATAAGCAGATTTATTTGGTAGATTTTGGAGCCGTGCAAGATCGAGCGGCAAAAGAGGGAGCAACCTTTACAGTTGTGGGAACATATGGGTATGCGCCAATGGAACAGTTTGGCGGCAGGGCAGTACCCGCCTCTGATTTGTATGCCCTAGGTGCAACATTAATTCATTTGCTTACGGGCACGACACCAGCAGATTTGCCGCAGCGGAAATTACGCTTTTGCTTTGAAGACAAAGTGAATCTTACTCCCAAGCTGGTGAAGTGGCTCCAAAAGCTAACCGAACCGGCTCCAGAGGAACGCTTCAAGACGGCTTCTGAGGCTCTATCCGCTTTAGAGTCAGCCATGACGCTCCATACCAATCCCAGTAGTATTGAGTTACTGCAAGACGATTCCTACATTGAGTTACTGCAAGACGATTCCTACAAGGAACCCGTCGTCTCAAATAATTCAGGACACGGCAATTTCCTAGATTCCTCGGTTCCCGTACCGATTGAAATCAGGGGCTGGAATTGGGGGGCTTTTTTATTGCCTTGGTTTTGGTCGTTTCCCAATCAGGTTTGGATTGGACTTTTTTCCTATGTGCCCCATTGTCCTGTAGTCATGGCACTGGCGCTAGGGGCTAAGGGCAATGAGTGGGCATGGAGGAGCCGAAAGTGGCGTAGCATTGAACAGTTTAAAGCCCATCAAAGACGCTGGACAATTGCTGGAGTTTGTTTTTGGGCTGGCGCGCTACTGGTAACGATTCTCGAATCCCTTTAAAGAGCCGTATCAAGTAGGCTCTATGTTCGGTTCAAGCTGAACAAAAGGATGAGAATTACTGAACTTTGATACCTACTTTTTTAGAATTCTTATTACAACTGGCTACGCTTTGTCTCGCCCTTCCGGATAAGCTGAAAGGACTACTGACTAATGACTAGGGAATTACTAGGGAAGCAATGACCCGATGCTGCAAGCAGAACAGGTCTTAAACCGGCGCTACCAACTTCAACAAAAACTAGGACAAAATGCAGGGCGTCAAACTTGGCTTGCTAACGACCTAGAAACCATACCAAATGAACAAGTAATTGTAAAACTTTTGCCCTTTGGTGGTGAGGTACAGTGGGATGAGCTGAAACTATTTGAGCGGGAATCCCTGGTTCTCAAGCAGCTTAATCATCCCCGGATTCCTAAATACCGTGATTATTTCTCAGTTGATGACCGCTTGCTGTGGTTTGGCTTGGTGCAGGACTACATTCCCGGCGTTTCACTCAAGGAATTGCTAAATCAAGGGAAACGGTTTTCAGAAGAGCAAATTCGGCAAATTGCCGTTGATGTTTTAGAGATTCTGATTTATCTGCACCAGTTGAGTCCACCCGTGCTGCATCGGGACATTAAGCCCAGCAATTTAATTTTGGGTCAGGATAAACAGGTCTATTTAGTGGATTTCGGGGCAGTGCAAGACCGAGCCGCCAAAGAAGGCGCGACGTTTACAGTTGTGGGAAGCTATGGGTATGCGCCAATGGAACAATTTGGCGGTAGGACAGTACCCGCCTCTGACCTCTATGCCTTGGGTGCCACATTGATTCATTTGCTCACCGGTATAGCTCCGGCGGACTTGCCCCAAGATGATTTACGGATTCAGTTTAGCGATCGCGTTAACCTCAGCTCCAGTTTTGTCAATTGGATTGAAAAACTCACAGAACCCTCCCTGAAACGACGGTTGAGTTCGGCACAGCAAGCTTTAACGGCTCTTCAATCCAATTCAACGGTCGATCCTAGGGTTGAGAATCCAACGAACTCGGAATTATCCTCTCCTTTGGACACCGGCAGAATTCGTCTACCCAATGGAACTCGCGTTCAGGTGAATAAATCTCCCGAATTCCTCAGCATTCTCATCCCCGAACGCCGAGCAAAGGGCAACGAAGGTATTTATCAGTTAGGTGGTTATCTGGCGTTGTTCATCGCTTGCATTTTGTGGTTCGCGCTGGAAATAGGGACGCCCGGAGTTGCCTTACCGTTTTTGACAGCCCTAGGCTTTTTATCAGTTAACGTCGTACGGTTTTATTACCAGCGCACTCAAGTGAGCTTTAACCGTAACACCAATCGTTTTGAACTAGAGTGGCGCTGGTTTGGTTATAGGGTTAGGCGCACAAAAGGGGCAATTTCGCAGATTTCCTATACCTGCTGCTATAGCAACAAAGGCGGCTCACAAGTCCTCATCAAAGAAAATGAACCCTCCTCGTATTCCTTTGGTCAAGGCTTAACCGAAGTTGAGTGTGCCTGGTTAGCTCACGAAATCCAAACCTGGTTGAACCTCAGATGATAAACTGATGTGCATTTAAATTGACGTGAGTTCGACGAAGGCTAAAAGACCCCTCCCCGCAGCGAAAAGGGCTTCAAACCAGGAGGAAATGTTCGATATCAAGGGAGCATGTCACCTTTGCTGCTCGATCCTTTGCCCTCACCC
Source organism: Waterburya sp. (assembly GCA_036703055.1). Classification (GTDB taxonomy): domain Bacteria; phylum Cyanobacteriota; class Cyanobacteriia; order Cyanobacteriales; family Coleofasciculaceae; genus DATNPV01. Next base: position 36,879 of record DATNPV010000082.1, read on the forward strand.
CCAGCCCCTCTCCCAATCTTGAGAGAGGGGAGCAAAACTCCGGTTCCCCTTCTCCCAAAGTTGGGGGAAGGGGTTAGGGGATGTAGGCATAGCCTTCTCGCAGAGTGGGCTTACAAAAGTGACATGCTCCCAATATCAAACTCACATTAAATTGCATAATCGTCTCCCCCATTCCCCATTTTCAAGTGAGAACTGCCTCAGAACCAAAGGGAACACAAGCATGAACCAAGGTTAACAGAGGGCCAGCCTGATCTGTACCATTAACCGCTAAATCACTGTGGCACAAGTAAACCCGTTCACCGACACGCCCTAATAAATCGCGTAAAATTCGCTGCAACCGCTCGTTATCCGCATTGATTTTATCCTCCTCTGTCCAAGGCTGTCCTGACCACTCCTTGAGAAATAAGTGAGCTCCGAACAGGGTAGCTGCACCGCCACTGAGCCAAAGCGGAGAACCTGCATCCAGCCAGAAATGCCAGCGGTGAGAACGACGACTGGCGCGGTATTGGAAGATGGTTGCTAGAGTTACAGCCTTGTTAGCGACGGTTGACAGGCGGCGAACAGGGTAGGGATTGGCAGTCACAGTTCCTTGACGCAGCAGTTGAATAAATTGAGCAATCGTCGTGTGAGATGGAGTGTTTAGCTTTCCGGGAAGGGTTGTAGGTTGAAGGTTGGAAGGTTGAAGGTTCAATCGGCTCACTTTGAACTCTTGTCGTAAACGTCCATCTACTTCCCAATAGTGTTGAGCAGTTTCCATCAGTTCCCGCAACGCGGCGATCGCATCATAGGGAAGATTGCTTCCATTCCACAAAAATTTCTGAATTGCTCGGTCGAGAACTACCACACAAGAGGGAATCAGACGCTGCTGTTGTTGTACTCGCTGCTCCTCCAACCACGCCACAATTTCTGAGTAAGCTGCTGTTGCCCGATGTCCCAACCTATCCCAGCGACTATAAGACTCTACTGGCAGTAAGCGTGGGTGTTCGGGGTTGGGTGCATAGCAGTAATCCGCCAATAGCCCAGCACGCACTGGATCAATATGAGGACTTGGAGATTGAGAGGACGACGAAGAGGGGGGAGACAAGGGAGGGGTGCTTTGAGAAATGTCAGTAACAATTTCTCCTTGTCCTCCTTGTCCTCCTTGTCCTCCTTGTCCTCCTTGTCCCCCTTGTCCTCCTGGCCCTCCTTGCTCACCCTCGGTACTCAACAAAATCGTTGGTCGTCCGTATTCCTGGGCAACTTGACCGGCTACTAAACCTAAGACACCGACAGGCCATTGAGGGTCTTCCAACACAATTACACTAGTGGTTGAGAGGTCGAGCTGATCGAGTTTGGCTTTAACCTGCTGAGTAACGTCCTTTTGCAAAGACTTGCGGCGGGCA
>DATNPV010000212.1:0-59454 GCA_036703055.1 Waterburya sp.
CTCAACAATGATAGAAGATTCGAGAGTGCTGGATTTAGCGACAGTGATGAAAGCCTCTCTTGCCCTTGCCGAAGAAATTGTTCTTGACAAATTGTTGTCAAAGTTCATGAAGGTCATCCTTGAGAATGCTGGTGCACAAAAAGGCTTTCTCATTATGGAAAAGTCAGGCAAGTTGGTCATCGAAGCGGCAGGAGCCATTGATGTTGAACAGGTGATGGTGCTACAATCTATTCCAGTTAAGAACAATCCCAATATTCCATCTGCCATTATCAACTATGTTGAAAGAACTCAACAGAATCTAGTTGTAAATGAGGCAGCGATAAACTCAATTTTTGCCACTGATTCTTACATTGTCACAAATCAGCCGAAATCGATTCTGTGTTTCCCGATTGTCAAACAAGGTAAGCTGCTTGGTATTCTTTATTTAGAAAATAATCAATGCGTGGGTGCATTTACAAGCAATCGCATCGAACTCCTAAACATTCTCACCTCCCAAGCTGCTATTTCCTTAGAAAATGCTCGGTTGTATAACAACTTAGAGACAGCCAATTTGCAGCTCGAAGTAGCCAGAGTGCAACTAGAAGAGTATTCCCACACATTGGAAGCCAAAGTCGAAGAACGCACCCAAGAATTACAAGAGAAAAATCGCCAGTTAGAACAGACACTCCTCGAACTGAGAACCGCCCAAAAACAGATCGTCGCCCAAGAGAAACTTGCTTCTCTGGGCACGCTAACCGCAGGAATTGCCCACGAAATTCGCAATCCTCTTAACTTCGTCACCTCCCTCGCCGCTCTATCTGAGGGATTAACGGCTGAACTGTGCAACTTACTAAACAGTCAAATTGAACGCCGAGAAGGGGCATCTACAGACGCTATTCAGGAAATCCTAACTTACCTAAAACGAAACGTTGGTGAAATTCACCAGCAAGGTCAAAGAGCCAACGGTATTATTCAGAGTATGCTGCTGCACGTTCGCTCTAATAGAAGCCAGCGTCAAACAACCGACTTCAACGCCCTCGTTACTCAAGCTGTCCAGTTAGCGTATCATAGCCAGCGAAATCGAGATAGTGAGATTAATCTCACCCTAAGACTTAACTGCGACGATGCAATCGGTCAACTCGAATTATTTCCCTCTGACTTCAGTCGCGCCATTATTAATATTGTTGATAACGCCTGCTACGCTGCTATGGCTAAGCACAAACAGAGCGATGGCTCCTTCACCCCACTAGTTAGCGTCACGACCAAAAATCAAAACGCAGTTGCCGAAATTCGTATTTGCGATAACGGTACTGGAATAGCACCAGAAATTCGAGAGAAAATCTTCCATCCTTTCTTTACCACCAAGCCAACTGGACAGGGAACGGGTTTGGGTTTATCTTTAACTCACGACATTATTGTTGGACAGCACCAAGGCACGCTGGAGGTGCAAAGCGAACCTGGAGTCTATACCGAATTTTTTATTACTTTGCCAAAAAATTTGATAATCAGTAATGGGAAATAGGAAAGGGGAAAGGAGAAAGGGAAAGGGGAATTGGCAAGAAAGTTAGATGTGCCTCACTGATACGAGGATCGGTGTGATTGGTAGATTTCTTTGTCTATGACGTTTTCCATCTCCCTATTACCTATTCTCTATTACCCGTCCATTTCGATAGGCAAGTGGTAGGCACGACATCTTAGCTATTAGAGTTATTATTTTCTGAGCAAAAGGCTCGACGAGTGATGGGGAATGTTTAAATGTCAAGACTGCTAATTTCAGGGGGTACGATTCTTACCAGCGATGATGATAATAGTGTTATTGAGAATGGCTACATCCTGGTTGATGGGAACATAATTGTAGAGGTAGGAAGCGGTCAACCAACGGCATCTGACTGTGACCAATCGATCAATGCTTCAGGCTCGCTGGTTTGCCCCGGTTTTATCAATGCCCATACTCATTTATGCATGATTTACGGGCGCTCCTTGGGCAGTGATCGCTCTTTACTTCATTGGCTCTCAGATGCCCAAATTCCGCTGATGCGGACGCTCCAAACAGAAGACTATGCATTAAGCATGGAGTTGGGGGCGATCGAAAACATCAAAGCGGGTAACACAACGATTTGTGAAGTATTTTTCAGCCCTCACTATGCCGATGGTGTGGATGAAGTCTCTGTCGCTAGCCTCGATCGCACGGGTATCCGCTCCATTTTTTTCCGTTGTAGCAACGATGAGTCATTTCTTGACGACGCATTTCTTGAAACCAGACACAACATCATTAAACGTTCAGAACGCCTGATTCGCCATTGGAAAAACCATGCCCGAACTCGCGTGGGAATTGGCCCTTTAGTTCCTTGGGGAGCCAGTGCTGATGCCTTTGAGGATGCCGTCCAGCTATCTCAAGAAAACAACGTCATCATGCACCTTCACACCGCAGAAACCCCTGAATACAACGACTTGGTGCGGCAGCGTACAGGGAAAAGCAACGTTGAGATGCTAGCCGATCTGGGTGTACTGGGCGATCGCACCATGCTCAACCATTGCGTCCATCTTTCAGACCATGATATTGGGTTAATTGCCGAAACGGGTTCCCATGTTATCCACGACCCCACCAGTAACATGCTGCTAGCTGCCGGGGTGGCACCGATTTCAAAACTGCGATCGGCAGGAATTAATATTGGTCTCGCCTGCGACGGACCAGCTTGCAACAATACGCAAGACATGATTCAAGTGATGAAGGATGCGGCGTTGCTGCAAAAAGTCGTAACCCTTCAACCAGGCTCACTGATTGCTAAAGATGTATTTTCGATGGCAACTAGAGGTGGTGCACGAGCGATCGGGATGGGGTCGTCGTTGGGTTCAATTCAGCCAGGATTCTTAGCTGACCTCATCTTGATCGACACTGAAGTCCCTCACCTCACCCCAATGCACGATCCTATTGCTACCCTCGTTTACTCGGCTAGGGGTTCGGACGTCAAAACCGTCATTATTGATGGACGAATTGTGATGCAAGACAGAGGTATTACAACAGTGGATGAAAAAGAAATTTTAGTAAAGGCGCGGGAACGTGCCGTGCGTGCCCGTCAATGTGCAGGCTTATGAAGTTATGCTATGTGGTTAATAAACAGGCTTGACTCCACTGTATGACAGCTAAAATCCTCGTAGTCGATGACGAGCCCCTCTTAGAATATGTAATTCAACAGCACTTCCGGCAAAAAATTCGCAGTAACGAATTAGTATTTTCGTTCGCTAGCAATGGTAGGCAAGCCCTGGAAAAACTGGAAAGCGACCCCCAGATTGGAGTGGTGTTAACGGATATCAACATGCCAGAAATGGACGGGTTAGACCTGCTGGGTCACCTTAAAGAAAAGGACTCCACGCTCAAAGCAGTTGTCGTGTCCGCCTATGGGGATTTAGCTAACATCAGAACAGCAATGAACCGAGGGGCGTTCGACTTCTTAACCAAGCCAATAGACTTTAATGATTTAGAACTTACGCTGCAACGAAGCTTGGAGTCAGTGCAGCGAACCCGAGCCGACGTAGCTCAACTCCAACAAGCGCAAACCCAACTGATTCAAAGCGAGAAATTGGCAAGTATTGGCGAACTCGTCGCTGGAATTGCCCACGAAATTAATAATCCGGTCACCTTTATTTTAGGGAATGTCGAACATGCTCAAAACTACTTTCAAGACCTGATTAGCGTCTTAAATCTTTATCGGCAATACTGCGTCGAAAATATACCAAGAATCCAAGCAACAATCGAAGCCGTTGAATTGGACTTTGTCTTAGAAGACTTGCCCAAACTTCTCAACTCGATGAGAGAGGGAACGGAACGGCTCGATTCTATCTGCAAATCAATGAGAACTTTTGTTCGCGCTGACACCTCAGCGCTAGAGTTGTTTGACATTCATGAGGGCATCAACAGCACCCTGATTATTCTCAAACATCGGCTGAAAGCTAACGACAGCTATCCAGAGATTGAAGTGGTCACAGACTACGGAGACTTGCCATTGGTAGAGTGCTATCCCGGACAGCTCAACCAGGTGTTTATGAATATCTTGGCTAATGCGATCGATGCCTTGGATGACTACAATTTATCGCGAACTGAAGCAGAGATTAAAGCAAACCCCAATAGAATTTACATTCGCACAGAAGCGATCTCTAGTTACAAAATTGTCATTCACATTGCTGACAATGGCCCCGGCATGACTGAGGAAGTCAGGCAGAAGCTATTTAAGCCATTTTTTACAACGAAACCTGTGGGCAAAGGTACTGGTTTGGGGTTGTCCATCAGCTACCAGATTGTGGTGTGCAAACATAACGGTCAGTTGAAGTGCAATTCCAAACAAGGTCAAGGGACAGAGTTCGTGATTGAAATTCCGATGCGTCGGCTATCAATCAAAGCAAATACGTAGAAGCTTGGGTTGCCAGTACACCGTTTTCAGTCTCTGTTGGCTGACAAAGGTGGTAAGCTGTTGTGCTTTAAATGGCCAACAGAGTGTCAAGAAACCTACTTTACATAAAACGTGTGAGTTGGACGCGGTATCGGTCTTTTTTGGTGACAGCGACTTCCCCAACTTCTAAGCGCCCTTTACCACGAATGGCAATTAAGTCTCCTGACTTAACGATATGGCTAGCTTGGCTCACATCTTTCCAATTCACCCGGACATCACCGGCTGTAATTAAGTCAGCCATTTTACTACGAGAGACACCAAAACCTGCGGAGGCGACCGCATCCAGACGCATGGATGCCTCTACCGTAGTCATCTCTTTTTTCTTCGGTTCTCGAATTTTTAGTTCACTCAAGTCAATGCGTTGCGCTTTCACAGGTACAGAACGCACTTGAGTGAGCTGCGTCTCCAGAAACTCGATCATTTCGGGAACTACAATCACTTGACCGCCTCGTTCTCCCAAGACAATAATGTCACCGATTTTCTCTCGAATTACACCAGTTCCCAAAATGGCTCCTAGAAAATCTCGGTGGCTTGCTGGGTCAAACAAAAAGTTGCCTGCAATATCCAATGCGGCTACCGCTACTTGAGACGGGTCAAGGGGCAATTCTGCGCGAGCAAGCGCCAACCGTTGCCGTTCTGCCTGCGGATAGCCGCCCCAAGCCAGTAATTGAACTTCTGTCAACCGAACAAACTGCTGCTGGACTTCTGCCACGACTGGCGGCGAGAGAAAATCTGTATAGACTACTTCCCATGTTTTGATGGCCTGTTCAGCCAGATCAATGACACGGGCAACACTATCTCGATTTTCAACTCCTTTGAGCAGCTCTTCTCTAGGCAGCATTCGCGATCGCTTCTACACTACACTTTCCTTGATTCTACCTGCGCCTTCCTTATAACATCGCCTTAGTTGTCTACTTGCTTACAGGATATTGAGATTTGGGAATTGATAGTTCTTCCCTTTGACTCATCTAACGATAAGGATTCACCACAGTTTTCCAAGGCCAACCATCGCTTTTAACCAAGGCTAAGAGGAGCCGCCGTCGTTTATCCAACTTACTGACTGCTACCTGGAAGTCTTCATCGCTCACCGTCGGAATGCCTTTAGCACGGAGATCATCGAGATTGGGCAGGGGCGGTGTGATTGCAGCGGGTTTAATAAAAGCGGCTTTGAGCATATCCAAAAATTCTGATATCGCTTTACGGGTTACATAACAGGCAGATGAATCGGGCCGATATTCCGGCTTGACTCCAGCTTCGAGCAGCGTCAGCGCCTCATCAAGAATAACTATGCTAATTTCTGCTGCTGTATGCCGTTCAAGGCTGTGAAAGTAATGAATTACAGGATAGGCTAAATAGTTTTGTCCATATAACACTATCATCGGAGCCAGTGACACTAAATGTTGCGTTAGCGTTCCAAAATCTTTTCCGTTCCAAGCCATCGTGAGGATTTCTTCGGCGGTTCTGCCCAAGCAGGAGATGTAAATAGCCAGTTGGCGCTTTTGTGTTACGGCTACAGCGATGGCGACTAGGTAAGTAATGGCTAGGGTGACTAGAAAGAATCCACTGCCTGCCGCCAGTACTGTTGCCAATTGCCAGATAGGGCCTTGAGGTCTGTAGTCTCCCAAACCCAGCGTGACTAAGGTATATCCGATGAAGTAAATTCTGTTCCACAGGTCAGCTGGCTGATTAGTGTCGGAGGAAATCAGCGAGTCACGACTGACGCTGAAAATCAATACCCAACCGACAAGGGTTAGAAATATCCAGATTAACGTAGGTAGCAAGATTATGATGTAGGCGGCAATTGTTAGGAGATGGTGTCGTCTTCTACAGTGACGTTGATGCAAAACGACTTTCCACAATACACTACAGAGCCGACTTGTTAGAGGCCCACCGCCACTGCCTACAGCAAGCGTTGTCCAAAGTACGTCCAGGGCTGTAAAGCCCAGAAGTGCAACTCCAGAAAGAATCAGCCAAATGTGCATGATGAAAACCTGAGCGAAAGTCGGCATCAAAATTCAGATGCCGACAAAAAAGAGCGGCTAATTGGAATCACCGCTTATGCTACTTCCTGGCAGTAAGCAATCAGTTCCAAGGCTTAATTTTTAATACAGTTAAACACTAGCAGGGTCAATGTAGCCTTGAATACTCTCCGGCTCGAATTGGCGGAGAATTCGGGTAGCCTGTAGGGTCAAAGTCTCCGGACCTTGAACAACAATTAGGTATTTGCCTTCATCGAGTCGGTTTCGGTAGGGTAGGGCATCACCACTACTGAATACCAAACCAGCGCCGCCGCCGACAAAAAAGCTACCCATTGCACCCGCGATCGCACCAAAGAGTCCGCCAATGATGTGATTTCCCAAGCTACCTGTCCATTCAACGATTTGTATCCCGGTTTGTGCATTAAAAGCAAAACCCGCTATAAATCCAAACGGAATTGTCCAGTATGCCAGTCGCTTTGCCTGCTTCTTTGCCTCTATGTTGGGGTTAATTAGACCAAACTCATCAGCATTTTTGTACCCTTTACCCAGAATAGAGACTTTATCCATTGGTAAGCCTTCTCGTTCTAAGGCAGAGTACGCTTCTTCTGCCTCAATACGGTCTTTTAGTACGGCGATTAGATAGTTCATTGCTTTATCAACATATTCAAGACAATTCCGCTTTTGAATCTTAAAATAACAGTGCTGCTCACTCCACAGCCTTGAGCCGAATCAGAGTTTTTTTCGCCCAGCCCTTGAAAAGGGTTTCAATATGTGTTCTCCAGTAAGAGAGCTGTAAACTTAAAAACTTTTGGATAAATTAGCAATGTAATTACAACTTTATGGTTAAAATTACCTTCTATGGCAAACTTTCCTGTTTGTGGGGAAGTTTCATGAGTGTGTCAACAGACTCCGATTTATATAGACTGCTATGTTTTAGCTGTTGTCTGTAGTGTTCCTTGCTCAGGTAAGGTTCGCTCATAAAAATAGCAGTGTACCCTGTGTGTAACCCACGTTCCTCCCTCTGCTGGTAATGTCTAAGGTTCTCGTCTCCGACCCAATTGACCAAACTGGAATTGATATCCTCTCTCAGGTAGCTCAAGTCGATGTCAAAACTAATCTCACGCCTGAGGAGCTAGTTGCGATTATCCCAGAATATGATGCCTTAATGATTCGCTCTGGTACTCGTGTGACCAAAGAAATCATTGAGGCAGGTAAGCAACTGAAAATTATTGGACGGGCTGGTGTTGGGGTGGATAACGTGGATGTCCCCGCCGCAACCCGTCAGGGCATTGTAGTTGTAAACTCCCCAGAAGGGAACACAATCGCCGCCGCAGAACATGCCCTTGCCATGATGCTGGCTCTTTCGCGCCACATCCCAGATGCCAATCAATCGGTGAAAAGCCATCAGTGGGATCGCAAGAGCTTTATTGGGGCAGAAGTTTACAAGAAGACTCTGGGCGTCGTTGGCTTAGGGAAGATTGGCTCCCATGTCGCCAATGTGGCACGAGCAATGGGCATGAGATTACTGGCCTATGACCCCTTTATTTCCATGGAACGGGCTGAACAGTTGGGATGCCGTATCGTCGAACTCGATGTGCTGTTGCGGGAGTCGGATTACATCACCCTGCACATGCCGAAGACGCCAGAAACAACGCATTTAATTGATGCGGAAGCGTTGGCGAAGATGAAGCCCACTGCCAGAGTGATCAACTGTGCCAGAGGTGGCATTGTGGACGAACAAGCGCTCTACGACGCGTTGAGAGCTGGTCAGATTGCCGGGGCGGCGTTGGATGTGTTCGAGTCGGAACCATTGGGAGACTCGCCGCTATTGTCAATCGGGAAAGAAATTATCCTGACTCCTCATCTAGGGGCCTCCACAGCCGAAGCGCAAGTTAATGTGGCAATTGATGTGGCTGAACAAATTCGGGACGTTCTGTTAGGTTTACCCGCACGCTCAGCCGTTAATATTCCAGGACTCTCACCCAATGTTCTCGAAGAACTCAGACCTTACATGCAGCTAGCAGAAACGTTGGGCAACTTGGTAGGTCAGTTGGCGGGGGGACGCATCGAGATGTTGAATGTCCGCTTACAAGGTGAATTGGCGACGAATAACAGTCAGCCCTTAGTTGTTGCCTCACTCAAAGGCTTACTGTCCAAAGCCCTGCGGGAGCGGGTGAACTATGTGAATGCTAGTATTGAGGCCAAAGAGCGGGGGATTCGCGTGATTGAAACGCGGGATGCCTCAGTTCGAGACTATTCAGGAGGGTCGCTACAGTTATCGGCAATCGGTACGCTGGGTGAGCATTCCGTAACGGGTGCTTTGTTGGGCGATGGGGAAATTCACATTACCAGCATTGATGAGTTTCCAGTTAATGTTCCTCCCAATCGTTACATGGTGTTTACGCTACACCGTGACATGCCGGGAATTATTGGAAAAATTGGTTCGCTGCTGGGCAGTTTTAATGTCAACATTGCCAGTATGCAGGTCGGTCGCAAAATTGTGCGGGGCGATGCAGTGATGGTGTTGAGTATTGATGACCCTCTACCGGAGGGGGTTTTGGAGGAGATTACCAAAGTTCCGGGAATTCGGGATGCTTATACGGTAACTCTGTGATAGATTTTGGATTTTGGGGCGCGTTAGCGTAGCGGAACGAAGTCCGGGTCTGAGGTCTTCCCGATGGCTAAAAGACCATCGGTCTACTCCGACCTTAATGAGCGCCCTAGATTTTGGATTTTGGATCAAGCTGGTGAGATTCAGCAGATTTTGATTCCTAAAACAGCAGGCGGCAATCTAAAATCTAAAATCTGAAATCTAAAATTGTATGGCAAACAGCTGGTGGGAAATTCAAATTCTCTGTGACTCCGGCCTAGAAGATTTAATCTTTTGGCGGCTGGACAAGTTTGGCTGTCGCGGTATGTCTTCTGAGGTCAAGGGGCACTCTCTACTTGTGCGGGCTCACTTGCCGCAAATGCAGGCGGAGCTGCTGGATTTGGCAGCGCTGTCTCTGTGGCTGTGTCAGGATGCTCTTACAGTCGGGTTGCCCCTACCGGTGACTCAGTGGAAGCTGATTGATGAAGAAGACTGGTCGAGCAGTTGGAAGCAGTACTGGGAACCCCAAGAAATTGGCGATTACTTTTTAATCTACCCAGCTTGGTTGCCAGTCACCCAAACATCAGAACGTAAGCTTTTACGCTTGGACCCTGGCGCCGCCTTTGGCACGGGTAACCACCCAACCACTCAACTGTGCCTAGAAGCATTAGAAATGCGCTTAGGAAATGGCAACAGCGAGATACTCGTGGCGGACATTGGTTGTGGCTCCGGTATTCTCTCGATTGGGGCAGTTTTGTTAGGAGCTAAAAAAGTCTATGCGGTGGATACTGACCCCTTAGCGGTGCGTGCAGCTCGCAGCAACCGTGAGCTGAATCAGATTAGTGCGCAGCGCATGGTGGTGGCGAAGGGTAGTATTGACCAAATCCCCAAGCTAACGGGGGGCCAACCGGTGGAGGGGATTCTCTGTAATATTCTGGCAGAAGTGATTATCGATTTAATCCCGGCAATGACCTCCATCACAACGTCCACAAGTTGGGGTATTCTGAGTGGAATTTTGTTAGATCAGGCTAAACCCATTGCCGACACCTTGGAACAATACAACTGGATTGTTGCGGCACTCTGGAAGCGTCAAGATTGGTGTTGCTTCAATATCCGACGTTCCTAAAGGTGTGGTTATCGGTCAGAATTTGCCATAAATTCTAACTCCTACGAGAAAAATCTAAAACCCTATTTTCTAGCAAGGCTTGCCTCTTGGGCTGCTATTTCTGTCAGTCCCGCCTGATCGAGTAGTTCTACGAAATCATCATGCACAGAAGAGTCGCTGGGGTTGGCAGCTTGAGCCTTTATAAGCGTGCTGATGGTATCGTACCAGAGCCCAGCTTTAGCATAGACTGAGGCGCGATCGCGATCAGTTTTCGTAGCTGCTAGTTGTTGCTTAAGTTCAGGTGTTTCTGGTACACGCTTAATCCAGCTTTGAGCAAAGGTATCACTAGAAGGCTGATTAGCATTATCGATTAACGTGACAGACCAGCGATATTCTTTACCCGGAACCAGTTGTGGCAAATTTTCCGGCATTTCCATCCGAACAATTCCAGGCTTTTGTAGCCGTATCTGTTGCACAAAAATTGGTTGAGCAACCTCTGATTCTACTAAAGAAAATTCTACGGTTTCCGTTGGTACTTCTGAGACGTACCAGTAAAAGGTGGGATGACCGGATACCGTTTGTCCGGTATGATTGCTGGGAACTAATAGCTTCAGTGTCACGGATTCCAGCTCATCGTCACCTCGTGAACCAGTTCCTTGAGTTCGTCTGGGTGTTCCACGATAGGGGGGAATATAGTTAAAAGTTGATTGTGTTTGTTCAGGAGAGCTGGCTAAAGCAGAAATTGCAAAAGTCTGATACGGAAAACCATCTACCCAACGGGTTACGGGCATCAAGAATACAGATGCCGTAACTGTGACCACACTCAGTAACAGGCGAGAACTCAGCATAGTAATAGGCGCAATGTTTTAAAGATTTTTGTTATCCGTAGAGCGCCCTGAATGGCTGAATTTTGATATTGTTTCGTAGCCAGAATAAGAAGCTACTATTAAAGGATGAAGTGTGAAATTGAAGCTATGCTTCCTGATTTGAAAAGAGATTTAAATGAATCAGAAATAGCGTGTACTAATCGATTGCTTTGTATTGAATATTAACCTCTATTCGGAAAGTATTAAATCTTTTTCCCTTTTATGTTTTACCCTTCATATTTTTTTATTATTCTATTTAGAATAAGTAACTATGAGACAGACTCCCTCTCTATTTAGATAGAAAAGAGAGGTCAAGTTTTATTAAGTGATTAGAACAAGACTTGATAGATTTTTGTAGGCTGCTTACGTCCCTTTAGCTGTCCCTCTCCAATAAACTTGGTGGGAAATTTTCCTCGGATATGCTGATAAGTGTCTTTGTTAAGCAAGATGCGGCAAATACCGCCGTCAATGGATTTGTCATAACTTTCTAAGCGTGCTGCCACATTCACGCTATCTCCAATCGTGGTGTAGTCGAGTCTTTGGGCGCTGCCGAGGCTGCCGGTGACAACTGTACCAGTAGCAATCCCGACTCGCATAGCCGCCGTGGGGCGTCCTTTAATTCGCCATTGCTGGTTGAGAGCCTTAAGCGTAGATGCCATGCCTTGGGCACAACGAACGGCTGCGATCGCATCCTGGGCAATTTCTTCGGGTGTAGTACGCGGAATTGGGACGCCGAAAACGGCCATGATGGCATCCCCAATAAACTTATCGACAATGCCACCATGCGACTGAACCACCCCAACCATCGCACTCATATACTCGTTGAGCCAACACATCAGCGTCTCTGGTTCGGTTTTCTCGGCAATCGTCGTAAACCCTTTGAGGTCTGCAAAGAGTACTGTTGCTGTCATCTGACGCCCTAAGAGCCGTCCTTGTTTCAGGATTTGGCGGCGATTGCGCCAAATGGTTTTGGCGATTGCCGGACTCACATGACGCCCAAATAAATTCATTACGGTGATGCGATCTTGGCGTTCTAACTGAACAATGTAACCTAGAAGAACAATTGCAGATCCGATGAGAGCGATGAGGGATGGCACCACCGGAATCCACCAGCTGTTGAGGAAAAAGAGATACGAAACGTAGCTTAGCCCAAGCGCCGCTACCATCAAGCCAATAGCGGTTTGTAACAGAGAGTAGTTTTTATAGCCTTTAAAACGAACTACCCAAGTTAATGCTGCACCGATGCCAGACCAGACGAAAATCCACAAAACTTCTACAGGTTCCGACCACGTCTGAAGTAACGGACGTCCTTGTTGTGCTGCATTCAAAATTATTGCAGTAAGATGGGCTTGAAGTTCTACACCAGAAGTTTGTTCAGGAGATGTGACTAAGGGAGTGTAGAAGAAATCATTTAAGCTGGGGGCAACCGGGCCAATTAAGACAATGCGATCGCGCACTAAAGAGTTCGGGACTCGGTCTTCTAGAATATCCGTCATCGAGACGCTATCAAAAGCCGGAGCCTTGTTGAAATTTAACAAGATTTGATACCCTCCCGCATCCGCTCGTACATAACCGCCATCATTTTCCTCGAAAGGAATAAATACGGTCTTGCCCAACTTCATAAAGCCGTTGGTATCGGCGGTTGGGGTAATGCCTTTCGCTTCTAGATCAATCAAAGCCAATTTCAAAGCTAAGCTTGGTAAAGGAGGTTCATCCTTCGGTGTCAAAAACAGCAAGCCGCGCCGAATTTTGCCATCCGCATCCGGCAAGACGTCATTTGCTCCCACTTGATCTAACTGCTTCAACACCGGCGGTGGTGCGACAGCATTACTTTTGGTATTGGCAACTTTTTTTTCAATTCCAATGAGATTGGGTGTGGACTTAAAGACTTTTGTCAAAGCCTGGGTACCCGGCTTTACCGACAAATCGCGATAAAGGTCAAGACCAATCGCTGTTGGCTGTTTGGCTCTCAGCTTCTCCAGCATCTTAGCTAGAACGGCATCCGTAGCAGGCCATTGCCCGACATGACGAATATCTGACTCGTGAATGCCAACAATCAAAATGTGCTTCGATGTTGGTTCAGCTGGACGCCAGCGAAAAAATTGATCGAGCGCAGCCCACTCCCATGACTGCAATAGTCCCGTAAGGCGCAGAGTCATGACGATGGCAGCCATACTGGTAGCCCCAATTCCAACTCCACGCCACTGCCAAATTCTCTGTCTCAGTCGCTTTGTTTGCATAACATTTTCTACCACCAAAGTAAAGAAGCAGCCGGAAAAACTTTACGGTTTGCCCTTTGACTTTTAGCGTTTTCCTTTTTCCTACTGCCTACTTCCTACTTCCTTAAAGTGGCAAACTAAGTCTTCTGCCTTAGCAAGAGCCTGCAACTGTGGGATAGTACCAAGAACGACATGTCCATCAGCCGTAACAAACCACCCTTGTGCTTCTTGCAGGACGCTACGATTTCTGGAGAGTTCCTCAGTCGTCAGTTTACTTTGCGGATGACTAGCTGTGCTGTTACTGGCAATCTGCTCCACCTCAGTTACAGGATAGGAATCCGTAAAGGCACCATACGGTGTCGCTGGTAACCCACCCGTTCCCGTAACCGTGAAGCTGCCAGCTTTATAATTACGATGCCCCAGACAGCTATCAGCAACGATTTGCTCAGTACTGACAAATGTCTCTTCCAGCGGTGGCAGTAAGGATTCAGCGCTATTGATTTGAGTATTGATATCTACAACGCCGCTAATTCCCAGGGTAGAACTGGCTGTGATTTTACTCGTTGGATCGACAAATAAACCTTGGGTATTGATTTTAATACTCCCCCCAGCACCCTGGAAGGCACTAGCGGTAATTTCGCTGTTTTCCAGGGCGGCTATAGTGCCAGTGTCAATCGTGATATTGCCACCATTGCCGCGTTCACCCCCTTCAGCGTTGATGATACTGTTGTGTCGCAGTTGCAAAGACTGGGTTTGCAGCTTAATATTCCCACCTTCGCCTGCTACCGTTGTCGCGGCGGCGATGCTGCCTTGGTTGTCCAGGCGGATCGAGTCAGCTACAACCTCCAGGTTACCGTTCTGTTTGCTTACATACCCTACTCCTCGACTGCGGACACTGAGTCTTCCCTCATTCTGAAGCATCAATTGTCCGGTTTGTACACTCAAGTTGCCCCCTTGGCCTGTCGAACCTACCTCAGCCGTAGCTGCCAAAGCACTTTGAGCCTGACCATCAGGAGACTTGCCGATTAATTCCACCGTATCAGAAGCCGTCACCTTAATATTTCCGCCATTCCCCCGATTAATGGTACTAGCCCCGATCGCAGCCCCATCCCGTACTGATAAGCGCGGCGTCGTCACCTGTACATCTCCGGCATCTCCAGTTCCGAAGGTTGTACTAAACAAACCAGTGATAAAGCGACTACGAGGATCGGAGGGCAAAAGCAAAATTGGATTGGTGCCAAGCAGTTCCACTGACTCATAGGCATTTACCGTTAAATCTCCACCCCGGCCTGCTCCCAGCGTAACTGTTGCCAAGACACCATAGTCGCGCACTAGCAATTGTCCTGTATTAGCCGCTAAGTTTCCAGCATTCCCGCTATTCCCCAGCCCACTACCCGTAATTAAGGCAGAAGCCGTTAGTTCGAGGTTATTCCAGGCGTTTACGGTTAAATCTCCACCCCGCCCCGAACGCTGCCCAGAAGTGGCAACAGTAGAAGTAGCAACAATCGCGCCATTACGGGCAATGAACGAGGGTGTATTAATGACCACGTTTCCAGCCGTGCCCGAACCATAGCTTAGGCTAAACAAGCCGTTGCGTAAGTTAGCAGGTCTAACTTGTCCCGTGAGAAACAAACTTATATCCTGTAGATAATTTCTTGTTCCGGTTCCCGTCAGTTCTACTGAATTGGAGACGTTGACAGTGATGTTCCCTCCCGGTTGTGAACCCAGAGTCAAGGCTTCAACGCGTGATTCTCCACCGAGTCGTAGCGATCGCGCCCAAACTTGGATATCACCCCCCCCTTCACCAGTGGCATTTGCCACCGCCTTATTCGATAGTTGTATGTCTTGAAAGTTCTGCACGCCCTCATAGCCTAGCTGCCAGTTAGTTCCAATGGGCTTGAGACTCACAAAACTATTGCCAGCAACGCTACCTAGCTCAATTCGTCCGCGAGATGCCGCAACTGTGCCTCCTTGCAGCGTCACGTCACCTCCCAGCAAGCCCAAGGTTCTGCCAGACGGCACCTGTAGCCTCGACCCCTGCACCTGTACAGGTTCAGCTGTTGCTCCGAATTGCACTCCCAAGGGAACGCTTACTGTTAGTAGTGGAGGGCTTTGAGGTGTGGTAGCACTGAACTGATAGCCATTAGGAAAGACTACGCTACTAGCCGTACTTGCGAAAAAAGAACCCTTCACATCGAGAAGGGCATTGGGTCCAAAAAAGATGCCATTCGGATTAATCAGGAATAAATTGGCAGAGCCATTAACACCGAGCGTTCCTAAAATATTGGATGGATTAGCCCCAGTCACCCGCGTAATAATATTTTCAATTCCAGTCGGTGAGGCAAAATAAACTCGTTGTCCGGAGTTGAGATTAAAGTCCAAAAAACTATGGAATAGGTTAACCCCTCTAGACGCTCCACCATCAATACGATCCGCAGATTGATTATTGATGAGGACGCTAGGAGTAATGAGGGAACTTTCGCTACCTAGAGTAGTATCCGGCGTTAACTGAGCAAATGCTCGACCTTGGGAAAGTAAACAATAAAAAAGTAAAAGTAAAAAAAAAGCCGTTTTATTTTTTGCTTGGTTGACGGCAATACTTATAGTGAGCTTCTCTAAAGGTTCCCCTATTGGCAAGTGTCTAACTCGACTTAGGGGTTTTGACTGAGTGTACCCATCTTCCGCTTGCTGTGCCACATCTCTTCCCCCACAACTTCACCCCTAGTGTGGATTTGCGAGTGTCAATATCTATCTACCTAAAGTGTAGTAGTCATGCCCATATCTATGAAAGCCACTTCGACAACTGCGATACGATTCACCAATTTGTTAAGTCTGTTGGAGATGAAGTTAAAGGCTTAGGAACGACTTTATTAGGAGTACAGTTGTTAGGGGCAAGTTGCTCAGGAGAACGCTCGCGACGAACACAGTTGTTAGTAGGGGGTTGCTCTTGGGGAGTAAGCCCCTCAGAAGCAAGTTTAGGACCCCTGGATGCACCCCCTTGCCTATTCTCAGGAGTCGGCTTGTCTGTAGACGGCGGACTGAAGCTATTCTCAAGCTTGTTGCTGATTGAGGCAGAGTTCGATTGCGTTTGAGCTTGTCCTGGAACGTTGATAGCAAACCCCAAATACAAAGCTACAGTCACGAGTGTGAGGCGTGTGCTGAACATGGCTGCTCACCTAAATTTTTGAAAAAACGATGAACTAATCATCACGACGGTCACGATATTGCAATGTACTAGTCTTTACATCCTCATTAAGGCAGGGCTTATCCCTATTCACTAAAAGCCTGCTACAGATGCTTTTCTTGTTTACCCTTTGATCAGGGGGGTTAGGGGGGTTAATGTGTAGCGCAGTAAACGTAAAATGAGATTACGCACTCAGCCCAATAGTAATAAAAACAGCCGCTTTTTCCACCGTTACAGCCAATTGCCAATTAGGATAAAAGGCGACCAAACGGCTGGGTGGGAGTATTCCAAATTAGCAATCATCTTCAACTGCGCCTTTTGTAGTGCCTCGGCTTTGGTAACATTGGGTTGTTCCAGCTGAGTGTAAAACTCTTCTATCAGCGGCACTGTGGCTTCATCATTGATGTTCCATAAGCTGGCAAGGGCACTCTTAACACCTGCACGAACCGCTACACCAGCAATTCCCAAAGCCGCCCGGTTGTCGCCCGCTGCGGTTTGACAAGCACTCAAGGTTAGCAATTCTACAGGTTGTTGGCGGCGTCGCGACTGCTTTCGCACTAGTGCCGCTTGACGCAAAACTTCATCAATTTGCTCAAGAGTAATGCGTGAGTCGAAGCTCAACAAAAAAGTACTCGCGGAATCTACCCCAAATTTGCCATGAGTTGCAATGTGAACAACTGGGTAACTTTTGTTTTGCAATTGCTCTTGCAGATTTGCCAGGGTAAAGTCACGATCCAAAAGCTTGGTGCCGCCCAGAATTTTTTGCACACCAGCCACCTCAGTAGGGACATTCGTCAAAGCTTCAAAGGGCGGACGCTTGACACTTAAGCCCAGAATCAAGGCATCCGAATAGCGCTGTGGAGCTGTCGTGCGAGTGGTAAGTGTCAAACTGGGAGTTGTTGCGATCGCATACTTTTGAATCAAAAACTGCTGTCCATCATGCAACACTGCCATTGGAACTTGACGCAGCCCATCATCTTGAATGAAGATTAGCGTCTTGACCTTGGCTGCGGCTAATTGAGCCTCCAACGGATGAATCAAGGCGTTATAGATGTTTTGGGCAGGTCGTAAATACTCGTTTGTTGAACGTTTTTCGAGCAGCTGGCGCAATTGGTCAATTTCTTGCTGCAATTGCTCCTGCTGGATTGGCACGGCATGGTTCATTAATAAACCATCGGGCAAACGCACAATCATTTCGGTGCGATCGCGCAGAATAACCGAGTAAATAATTGCAGCTTTGCTATCCACTAAACTCAGTTCACTTTTCGCATCCGCCTGGGCTACTTCTACACACTCGTTGCCAAAGTAGTTTTGCAGTTCTGCTAACTTGAGTAATTCTAAAGTGTCGATGACTTTACTCAATTTTGTTTTTTGTTGCTCCTGACTCATCACGCCAGATGGTTCTAACAACAGCTGCATCAGTTCCCGATAGACGGGTTCAACGGAGTCGCGAAAGTCAAATTGCAAGTCTGTGTTGATGGCAAGCAGATTGCTACGAATGCTCTGAAGAGAAGCGATCGCTTGTTCGTAAGACCTGATCGCATCTTTTGTCTTTCCCGCTGCCTTCAACAACCGCCCAGCTTGCCACTGCCAGCGATAAGCACTATCAGCCGCATTAGCTTGCCCTGCTGCCAATTGCGCTTGTTGCGTTAGCTCCATTGCCGCCTCATCTTGGCCGGCTAACTGGTAAATCTGCCCTAAACTACCTAGAGCAAATGATTCAGCCCGCCCATCCCCTATGTTTCTCGCGACGCTGAGTGCCTTAGAGAGCAGTAGTGGAGCCGTTGCAACGCTTCTGTTTCGCTCTCCACTTTCTGCCGACGCTTGGCGCCTAAAACTCTGCGCCAGGTTGATTAAAGCATACGCTTTATCCCGCGAGTCAGGTAAAGTTTCGACGAGTGCCAATGCCTGTTCGCGGTTCTTGGCAATAGCAACCCAATCAGGCGGCGGTAGTTGTTCTAGTAGACGATTGAGATTGAGTAACGCTTTGAGGTGAGTTATACCGCCCACTGCCTGAGTTTCGCCCAGACTTTCTTCTAATGCCGAGCGAGCGGCTGCCATCTGTTGTGCTGCCAACTGAGTTAACCGAGCATTTTCTTGGCTATCACCCTCAATCCGAGCTGTATTTGCCTGATAGCGATACCGCTGTGCCCACGTCATGTACAGATTGCCTAAATTATTTAAGGACGTTGCAATGTAGTCTGGAGTGTTGAGTTGACGGGCAATTTTTAAACTCGCCTGGTGTTCAAAGAGAGCCTGTTCGTAGTCACCTACAGCCCAATAGGCATTGCCCAACGCCCCCAACGTCGCTGCCTGGGTTCGCCAGTCTGAGTTTTTCTTCGCCAGTTCTACGGCAGAGTGCAAAATCTTAATTGCCCGTAGATTCTGTCCCAGTTCTTTGTAAGCTTGTGCCTGCTCTGTCAGCAGTTTTGGCAACTGGATACGTGCTACCTGATCACCTTGGCGCTGGTAAATTTGAATGGCTTGTTCCCACTGCGCGATCGCTCGTTCCAGTTGACCGATTTGTCGATAGGCTAGTGCTAAATTACTGTAAAGGATTGCCCGTTGTTTGTCCTCGGCAATTTGCGGCAACGCTTGTTCCCATAGTGCGATCGCTTCAGTCAATTTTCCCGCTTGATAGCGTTGTATACCCTGTTGCACCAGGGCTGGGGAAGATACAAGCAATTGCCTCTCATCGGCGGCGGAGGGAGCGGCTTGTCCTGGTAACCAACTGTGGAAGACACAGCCGAAGACAAGACTGGCTAAGAAAAGAACACTCCATCGACGCCAAGGCTGGGAAATAGGGAACATTGCAACCAACCCTTCAGGGCTAGGTGATTTGATTTTCTTTATAAATTAACGCAACACTCAAGTTAGCAAAATCAGGACTTACGCTTTCATCGGCCCAGTAGCCCCCCTAACCCCCCAAGCTTGGGGGGAACAGAATTTAACTCCCTCTAGACTTGGGGGGCATCGGGAGAGCCGGGAAGCCCATCCCGAGGCGGGGAGGGGTCAAACCCCTGGTGAATTGACCAACAGCATCAACAGGATGAGGCGATCGCTCAACAAATCTTGAAGGTTGAATGTGAGAAGGTTTAAACGTTCTCAAAAAAACCGTCCACTTTCCACCTTCAACGCTTTAAATCCCTGCATGACCTAGCGCTAAACCGACGACTAGCATCCCTAGAACTAGAAACGGCTGAGCACTCGCTTGATATTTCACATCATTTTTTAAAGGGTCACGCAGAAAGTACATATCTTGAAACGTGATTTGCGGGATGATTAACAGCAGCAAGATCGTAGCGTAGAGGTTCTGATGGACACTAATTAAATAACCTGCAACTCCCGCTTGAAACAGGTCAATCATCAGTACGCAAATCCAAGCCGCTGTACCAATGCCAAACATGACGGGTAGGGATTTGAGACCGAGTTGGCGATCGCCTTCTACACTCTTAAAGTCATTAACAACAGCAATTCCTAACCCCGCGAGGCTGTAGAACAGGGTCAAAACGACGATTGTCCAGTTGAGGTCGCCAAACAAGGCATGACCTGCCCACCAAGGTAGGGCGATGTAGCTAGCACCGAGAGCATAATTACCCAGCCAGCCATTCTTTTTCAGCTTCAGAGGTGGGGCAGAGTAGATGTAAGCCACGAAGGCACCGCCTAAGGTTAAACAGGTGAGCGAGGGAAATTCATGACCTGCCCACACATCCAAGGTATAGGCAATGCCGATACCACCCAGCAGTAGCACCAAAATCTGAGTGATAACCTGAGGGACGGAAATAGCACCAGAGGGAATCGGGCGGTAGGGTTCGTTAATGGCGTCGATTTCGCGATCGTAGAAGTCATTCAAGGTTTGGGTATAACCCGCCATCAGGGGACCGGAAAGCAACATACAGGTTGCTACCTTGAGAATGTCTTCCAACGTCCAGCTATATCCACCTGAAGACGCCGCACCACAGACTACACCCCATATCAAGGGAATCCAGGTAATCGGCTTCATCAACTGGAGGCGAATTTTCCAAATCGAGGTTTCACCGGGGGCAGCACCTTTCATGCCTAGTAGCTGCCGAGTTTTAGCGCTCCGTTCGGCTGAGTTGGGGGTCGAAGAAGGAGAGTTAGACATAGACAAGAGGTTAGAGGCGAGAGGTTAGACGTCAAAAATTAGGAGTGTGCTTAGAGCACAACTCCTAACATACTGAACCTATCATCATCCATTACACGATTAACTTCGCTAATACGGTTGCCAGCTTACTGCCAAGTTGTTCAACGGCTGCCTGTTGTTCGAGGTCGTTCAATTTGCCATAAGCATCAAATGCCTCGAACGCCTTAGGAATCGCTTTTTGATCAGGTAGCACTAAAACACCGATATTACTGAGAATTGAACGAACATGAACCAATCCTCGCAACCCCCCCAGTGCTCCCGGTGATGCACTCATCAGAACGGCGACTTTATCTTTAAAACAGGCAAGCATTGGTTCTGCTGGCAGTGGACGAGATGCCCAATCAATTGCGTTCTTGAGTAGAGGTGTAATAGAGCTGTTGTACTCCGGTGCAGCAATCAAAAGCCCTTGGTGCGCCATCATCAGTTGCTTGAACTTACGAACATTTTCCGGAATCCCCTCTTTAGCTTCCAAGTCTCCGTCATATAGCGGCATTGGCAAATCGCGTAGGTCTACAACTGTTACCTCTGCACCTGCTGCTCTAGCTCCCTCTGCTGCAATGTTCACCAGACGCTTGTTAAAGGAAGCCTCGCGGGCACTGCCAGCAAAGGCAAGGATTTTGGGGGCATTGGTCATGATCGACTCCTGGTAGTGGTTTGGATGAACGTCTTCTTTCTATCTAGCGAATCTTATCCCCGAAATCCTCAATTCTTTTGACCTTTAGAGTTAATTTAAAAGCCAAAATCGATTACGGAGCCAACCACAACGCTATGTTACGGATATAGGTTTTGAGGTCTTCTAGGGCACGAGGTTCGGTTTGCATCGTATCGCCGGGACGTTCTTCGACAAAACTCGGACATCCCATCGTGGTATCCCAGTTGTAATCACAGAAATGGTGGAAGGTGGATTCTGCAACAACTCGTCCTAAGGTGTTGCCCTGCGCATCTTTTAGGCTTTCAACCGCTACAGCAAGATTGAATGGGCGGTTTGAGATTAGGCTTTTCCCCATCGCAATGACACGAGCATTCCCATCCTGGGCGGAGACTCCCACTGCACCCTCATGGGGATGCGCCGGGAAAAATTCGATGTGCCCAGAAGGTGAGGCAGGATTTTTCAGGAGTTCGTGAATCGGTTCAACGGTCGTAATCGTTTGATAGTCGCCGTTACGTCCAGAATGATAGTTGGGCCAGGAAATGGTTTTGGTGTAGATATCGTCCAGGCAACGCCGAGACTCATCGGGGTCGGGATTGTGGGTTTGGAAAAAGTGGTACGCGCCAAGGTTATCGAGTTTGCAAACAGAGCAGCCTAAATCCTGATGGTCGCGAGTGACCAGGATACCACCGCCGCGTTGATGAAAGGCACTAATGCCCGCACAGTCTTTTTCCGTGAGTCCGTCACCGACATCAACGGCAAACAGCCACAGCTCGTCGAAATCCGAATCATCAAGTTGGCTCAAAACCGGGTCGTTGCCGTCAGCATCTGATTCCCGATTCCGCGCGGTTACTTCACACAAAGGGTTACCTACTTCATCGTTGAGAGACGCTAGATAGTCCCTTAATAAGGAGAAGCGCTCAATACTCCAATCATCTTCTGTTGAGGGGATCGTGGTCTGCAACAGGATGCGAATTGGTTTTTCCATACTTTCTGCCACCTAATGCTTAACCAACTTTACTCGGCTGACCAGATGTTACCAAGTTGCCGACAATACACAATTAACTGACCCAAAGCATCAAGACGTTCGCTAACACTCGTACAGTACCTGAGCGATCGCCCCATGCCGTCATTGGCTGCTGTGGCTTTTTGTTAAGCAATGCTTATCAGCAGCCAAACTAGAGTCGATAGCACAGCGCTTGCGAGTGTGTAAAACTTCTGTTACATTAATTTACATAAGTTAACGTAAAGAAAAAAACAATATGATTACCACCGTCAATGAAGAAGGCATCCTGAACAACTACGCTCCAACAGCCCGTCTTTACTATGCAGAGTATCCTGCTGTGTGGGAGCAACGTCGTTACGCTGCTCAAGGTGCAGCCGCAGCTCTGTTCGTTGGTTTATTAATCGTGACCTCACTAGTCGTCACCTCTATCGTCTAATTTGCACAAAACGCTTCTAGGTGTGTTGTGCAAAAAATTTGGATTTCTCCTCTATCTCTCTGCCCCGCTCACATACAGAGCGGGGTTTTTAGTCAACTCCAAATTGATGCAAAATCTCTGGCTCGAAAAGTACAACCTTTTGATGTGCAGGAAACTCTCCTGCATAAAGACGCACAGACACTTGACCAATCGTTTCACTGAAGAGAATCTGCTTGAATAAAAAGTTATTGGTCAACGAGATGATATGACAAGCGGTAGCATACTCTCCGTCCCAACCAAAGCCTACATTCAGTTTTAGGTGATGCATTTCATGAATGCATCGGAAAATCATATTGACGTCTGGACCTAACAACTTTGAGTTATTGAATTGAGTGCTGATTAGTAATTTTCCTTGACGGTAATCAGCGTAGATATCTTCTAGACACAACTCGGTTCCTCTGTAGTAAGGGTCAAAGTCAACATACTGGAAATCTATTCCTTGCAGCTCAACTTGCGCTAGCTCAATGATAAATTGGCGAAAACTTTGGACTACAGAAGAAGATAATTCATAAGCAGGAGCAGCAATATAATTCCGAGCAATATCTTCAAGATTCATGCAAGTCCTCTAGTTAGGCTCCTGATGAAAAACAGGCCACTAAGAAATTTCCATATTATTTTGATATGTTTTAAAAACAAAAGCGTCGAGGTAACTACGTAATTTATGGGTTAAAAAGAATGTGAAGATTTATAAATTTACCCAGTGAAACCGTATAATTACGGACGTAAAGTTACGGGGAGTAAGTCGGTAGATATAAACAAACTCAACTTTTAAAAACCGCTTACCAGTTTCCTGGGTGAAAATGTCTGTTCAAGACCGCTGGTCAGCTTATAGATATCAAATTGATATTAGACCCAGACCATGAGGTCTGGGTTTATTAGTTCGTTATGAGTCCTCTATCATCCTTTTTGTTTTAATTTGTTAAGACGAGCGATTCTTCACCAAAATTTCACCTTAGCTCGCTATCTTAGTAATCAATAAGGCTTAAGCCTTACTTTAGCTCGGTTCAAAACTGCTTTTAAAAACCGCTGGTCAGCATTACCTTGGTGAACATCCTTTAAAAATCGCTGACCAGCTTATAAAATTAAGGCCCAGACCCTAAGGTCTGGGCTAATAATTTATTGCTACTAATTGATTGAATAATTACGGTTTTTTCATTGCACTGAACTGAGAATTTGCTCAATCATGCGGTTAGCTTGTGAGCTGTAGCCACCGCCAAAAAGATTAAAGTGATTGAGGATATGGTAAAGGTTGTAAAGGGTTTTCCGCTGCTTGTAACCTTCATCCAAAGGCCACTCCTCATTATAGCCACGATAGAAGGCTGCACAGAAGCCGCCAAAGAGTTCCGTCATGGCGATATCTACTTCGCGATCGCCTACATAGGTTGCTGGATCTAAAATTACTGGTTCTCCCGACTTAGTAATGGCTGCATTTCCACTCCACAAATCACCATGTACTAGAGACGGTTGAGGCTGATGAGCAAGCAGCTTCGGCGCGATCGCCAGTAATCGATCTTGCTGGGGAAAATGACCCCCTCGACGCCGCGCTAACCGGAATTGATAGCCTAAGCGATGTTCAGTAAAAAATCCTGCCCAGTCGGATGTCCAAGTGTTAATTTGTGGCGTTGAACCAATTGTATTATTGAAATCCCAACCAAATAGGGTTGCAGGTTGTAGGTTAGAAGGTTGAACGTTAGAACCTTGAATTTCCAACTTGCCAACGTTTAACTCTTGTTTGGGTTGTGACGGGTTCGCTCGATGCATTTGGGCTAACCGACGTCCCATCTCTTCCCAGGCTTGGGTATTACCGCTGCCCCCAAATGCCAACCACTCCATGACGATGTAGGCGGACTCTCCGGCTATGCCACAGGAGATGGGTTGTGGCACTCGAATGGTATTGGTTGCCAGCATTTGTTTTAGCCCAAGCGCCTCTGCCTCAAACATGGCAGCTTGAGACGCTTGGTTGAGCTTAACAAAATAAGTTCCCGTATCACCACTGACCGCATAACCCTGATTGATGCAGCCACCACCGACAGACTGACGGTTCTTGATTGCAAACGGCTTACCAGTGACTTGGCTGATATGGGTAGCAATTTGTGTCCACATCATGGAATTTCGGATTTTAGATTTTAGATTGTCGGAGAGGGTTGAGCTAAACGACTCGTTTTCAGGCTGAATTATCAACCTACCCTGATCCGATCAGCCTATCTTAAATCTGTGCTGGCTTAACTGTAACGATCCCGTAAGCATCGGCACAAAGATACTGCTGGGCAGCAGCTTGGATATTGAAGGCATCAACCGATTGAATGCTTGTGGGATAACTCAGTGCTGGCTCCAAATCGCCTAGCTGAGAATAGTAATACCCATATAAACTGGTGCGATCGCTTGGTTTTTCATTACCAAAAATAAATCGATTGGCTACTTGTCGGCGGATACGATCAATGTCCGTTTCTGCCACCAGTTCGGTTTGAAAACGGCGGATGTGTTGCCGGATAGCGTCTTCCACCTCTGGCAAATTCTCCTGGGGCAACTGCGCGGAAATGTAGAATACTCCCTGAAGCCGCTGTGTCATGTTGC
The DNA here is from genome assembly GCA_036703055.1 of Waterburya sp. Classification (GTDB taxonomy): domain Bacteria; phylum Cyanobacteriota; class Cyanobacteriia; order Cyanobacteriales; family Coleofasciculaceae; genus DATNPV01. Next base: position 25,240 of record DATNPV010000212.1, read on the forward strand.
TGATGCCAATATGGGTCACCAGTTGCCGTTCTTCACGCAAATCTCGGACCAAGCGCGACATACGACCCTGTCCTAGTATTGCCGCCAAAACATCCAGGGCATAGGTTTCACCCAACTGCACTATCCCCGGTACTCGCCAAACCATGACTAGGCGTGCTTGTTGTAATGTTTCGTCCACGTAATCGTATCGGACAATCTCAGAAAACGCCGATTCAGAGGTGATAGAGTCGGAATTCTGGCTTTGGGATGGGGGATGATAGGAGAATGCGTCAGGCACAGACAAGTTGTTTGAGGAGGGTCGCGCCTGGTGGAATCCTTCTTCCACAATCTCAATTAAGTTTTCAACGGGCAAATTACCTACAGCTACAGCCGTCATGGCGCTGGGTTGATACCATTGAGCATGAAAGTCCCGCATCTGCTGAGCCGTCAATTTTTCAATGACGGATGCCGGTCCTAGCACTTGTCGGCGGTAGGGTAGCCGTTCAAACGCCGTCTCCATCGCGTGTCGAAAGGTGCGGCGGCTGGGATTATCTTCAGAACGGCGGATTTCTTCCAAAACCACCAACCGCTCCCGCTCAAAGGCGTCATCAGGAATACTGGGATTGAGAACTACATCCAGTTGCAACGGTGCCAGTTGAGCAAAATCTTTTGGAGCTGTGGTGATGTAATAGTGGGTGTAATCTTGGCTTGTAGCAGCATTGGTCACTGCACCTCGCTCTTCAATCAGCCGCTCAAACTCACCACTGCGAATTCGCGGTGTTCCTTTGAAAACCATGTGTTCGAGAAAGTGAGCCATGCCGTTGATATCATTGGATTCGACTGCCGAACCCACATTCAGCCAAACATTCAGGTTTACGGCTTCAACAGGCATCTGCTCTGCCACAATCGTCAAACCATTCGGCAACGTTTTTATCGTTGGAGCATTGAGAGGAGGAGTTTTGAGCAGAGTTGAGGTCATCAGCTGTTTCAAGGAGAGGACGAATACTCCTTTATCTTAGCCAGTTGCTTAGGTGCTAGAAAAAATCAAACTTATAGCAATTCTTGTTCGGATGCGTCTTGGGGCGAAGTTGTGGGGATTTGCACTCAGATAGTTTGGCACTCAGGAGTCAGGGGATAGAGGGTTGTACTTTACTGAAACTGAATTGACGTTTGGCTGTTCTTCTTTTCTCTTCCTTAAAACTCCATCTTCCAGATAAGCCACGCGATCAGCTACATCGATAATTCGAGGGTCGTGTGTCACCATTAATACTGTGCAGCCTCCTTCTTTCGCCAGCCGACGCAGTAACTCAATCACCTGATGCCCACTATGGGAGTCCAGGGCAGCAGTTGGCTCATCTGCCATGATAATCTGGGGGCTACCGGCTAAGGCGCGTGCGATCGCCACCCGCTGTTTCTGTCCTCCTGATAAATCAGCTGGTTTTTGATGCACTTGAAAGCCTAACCCAACCTGTTCTAACAGCGCCAGCGCCTGAACACGCGCTTTTCTCCCTCGAATCCCTTTAATATTTAAGACGACCTCAACATTCTCTGCCGCTGTCAGTGCCGGAAACAGGTTAAAGTTTTGAAAAATAAAGCCGATGTTGTCCCGCCTAAAGCGTGCTAACTTGGTTCGAGACATCGTAGTAATCTCTTCTCCAAGTACGTAAACTTGTCCGGCTGTGGGCGTCAGTAGACCTGCTAAGATTGATAGCAGCGTTGTTTTTCCCGACCCAGACGGCCCCATTAAAATTTGGATATCGCCGCGTTGGATTTCCAAATCAACCCCTGCAAGCGCCTGGAAGCGCCTTTGTCCTGACTGAAATACCATCTCTACCCCTCTGGCAATGATGGTTTCCCTTCCCAGACGGGTAAAACGGGCTGAGCGGAAATCCCCTTGGCTTTGTCTTTCCTGGCTTCGTCTCTTAGTAAACACAGTTGAGTTAGTTTCAGCAGGACTTATCCTTATAGAGTTTTAGTCACTACACTCTGAAAAGCAAGACGGTTTGTGCCGCTCTTGCAGATTGTCCACTTTTAGGGCGATATTTCCAGTGTAGCGATTAGGTTTAGCCCAAGGCTGCTCAACGCGAACATCCCTTGCGTTGCACAAATCAGTTTTGAGAAGGGACAAAGAGGGCAATGGGACAAGGGGGATTGTACTGAGAAGATAAAAATAGAAAAAACCTATACATTGGCAAATATCTGGACTCACGCTTATGGCGGTAGACTTGCCAATATATAAGTATTTCAGAAGGTGGAAGCTCTAGATTTTTAGGTGTATTTTATCCAGGAATTGGAGCAATGATATCAACCTGAGCTTTGATTGCACAGCTCACGGCTTAGCCAACTAGAACTTGGTCAGGTAAGCCTAAATTGCCAACTTCTTTTGACCAAGACCATCGCTTTCTCTTTAGCTTCCAAGAAACTGATAATCTATTACTTCACAGGTGCAAAGATTTGCTCAGATGATAGATTTCTTGGGAAAGCCATTCTCGGTAATTTTTGGTGAAATTTAGCATTAATCAGGTCAAGAGCGGGCATTTCTTGCCTGCATCGTGGGCAAAACCAGTAGATATGGCTATGGCGGATATGACGAAGTAAAGGTTCAGAACAACAAGGGCAACTATTCATGGTATTTCTCCCCCAATGACTTTTTAACAAATTTATCCAAAATTGCTGTGATTAATTAATATTTGTTCTTCAACCAGGGTTTCCTAAATTTTAAGAAGAATGCATGGGATTAATTGCTTCTAAAAATTAGCGAAACCTGCTATCAACTTGTTCTAGAGCTGAAGATACAAATGAAAAGTGAAGAAATTAGGTAAGAACCTGTCAAAAGATTAAAAATGATGATGAATTGTAACTAAATATCTCCTTTTTTGGGAACTCAACATTACCAAGTTGAGCATAATGAGGCTGAACACCGGATTGCTTGAGTACATAGTGACGAAATTTAACAACCATTGACGTTTACCTAGAAACAGTTGGCTCTAGTCAATCTATGGGTTCTAACTTCTATTGTGTCTCAAGAATTCTAGGAAATTGTATAGAGATTAACCAGTCGGGCGAGAATTCAGTATCATTATGATAAATAATATTAAGTAATGTAAAATTGCAAGATCATGCCCAAAAATTGTCTTGGCAGCAATACGCCCCGCCGCGTTGTTGTCATTGGTGCAGGTATTGGGGGTCTAACGGCAGGGGCTCTCCTCGCCCGTCGGGGTTACCAGGTGTTGGTTCTGGAGCAAGCGTTTGTACCGGGAGGATGCGCTTCTACCTTCAAACGTCGAGGGTTCACGTTTGATGTGGGGGCGACCCAGGTGGCGGGTTTGGAACCGGGTGGGATTCACAAACGGATTTTTGATGAACTAGAGATTGATTTACCTGCCGCTACCCCCTGTGACCCAGCTTGCGCCGTATTTCTTCCTGGTGAAACAGAACCGATTAACGTTTGGCGTGACTCTGAACAATGGAGGGAGGAACGGCAGCGACAGTTTCCTGGGAGTGAATCTTTTTGGCAACTGATGGCGAGATTGTTTCAGGCCAGTTGGAAGTTTCAGTCCCGTGACCCGGTACTACCGCCGCGCAACTTGTGGGATTTGTGGCAACTAACGTCAGCCGTTCGTCCGGAGACCTTAATTACGCTGCCTTTTACCTTCATGACAGTGGGTGCTGCGTTGCAAAGATATGGGCTGTACGAAAACCAGCGTTTGCGGACATTTCTCGATTTGCAACTCAAGTTGTATTCCCAGGTAGACGTGGATGAGACAGCGCTACTTTATGCAGCAACAGCATTGGGGGTTTCTCAGGAACCGCAAGGGCTATTTCACCTCCAGGGTAGTATGCAGGTGCTGAGCGATCGCTTAGTTGAAGCCTTGGAAAAATGGGGTGGTAAGCTGCTAATGCGTCATACCGTCGAACACATCGAAGTGGCGGGTGGTAAAGCGACTCGTGTAAGAATTCGGAATCAGAAAACCGGGGATGTCTGGACAGAATCTGCGGATGATATAGTTGCCAATGTCACCGCACAAAACCTAATTCAGTTATTAGGAGAACAAGCTCCTTTTGGCTACAAATATCGGGTGGATAAGTTACCTCCAGCATCAGGAGCATTTGTTATCTATCTTGGGGTAGATGAAAGCGCAATTCCCATTGGTTGTCCACCTCATCTTCAATTTCTCTACGACTACTCTGGCCCCATAGGAGAGAATAACTCTCTATTTGTTTCCGTCAGCCATCCGGGAGATGGTCGTGCACCCAAGGGGAAAGCCACAATTATTGCCTCTTCGTTTACGGATACCCAACTGTGGTGGCAGGGTTCCAAAGAAGAGTATGACCAGTTAAAGCGACGGTATACAGAAGATGCGATCGCACGTCTGGCAAAGTATTTCTACTTGAAACCAGAAACAATTATCCACCAAGAAACGGCTACTCCCCGCACTTTTGCCTACTATACAGGCCGTGACCAAGGTATTGTTGGGGGCATTGGTCAACGCATTGCCACGTTTGGCCCCTTTGGTTTTGCCACTCGCACACCGATTGAACACCTGTGGTTGGTGGGAGATTCAACTCATCCCGGTGAAGGGACTGCTGGGGTTAGCTACTCGGCACTGACGGCTGTACGACAAATTGATACCTATAGCAATCCTAAATGATTCATAAGAATCTCCTTCTCTCTCCTCTGGGCGCTCTGTGCCTAGAGTGGTTTGTTAAAAAAAAATCAATCTCACAAATGATTTAGGATTGCTCTAGTTGCAGTCAGACACATAGCACATTGGAGGTCGGGCATCGGGAGTTTGATTTCAGTTCTCTAAACTATTGATTTTCTCTTCCAGCGTTGCTATTTTCTCCTGCTGCTCTCTGACAACCTTGGTGAGTAGCTGAATTGTTTTCCTGTGTTCTTTCACGGCTTGGGTTAGTATCGCCACAATTTCCATATGGCTAACTGCTTTCTTATCAGAAGATGCCACCAACTCTGGAACATCTTCTGAGATAAATCCCACCTGAAGTTGGCTTTTATCGTCTCCTTTGTAGGTAAATTTAACAGGATTAAGACCTTTTAAGGTTTGAGTGACCTCTTGACTAGAAAGCTCAATAATATTTTCCTTCAATTCCCGTGATGAATCCTGCAATAATTTGCCTTTGTACCACAAATCATCATTGACCCTTATCTTGTTTTCTACTACAAGTCCGTAGGATTCGACATCAGATTTTTCGTTATCTTTGAAGTCAGCTTCAATATGTAAAGCTGTAAGGCGTTGTCCGTCTTGTGTGGCTATTAAAGTTGGTCGCACATCCAGTCCAGCAGTGGGACGGGTTGTACCGATACCCATTAACCCATTCATAGCCAGAGTAGCCGTTTGTTGGCTGTCGTTATAGCCAATACTTACTTTGCCATTGTTGACAACGAACTGTTCTTCAGGAACGCTTGTCCCAAACCGGACTTTCCCGTTGTCTACGATAAGTCCGTAGTGTTGAACTCCGGTTCTCCCCTCATCCTGAAAGTTGGCTTGAATACGTAAGGCTGTAAGATTATCTCCATTGGTGGTTGCTTTGAGGAGGGGTTGCACATCTAGTCCCGCTGAGGGATTGATAGTTCCGATACCCACTAGACCCCTAACTGCTAAGGCAGCACTTTGATTTTTTGTGTTGTAACCAATGCCAACTTTGCTGTTGTTGACAACGAACTGCTCTTCAGGAATGCTTGTCCCAATCCGGACTTTCCCGTTTTCTACAATAAGTCCGTAGTGCTCAACACCAGTTCTCTCCTCATCCTGAAAGTTGGCTTGAATATGCAAGGCTGTAAGAGTATCTCCGTCAGTGGTCGCTTTGAGGAGGGGTCGCACATCTAGTCCTGCTGAGGGACTGGCGGTACCGATGCCTACTAACCCATTGACTGCCAAGGCTGCACTCAGGTTTTCTGTGTTGTAGCCAATGCCAACTTTGCCGTTGTTGACAACGAACTGTTCTTCAGGAATGCTTGTCCCAATTCGGACTTTAGCGTTTTCTACAATGAGTCCATAGTGCTTGACCCCAATTTTCCCCTCATCGCGGAAGTTGGGTTGAATGCGTAAAGCTGTGAGGTTGTCTTGATCTTTGGTTGCGGTTAAAGTCGGTCGCACATCCAGTCCGGCAGTGGGGCTGGTGATACCGATGCCTACTCGACCATTCACAGCCAAGGCGGCAGTTTGGCTGGATTCGTTGTAGCCAATGCCGACTTTACTGTTTTCCGCTAGCACCAATTGTTGCTGGGGTGTGAAAGTGCCGATACCAACAAACCCTTTGACGGCTAAAGCCGCAGTTTGGCTGGATTCGTTGTAGCCAATGCTGACTTTACTAGTTTCGGCTAGCACCAGTTGTTGTTGGGGTGTGAAAGTGCCGATACCAACAAACCCTTTGACAGCTAAGGCGGCGGTTTGAGTGGATTCGTTGTAACCAATGCCGACTTGACTAGTTTCGGCTAGCACTAATTGTTGCTGGGGCGTGAAAGTGCCGATACCAACAAACCCTTTGACAGCTAAAGCGGCGGTTTGAGTGGATTCGTTGTAGCCAATGCCAACTTTACTGTTTTCCGATAGCACCAGTTGTTGCTGGGGCGTGAAAGTGCCGATACCGACTCTACCTTTGACAGCTAAGGAAGCAGTTTGTGAGGATTCATTGTAGCCAATCCCGACTTGACTGTTTTCTGCTACCACCAGTTGTTGTTTAGGAGTTGCTATCCCAATACCAATAGCGCCATTGGCAGCAACAACCGTTAAAGGATTTCCCTCATTAGCTTGCCACTCTTGGAGATTAGAACTTTGAGAGGCAGCTGCTCTGATAATCTGACCGACAGTGTCTTTCTCATCAATATTGATCTGTAGTTGCCCCTTCGGGCTGGTTGTCCCAATGCCGACTTTCCCCTTGCCAGTAACATACAGATCGTTCTGAATTTCTAACTTTCCGGTGAGGATGTTGTAGTCAGCAGTTTTGTCTAAACAATTTACTAAGGATGGGAATGAATTGCGACAATCTCCATCTTTCAAAAGGGTGAATTGATTGTTGTCATACTTAAGTAACGCCAGAGGACAATAGTGATGCCGAATGCCATGAGGCGGCTCTGGTAAAGGCTGATTTGAGCCATTGTGAGGCCACTCAATACTGTTATTGACAGCGCGTGCTGGAATCAGCCAATAGTCACCCGTGTTATAGAAAGAAGGGTCATTAGAGTCATTTTCAAACTGAACCGTAATACCATACTCTAACTCACTCCCTGTAGAGTTGGTGAGAATTTCAGCGCTACTGGGATTATCCCAACGCCGCACTTTCAGCTTGGATTTATTGGCAATATTTTTTAGATCAATATTTACAACTAACTTATTTCCCGACGTTTCACCTGTTAATTGGGCTAACGTACCAGGCTGATTATTCAACTCCTGTTCTTCATCAATAATTTCTACCCATTGTCCCCCAGCAAAGGATTGAGCCGCATCGCGACCAGGATTGCGTACAATGATGGTTTTGCCTTCTATGCTTTTAACTGCGCTGACAACCATACCGTTGTCGCGTGACCACTTAAACGTGGCAGTTCCAACCTTACCGGGTGTGTGAATCTCAACTCGATATAACTGATTTTCTAACCCTTGATAACCTGCCTTTGTATTCGCTGTGAGATAAGCCTTGCGATCGCTCAGGGATTGTTTGGTCTTAGGTTCTGCGATATAGTTTTTCCATCGCTGTTGAATCTGAGTGATAGCGGCTCTTCCCTTTTGTTGCCAAGCTTGCTGCTCGTCATCGGGAAATTCATCGTTGGGGAAGGCTTCTTTCAACAGCTCCAGCAGTTCAATTTTAGCTAGCTTCACTTGCCAAATTCTTTTGGTGCGAGTGGTCGTGTCCGATATGCTGAGAGCTACTTCTCGGATTTCTGGGTCTTCGAGTGCAGTGATGTGGCGCTGCCAGACATCCAGGTAAGCTAGATAGATTTTACCTGCTTCCAAATTGTCATTAATATCGGCATTCAAGGCATTGGGATGGTCAAGCTGTTTGCTGTAGATAATTTGCTCTTCTAATTCGCACAAAATGCCATCGACGTAAATGTGCCCAGGCGCAATTTTTAAGTCTGTGCCATCAGGCGTAATTTCAAAAGCTGTTTTTGAGGCACCACTAGAACCAATGACATCATTGGCTTGAGCTTGGTTGGCATGATTTTGGATATCAACCTGTTCATTCCAATCAGCATCCAATTGCAATCGACCCTGCTGCATCCGCACACTGCTGTAATGTTTTTCAGGCCGAAACGTAGACCGAGTGAAATCGCCCTTCATGAGTTACTTCCTTAGGTGAAATAAAAAATGCCTGCTTCCAGTCCGAACCGCAGATACTCGTCCAGACTGGCACGTAAATTAGCTTCACGCTGCGGCTGTTTCAGGTAGGAAAAGGCACCCATTTCGGAACCGTCCTCTCCACCCGCGCGGATTTCTTCGGCACTGGTGTGATCGAGCTGAGCATAGCCTGGTTGACTGTAGTCGGTTGAGGTAAATTTTGGCTGCACGCGAGTGAGAATGAGAAGCTTTTCATCGACTTTACTCAAGCCGTGATTAAGTGACACCCAACGAGCGTACTTGTCCGTCGAACTGAGGATACTGCCAAGTGTTGTCCCAGCAAAAATTTGCCCGTTTTGAGCAACGGCTAAGGCGGTGACATCTGCATTGCTCAAGCCAGTATTAATCGATACCCAACTCTTGCCATTGTCAGTTGAACGAAAGATACTGCCATCAACTGTTCCTGCAAAAAGATTGGTCGTTGTAAAGGTTGTTGCCTCCAACAAATTAGGGAAAAAAGCCTTATTTATTTTGAGAACAGTAGCCGATTCCGAGTTAATTTCAGTGACAATTCGGGTGCGCTCTCCTACAGTGATAGTGTCACCAATGCTCAGCTCTTTCGTGAAGATTGTTCCTTGACCGATGACTGTCGTGCCTTCACTGGAAATAGTGCCAGTTCCCTGCTTAGTAAAGGCAATCAGCGAAGTGACATCGGTATTGCTCAATCCTGTACTCACGGATTTCCAGCTTTCACCCGCCTCTACAAAGCGAAAGACGCCGCCACCTGCTGTCCCAGCAAATAGCTGTTGTTTATCATCGATCGCTACAGCCGTGACATGCTTGTGTGTCAAACCGCGATTCAGCGATTCCCACCTGTTCTGCTTTTCGAGGAAGTGAAAGACACCGCCGCCAGCCGTCCCGATAAACATCTGCCCCTTGGAATTCACCGCTAAGGTGGTAACATCTGTATTGGTTAAGCCAGCATTGATGATCTCCCAGTTTTTTCCCTGATCGCTGGATCGCAACACACCACCGCCCGCGGTTCCGACAAAAATCTGTTCCTGAACCTTCTCCTGAGTAGTCTCCTGGGCATTCACTGCTATGGCAGTGACATCCGTATTGGTTAAGCCTGGGTTGACCTCCACCCAGTTTTTGCCCTCATCCTCAGAGCGGAAGATAATGCCGTTAACCGTTCCTGCAAATAGTTGTCCATTGCTTTTACTGATACCTAAGGCAGTAATATTTTGAGTTGTTAATCCAGTATTGACAGATGTCCAGTTATTGCCATTATCTGCGGAATAAAAAACACCGTTGCCAGCGGTTCCCGCAAACATCTGTCCTGTTTTTTGTGCGATCGCCAACGACGTCACCGCTGCGGGTAAATCCTGAATCTCCTTAGTCAGTGCTAAATCAGGCTGGCAACGATAGCGGCGTGGAGTCTGAGAATTATCGGGAATATAGCAAAATCGCAGACAACCAATTTGCCGTCGCAGCGTCGTCACTTTTTCAGTGAAAATGCTATCGCTAGCTTCCAAGCTACCGACCTGAGTCCTACCAAAAACGGTTGTTGTGTTCAAGTCAACAGCCGTTCCGAGGGCAACCAACCCTATTCCCGCACCCTTGTCGAGGAGACTATCTGTAATGTCCAACTTGGATACCGTATCAGCTAAATGGATGGGGCCGCAAATGCTACGAGCAAGCGTGATGCTCAAGTGAGGATTGTTTTGTTCATCAGTCACTTCAGAGGCATCTGAACACACCCATGCACAAGGGGTTTGATGATTTTCATCGGAATGCGTCTTCGGTAACTCCAGGCATTGCCATCCACGAATGGCGTCTCTTAGGGCAGAAAATAGGTGAGCCGCTTCTCGCAAACCGAGCTGAAATAGTTGGAGAAAATTCTGTTGGGAAGACGCACCCTCTACTCCCAACCCCAGTCTGAGGAACCTTTGGATGAGATTGAGGCAGTACATAACCAACGCAATCAGCGAAAAACCCTCGTCCTCGTCCTCCGGTGCGATCGCAGGTTTCGCTTTCTCAACGGTGAGTCCTCCCTTAGTAGGCACTAAGGTGCAATGAGCCACTTGCAAACGTCCAAGGTTACCAGCCAGAACGGTTAGTTTGCCTTCTAGCAAAAGACCATCCAGTATCAATTCCCCTGGTTCAGCGTTATCAGTAGCAGTGCCCCGTACAGACAAGTTGCCTTGTAAGTGGGGACGATAGCCGCTAGCCGCAATAATCTGTAACTGTTTATTGGCTGGAATTGCGATCGCAAGATTACCTCGGTAGGTGTGATTGTCTTTGAGAGTAATCACCCCCATTGCAGTTTCTTCCGGGACAACATCAATGCTGATCTCCCCTTGCTGGGCTGAAGGGGAAATAAACAAAATTAAGGTTCGGCCTGAGTAGGTGCTGAGGTTAAGTTGATCGTTGCTCTTTAATTGAATCAGTTGTCCCTGACTATTCACTGCCCTACCCGACATGACTTGGACGGTATTAGGCTTAACGTCTGTGACGGCTAAGCTATTTTTGACTACACCTGGCCTAAAAGGGCGAACCGCTGTCTGCTCACAACTGATGATTTTCCCCCTAGGATTGACAACTAACTTTGCCAGACGAAGGTAAATGTCCTGTGGGTAATGAGCCGTATCGGCTGCTTTAATGGCTGTAATTTGCCATCGGGGTTCCTTTTGCCCTTCTTTTTCTTTATAAGAAATGACTAAAAGTAAGGTTTGTTGTGCATCAGAACTGAGGTTAAGGTCAGATATACCAAAGCACATCTCTCCCAGATTCACTCGATAGTTGATAGTTAGGTGGATCGGACGCCCCTGACTATCGAAAGCCGTGCCAGGAGTCACGATTACTTCACGGCTTCCAGCTTTAGCAATGACTCGTAAACCATTGAAAAGACCCCAATGAAAGGCAGGGCAAACTTGAGTAGTAAGCTCACCAATTTTGACTTGGGGAATATCTAAGTGAGCTAGGCGAATGTAAGTATCGGTTGGGTATTTCTTAGCGTCCTTGGGTGAGATGACATTAATTTGCCATTTTTGGCTCACTCGTCCCGTTTTGTAGGAAATGACCAGCAACACGTCTTGACCTTGATAAGGTTGCAGATCGATTCGCTGTCTGAGCTTTAGATTAATGGGTCGCCCTTGCTGGTCTACAGCAATACCTGGTGTTGCGATCGCCTCCAGTGTTCCAGGCTTGGTGATAACGGTAAGACCATTAACCATACCTGGAGTAAAGCGAGGGCGAACATCAATTTCCGAATGGCTGATGATTTTGCCCTCTGAACCAATGACTAAACGTGCCAATGCAAGGAAGGCTCCTTTGGGGTAGCTATCAGCCGCTGTATCTGGCAGGATATCAATTTGCCATCTTGGCCCCTCCTCGCTTGCTCTATAAGAAATAATCAGCACTCCTGTTTGATTGGAGTAAGATTTCAGGTCAAGTCGATGATTGAGGTCTAGATAAATGAGCCGCCCCTGCCCATCCACCGCTGAACCTGCGGTTACAACCGCCTCAGTTGTCCCCGGTTGAGCGATAACAGTAAGTCCACTGACAATTCCTGGAGTAAAGCGAGTGCGGAGCTTGGCTTTATCCAGTTGAGCAATTTCCACCTTAGGAATAACGATACGAGCCAGAGGAATGCAATTTAAATTACGCAAATTTTCCCAAGCTTGTACACTTTTATTCCAAGCTTGGATGGCTTCGGCAAATGGATTTTGGTCATGGGCAGATTTGCCTTGCTCCACGACCCAAGTAATAGGAGCAATCGAATCAGGTGTGTTGTTATTTCCTGTGATAGGTTCCCGCTCATACGGCCCCGCACCAATATCTCCACTGAACCCATAAGAGTAGCTCACCTCCACCTGTCGGGGTACGGTTCTATCTAGAAAGGCTAACCGTCCCAATTCCGGATCGACCGCCACAACCTTAGTCGGAAAAGCGAGTTCACCAGAATTAGAACTCTTGGTTTCAGTAGGAATCTGCCATTGCTCTAAATTTCGTTGTGCATTCTCTAGATTATCGGGTGGACTCAGGGAGGTAATTAAAATCTCATCAGTGGGGATGGGGTTGGGCTGACCATTAATGAAAATTTGCAGAACTGGGTTATCCCCAAAATAGCCATTACTTGCCACTGGTTGCCCCTGCAATAAAGCTTTATAACGAGCCGCCAGTTCGCGATCAAGTGCAGCGCGACGCAATTGACCAGGGACATTAATTTCCTCAGCTAGACGAGTGATTTCCGTTTCTAGTTGAGGTCGGTTAAACAGTGGAACACTATCTATCCCTAGAGGATTAAAAGTGTAGTAACGTCCACTCGGTTTAGTCTCTGGCCCCTTAACAGCGCGAGCTGTTCCTTTGTTGATCGGATAGCTTTGCAATCGCCAGAGAAATAGCCCCATGTTGGGGATATTATACCGACCGCGACCGCTGGTAATGCGACGCACTTCAGCCGTGTAGGCTGCATTCTGCTCAAAGGGAGTCCCTAGGCGTTCAGGTTGCTTAGATGAGCGCAAATCTACAGTTACATTGTCACGTCTAACGTGGTTTAAGTTTTGAGTGGTAGCCAGCAGTTCAAAGAACTCCACCGCCCTCGCACGCCACCCCGTAATGTCTCGCGCCAGTTGTTCCAGCATCGGTGCTGTGCCCTTACGTCCCCGATAGGCAAGGGTATTAGCAACAAAAGCACGTTGCTCTTGACCATAAGTACGGGAGCTTTGCGCATTCAAATCCCGTACATCCAATAAATCGCCAATATAAGGCACAACCCATTGGTCACAAGTTTCGATAAACCAGTTATCGTATAAACCTTCAATATCTGCTTCAATCAGTTCCAATTCCTGCTCAATCACTGCCAACAGCGCACGTAGCGGTTCCCCTTGAGCAAGGTCACGTTCCCGGTAGATCGCTGGGAGCAAATTATATAAACGTTCGGTAGCCAGTTGAGTCATTGGAAAAATTAAACCTTAACAATTAAAATAAAAAATTGGATTAATTACTTCGATTCAAAACATAATAGACAACCCTTAATCATCAAACAATTACTCTCAATTTTCTCAAAAATAAACTCTTAAACTCTCTTATTTCTCTTATTATCAACTCAGCGTACTCTGCGTCTACGTGGTTCATTAAATCAAGCAATTAATGGATAGAACTAACTCCTAACAATAAAACTAAAAAAACACTTCATAACATGGGTTGTGTCTTCAAACTAATACCCCTGGAATTGACCAATAACAACTGAGCAGGCAAACTCTTATTGCCCTGCCTATCCCAGCGTGCTGTCGCCGCAGATAAAGATAACTCCAAACTCTTAGCAAAATTGAAGCGATACAAAGCGTCTAAATCAACAGCCACAACCCCATTGATTTTATGGATAGCCGCGATCGCTTCCGAAGCCGTTACAGCCTGCCCAAATGCCCGTTTTTCAAAGGCGAAGGTTTCCATCAAAGCCGTTCGGATACTGGCGAGAACAGTTTTAGCCTCATAGCGGGGTTCGACTAGGATAGTTGCTTCTAAATTGAACCAAAGACGTTCATAAGAACTCACCTCCACCAATTGGAAAGGGTCCCGCACAGCATCAATGGCTTGAATGAGGTTATCGTAGAGTGCAGAGTCAGGTGGCACATTACCACCATCCCTAGCTGCAACCGTGATATGCACGAACTGAGTTTCCCCATTCCACAAGGGGACAGCCTGAGCCTTCCCAATACCCGCAAAAGCACGGGCAAAGTCCTCAAAGTCTTGCAAGGAAACGATGCGATCCAGAGTACGCACGGTCGAGGGAACCTTAGCGCGAGCTTCTTCAAGTGTCTCTGGGGGAGCAGCACCCGTAGCAGGGAGGGGATTGGTTACTGCCTGAATGCCAAGCGGTCGGCGTTTCAGCAGGCTGAGACTGTCAGCCGTCACATTTCCCTCTAGCCCGATGCCGCTACGGTAGGTGGCGACAACATTTTCCTGCCCACTGGGTAGGCGAGCACCGCTTTGGCCATCACCGAAGGTGACGGTGGTTGTACCATTGTCTTCAATCCGGACAATATAGCATTGGTCATGGGAGCTGTGCTGATAAAGAGAGCGAACTTCATCCCAAAGGACATTATCAATACGCAGTTGGAGCGTACTCTCAGCACCACCAGCTGTTGCGGCTGAAATGTAGGTAAGTGGGGGTTTGCTCACAGCGAAGCGTTGATTAGCGATCGCACCGTCACCACTCCCCAAAACTTCGCTAACCGTCTCGCCATGCGTGGCACGCACAACGTTGCCGTAAATCACCACCGTTTCTGGATCGTAGGTATTATTTAATGGCTCCTTGAACTTTAGGATGGGATGTTCTTGGTCGTCCGGTGGTGTTTGAATGGAGCAAACCTCGCTCACCTTGGCGTCATCATCTCCAGCAGGTAGCAGGTTGATATCCTCGGCAGTAGCCGTCACCAAAACACCGACAAAGCCATTGCGATCGCACAACACCCATTTCTGAAAGCCCAGAGGTTGTTCCAGTACTGCTACAGGTGGTGTCATCACTTGCAACAAGTCACCTAGCTTCAACTCAACGTGGTAGGAACCATCCGCATCGAGTAAAATACCGATACCCCCTGCAAAGATAGTCTTCTCTTGAATCACTAGCGCCCGGACATCGGTATTCGTCAAGCCAATATTCATCGGTGTCCAAGAGTCGCCGTTGTTGCTAGAACGGAACACCCCGCCTCTAGCTGTCCCGGCATAGATATGCCCATTGCTCGCATCAACGGCGAGGCAACGGATATCCAGGCTCGTGAGGTTAGTATTAACTTGCTCCCACCACTCGCCATCGCTGGTAGAGCGAAAGATACCGCTTCCTGCTGTTCCGGCAAACAACGTATTCCCGTAGGGAAGCAGGGCAGTAATATTCGTATTTGTCAAGCCTGTCTTAACCGTAAAGATTGTTCCCGCTGGTAGATCGGGACGAAAGGCTGTATTTACGGTAACCGTATCAGAGATGATGTCAGTGACAGTTCGGGTTTGACCGGCAGCCGTGATGGTATCACCGATCCTTAACTCTCTGGTGCAAGCCGTGCCAATCCCCGTGACTGCGATGTCCTTACTAGAAATCGTGCCTGTACCCAGTTTGGTATCGGTAAAATAGCTCCAACTGTTACCGTTATCGGTAGAGCGAAAGACACCATCCCTTGTGCCTGCGAACAGGTGTCCATTTTCTGGATGAATCGCCAGTGATTGAACATCGGTATTGGTTAAGCCAGTTTGAGCCCAGTTGTCTCCGCGATCGCTGGAGACGAAAACGCCACCATTCAAGGTTGCTGCAAAGATATCTCCCTGTGAATTGATGGCAAGGGTTTGGACGTTGGGATGAACCAAACCTGTGTTGATGGACTTCCAACTGTTACCGTTATCTCTTGAACGAAAAACACCGCCGCTAGCTGTTCCCGCAAACAGATAGTTAATCGCCTCTGTCCCTTGCTGGGTATAAGTAGCCAGTGAGGTAATATCCGTATTGGTTAACTTGCCATTAATCGGTGTCCAGCTACTGCCATTGTCTGTGGAGTAAAAGACACCGTTGGAGGCGGTTCCTGCCACCCAGTTGTTCGTGATCGCACTCAGCGCAGTAACACTCGTACTCGTTAATCCTTTATTGGTGCGCTGCCAGCGATTACCCTGATCTGAGGAGGAAAAAACTCCACCTACATCCTCGACTTGGGCACGGATTCGCTTGCCACTAACAATCAGCATTTGTTCGGGTTGCAAACCCTGCACAAACTGACTCAGGAAGATTTGATTGTCATGAATGGGGTCGAGGAAGATGTTTTGTTTTCGAGTCAGAACGGTTAGGGGTTCTTCAACCAGTTCTAATGACTCGCTTTGCGCCAAAACGAGCGTATTGCGTAGTCGAAAATCATTGGGGTTTACTGAGGTTTTGGGTACGAGCCGTGTAACCTTCGTATCTAGAGAAAAATCGCGGCGTGGAGTAGTTGAGACGCTTTCCACTTTGAACGGTTTAATGTTACTGCCATCTACGAGTACGACCCAGCTATTTGCCAAAATCTGAGGGTAAAGGGTATCTAGATTGATTTCTCGTTCTTTAATTTGAAAGTCAGGCCATTCCCCTTCTTTATTCTTTATTTTTGTCCCTTGAGCAAACCCTTCAAAGCGGGTTCCAGCAAATAATGTTCCACTTGAATTCATGGCTAACGAAGTCACATAAGTTGCGGCTAACTGATGAGTGTTATTCCCGGTTGAGTCCACACCGTCAACACCCTTGATTTCTTTCCAGGTATTGCCATTGTCTTCGGAGCAAAAAACTCCATTAACCGTTCCTGCAAAGATGTGACCGTTTGAAGCAATGACTAAGGTTTGTACATTCCTATTCGTCAAGCCTGTTATGTTAATTAATTGCCAGTCTCCCCAACTATTCCCATTGTCTGTGGAGCTGGAGCGAAAGATGCCATTAGCTGTTCCCGCAAACAGATACCTGTCCGTCTGATTAACAGCAAGTATGCGTATGTTTTGAGTTTCCAATTCATTGATGGATTGCCAGATAGGCTGATTGTTGGTGCAGCAAAAGAGGCCACGATCAGTTCCTGCCCAGATATAGAAAGTGTTATTGTCCTCACCCTTATAAGTAACGAAGGAATGGACAACAGCCTCTGGCAAATCAGCGTTAAAAGGATTCCAATTTTTCCCTCGGTCTAAAGAGCAATAAACCCCATCATCAGTTCCAGCAAAGATGTAAGTTCTACCCATCAAAGGGAGGGCAGGACGAAACGCAGAAAAAGCTGTTCCAGCGGGTAAATTAGGGGCAAAGGGTGCATTAACATTAACTTCAGTAGGAGAGCAAATTTCAGTCACAATCCTGGCTTGACCAGCCGCTACGATGATGTCTCCTGCTTCTAGTTGTTGGCTGAAACTCTCTTCAGTTCCCGTTACTGTGGTGCCGTCGCTGGAAATCGTTCCAGCTACCAGATTAGTAATCGGGGTGATTGGTGAAGCCTCTTGATCACTAGTAAAAGCAACCAGTGAACGAACAACCGTGTTCGGCAAGCCAGTATTAATCGTTCGCGCATTTTGTGAGCCTTGAGATTCCACCCGAACTGAGCCAACCCCAAGGGATACCCAACTTTCACCATCATCTGTGGAACGAAAGACACCACCACCTGCTGTTCCGGCAAAAAGGTAACCAGGCTCATCAAGTTCATCAATCCACAGAACTTGAACATTCAAGTTTGTTAAGCCACTATTAACAGCCGTCCAGGTTTTGCCCTCATCCTTGGAGCGAAAGATGCCGCGATCAGGTGTTCCAGCGAAGAGATAACCGTTTGTGCGATTGATAGCTAGACAGCGGATATCGGTATTGGGCAAGCCATCACTCACTGAATCCCAACTGTCACCATTATCAGTGGTGCGAAAGCGAAACACACCGCCCGGAATCGAACCGCCTTTTGCCATAACAGCGGCACGCTTGATTTCATCGGGCATGTCTTTCCACTGAGGGGCATTATGACCGAAGAGTGCGGTGCGTTGTCGGAAGGCAAAGACTTTGGGGTGGCGAGGCGGGTATTTAATCTCCGTCTCTTTCCAGGTGACGCAGGTATACCCAGCCGCAGGTACGGCTTCAACGGACTCTAAAGTCAGGAGGTTGCGAGAGTCCTCTTGCTCGTCGTCATCCATGAGTAGAAGGTAATCCCCAGCTCGCAGTTGGGTGCTAATGCCTTGGAGATAGAGCTGTTGGGTATTACTGGTAATTTCCTGAGGTTTAGCAAGCCTGGCTCGGATGGCATTCCACTCCGCACGAGCAATAATCTCGCTGCTTGTTTCAAAGGTTTGGGGGCGTTCTCCCTCCCCTGGAATACTATTGATGGCTGTGCCCTTGGGTATGGTTGCCTTACCTGGAGAGCTAGGAGTATCTTCAACACTGAAGGCTAAGAAGGTGCTGGCGGCAACGCCCGGATTGAGTTCGTAGCCGATCGCACGGGCGAGTGCCAATAAAGAACGGCGTTCGGTTGCGGTTAGCAGATAGCCTTCGTTGGCAATTCGCTCCTGATAAAACGTCAGCACATCGGCAACCACCGCCCAAGCATCCAATAGTGCGATCGCCGCATCATTCGGCTCACGAGTCGTGAGTTTGCTCAAAGGTGTAGACCCCAGAGTAACACTTTGGGTGGGTAGGTTTTCCAGCAGGCGAGCCAAAAAAGAACCATACTCACCAATGCGGTAAGCTAATGCTGGTAAACCAGGGCGATTGTACAATTCTGGGGCGTTACCGGATGCCGTCATAAGCCACCTTCCAAGTTAAACGAAATCCTGCCATTCTCCGGCATTAATGGATCGTTATCTAATCGGGCAATTTCCACACGAGAAAATGTAATCTGACCCGTTTGTAGTTCGTTGCCTGGGGGCTGTCCCCAGCGTTGGAGGCGAGTGACATTCACACTCACCACTCCCGCTACTTGCATCGCCCTTGCCACCACTTGGCTTAGATAAACCGGTTGACCGAAGCTGAAGTGATCAGGGTGGAAGAATCCCGTCTGACCATTGGGCAAAATTTTGTTGCTAAAGGTTGACAAGAGAGCAGATTTAACATCGCCTTGAAAGAAATCCGGGTCAACTTGTAGAGTTAAGGCAATCTCCAAGGGGACGTAGCGAGGGCCATCAATTTTCAGGTCGTGCCCCGCTAAGCGATACGGTTCCAGGAAATCCAGTAATGTTTCCTCAAACTCTTGATCGACAGGCCGACCGCCCTCTCGGTCTACGGTGATGTAAATGGTGTACCAGCTTCCCGTCCAGCGTCGAGTTGCCGTTGCTTTCTGGACACCTGGATAGTTTTGAGCCATCGCGGCGTAGTCCGCTTCGGTAACGGCACGCTTCTGGGTGCGGAACGCTTGAGGTGCATAAAGTCGCACTTGTTCAATCGATTCGGGTTCAGTTCCGCCTTGCGCTGCGATGGGATTGCTGACCTGTTCAATCCCTTGGATGTTAGTCCGAATATGCGCGATCGCTTGTGCACCTACATTCCCACTGCACCCGTTCCCAATGCGGTACGTAGCTAGAAATTGAGTACCGGGGATGGGTTGCTTGCCTAAGTCGTTATCCCCAAAGCGGAGAGAGGCACGTCCGTCATCTTCAGCCTCAACTACAAAGTGGCGGTCAAAGCGTTCACTAATTAGCAAATCACGCTGAGGTAGCCACCGCAGTTCTGGATTGTCTTCCTCCTGCAACTCGATGCAAGGTTTGGCATCACGCATCTCCCAGTTCATGGCTGCGCTGGCAGAGGCTTTTTTGTCGAAGGACACCCATTGATTGTTGCGATCGCGCACATATCCCTGCTGAGTGACTGGCCCACGCTGCAATTGGGGTCGATAGCGGCCTTTGTCGGGAACCTCACTCAGTTTTTCTTGCTCAATGGTGCGACCCTGATCCACCAAGACTACATTGCCCCATGCCACACTCGCTTGATAGCTCTTGCCCTTGACTTGAAACGTGCCAATGCACAGATCGGAAGGTAAAGCATCTTCGATGTTCCATTCTATTTCCACCAAACGTTGGGGTCTTGCAGTGGGAGACGGGGAGACAGGGAGAACCGCATCCGTGTTCTGCTTAGTTTCTGCATCCTCGGTAACGATGGCCTCTTCTGGGAACAAGGGGTCTTCATTGGGAGTAACGCGAGTCAGGCGCACGGCACACCGACGATTGGGATTTGCCTCCTCTATGCCGCCGCTTTTGGGTCGGTACTTTTCGGCAAAAATCAGGACGGCACCAGGAGTCAACTGTTTTTGCAGCCTACCGCCAGTGTCCTTTAATGTAGCCTGAGTAGTACCGACTCTCAGGTAGCACTCTTGGTCACCCCAAGTGTAGAAGGACATTTCATTACAAGACGAGTACAGGGTGATGTCGTGTAGGGTTTCAAACACCTGTGCACCCGCCCTCAGTGCTTTGTTCAAGTCCTCTTCAGAGTTCAGTACAGTAGGTAGTGCATCGACTTTAGTGAGCAATTGAGTTCCAGGGCGGTTTTCTGTTTTTGAGGGGCCGGGAAGCGTAACGCCGTCCGCGTTCACCTGTATCGTCACCCAAGCACGAGCATTGCAACCATCATGCATTAAGTAGTCCAACAAGCGAGCATGGCGACGAACGGAAACGCGCCTGCGTGCTGTATCTAAATAGGCTTCGGTAGCCACTGCATCTTGGTAATAGCTGAGGTGATCGGCAGCATAGGCCAACAACTCAACCAACACAATACCCAAATCCGCTGGATTGCGCTCCTGCCATTGGGGCATGGTAACCGTCAGTCGATTGAGCATCAACTGGCGGAAACTGGCATAATCCTTGGCAAGGTAATCTGTAATCGGTGGGGGGAGTAGCTTTGCGGCTGATGACTTTGGGTCTGTGCGGCAGTCAAACTCACTCAATTTTGACGGCCCAAAGGAAAAGTCTACTTGAGAAAGCTGCTGGTCAAAACCTTGGGGTGGGTTGGATTTAGCTGGAGACTCGACTAAACGGAGGGTATAAGAGGAAAAGTTGCCTGGAGCATCCACTCGGAGGGTGAGGACGTTAGCAAAGGTACTCGCCGAATCGACCTGCACCTCCATCAGGCGTGTTCCTCCCTCGATGACCACATTGTCGGTTGTTAAAGGGAGTGAGTTGGGGGGTACGGCTTCCTTTTGTTCAGAACCCGGAAGGGTGTGAAAAAAATAAACGAGCAGTGTTTTCAAATCTGAAGACACTTCTAGATAGTCAATCCCGTTCAATATGGACTGTTGGCGAATGGCAGTCCGTCGCTGCTCGTTTTTGCACCAATACTGGATACCCATTTTATGCCTCACGGGAAACCTGTACGACTTGGGGTTCTGGGTTGCCGATCACCCGATACTGAACGGTGATTGCCAAACATGCCTGTTGGTTCTCAATCGCCAACGCCTCGACCTCGATCATGTCGCCCAACCATTGCTGCAATGCTCCCTGCACCATAAATTGAGCCGCCGCTGCCAGTTCTTCATTATTGGGGTTAAAAATCAGTTGCTTCAAATTCGTGCCAAAGTCTGGGCGATTGACTCGTTCACCAGGACTCGTAAATAGGACTTGCTCGATGAGATGGCGGATGTGTTCTTGGTAGGTGGCATCAGCGACGCGCCCACGCTTATCAATATGGAACGGATAGCCAATTTGCATAAATTACATTCCTCTGACCCGAAATTGGCTGGGGATAATCGTCACAGGCGTGCCTGTCGGAATACAGACGGCTTGAGAGTCCTGCAACAGCACGGGTAGTCCCATCACCTTCACCCGGAGGGCAGCCACTACCCACGTAGCTGAAACGCAGGGGATACGACCCGGAGGCGGCGGCACATTTGTACAACCCGCCACGATGTAGGGCGGGCCCTGTGTGACAACAGGCAACCCCATCACCCGTACACGCGGATTAGGAAACGTGGGTTTCGCTTGTCCACCATGAATGCAGAGTACTGTCGTGCCAGCATTGAGTAAAAATCCAGGCATTAAATCACCTCCAATGCACCGTTGTTGACATTGACACTGATGGGCGAGAGTTTAACGTTTGCGGCGCTATTACTTAACTCGATCGCAGCGGGGGATAGCTTGAGTGTGGCTGGCGTGGTACTCAGCTCGATTCCTGATGCCGTCAGCTTTGTATTGGATGGAGCGTTGTTTAATTCAATACCAGATGAAGTCGCTAATTTAATCGTTGCCGGACTACTGTTTAATTCAATGCTGCTGGCGGTTAACTTGATTTCAATAGCACTTTCTTTAAGTTGAATCGTATCTGCGGTAATGGTAACGGTGGATGAACTCTTATTTTTGAGTTCGATCAGGTCTGCGGTTAACTTTGCCGTCGTTTCGTTATTATTGTTAATTTCAATTCCTTGGGCGTTAAACACCATTTTCAGTGGCCTGTCTACCACAGGATTTTTTACTTCAATGGTCAACCCTTTATTGTCACCAAGATTGCTCAAGGTGAAAGTAATTCCTTTGACTCGGAAAACCTGGACTTCGACGGGTTGTTCTACCCTAGCCTGTTGTGGTAGTTCGTCCTCTCCCCAAAAGCAACCCGTCCAAATCGGATAATCTGGATCGCCTTCCTCAAACTCGACCCAGATATTTGCGTTCACTGGGGGGATGGCGAAAAAGCCAATATCTGGCCCAGCATAAGGGACGCAGGGCATGGCCCAACTTAAGCGTTCGCTACCAAAGACTGCCGGAACCTTAACCTGAATTCGGCCTAAATGCAAGGGGTCTTGATTGGCAGCGACTTTACCGCGATATTTACCGAAAAATTGTGGCATTTCGTCACCTCATACTAAATCCGTTTTCATAACCTCCTTATTTCTCAAGAGTGGGAGAGGGGGGAGGGGGAGGGGGAGAGGGGGGGAGATTAGCGACCTATCCGAAACAGGGGTATACGAGGCGGATTTGGTATCACCTGAGCGCGAGCATTACTCAAACGTTGGGTCATATCGTTTCGCTTTACTGCAAATTTAAAAATTATCACTGCCGAGAATCTGTCTGTTAATTTTGAATTTTGAATTTATAGCCGTCATCCTAAAAATTAGGGCAGATTTAACGGCTCAAACGACTACATATTAGTAATCAACCTTCGCCTTCTACCTTTTGCTACATAAAAGGAATTCCCAATTCCCGAAAGCGTGGTTTTCCATCACAAGTACGGAAGAGCAACTTGGAATTCAAAAACAGTCATACCCTCACCTGCTCGATCGTTGTTCCTTGTCCTTCCCGCGTGATGGTAAAGCTTTGCTTGTACTGACCTCGTTGAATCTTGTGGCTCACCTCTTTGACGTAGTAGAGTCCGTCATAGTTGTAACCGACTCCTCTTAGTCCTACCAGTCGGCGCATTTCTAGGAGTTTGCCGTAGCGCACGGTATCGATTTCACCCGTAATTGTCACCACATTATCGGTAGATTGGTCTGTTATCGCTTGGGCGCGATCGCGAGCTTGACTCATGCGCCACGTTTCGCGCAGCTGCTTGCGTCGCAATTTAGTTTGAGTGTTGAGTGCAGCGTTTTTGGCTAAGGAGGCGCGATCGCTACTATCAACCTGTACGGGTTGAATCTGATTCGTTTGGCGGTCTTGCACTGCGCCACTCACCGTAGTGGCTGCCATGGCGTTGTACTGAAGGTTAATCGATTCTAGGTTGGTGTACGGCCCCATATTCAGGGTGAGTGCCCGTTGGGGCTGCTGTTTTTTCCGGATCGGTGGCCCCCAATAGGCGGTACTTTTCTCAGACGTTGGGCCCGGTATGATGTAGAAGACATAGGCTAGGCGCTTTGCCAGATCTTTGAGGTATTGAAAGTCAGTTCCCTGCTGTCCTGGAATTCGTACCTGCGTCGAGGGCTGGTCACCGCTTGGCGCTTCCACACCGGATATCACGCCGTACTTGGCATAGCTGGAGATAATCTGATTGGCAATAGTTCGCTCGTCTTGAGAGGGATGGAGGACTGATTTTTCTTCTAGATCCATCAGCACACTGATATCCTCACCGGTTATGGTAAGGGTAGAATTGCCGGGTTCCGAGCTGGGTGAAAACTGCTGATGGGTGATGATACCGTCCATCAATACTTCGGCCTTGGCATTGATCGTAACTGTGAGAACGACCCGATTGAAGGGTTTGAGCAGGGAACCATTCAGCAAGCGGGAGTCCTTCAAGTCTCTTTGACCAGAACGACCAATCTGGAAGACCAGCTGAAACCCGGAACCTTCTTCATCCTTATGGGTCACTTCTACACTCTGTAGTGCTTCGAGCAACCATAGGGGAGCGGGTGTAGGAACAGTTTGACCAATTTTCAGGGTTAGGTTAATGCCGAGTGGCATCACAATCTCCTCAAATCTGGGGTAGCGGCACGCGGATGGTTTGACCGGGTTGGGCTGTCAACTCGGCTGGGTTCAGGGCGTTGTTGGCATCGCACACTTGCCAGAATTGTTCTGAATCGCCTAAGGTTCGAGCGGTGATCAGATCCAGGCGATCGCCATCTGTCACCGTAACCTCGGCATATAGCAGCAGGTTCTGACCTTGAGGTAAGAAGCGGCGACGCACGTAGGTAATCTTGCGACCATCGAGAGTCGTGAATTGTGCCGTCTCTAGATTGTGGTAGCGGCTGGTTTCCTCAAACATGAATTAAACCCTTGTAATCGGAGTGAGGCTGTAATTGCGCCCCAATTGGGCCATTCGCTCTTTTTCTTGCTGGTGAGTGAAGAACAGTTTGGAGCCGCGCTGATTCCAGGGTAGGTCGTTGTAGCTCAGTACTCGCAGACCCAGAGAAACCTTAGCGCGAATGGGATTGAGGTTTACGTCATAGGCTTCTTCAGTGATGCTGAAGTCAGTTAGGCGCACAGGTAGGACTCGATTAGTGCCCCAAACTAAGAGGGTTAGAGGAGCCTCCAAGGGAATGATTTCTAACGTTCCCATCGCAGCCTGCTCCATATTTTTCGCCACCTGACGGCTTTTGGGATAAATCAGCACCTCCAAGGCTGAAAGTTGGGGATGAATCCCCAGACTGATAGTCGTTGGCTCCGCTTTTTCCAGCTGATCAGTGGCATCGATTTCTACATCCAACTTGATGGTTTCTATCGGTGCACCTTGCAAACGCAGTGCTTCAGTGCGCTCGTTTCCCCGGTTTTCAATTGCCTGTACTTGTAGAGTACGCGTGAGCGTTTCCGGATTGTACTGGAACGAAATCGTACTCATCACCACGTTGGTGGTTGAATCAAGGGCGACAAGAGCACCTTTAGGCAGGCGAGGGGAGCCAGGGAAAGTCGTCATGGGCAAAGATGTCCTTGATTGTTATTACTGCTTTGATTCAAAAAGCCTCAAGTGTAAAGGATGAAGTTAGTTTTATCCGTTAATTTCCTCTGTTGAATGAACCTAATTAGACTAGCTCTTGAATTTTAGTTTTGCCCAGTTTTGTAAACGCTTTGCCCAAATCTGTAATGATAGTTAATAGCAATGAGGAGACTGAATGTAAGGAAAAAGCAGGCGAACAACCATCGAGTTGGTTAATTTACTCCAAACCGATTGTTCAACCTAAGTTTGATAATTCTTGAAAATTAAACCCCCAAAAATAATGGCTTTGAATACCCTTTTTGGGAAATTATCCCGCCGCCGAGGGGGGCTCTCCGTAAGCCGTGAGTGCTTTAGTTAAGTCTTCGGTCTTGAGTTTTCCAGACTCAATGTAGCCTTCTTGCTCAAGTTGATTGAATAACTTGGCTGAAATTTTTGAAGATGGAGTTTCTGAACCCGTTTTAGGAGGAGTTACAGGCTTGTTAACGCCGTAGAGCAGAAAACCTAGTATAAAAGCCACTATAACCGGGAAAACGAACAGTAGATAAAGTACAGATAAGACAGGGTTCATTTCTGAACGGATTTTATGAGTAAACCGATTTGATTGGAACCAGGTTACTCTTTTACTGGTACAAGTGCCCAGTTTTGTAACAGTTTTGCTGAGAACTGTAATGATTGTTCATTAAATCAACGTTAATCAGTCTTGTGCTAATCTCAGTGTTGGACAATTGGCATCGTCCAATTATTTTTTCCGGGGTAGGCATCGCACGAAGATTTGAAGTTACACTGGAGAACATTCGTAATTGCGCCGCGTTCCTATTTCCGGTTACCACTCCTGAAGAGACTCGTCTATTGACATTCAGTTTATTACCAACCTTCGTGGAGGGCGCGTCACCTCCTCAACTTCCTAGTTAGAGGTTCTCGACGCGCCAGATTTATATGAATCCCAATCCAATCCAATATCAAGCATCTCAATTATGGCAAACCTTAGCCACGCAAGAAACAGCTTGGACTTACAAACAAGCGATCATAAAAACCTGGGAGCTGCTCAAGCAAACGGGTAAACTTATACTTTTACTGGTTTTGTTGGTGGTAGTTGTTCTCGTCTGGTGGTGGAGCCTGGGTTACCGAGGCGGTTACGATTTCCGGAAATGGTTAGAAACTGAACAACCAACCCTAGAGGAACTTTTGCAGGAAGCGGTTAAGCGTCTACTGATGCCCTTTGAATGGTTAGCTAATTGGGCACAACACACAGTCAAAGAATTATTGGGAATTCCCGATGAAAAAGCCATTGCATCTGGAACAGAACGCCAAGCGATCGCACCTGCACCCAAGAGGGTTACCGAAGTTGACGTTACGTGATCTTTTTTTACAAAATCCTCCAATTGCCATTTAAACCTGCTTTGATCGCTGGAATGAATCAGGGTATTGAAGGCGCAGTTTCCTCTAAAGCTTTGTGGTTGTTCTTGCCACGTCACTGGATTGTCCGTTTGAATCAGAGAATCAAAACCAATCAAACTGTGATGAATATTCCCATTAGATGTCTTGCGCCCCAAAAACAACAGGCGTAAACAATCAGGAATACCAAAAATCTAGAGTGTATTAATTCTCAGGTGATGGTGTCACGTTGCTCAATAGTCATTGTGAGATGGCGCGTTTACAGCTCTAGGCTTTTACCCTCCACTAACTCACGTTAAACAAAGGAATTTGTCATGCCGATTACTCCCACCTATCCGGGTGTTTACATTGAGGAAATTCCTAGCGGTGTCCGCACGATTACAGGAGTTGCTACCTCAATTACTGCCTTTATCGGATTCGCGTTGAAGGGACCCGTTAATGACCCTATCCGAATTCAGAACTTTGGCGATTTTGAGCGTGTATTTGGTGGTTTAACGCTCGACAGCACGATGAGCTATGCTGTGCAGCAGTTTTTTCTCAACGGTGGCTCGGATGCCATTATTGTGCGTCTGTCTAACCCAGGCGTTAGCGCAAAAACTAAATTAACGGCTGGCAGCGGCAATCTAGTTTTAGAGGCAGTCGAACCTGGGACTGAGGGTGAACAACTGAAAGTAACGGTCACTAATCAGGGTGACACAAATTTCAACTTGGTTATCAAAAAGGATACTCAAACTCTAGCAACCGTTAACGATATCAAGATTAATGAAGTTGCCAAAAGGCTTAGTGAAGATGCGGCAGCTTCTAAAGTTGTACGAGTCAGTGGTAGACCTCCATCTGAGCGACCTACCGCCGTTGCAGACCAAGAATTTAAAGGGGGTAGGGATAAGGGAGTAGTCGCCACCATCAGCCTACCCATTAGTAAAGATACTAAAGATACGGATATTAAAGCCCAGAACAAGGCATTAATTCTGGAGGCTAGCAGTGAAGGAGAGTGGGGCAACAAACTTCAGGCAATCGTTGATTATGACACTGCCGATTCGGACGATAAAGAAGTCTTTAACCTCACAGTTCAGTATGTTGAAGGAGAGCAGGTTACGAGCGAGAAGATCCGCAATCTTTCCATAAATCCCACGTCAACTCGCTATGTCGTAGATGTCCTCAAGGTAGAATCCACATTTGTGCGTGTTGCTGATCCAAATGCCAGCTCGCCCGGACGCCCCGATTCGGTTGATGAGGAAGGGAAGCTTCTAGTGGCAAAAGCCGATGGTAAAGGCAGTAATGGTGATCCACCGCTAGATGATGGCTTCTATGTCGGTAGTGAAAGTAAAAAGACCGGTCTTTATGCCCTAGAAAACGCAGACTTGTTTAATCTATTGTGTATCCCACCTGTCAACCGCCAGCAGGATATCAATTCTGCCACTTGGAGTCAGGCACTGGCGTACTGCAAAAAGCGACGGGCTGTGCTCATTGTTGACCCCCCGTTAGCCTGGAAAACGACAGACAATGTGACAAACTCAACTACAGGCATAGATAGCTTAAGCAATCTGCGAGATGAAAATGCGGTCATCTACTTCCCACGCATCAAGATGCCTGATCCTCTCAAAGAAAACCGCCTGGAAGAGTTTCCACCGTCCGGCTTAGTGGCTGGCATCATGGCTCGTACCGATGCTCAGCGTGGTGTCTGGAAGGCACCCGCAGGAATAGACGCAACTCTCTCAGGAGTCAGGGAACTCTCCTACAAGCTCACGGATGGCGAAAATGGACAGTTAAATCCCTTGGGTGTGAACTGCCTGCGGTCATTTCCGGTGTATGGCAATATAGTTTGGGGGGCGAGAACCCTCAAAGGTGCTGACCGCTTAGCCTCGGAGTGGAAGTATGTGCCTGTGCGTCGTCTGACTTTATTCCTTCAAGAAAGCCTTTATCGCGGTACACAGTGGGTAGTTTTTGAACCGAATGACGAGCCTTTGTGGTCGCAGATTCGCTTAAATATTGGCGCGTTTATGAACAACTTGTTCCGCCAAGGGGCTTTTCAGGGTAAGTCACCCAAGGAAGCTTATTTCGTCAAGTGTGATAGTGAAACCACGACCCAAAATGACATTAACTTGGGCATTGTCAACATTGTCGTTGGATTTGCTCCACTCAAGCCCGCCGAGTTTGTAATCATTAAGTTTCAACAAATGGCGGGTCAGATTGCTACTTAAGGGGTCGTATCAAAAGTACTCCCTTGTTTCTATTCTGGTTGCTCGTAGTCAGGGGTGGCGGCTGAATGGCTCTCACGCCTAGTGAGTTGTTGAACCTTGAAAATGGCAATAAGACACTTGATACCTGACAACGAGCGATCGCAAAAACAGTACCCAGTAATTTTTGTACGACTCCCAAGGAGAAAATCATGGCTCAATTTAGCGTCAACGCACAGCGATTTGACCCGTACAAGAACTTTAAATTCCGCGTTAAGTGGGATGGAAAATATGTGGCAGGTGTCAGCAAAGTCGGTGCGCTGAAGCGTACTACAGAAGTGGTGACCCACCGAGAAGGGGGTGACCCCAGTAGCGCCCGCCATTCACCAGGACAAACTAAGTACGAACCGATTACCCTAGAGCGGGGCGTCACCCATGACACAGAGTTCGAGAAATGGGCAAATAAGGTTTGGAACTACGGTTCTGGATTAGGGGCAGAAGTCTCGCTCAAAGACTTTCGCAAGGACATCATTATTGAAGTGATGAATGAAGCGGGACAGGTAGCAATTTCTTACAAAGTTTTTCGTTGCTGGGTCTCTGAATTCCAGGCTATGCCAGAGCTGGATGCCAACGCCAATGCTATTGCCATTCAAAGCATTCAGCTACAAAACGAAGGTTGGGAACGGGACTATAGTGTAACCGAACCAACCGAGCCTAGTTTTACCGAACCAGCATGAATCTAAATCATGCGTCCCTTATCCGCTCATAACATCCTCCAAATTTGGGAAATTGGGCAGAGTCAGCATCCTTTGGATAAAGCACTGACTCTCCTGAGTTTGGCCTGCCCAGAACAGTCGATGGATGAACTGGCATCACTCAGTATTGGGCAACGAGATGCGTACCTGCTCACTCTTCGAGAACTTTCCTTGGGCAATCAGATGAACGGCTTTGCCGAGTGCCCCAAATGCCGTGAACGCCTGGAATTCACCTTGAATGTGGCAGATATTCGCATCATTGACCCCAGTAAACCCGTACCGCAGGAGTATACGTTTACGACGGACGGGTGTGAGTTACTCTTTCGGCTACCCAATAGCTGGGATTTGGCTGCGATTGTAGGCTACGAGGAAGCCGATACAGCCTCACAGCAGCTTGTGCAACGTTGTCTGCTTCAAGCCAGCTGTGAGGGAGTCTCGGTTACCCCTAGTGAATTGCCTCCTGGGGTACTCACTCAACTGACAGAGCGCATTGCCGAATATGACCCCCAAGCAGAAGTCTTGCTAGACCTCAACTGCCCTGCGTGCAGCCACAGTTGGCAAGCTCTGTTTGATATCGTCGCCTTTTTCTGGACTGAACTTAGTGCCCAAGCTAAGCGCTTGCTGCATGAAGTGCATACTCTGGCACGCTTCTATGGATGGCGGGAGGCAGACATTCTATCTATGAGTACAGTCCGACGGCAATTTTATTTAGATTTGGTGAGCTGATGGCTGACTTCCTCTCCCGACTGGCTACACGTAGTCTGGGTTTCATCCCAGTTGTGCAACCCCTAATTCCCTCACTGTTTGCGACGGGGCCGACAATGTTCAGTTATGAGTCACTGAGTTCAGCCGGAGAACCTGAATCACCAGAAGCCGTGAACAATTCCTTGGGAATGCAGCTCACTTCCTTAGTTCCGTTGTATAATGCAGTGACAGCAAGTTTGTGGCAGCCTCCGATCCAGACGCCTAATCATCTGCCTAAGTTCCCTCAGCCCAGTCAGTATAGTCCTGAGGAGTCTAAGGCAAAACATTCTCCACTCGTAGGCGAACAGGATGAGCCAAATGTCTTCGCATCTACCACGCCCCTAGCACCGCTTAAAAGGGCAATGCGATCCCAAGAAATTGAGGGGGAAAGCGCCAGCAGGAGAGAGAGGGAAGAAAAAGTACAGGTAGATCTGTTTAATGTACCCATCTCTCCAGCATCTGCGCACTCTTTTACCCCCTCTCTTCTTGAGGCGGATTCAGCGCTGTTAAATCCTCAACAGCAGAATACCCCAAACGCAACACCAGTTCTTCCTGCCCCACAGCAATCAGCAACATTAGGGATAATTCAGCCAAAAAGTCAGGCTACCCCCCAAAATTCCCCCAGGTTCCCTGTTTCGGACGAGAAGCAAGGTATACCACCTCATCTCTCCAACGAGCAGACTGAGGCGGAGACTGCCTCACCCAACTTACCCTCAGAGCCTTCTCAAGCCGTTTCTTCAGTCCAACGCTTTCCGGAAAGCACACCGAATCAAATTGAACCCTTATTTAATCCAGTCGCTCTAAGTCTGCAACCAGACGACCGACAACCGGGGACACTGGAGAGGCCAAACTTTCAGGCGGATTCAGCACTGCCAGAGGCTAAAGGGTCAAATACTCCCAGTGAAACACCAGCCTTTCCTTTCTCCCAGGGTTCAACTGTCCCCAAGATAAGTCAGCCGGCGATTCGTGCTGCAATACCACCACCACACCAAAGGCTTGAACACCAAGCGGCACCCCGGAGTGATGCCAGGTCTAATCTCAAGGAAACGATTCAATCAGCGACCGATGAAACCGTAAGCCGTGACCCAGTTTTGGAGGGAGATTTAGACCCTCAGTTAAATTCCCCAGCTCTAGACGTGGGGGATTCTGACTCCCCAGTACAGGCAACTGTTGGAGGTAGGTTACCTAGGGCAATGGGTGAGTCGGTGAAGTCCAAGGCCGTCACACCGAATTTACCATTAGTGCGTGCTGAAGCTATCCCATTCGTTCAACGTTTCTTGGAAAACCTAGGCGGTGAACTGGTACCCTCGTTCAATCAGGGAACTCTAGGATTTCAACCGGACACCAGACAGCCGTTAACACCGAATAAGCCAGGTTTTCCGGCAGACTCCATACATTCTGTAGAAGGGCAGACTAGCTCAACCCCAACGCCCACGTCTGCCTCCCCTCATTTGCCAACTGCTTTAGGGATAAGCCAGCCGACGATTCGTGCTGCAATACCGCCACACTTCAGCCAAAGTCAGCGAGATCGGGTTGAACCCTTGCTTAACTCGGTAGAGTTAGAACAACAGCAAGATAACCCTGAGTCGTCTGCACTAACTGGCTCAAAACCCCAAACAAGCTTAAAGGCGTCCAGTTTTAGACAGCAAAACCATTCCACCACAAGCCTTACTACCGCCTCCACTCCGCAAACCTCGACACTGGAGCCCACGTCAAACGTCAAACCTCAACCATCGATGGTTGGTAGAGGAGAAGTATTGACCAAGATTTCACCAACCCTTTCTTTCCCTACCGCCTTTAACCATCCGGCTGCCCCAGTTCAAGACGAAGCGGCGGCATCGGATTCTCCTCCTTTGCTGGCTCGTTTTACCAATTTGCTGCGACACAGCTCAACTCGCTATAAGTCATCCCGCGATATCCAACCAGTTCCCTTGGTGCGATCGCAACTCTCTTCACCACCAGAGATTGAGCCGTCGCCTCAGGCTCACTTAAACTCTAGACAATCCATGTTATCAGAGCGGCGAGAATCAGCACTCGCTCAAGAAGCCTCAACTCCTTCTATCCAGGTGACAATTGGTCGAATTGAGATACGAACCACTAAGTCACCCCCTCCGTCAACACCCCGTTCTCAGCCTACGCAACGGGGCGCAACCCTCTCCCTGAATGACTACCTGAAACAACGTCATGGAGGCAAGCCATGAGCAACTCTCTGGCGATCGCAGCCGTCACTACAACCCTGCGCAACCTCATTTTCCGGAACATTAGAGACGAACTAGGCGGTGGCATCGTCACAGCGCGACCACCGGACAAGGCGCGGGAGAATGGTGATAGCGGTAATCAACTCAATCTCTTCCTGTACCAAATCCTACCTAATGCGGCCTTACGCAATATGGATTTGTCCAACCGCCTTAAACCGGGTGAAACGGGTCCACCACCACTAGCCTTGAACCTCTACTACCTACTCACGGCATACGGTCAAGATAACGAAGATATCTCAGCGCATCGCTTGCTGGGGAAGGGGATGCGCATTTTACATGACAATGCCATCCTCAAGCGTGCTGATATTGAGGCCGCTCTAGCAGATAGTGACCTGCAAAATCAAGTGGAGCGAGTGCGCATTACGCCTCAACCCCTGTCCATAGAAGACGTGTCAAAGCTGTGGGCAACCTTTCAAACTCAGTATCGCCTTTCTGCGGCTTATGAAGTTTCAGTAGTATTAATTGACAGCAGCCTCCCGGTGAAAGCTCCACTGCCGGTCTTGACTCGTGGGCCTAGAAGTGATAAAGGCGATGAAGGCGTTTTTGTCCAGCCCAACTTAACCTCCCCCTTCCCCACCCTAGAAGCCGTGCAACCTCCACACCAGCAACCCAGTGTACGCTTGGGCGAAGTCTTAACATTACAGGGTCATCACTTGGACAGCGAGGAGGAAAGAGCGTTTATCCGCTTCATGCATCCCCGTCTGAGTAGGGCGATTGAGCTGGAGCGACAGCAAACGGGAGCCCCAAGCGAAATTGCGATCGCGCTTCCCAATCAGCCTGCCAACTGGCCTGCTGGATTTTACACCGTAGCCGTCCGAGTCAGGCGCCAAGGCAAAGACCAGACAACCAATGCCCTGCCCTTCTCGCTAGCGCCACGCATTGAGTGGATGCAACTCAACCCGCCAGCAAGGACTAGAAGTGATGCAATCTTAACCGTAACTTGTAATCCTCAGGTATGGCAGGGGCAG
Organism: Waterburya sp.; assembly: GCA_036703055.1. Taxonomy (GTDB): domain Bacteria; phylum Cyanobacteriota; class Cyanobacteriia; order Cyanobacteriales; family Coleofasciculaceae; genus DATNPV01. The sequence continues at coordinate 58,620 of DATNPV010000212.1, forward strand.
CGAGTGGCTTTGTTACTGGGCGATCGCGAACTGCTGCCACAGATGGATTTGGAAGAGTCCGAGCCACCAGAAAAGACGAATACGCTGCGGTTTGATGTTACAGGAATTCCCCCTGGAGATTACTTTGTCCGTCTTCGTGTCGATGGGGTGGATAGCTTATTGGTGGATCGCTCCGTCACACCGCCTGTCTTCGATCCCCAGCAAAAAGTCAGGTTACCATGAACAAACTCGACCACTGGACGGCAGGCAACGAAAAATATCTGGCTGCGGCACTGCATTGGCTGCGTCTGCGCTTAACCCAGTTCGCTGAATTGGGAGAGTCAGTCTCACCTGCACCACCAAGACGTTCTTGGCATCAGCCACCACCCCCAGCATCCACATCGGTACACCAAGCGGAAATCGACCATGCCGCCGCTGCGATGGTTGCCACTGCTGAAATGCAGCCACCCCCCGCTCTCATTCTTCTCACTCAGCAGTTCGGGCTGTCTCACTTTGAGCAGGACGTGCTACTCCTGTGCGCCGCGATGGAATTCGATACCCAGATAGCAACGCTTTGTGCCAATGCTCAAGAGGGGAATCGCCCCTATCCCACATTTGCACTGGCGCTAGCCTGCTTTGACGAACCAACTTGGGATGGGCTTTCGCCCAAACGCCCCCTGCGCTACTGGCGGTTGCTCGAGATTAACCAACCCGGTGCTCAACCTTTAACGACCAGTCCAATACGGGCTGATGAACGGGTTGTGAACTATATTAAAGGGTTAAACTACCTGGATGAGCGATTAACGGGACTGCTCGTGCCGCTGGAGATAGGGGAGAGTGAGGTGGAATTGCCAGC
>DATNPV010000216.1:0-10713 GCA_036703055.1 Waterburya sp.
GGGAACCGGAATCTCAAAGTCCCCCAGAATTGGGGGATTTAGGGGGCGAGAAAGATTTGTGTGTACACAGTAGCCCGTTGCGGGGAGGGCAGAGGAGGTGTTTCCCTAAATTCCGCTCAAATCCGAATAGCCATGCAACCGCTACGCCACCGCATCAACCCGCAAACCTTTGTCATCACCCTCAAGCAACTCGCCAAACACCTGGAACTCAACCCAGAGCGCATCCTCAACTGGGAAAAATGGCATAACGTCCTCTGGGTGCATATCGAAGGATTGGGCGGTTACTTCATCAGTTACCGCAAGTTAGAGCAGTGGATTGCCGCTTGCCGCATCCTCATCCGCTTTTGCCCAAACCCACAAGCCCTCAATACACTCTGGTCAGCTATCCTGCAAGAAGTCCAACGATATACAGAAGAAGCATTCTCCCGACTCGAAGCTATCTGGCAGCAACGACAAAATTATCTCGTGCGATCGCCAACAGCCTTAGAAATGCGCTCATAGGGTGCAAAACGTTGATTCTGACGCTGAAACGATGGTGCGATCACTCTCCTAGCCGCTCAATTATTTAGTACTTAGGTACTATATCTGGTAAATTTCGATTATATTTGAACAGTTCAATGACGGTTTAAACTCCTGCAACGATGCGCCGTTCTAATGGATGGCACTTGTGAGCCGCTACCAATGACAGCCCATGCTCCGTTAGAGCTTGCGCTGTTCTATTCACGGCATCGAACTTGTCCAAAAAGTTCAAGGTTAGGTGTTCCCAATCTCCAGACTTGATAATCTCCTTCTTAGCGCGGAAATAGTCCAAAATATCCGATGCATGTTCGCGTGTCTGTTCGATTTCTGGATCGCCCCCCTCATGCTTAGCTGAGATATTCGGTACGTGATCGCCAAGCGTCATCAACTCATCCCTGCGATTGTACGGTTGCCGCACAATGCTTTTCCAAGTTTCAGTGATATGGTGTTCAAAACGAACAACCTTCTCAAAGTCTAGAGCCTTGCGAAATTGACTCGTAATCTCTATTGTCTCGTTGTTTACTGAATTACTCCAGTTAAACCCAATCAACGGAGAACTACCATCCTCCCTAGAAAACAGCTTAGCCGTGAGTAGTGTCCATAGCGCCGAATAGGGATTGTCATTTCCCATAAATACCGAGATTTTGAACTCGATATCGACGCCGATACGGTGAAGGAAATAGCCAAGCAGCACCGTTCCAGGATTGAGATTTAGTACCTGTTGAATGCCATAGTTAGTGTAATAGTACAGGTACTCGTCAAGCCATTTTAAAGCGTATTCGTTGGGCTGACCGACACCACCGAAGTAGCCTGTAATAGTTTCACCGCCGCCCAGATGGATATTTGAGCCATCAGTTCCTTTTGTATCGAGAGTTTCGACAAAACTCGCACCAATAAATTGCATGGCAGCAGCAACCGCAGGCAAGTCCCCATCCGCTTCCTGTTCCTTCATTTTGCGTACCCGAATAAAGCGTCCCGGCATCAGAGATTGCTGTGCGATCGCACGTTCGGCAGCGGCAATTACCCAGGGGAAATATTGGCAGGCACTGATTTCTAGGGTAACGGCAAAATCATCGTCAAAGGAAATACCACCGATGTTGTTTCCCAGCACTTTGCGTCGGTACTCTGCAATACTGATGAATGCACCCTCATCTACTTGCTTTTGCAGCCATTGCAGGTCGGCTAAATATTGTGGCTTAGTTTGTTTAACCTGTTGGAGCAGTGCTGGAAGCTCCATCGCTTGTTTTGCCTTAGCATTAATCTCCTCCGGAGTACCGTACTTGGAGACAACATTAAGGAAATCATCGATTACACGCATGTTTGGAGCTATCAAAATGGCGTTGATAGCTTCTAATTTTTCGGGGGAAATTTTCAGTCGTTCTCGGATGTTTTCAATCATAGCGATTTTCCTGTTTTAAGGAACTACGGAGGCACAGAGAACACAGAGAAGAGACAAGAAGAGGAGACTAATATCGTTCCTCCTTAAGTTTGCTACAGATGATTGACACGGGGACGCGGGGACGCAGAGATTGATTTGTAGCAAACATTTAGGTATTTGATATAAAATCTTGCCCTAAAAACTTTGCGTACCCCTGCGTAAACCTCTGCGTCCTTTGCGTTAAAAAAAGCGGAATTGGTGGTTCGTTGAGAAAAGTGCAAAATCTTAGGAAGAGAAACAATGGATTGAGTTTTTCTCCTGAACAGAAGTTGGCATACAAACGTTAGTTATCAGTGTTATTTGTTGAGCGTTGTTCGCTGGCTACTGAAACTTATTGAAAAGCTCTAGATGATTCCGTATTTTTTCCCGATGCGGGTAAAGGCATCGACGCATTGGTCGAGATGTTCTTGTGTATGAGCAGCAGACACTTGAACGCGAATCCGGGCTTGTTCTTTGGGAACAACAGGGTAACTGAAGCCAATGACATAAATGCCCTCATTGAGCAAGTCACCCGCCATATTTTGCGCTAATTTAGCCTCGTAGAGCATGATTGGCACGATCGGGTGAATGCCGGGTTTGATGTCAAAACCGCGATCGCTCATTGAGGTGCGGAAGTAACGGGTATTCTCCATCAGGCACTCGCGCAACTGGGTTGTTTCACTGAGCAAGTCGAGGACTTTAATACTCGTGTAGGCGATCGCAGGTGCTAAGGTATTGGAGAACAGGTAGGGACGCGATCGCTGCCGTAGCAGGTCAATAATTGGCTTGCGTCCAGTCGTGAAGCCACCTGATGCCCCGCCCAGTGCTTTCCCCAGCGTACTGGTGATGATATCTACGCGCCCCATCACATTACAGTGTTCAACGGAGCCACGTCCTGTTGCCCCCAAGACGCCCGTAGCATGGCTGTCATCTACCATCACGAGCGCATCATAGCGATCGGCGAGGTCGCAAATTTGGTCTAACTTCGCGATATCGCCATCCATGCTGAAGACTCCATCGGTTGCAATCAAGCGGATTTTGGCTGAGTGCGAATCTTGTAGTGCTTGCTCCAATTCCTGCATATCGCCGTGAGCAAAACGATACCGCTTAGCTTTACACAAACGAACGCCATCAATAATGCTGGCATGATTAAGCGCATCGCTAATGACAGCGCACTCAGCATCTAAAAGTGTTTCAAACAGCCCACCATTGGCATCAAAACAGGACGTGTATAAAATCGTCTCCTCCGTACCCAAGAAAGCTGAAATCTTAGCTTCTAGCTCCTTATGAATGGTTTGTGTTCCGCAAATAAAGCGCACCGACGACAAACCAAAGCCATACTTAGTAACCCCTTCTTGCGCCGCCGCAATTACATCCGGATGATTGGCAAGACCCAAGTAATTATTGGCACAAAAGTTGATGACTTCCCGACCCCCCTGAACCTCAATCTGTGCACCTTGCGGAGACATTAGAAGGCGTTCTTCCTTATACAGACCCGATTTGTGGATATCGTCGAGAATTGACTCAAAAACATCAGTCGCTGTCGCAAACATAGCTGATACCCTTTTGGATTTTGGATTTTAAAACCGTTGAAGACGTACAACTACAGCCTGTCCACCAACCCACGTCGAAGCGAACAACTCAACTCCTCCCTCCCCCTTTCTTCCTCCGAGTTCTCCGTGCCTCTGTGGTTTGTTGAAAACCAACTGCGCGAGCACACCCCGCCCTCTTCTCTCCTCATCCGCTCATCAAGTTTCGCCAGCATATCTGCAACGATCGCAGCCAAATCATAAGAATGTTTCCACCCCCAGTCAGCACGCGCCTTGGAATCATCGATCGCACAAGGCCACGAATCTGCGATCGCCTGCCGGAAATCGGGTACATAATCACAGGTAAATTCAGGCAAATACTTCTGAATTTCAGCAACGAGTTCTTCAGCCGAGAAGCTTACCGCCGCAATATTGTAGCTAGAGCGAACTTTAATCGAGGCCGAATCTGCTGCCATCAGCTGGAGGATAGCCGCGATCGCATCTGGCATATACATCATCGGGAGACGAGTCTCTGGACGAACAAAGCAGGTGTAGCTGCCATGCTTGAGAGCAGCATAAAAAACTTCGACCGCAAAGTCCGTCGTCCCACCTCCCGGAGGAGTGCTGTAACTGATAATTCCTGGTAAGCGGAGGCTACGGACATCAACCCCAAAGCGGTGCGCGTAATACTGACAGAGTAACTCTCCCGTCACCTTGGTAATGCCGTACATCGTAGACGGGTCTTCTACAGTAATCTGAGGCGTATCCAGCTTAGGGGTATGAGGCCCAAACACGGCAATGGAACTAGGCCAGAAAACTTTAATTCCATAAGATTTAGCCGCTTCCAGGACATGCTTGAGGCCATTTACATTGATGTTCCAACATAGCTCCGGATTCTGTTCTCCCGACGCTGACAGCAACCCCGCCAAATGATAGATCGTATCGATACGATACTGTTCGATAATTTCCTGGAGACGCGATTCATTCGTTACATCCAGCACTTCATACGGGAGCGAGTTAGCCTCTAAGCCCAGCGTCCTCGTCCGAGCACTTTCAATTACCTGTGTTACTCCATGGCATCTGCGCAAGGCCATAACAAGGTCACTCCCAAGCTGACCTCTAGACCCGGTCACTAAAATTGTATTCATCCCAAGTAGAGTCCTTCGCCTCAGATATTTTTCAGGGCTGGCTGACAACTATATGGAAGCTCTTCAATATCAGTTATTTTTGCTCCTGCGCATCTGTTTGCAGTTGCTTGTTCAAGAAACAAACATCCTAAAGTTACAAGAGATGAACGTGTTCTTACCTCTACCCAGGAGAGTCAATCACTACCTAGGAAAGGAACGTCAATCCGCTAATCTCATCAGTTTTTGGGATGATCCTGTTCCAGAAAACATGCTCTCCAGCTCTTATTCTGGGATTCGTTTACAAATTTCCACTCCTCAAATACCCAAGTTTGAGAACAGAAGCAATACATCTATATTAGTATCTTTTCAGTATCTTGCTATACTAATTTGCATTGTGAAGAATATTTAATGCGATTCGGAAAAGGGGAAAGGCGAAGGAACTGCTGTGCTACTTCTCCAGCAATTGAGTCAAAGCGATCACTTTCACCTAACAAAGAGAGAAACAAGAGCTGCAACGTCTAGCCTGTAGGGCTGATGGCTTCACAGCTCCTTGAGTGCAGAAAATTTTACTCGTTAGGGAGCCTGTAATAGTTGAGCTAATGTTCCTTTAGCACCCAACTCATATAGGCTGTGTAATTTACTAGAAATTGCCTCAACGAAACGCGGCGACTGCGCCAAGTCTCCAAAGATCTCAGATAGGCTGAGCAATAGTTTGGGATCGGAGCCACCTTCGTGAACCCGTTGAGTCAGGATATCTCTCATTGGGTCGTCAATAGGGATGGGATTGCCTTGATCGTCGTGTCCATTAAGATAGCGAAACCAGGCAGCAACCGTGAGACTCAGGTACTCGATCGCTCCTTCCTGCCGCAGTTTGTCCCGCAGTGAACTGAGCACCCATTTAGGCACTTTAGCTGAGCTATTGAGGCACAGACGTGGAAGTTGATCCCGAATTTTAGGATTGGCAAACCGTTCAATTAAAGTTTTTTTGTAATCATCCAAATCAATCCCCGGAACGGGTTGAAGTGTTGGCGTTACTTCTTCCATCAAATGTTCAACGGCTTGCCGAATTAATGGATCTGCCATAACTTCATGCACATAAGCATAGCCTGTCAGAGAGCCGAGATAACCAATTAGTAGGTGGCTGGCATTAAGTAGCCGGATTTTCATCATCTCGTAGGGATGAACATCGTTGGTCATCTGAACACCAACGCTTTCCCAATCGGGTCTACCTGCACAGAAGGTATCTTCAACTACCCACTGGATGAAGGGTTCTGCAACGACGGGAAAGGCATCCTCAACGCCAAACTGATCCGCCACCATTTTGATATCGGGTTCGGTTGTCGCGGGAGTAATGCGATCGACCATACAGTTGGGACAGGCAACTTCTTCGGCAACCCAACGCCCCAATTCCGGATCGCGCAACTGGGCAAATGCCGTCAACATTTTTCGAGCAATGTTGCCGTTGCCTTGTAAGTTGTCGCAGGACAGCACGGTAAACGGTGCCAATCCCTGTTGACGACGCCGATCGAGTGCTGCCGTTAAAAAGCCATACACTCCGATCGGCTCGTCAGGATGTTGCAAATCGTACTGAATGGTCGGGTGATTGACATCGAATTCACCGCTGCCTTCAATGTAGTAGTAGCCCCCTTCGGTAATCGTAAGCGTGACGATACGGCATTCGGGGGCTGCCATTGCGTCAATTACTGCCTGTCGGTTTTCCGGTGCAAATAGATATTGAGTAATTGCGCCAATTATACGTGCCGAATCGCTCTCTGGGGATCGTTCAACTAGGGTATACAGACAATCCTGGGACTCCAGCGCATCGCGCATCCGTTTATCGAATTCAAGCAGTCCAACCCCACAGATTCCCCATTGACTACCGGGGTTCTGATGAAAATAATCATCCAGGTATAAAGCCTGATGCGCTCGATGGAATCCACCAACCCCAATATGGACAATTCCATTGGTAATTTGATGGCGATCGTACTTGGGTACGCGAACATTTCCAGGCAACCGAGACAGGGAGGCTTCATTCAGCTTGATGGCTGAACCTGTGCTGATATTGCTGTTCATGGGATTCATTCATTAAGTGGTGACGACGAGCTTTGGGAATGGATTCACCCTGTAGATTGAACAAATGGCAAAGATCGCCACTAATGTGAATGAGAGCGCGATCGTGCGTGCGGCTAGGATTGTCTCCATCGGTTTGCACGACTAGAGTCTCGCCACCCGCAATCTTGACGTAGAGAAACGTTTCTCCACCTAGTCGTTCCACAACCATCACTTCACCAGGCAATGTTGGATTATTTGGATCGACTCTCAGATGTTCGGGTCGAATTCCTAAGGTTGCTCTGTCTCCAACCGACAAACTTCCGGGCTTGACGGGAATAGTCACGCTGGCATCACCCGGAAGCTTGACTGTCGTACCCGAGTCATTCACGGCTGACACTGTAACCGGCAGGAAGTTCATTTTAGGTGAACCGATAAATCCGGCGACAAATAGATTACGGGGATGGTGGTACAGTTCCAGGGGTGAACCTACCTGCTCGACAATACCGCCTTGCAACACAACAATCTTGTCGGCAAGTGTCATTGCCTCAACTTGATCGTGCGTCACATAAATCATCGTGGCTTGCAGACTGTCGTGTAAGCTAGCCAGTTCAAGCCGCATCTGTACGCGCAAGGCAGCATCCAGGTTTGATAGTGGCTCATCAAACAAAAACACTTTGGGATTACGCACCAGGGCACGACCAATTGCCACCCGCTGACGCTGTCCTCCCGATAACTCTTTGGGCTTCCGGTTCAAGAGCGGCTCTAGTTGGAGGACGCGACCAACGTCTCGCGCCCGTTCATACCGCTGGGCTTTTGGGACACCTGCAAGGCGGAGGCTAAACGCCATATTCTCGGCTACTGTCATGTGAGGATACAGGGCGTAGGTTTGAAACACCATTGCCAAGCCACGTTTATCTGGCGGCACATCGTTAACTCTCTCTCCATCAATCAGCAAATCGCCAGAGGAGATTTCCTCTAGTCCAGCAATCATGCGGAGTAAGGTTGATTTTCCGCAACCGGATGGGCCAACGAAGACAACAAATTCGCGATCGTTGATGTCCAGATCGACGCCTTTGATCACCTCAGTGTCGGTATACCGTTTATGGATATCTCTTAAAACAACTGTTGACATGAAATGCTCCTATCAATTCATTCAAAATAAGTTGATGATTATTTCACGGCACCAAACGTGAGACCGCGTACTAATTGCCGTTGACTCAGCCAGCCGAAGATTAAAATGGGTGCGATCGCCAAAGTTGATGCTGCCGAAAGTTTTGCCCAAAACAATCCTTGAGGACTGGAAAATGAGGCAATAAATGCGGTTAAAGGAGCGGCATTAGCCGTTGTCAGGTTAAGGCTCCAAAACGCTTCATTCCAAGACAAAATAATTGAAAGCAATGCTGTAGAAGCAATTCCAGGTAATGCTAGTGGCAGCAACACATGAATGAGTTCTTGCTGTGTGTTTGCTCCATCCATGCGATCAGCTTCTAGGATATCTTTGGGTACTTCTTTGAAAAAGCTGTAAATCATCCAGACAACAATTGGCAAATTGACCAAGGTGTAAATAATGATCAAACCGATGCGGGTATCCAGCAAATGAGCGTTACGACACAAGATGTAGATCGGCACCAGCACACCAACGGGTGGCAGCATTCTAGTAGACAGCATCCACAGCAAGGTGCTCTTAGTGCGTTTGGTTGGGAAGAACGCCATTGCATAAGCGGCAGGTACGGCAAGCAGCAGCGCGAGTAGGGTCGATCCGAGTGAAACCGCTACACTGTTGAGCGCATAGTTGAAATAGTTTGCCCGATCTTGTATCGCCACATAATTTTCTAATGTCGGTTGGAAAAATAACTGAGGGGGAGTTGCAACCGCCGCCACCTCTGTTTTGAAACTGGTGAGAAACATCCAGAAAATTGGGAAAAACAAGCTGCAAGCGACAAACCAGCCGAGTAATGTAAATAGCCAGCGGCGAGAAGTTTTTTGTGCCATCGTTATGTATCCAAATTACGAGCAACACTACGCATCAGAAAAATTGCCGCGATGTTGGCAAGAATTACCGCGATTAATCCACCTGCTGAGGCACCGCCTACATCGAATTCCAGCAAGGCTCTCAGGAAGATGTAATAGGCAAGGTTGGTCGTTGCCACTCCGGGGCCGCCGCCTGTGGTAACAAAGATTTCTGCAAAGATAGTCAAAAAGAAAATCGTCTCGATCATGGCGACTACAGCAATAGCGCGGCTCAGATGCGGTAGCATGACGAAACGGAATAAAGCTAGAGCATTTGCTCCATCCATCCGGGCTGCTTCTATCTGGTCATGATCTAAAGACTGAATTGCCGTCAGCAAAATCAGCAGGGCAAAAGGAAGCCACTCCCAGGAAACAATGATAATGATGGCAAGCAGTGGAAAATCTGCAAACCAATCGATCGCCCCCAAACCCAAACCTCTTGTGAATTGAGCAAACAGCCCATTCACTGGATGCATCAGCATATTTTTCCAGACTAGGGCGCTGACTGTGGGCATGACGAAAAACGGAGAAATCGCCAGCACCCGCGCAATTCCCTGACCATAAAAGTCTTGGTCAAACAGAATTGCCAGAAGTGTGCCTAGAGCGATCGTGATCGCCAGAACGGACACGACCAGAATCACTGTAATGGCGATCGAGGTCCATAAAGCTGAGTCACTCAAGATGAACGTGAAATTTTCAATCCCGATGAATTTGCGTGCGCCCGGATTAAGCAGGTTATACCGCTGAAAGGAAAACCATAGCGTCATCACTAGGGGCACAATCATCCACAGCAGCAAGGCAATGACGGAAGGCGCAACCAGGGGTAAGGTTGATGCCTGTCGCTTGGTTCGTTGCCTACTGGGTGGCGTTTCGTGGTGACGCGTTACAGCTACTGAAGAAGACATAGCCTAATAGAATTTTGGATTTTAGATTTTGGATTGTGAGAGTTTTATGGGTGAGCATTGGCGTGTTTTCAAACTTCCCCGTCAGATTTAGCTCCCCTTTGTTAGGCTACGGTGTACACACAATCTCTCTGGTTGGCATCTGAGGCTTCCTTGCCCCCTAAATTCCCCAAAATTGGGGGACTTTGAAACTCCGGTTCCCTCCAAAGTTGGGGGGTTAGGGGGGGCTAAATGCAGTATGCAAGAGGTCGAGTGAGAGATGTATACACCGTAGCCCTTTTATAAGGCGGGCTGGGGAGATCTCCGGGTTTAAAAACATAGCCTAGTCCCTCTTTTCACTCGATATATCCGGTATGTTTCATAAACCGTTCAGTTGAACTCTGGGATTGCTGCAACGCCTGATCGACTGAAACGCGATTCGTCAACGCTGCTGCCATAGTTTGCCCAACTGAAGAACCGATCGCCTGAAATTCGGGAATATCCACATATTGAATGCCCTTATAAGGGGTTGGGTTGGCGGCTGGACGGGTAATATCGGCAGATTGGATCGCTCTGAGCACGATCGAAGCAAACGGTGCGGCTTTTTGATAGTTGGGATTGTTATAGGTGGAAGTCCGCGTACCTGGTGGTACAGCAACCCAGCCACTTTGGTCAGCCACTAATTGGATGTATTCCTTGGAGGTTGCCCAGGCAACGAACCTTTGAGCGGCTTCGGGTGATTTTGAGGTTTTTGGAACCGCTAGTGCCCAAGCCCAGAGCCAATTCGAGCCGTTTGGATATTTCTCAATTGGCGCACGGGCAAAGCCAACTTTGTCATAGACTTGAGATTCTTTTGGATTGGATAACAGTCCTGCTGCCACGGTTGCATCTACCCACATGCCGCACTTCCCGGTTGAGAATAGCGCTAGATTCTCATTGAATCCATTGGAACTGGCGCCTGGTGGTCCATATTTGTTGAGCAAATCGACATAGAAAGCGATCGCTTCTTTCCAGGCTGGTGTATTTATCGTGGGTTTCCACTTCATGTCAAACCACTGTCCGCCAAACGTGTTGACCAACGTGGACACAAATCCCATGTTTTCGCCCCAACCCGGTTTTCCACGCAGACAAACACCGTAGACTCCGTGAGTTGGATCGTGAACCTTACTTGCCCATTC
>DATNPV010000083.1:0-50962 GCA_036703055.1 Waterburya sp.
GCCTAATAGGAGCCTGATTATGACCTCCGAAGAAAAACGAATCTCTGAGAAAGAAAGTATTATGCTTACGGCTGGTCAAAACAGAAAAACTACCCCTGACTCGGATATTCTTAAGAACCAACAGGATGGAGTTGTCACTCCGTCAGGCGACCCACCCCACAATACAGATGCTACGACTGGAGCCGACCAGACTCACAACCAGTCTGGAGGAGGCTCTTCCATGAAGGGGGAAGCGCGTTAACTCGCGTTCTTTGGCATCAGTATAGGTGTGGAGGTAAAACTCAATACCGATACCTCCTAAATCAATAGGTAACTGAATTTCCTCTCGTCTATGGCAGACCAAAATCAGACTAAAAAAATCCGAATTGTTCAGCAAGAATTGCTGATTCTGAAACGGAGTTTGACAATTGCAAGTTGTGTCAGCCTTGTAGCTGGCATCTTCTTTGCCAAAGTTCAGCGACAGACTCCTCCAACAACACCAGAAAATCTTGCTCCTGCCGGAATGCACTATACAGTTCTAGGGCAAACGCCAACCCAGTCACCCCTAAAGGATAGGGACGATGACGACGACAGGGATGATGACGACGACAGGGATGATCACAGGGATGATGACTAAGTTCGGGACTTTACCATAACATCAGTGAAGACCTGAGGCGTCGAGGGCAGTGTGACGGTGACAGTTGTTCCCACGCCAACTTCACTATCTACGACAATCGTTCCTCGGTGTAAATCCACGCATCGTTTCACAATAGCTAGTCCTAGTCCCGTGCCAGGAATAGTACCGACATTACTCGCTCGCCCAAACGACTCAAATAATCGCTTTATATCGTTTGAGGGAATACCAATTCCGCTGTCTTGAATGCGGAAAACAACGGACTCAGGGTTGCAAACTAAATCAAATTGAACAACTCCTCCATCCGGAGAATATTTAATAGCGTTAGAGATTAAATTGGTCAAAATATGACTCAATAGTTTTTCGTCCAGTGGGGCATTCGTGCAGTCACCAATGACTACAAAGTTAAGGTTATGGCGCTGCTGCAAGCTCATTTGCATACTTTCGACGAGCTCGCGACAAAAAGCGACCACATCCATAGAGGACGGCTCAAAGTTGAGTTTTCCAGCTTCGGCTTTACCAATGGTTAGAATATCTTCTAACAACTGAGTCATTCGTTGTACTGCATTTTGAATGCGCCGATAGTGATTTTGTTTTTTATCATCTGATAGCTTATGGTTGTAACGTTCGAGGAGTTCTGCCGACGATTGAATGGTAGTTAGGGGTGTGCGGAACTCGTGGGACACTAAGGAGACGAAGCTGGAGCGCAGTTCACTCAGTTCTCGTTCTTTTGCTAAAGCTTTGACGATTTCGGCTTCAGCTTGCTTGAGTTTTGTGATGTCCCGTCCTACAGCTTGACACTCAATCAAGTAACCCGAATCATCAAATAAAGCTCGGTCAGTCCATTGTTGCCAGCGAATTTCTCCGGAAGGCAGAATAACTCGGTGTTCGTAAGTGACGATTGGCTGTTGAATAGAAAGAGTGCTAAAGCTCTGAGCGATGATTTCCTGGTCTTCGTCTGGGACAACTGGCAGAGAATGGTTGCCAATCAAGTCAGAGGGCTGCTTGTTGAAATAGCGACAGTAGGCATCGTTAACAAACGTGAGAGTGCCGTCAGGTCGATACCGACAGATGAGTTCTGTTTGGTCTTCAACAATGGCACGATAGCGTGCCTCACTCTGCTGTAGAGCCTCCTCGGCTTGTTTGCGTTCTGTGATGTCCTCGATCATGGCTAGGGTATAAAGAATATCTCCAGCCCGATCGCGCAGAGCAATTAAGGTCAAATTCACCCAGATAGTGGCTTGATTGTGAGTAAGATAACGCTTTTCTAGGCTGAAGCGGTCACTTTCTCCTCTAACCAACTGCTCCATACAGGGAATTTCTAAATCTAAGTCTTCGGGATGGGTGATATCCAAAAAGCTAAGCGCCATGAGTTCGGACTGAGTGTAGCCCAACATTTCATGAAAGGCTCGATTGACCCGAATATATCGATTGTCCAAGCCTGCTATTGACATCCCGATGGGCGCTTCATCAAACACTCGGCGGAATTGTTCTTCACTGTGGCGTAGAGCCGCTTCTGCCTGCTTTTGTTCCGTGATGTCTTCCACCATGCCCATACTGTACAGGATTTCTCCAGATGGGTCGCGTAGCACCATTGAGGTTAAATTTGCCCAAATAATCTCTTGGTTCTTCTTGAGGAAACGTTGTTCTCGCTTAAAGCTGTCAATCTCTCCTTGCCATACCCTCTCAACATAGGGAATTATTTGCTCCCAGTCTTCGGGATGGGTAATATTCTCACAAGATAAGCACGTTAATTCAGACTCGCTGTACCCCAGCATATTGAGTAAGGATTGATTCACTCTGAAAAAACCCCTGTCCTGACTGACTAGCCCCATTCCGAACGGTGCTTCCTCAAATACGCGGCGAAATTGTGCTTCGCTTTGGCGCAGCGCTGCTTCTGCCTGCTTGCGCTCGGCAATTTCTGCGCTCAGCTGCTCGTTGGCTCGCTGAAGCTCAGCCGTGCGCTCCTGAACTCTCGTTTCTAACTCAAGCATCACTTGTTGCAGAATCGTTTCTGCCTGTTTGCGATCACTGATGTCGTAAGTAATAGCGAGAATTTGATAAATTTCCCCTTGCTCATCCAACAGTGGAACATAGGCTACTATTAGGGTTTGTCTACCCCCTGTCGGCATGAGGATGGTGCATTCAGAATCCTGTTGCTGCTTGGTCTCCACTGCCTTGAGCAATAGTGGCAGATAGCTATGTGTAATTTCTGGTGGGAAGATTTCCTCATCCGTATGGCCCAGCAATGCCGACTCTGGCATCCCACTGAGCCGAATGCCATGGGCATTGACAAACTGGAACCGTCGCCGGGCATCGTAGATCACCAACGTACCGGGGAAATAATCCACAGCTAGCCGGAATCGTTTTTCACTGCGACGTAGTGCTTCTTCCGCCTGTTTTCGCTCTGTAATGTCTTCAACGGTGCCAACATGACCTATCAATTCACCCAATTCAGAAAGCATGGGAGAGGTGCGTACCTGAACCCAACGCACAATTCCTTCACGGGTTCGGAAACGATACTCTTGGAAACATTCTTGACCTTGTGGTGCACACTGAGACCACGTAGCCAACACCTGTTCGCGATCTTCAGGGTGAATTACCTGCACCCACCTCTGTTCCACCATTTCTGCCAACGACAGATTTAAAATGGCCTGTAAGCGAGGATTAGCGTAGGTACAGCGTCCTTCTACATCGGCTAAGAAGATGCCAACGGGAGAACAAGCACTCAAAGAACGGAATTTGGCTTCACTAGTTCGCAGCGCCTCCTCTGCCCGTTTGCGTCCCATCAGGTCACGTCCTTCCGCCATCAGCAGCTCCACTCGTCCGGTTTCATCCTTGAGTGGCTTGAGGGAGAAGTCAATGGTGATCACTGAATTGTCAGGAGCTAAGATATCGGCTTCATAACGGACAACCTGACCGGCTACGGCTTGTGCGATCGCCTGCTTCAATTGTTCTTGAGTGTCTGGAGAAATTGTCCAACACTTTAATTCCCAAAAGGGATGCCCCACTATCTCTGAGCGTTCTAGTTGGCAAAAATCTATGGCGGTCTGGTTGTCTTCTAAGACCGTACCATCTAACTTCAGGAGGCTGGAAAATTGGAACGTTTGGTCGAAAACAGCGCGGAATCGTCGCTCACTTTCACGCAGTTTGGACTCAGCCTGTTTGCGGTTTAAGGCATTGGCGACAATCTCACCGACGATTTTCAACAGCGCCACAATCTCTTGTGACAAAGTCTTCTTGGCCTTGACGGCGACAAAGCCAATGTATCCCATCACAGACTTGCCCTGTACCATCGGTACAGCTACGATGGATTGAGCACCGACTAACTGCACCAGCTGCCGAGTACGAGGTGCCTGCGGTGGCAGCTCATCAAGGTTAAAGATCTTAATAGGTTCTAAGCGATTTAGTTTTTCCCTCCACCACGGACAGAGTTCAGTGGGCAGTTGATTCCATACCGCAGACAGTGGCTCTAAGGGTTCGGCATACCATTCGTAGGCTAACTCAGCCTGTGAACCGTTCTGATTACAGAAACACGCTTCTGCTTGGTTATCACAAAACAGCACAACATAACTACGGTCAAACCCTGCAAACTCTCCAATCCGGTGCAAAGCATGGTTGATTGCACGGTCAATCTCCTCAGAGGAGAGGCGGATGAATTGAGTTGATAAGGTGGTGACTAGCCATTCAAATTCCAGGCGTTCTCGTAGCGTGGCTTCTGCCTGTTTCGCAGCAGTAATGTCTTTTGCCACTTTATAAAAAAGTCCATCCTCAGCTTTTGACACGCGCCAAGATAGCCAACGATAACTGCCATCCCGGTGACGATAACGGTTTTCATATTCGACTGCACTGACGGGCGAGCAAGGCACCTCGGTGTTGAGGGTGAGCTTCACATCATGGGGATGAACCCACTCAATCCAGGGTTGCGATCGCAGTTCTGTTTCAGTCCATCCCAGCACGTTTTCCCAGGCTGGATTGAGCTGCTGAAAATACCCGTCTTCTCCAGTCGTGCAAAATAAGTCTAATGATAAGGACAAAAATTTATTTAAAGCGGATTCTGCCTTTGCAGGTTGTTGATTTAATTGCATAGGAGGCTCAGGATTATTCATTAAAGACAAAGGCTAAATCCCTAAGAATCACTACACAAATGATAGTCCCGTATCTATCCTAAGTGGGAAGATAAGAGTGACATACATCAGCTACTCACCCGTGTTACTGGCAAGAATGAGGTTTCTGGCGTCTCATGTGTAGCTGCTAACTCCTAATTTCCTAGGAGGTAGACCTCTCCTCTATGCAACGAACCGTTCCTTGTCTATGCCCTATGCCCCATACCCAGCTCTCGCCGTGATGTTTAACTTCACCGACCTACTGACTTTAGTCATGTTTTAAGGTTATCGTCATTTAAATTGCATCTGTGCGTCCTCGTGCCTGCTTGTCCCCAGCTCTTTTCAGCCAATGAGTACTGCAGCTCGAATGCTCGTTAACTTAGCTGCACTTGGGTGAAGATTTTCTCGCTCGTCGCATTATTGTCTGAACATTATGTAACTCACCATTGGGCATAGTTGTACCGCTAAGGTTAGCACCATCCAGGTTGGCATCATCCAGGTTAGCTCCTGTTAAGTTAGCGCCACTTAAGTTCGCTTCACTCAGATTTGCTCCACTCAAATTGGCTTGTGTTAAGTCAGCCCACATTAAGTTGGCTTGAGAAAGGTCTATCCGACTCAAATTAGCTCCACAAAGGTTGACTCCAGAAAGGTAAACTCCCCTTAATTTGATACCGACCAGGGATACACCCGGAGCAATCAAGTAAGCTCCCATCCCGATTAAGTCAAATCCCTGCGGAAACTTAGTTTTTTCGTTATATAACGCTCGCTGTAAGTTTACCTGATTCACAGTTGCTTCACTCAAGTCAGCCTCGTATAAATAGGTTCCACTGAGGTTGGTTTTATGGAGATTAGCTCCTATCAAGTTCGCTCCCTGGAGGTGAGCGCCTATCAAGTTTGCTGCAAATAGATTGGCTCCATTAAGATCTGCACCCACCAAACCAGCAATCATCAGATTGGCTCGACTCAAATCTGCACCCGTCAAATCTGCGAAGCTCAGATTAGCTCCATTCAAGTTAGCACCCATCAAGTCAGTACCACTCAAATCGGCTCCCTGCAAGTTAGCGCCCTCTAAGTCCACAGCTTGTAAGTCAGCGGAACTCAGAGTAGCGCGAATCAAGTTAGCCCGTGACAGGATGGCTTGAGTCAAGTTGGAGTGAGTCAAGTCAGCTCCCCTCAGGTTGACTTGTGTGAGGTTAACGCCACTCAGATCGGCAAGAGAAAAGTCCCTTTCTCCTGCTGCGTATTTGCTCAACAGTTCATCAGGATTCATACTGTTATGTCTGTTGCGTTGTTACTATCAACAGTCAAATTGCTAAGTTTACGTTTCAATCATCTGAACCTGATGCACCCTTGAATTCCGCTTTGCCCAAAAGGCAGCGGCAGAATCTTGCTGTGGACATCTTAAGTTTTTTTGAGTCCACTTGCTTAATTCAGTTTTAACAGTTATCGGTCAATTAGCCTAAAAAATGGAGGGATCGAGCCGATCCCTCTAGGTGATTGTTATTTCATGTTTGATTTGGCACTTGTCATCTGGAAGATTAGCGTTAGCCTACCAGAGCGCGATCGCATACAAGGAGCTAACAAAACCGCTTGGCGATTTACCTTATTTTCTGAGGATAGTACCTTGATGCCAATTTTGATTGAACGGCTGATGGAGTCGTTGCTCGGTTGCAGCTTTGCCTTAAGGCGTGGCACATGATAGTTTTCCCTGTAGCTTGGTTCGAGTCTCCTGAAACTTTTGAGCTAGTTTTTGGGACTCATCCGTTTGCTCAATCTCTGAAAACAAACTTTCGGCCTTGCGATGATCGGCTTCGATTAATTCAAAAATATCCATCTTATCCTCGTCTTTTATAGTGGTTTTGGTATCGTTATGATATAAATTCCCACCACTATCAGTGGTGGGAGTATCAAAGGCTAATTATTTCCTTTTAGTGGCTTCAGTTTAGATAAGCAGTCTACTACTTGCTAGAAGCTGCCATCTGATCTTGCAGTTGGCTCTTAGCTGACTTGAACTGAGTTGCCAATTGCTGCTGTTGCTCGCTGCTTAAGTTAGAGTCCAGCTTAGGTAGCATTTCGTTCTCTTCCTGGTTAATGTGATGGTTGGTAGCATCCATCAACTGCTTAACTTTATCTTTGAACTGAGGGGAAGAGGGGCTCATTGACTTGATTTCATCCAGCATCCGAGCTTGTTCAGCTTGCTCGTTATACAGATCTTGGGTGTCCTTGTAGTAGGAACGCACGGCTGGGTAAACGACTTGTTCTTCAGCCTTGGCGTGTGCCATTAGATCTTTGTAAAGTTGACCGAAGTACTCTTGGATTTTCTGAGGATCGTTGGAACTTTGAATTTCCATGAACAAGGTTCTAGCCTTGCTATGATCCATGCGCAGGATTTGACCGATGGTCATATCCGACATATCAGAGGTTTGGGTTACAGCACTACCCACTACACCGGATAATGCAGCAACAGCATCTTGAACCCGTCCCCACAGTCCTTGATCAGGTTCTTGGCCGGTGAGTTCGCGAGTTCCAATAATTTCCAGAATTCCCTTGAGTTGTTCTTGATGGGCGCGATTTTCAAAGTTTACGGTATTGAGAGGACTAATCGCCGCCATCACATCAGCACCAACAACTTGGGCACACTTGTGGATGAGAAGCCCAGTCATTGTTTGCTTATGCTTGAGCAATTCATGCTGAGCGAACTTTTCTAACAAAGTCAGCTCAGAACCTTGCATCATTTTCTGAACTTGCTCAACGAGCTGCTGGGTTGTCTCTTTCGGTTCTCCTTTGACACCGTACTGAACAATAACAGTGTCTAGAACGCCCATATTCTTCTGATCATCTTCGAGGAAGTCCCGCAGACGCTTACGGATATCTTCATCATTGATGGCTTGTATTAGTTGTTGCTCGTTGGAAATGATCAGGTTCTGGATCGCTTTCATATCAGCCAGTTTTCCAGCGATCGCTAGGCGTTTGGTATCATCAAGTGTTACGACCATTTGTTGTACTCTCTTTAAGGATCTTTGCATCTCAACGCCTTACAGTTTGTCGCACACCTCAAGCTGATTCATCCTTCTCTTGGCGGATTACTCCTTGAACAGTAAGAGTGGCCCAACTCCTTGGTTTTTGTAAGTATTTACCTATTTAAGCTTTTCATTAGCTTTTGGGAAAATTAAGTCTTTAGGTAGAGGTTTATAAAAATTAGTTGATTAAGTTTATGAATAAAATAAATTTTTTAACTAATTTGTAGCTCCCTTTTTGAAGCGGAAAGGGAGAATATTGTGCTGAAAAATTAATTATCTGACATTTCCTATGAAAATTAGGAGCCAGAAGTGTTAGCGCTCAGCAACCGTTCTCCCGTACAGGAGTTATGAGTCAGGGGAGAGTAATTTTCATCCTCGGTGGTGGCAAATCTACCGTGACGCCTATCTAGAAAATAGGGAGTAGGATGTGGGGTCTAGGGTGTAGGGAAGAGATTTTCATCGCAACATTTGTGGGCTACCCGGCATGGCGTCTGTATTGAAAATAGGGAATGGGGAATAGGGAATGGGGAGTAGGGAATGGGGGATGGGGAAGAACGTTGGTCATTTAGAAGCAATGCTCACAATAAATTCATAAAAGAAAAACCTAAGTATATTCTCGGATTTTCTCAAATTCAGTATTTATTCTGAACCCAATGGGATATGAAGTAGAGGAAAATAGTTATATGCACTGGCTTTGCCAATTGTTAGCACCTCGGTTTTAATACTCCCTGCATGGCAAAAAATATAAAGCGAGATAGCACTTAAAGCCTAAAACGATCCAGCCTGAGTGAACTGGCAACGCCAAAAATCAGCAGTTTCCCCCTATGCCAATTTTGAACCGTCCATGCTGCAATTTATCGAAGACTTTTTCTCCGGAAACTTCATGGCACACGGCTACTGTTTCCTCTGGAAACCAGAATTAGTGTGGCTACATGCCGGCTCGGATTTCTTGATTGCCGTTGCCTACTATTCTATTCCCCTGCTGCTGATCTATTTTGTGCGCCAGCGTCAAGATGTACCCTTTCAGGGAATTTTCCTACTCTTTAGTACCTTTATTTTGTCCTGCGGCACGGGTCATTTACTGGAAATTTTAACGCTGTGGTATCCAGCCTATGGGTTATCAGGTTTGATGAAGGCCACTACCGCTATAGTCTCTTTGTATACGGCTTCGGAACTAGTGCCCTTGATACCCAAAGCACTCGCTTTACCCAGTCCAGCTCAGCTAGAAGCGGCTAACCTGGCTCTGGAAAAGGAAATTGCTGAGCATAAGCAAACGGTAGACGCACTCAAAAAATCACAGCAGCGATTGTCACTCATGGTACAGCAAACGCCACTGGCAGTCATTGAATGGAACCTTGATGGGGAAGTGAGCGAGTGGAATCCTGCGGCGGAGAGGATTTTTGGATATGGCAAGACGCAAGCGATCAGGTATCATGCGACAGAATTGATGATGCCCAGGTGTGAACGACAGCAATTCAACCAAGTTTGGCAAGAGCTTTTAGCCTCGCAGGGTGGAAGCTGTACTATGAGCCAGCACTGTGCACCTGATGGCAGAAGCTTATGGTGTGAGTGGTATAACATTCCTTTAGTTGAACCCAACGGCAGCGTGATCGGAGTAGCTTCTTTAGTACAGGATGTTACACAGCGCAAAGAAGCGGAAGATGCTCTGCGTCGAGTAAATGAACAGTTAGAACAACGAGTTGAGGAACGGACGAAAGAACTGGCTAGAGCCAATGAAGTGTTGCAAGCTGAAATGATGGAGCGTCAGTTGGCAGAATCAGCGTTGTGGGAAAGCGAGACACGCCTACACACCGTGATTACCCAAGCGCCGATCATTCTCTACACCACAGATAGCAGCGGTACACTCACCCTTTTAGAAGGCAAAGGACTCGATGGGTTGGGACATGGAACACGAGAAGTGGTGGGACAGTCGGACTTTGAGCTGTACCGTCGCCAATTAGAAATTTTGGAAAATCTGCCCCATGTTTTAGAGGAAACGGATAGAGCTTGGAGTGTTAAAGTGGGAAATTCGGTGTATCAAAATTGGGCAACACCGTTACATAACAGCGATCGCCAAGTGACTGGGTTGATTGGTGTAGCCATTGATATTACTCCGCGTCACCAAGCTCAGACAGCACTAGCAGAACGTGAGCGCTATTTGGCAGCCTTAGTTGAAGTTCAGCATCAATTATTGTCACTCAAAGGGGAGGAAAATTATTACACCTCAATTCTGGAACTGCTAGGACAATCCGCTAAAGCCAGTCACGTTTATGTGTTTGAGAATTTCTACGATTCTAGTGGTCAGTTACTAAATCATCAGTGCGCTCACTGGTGTGCCTTTAATCCTCCCTGTACCCGCAATCGCTGCAAACATCGGCATTCGCCCTATGCAGAATGTATACCCCGTTGGACGCAATTATTGTCACAGGGGGAAACCATAATGGGATTGGTCAGCGAATTTCCTGCTCAAGAGCGCTGCGTTTTAGAGCGAATGGGAATTTTATCGATTCTAGTTTTGCCCCTCTGTGTGAAAGAGCGGTTTTTTGGGTTTATTGTCTTCGACAACTACACACAAGCAAAGGAATGGTCAGCTTCAGAAGTTGCTTTATTGAGGGCTGCCGCCGCCGCACTCTCACTCCAGCACGAACGCTCTAAAGCAGAGGTAGCTCTGCGGCGATCAGAAGCTCAGTTGAGAGAACAGGCAACTGAATTGGAACAAACCTTAAATCAGCTCAAGCAAACTCAAACTCAGCTAGTGCAAAGCGAAAAAATGTATAGTTTGGGCATGATGGTGGCTGGTGTTGCCCATGAAATTAATAATCCAGTCAGTTTTGTGTATGGAAATATTACCCCTGCTAGCGAATATATTGAAGAACTGCTGGAGCTGGTAAATCTTTATCGGCAGAACTATCCGGACCCAGAACCGCTTATTCAAGACTATATAGAAACTATAGAGCTGGACTTCGTAATCGAAGATTTGCCCAATCTTTTGAATTCAATGAAAGTGGGAGCTGAACGAATCCGCGATATTGTAGCGTCGCTGCGAATGTTCTCACGAGTCGATGAAGCAGAAATGAAGCAAGTTAATATTCACGAAGGGCTCGATACTACCTTACAAATTTTACAGCACCGACTGAAAGAAAAACCGGGATGTTCTGGTATTAAAGTTATTAAGCAATACGGAGATATACCGCCTGTTGAATGTTTCGCTGGACAGCTCAACCAAGTGTTTATGAACATTTTGGCGAATGCCATCGATGCTCTGGAATCGAGAAGAGAAAGTGAGGGGTTAACCGCTCATCCGGAGCCGCAGATTCAGATTTGTACCGAACTTGGGAACAATAGTCAACTCGCTTCAGATTCTCAGGTTGTTGTAATCCGAATTATTGATAACGGACCCGGTATGACAGAACGAGTGCGGCTTTTACTTTTTGACCCTTTCTTTACAACAAAACCTGTGGGTCAGGGAACTGGTCTTGGGTTGTCGATCAGTTATCAGATTATCGTCGCCAAACATGGGGGACAAATCCAGTGTATATCAGCACCCGGACAGGGAACTGAGTTTATTATTGAGATTCCTGTTGTGCAGATCAATCCTAAGCATTCCCCTCATAGTCAAGTGACTTCTGAACCGCAGGTCTTGTTTCCTAAAAATACGACTGTTCTGCCTAAGTCAAGAACAGTCCTTAAAAAAGATTTGAAATCCGGTTGAAGATTTATACAGAGTCAGTGGTAATATCAAATCCCTTTGAATGCACACAATGTAGAGACGTGCCTGCTGAAGGATGCCCGTAGGACTGTTGGCACGTCTCTACAAGATGTTTGTTCATCGTATAGTGTGGTTAATTAACTGGATTTGATAGAATTGGCAATTGGTAATTGGAACGTGTTCTCTATGACCCATTACCTATTACCCAAATCAATAAATAGGGTTCACAATTTATTGAGACTTGCTATACATTATGGATTCTGCACTAGTTGGGGTTGTGTAGGAGTGGGAAGTAAACCCGCTCGCTTACTCAGTTCTTGGGCTACAAAATCAGGTACGTTGGCTTGTGTTCCTTTAGCTAGACAGCAATCCCATACAGCTAGCAGAAAGCCTTGAATCGCTGTTGGTGCTCCCGGCATAGCGGCTGTCTGCGCTAAGAATTTGCGCCACTGTCCCTGATTTTTGCCGTAATCCTCTAACAAGTGCAAAGCGGCTAGATACTCGGCTAAGGGGTCGAGAGCGAAGCGAATTTGGTCTTGAGCAGGGCCAATGGTTTGGATGAGACGCAGACGGTCTTCTAGATATTTGAGGCGAGTCTCTGCATTGTCCCCGCCCAGAGCAGCAACGCCTGCGGCAAGCTTCGCTAACGCAACCTCTCGTTTTGCTGCGGCGGGTCGATAAGTCCCCTTGAGGCATTCCCACGCGATCGCTTTGGCATCTTGCTGAATGGCGTAATTATCTAACTTATCCCCGCTCACATCCCGGTTGAGTTCGTTGAGGTAGCTGAGCATTAGATCCGGGATATTGTCAGGCAGTTGGTCAGTGATTGTGCCGTCTTTAGCTGCAATCAGTTGTTCAGCGTATAGCTTGGCAAGCAACACAGTAATGTTTCGTGCTCCCACCATCCCGCTTAATCGACCACAGGCGTCGAAAAACTCAGTATCGGTGAAGCGATCGCGTTTCCCTCGCTGCGTCAGGTAGGCTTCCATAAATGACGAGAGCCGATTTCCTTCAATCCGCAAAGGTTTTAGGCTTGTCTTCGTCACTTTTCCCAGCGTTTCTTCGGTACGCGAGGTGATAATTAACGCATTGACACAGAAGTCTGGTAACTCCGGGCGAATCGCCTTGCGCGTTGCCTCACTCATTTCCGAGAGGTGATCGACAATCACCAAAATGCGCCGTTGCCGGAGGAGGCGTTCCAACAGTTCCTCGGAAATCGGATCGGTTTCATTAGTCAAATCTTGCAATTGCCCCCGAATGGCTGCCATAAAGGGAGGTTTGTCTGTTGTCTCAAAGTTGAGTTCTTCCTCAATCAACACAGGCAGCATTAAATGTTCACACAGGCGTTCTGTCTCATCCTCTGAGATAGCCCACCTGGCGATTTGACAGGCTAAGCTAGTTTTTCCCGCTCCTCCTTCACCCCAGATCAGCAGGCAACCTCGCTGTTTTTTGAACTTTTCCCCTAAATCTTTGGCAGTAAGTTGGGGCAAGGTTTCACCGTCCAAGACGACGGGGACAGGAATGTAGACGTTGCGATCGCGGACTGTATCTTTCTCCTGAAATTCCTCTCGCACAGACTTGAGGTGTGCCGCTACCCACGCATCCAGCACTCTGGGATGGTAATGAAAAAAGCCGACCAATAGGGCATAGCGAATCGGTACACTAATGCCGATAAACGGTAGCGGCACATCGGTATAAGGTTTTAGTGCATTGTTAATCTGCAACAACCATAAGGGACGCAGCCATAGCAGCGTTAACCCAAACAACGGAACAAAGACAACGTAACAGGTAACGCCCAAAAGCCATTGATGCTTCAGAATCCATTCCACCGTGCGATCAAACAGGCGAGTGTCTTGTTCAGCCTTGAGTGCCAAAAGCGGACGACGCACAAGGGCAATGTCTTCGTCTACAAACTGGCGATCAGGGTCTTCTACAATTTTTAAGGCTTTCTCTAAATCCGAGATGTCTTTTTGCAACTCTGTGCTAGATAGAGTCTTAGCTTTATCCTGAAAGACGCCAGCAATTCCTCCCAGTCCACTAGCCGCCTTCCGACGAACTTCCACCTTGTCATCCTGTAATGCAGCAATTAAGGCAGGGATGGCAGGTTTTGCTTCTAAACCAATTCGCCCCAATGCGGCGGCGGCATTCAAGCGAACGTATTTATTTTCGTCCTTTAAGGCGGAAATCAGAGCAGGGACAGCCGTTTTTGCTTTGCCACCGAATCGTCCCAACGCATCCGCAGCACCTTGGCGAACATATTTATCTTTGTCCTGCAAAGCAGCAATTAATGCAGGAACTGCCGATGAAGCATCTGCACTAATTCGTCCCAAGGCAGTAGCGGAATTCAAACGAATTTCTGCATTCTTGTCTTGCAAGGTGACAATGAGGGGAGGGACTGCTGATGCCGCTTCTGCACCGATTTTCCCCAGAGCATAGGCGGCAACCATACGCAAGTTTCTATCTTCGTCCTGCAATGCCTCAATCAGCTTGGGCACTGCTGCTGAAGCTTCTGGCCCAATTTTTCCTAAAGCATAAGCCGCAATGCGGCGAATGTATTCATCTTCGTCTTGCAACGTGACGATTAGAGTGGGGACAGCAGATGAAGCTTCTGCACCAATTTCCCCCAAGGCAGAGGCAGCACGCCAGCGAACTTGCTGATTTTCAGCTTTCAGCGCTTTGATGAGAAACGGAACGGCGGGTGAGCCAATTTTCACGATCGCATCGGCAGCATCATGACGAATTCGGAAGTCGTTGTCGGTTAATTTCTCAATCAGAGGGGCAACCTGGGTGTAAGGAACGGGTTGCGCTAGAGCTTTGCCACTCACCTGCAAGAACAATAACAGGCAGAGGATGGCAACCTTAAAGACTGCGGCTGTGAGGGAGTGAGCTTGATTGTGTTTGAACACACGCATACCTCTAGGAGTCTTGTGCCTATTTTAGACTCCACCCTGAGCGAGGCAAATTTCGCGACTTTAGCCATAGCGGGGTGCTAACATCGTGCGATCGCGCTTTATCAGTAGAGTGCGTTAATAACGCACCTCTCAGTTCTGTGTTTGATACTTGTTCGAGAGTGTTTGATACTCGTCGGAGAGTGTTTGATACTCGTGAGCGAATGTTTGATACTCGTGAGCGAGTCTTTGCCCTTGATTGGAGAGGGTAATTCCAGCAAGATTGTTAGTGAATTGTACCAACGGCGCGATCACATCACCCTAATCAATCCAACAAAACTGACTCATCGCTCCCCTTTTTAAGGCTACGGTCTACATACAAGTCTTTCTCGCCCCCTAAATCTCCCAATTCTAGGGGACTTTGAGAATCCGGTTCCCCCTCTTCTCCCCCCAATCTTGGGGGGATGGGGGGCAAACAGACTAAAATCGACTCAAGATGCACAACCGTAGCAGATGTTTCGCAAGATTTGGCGCTGGCTGAAGAATTTGTGGCAGCGGTGGTTTTCCCCAAAGCCGCAACCTATTGAACCGCCACCTGTACCTCACACCCGGAGTGATGCAGAAGATGAAATATACAGATTGCGAAAGCGGGTTCATGCAGGTGCTGGAGGGGGTAAATCAAGGCTGAAGTCGGGGACGAATTCGCGGCTTTTTGATTGCCAAAAGGATTGATGAGGCGGAATTGGTGCTGTGGTTGCAGCGCTTTGGCAGGATGTTGCAGGAATCACCCGAACGGCATCAGGAATTAGCACGGCGAATGGTGCAGTTGGGGCAGGTTGGTAGTGGGGAATGGGTAAACGTTGCGGGAGAAATCGGGAGGCAAGTGCTGCCAAGACACTGCACAAGTTTGAAGAGTGGTTGAACCAATGGAAACACCTTGTAAAGACAGGGGTAAACACCCCACAAGTGGCAAAACGTTACAGAGAATATCCGCATTCTCATCTTTCTCTATCCCGACCAAAAGACGATGGAAAATGCCGCCCAGTTTTATGAAGACTGGATGTGACTGTTATGTTACCGCAATAAAATCATCTGAGCGTATTGCGAAACTCAAAAACTTCAACACCAATTACAATCTGGATTTAAGACGATTCGGGGAACCATTTCTATCGTTTAAAACAAAGCTGAATTATCCCAATCAAAAGCAACCTTAAAACGGAATGTAGAAACATTTTCTAACTACGCGATAAACCTAAATTATCTAGAAGTTCAACGCCGTACCCTGAAAGTCAACTACCACAACTGTCAAGAATATATCAAGCCTATCAAAAATTATATTCAGACCAATGCCAATAGGTTTGGCGATACAGATTTAAAATTCCTAGATAAATTCAGCACAATTGTTCAACGAAAGTACCATGAACAAATCAAAAAAGACTATGAAAGTCTGCGTCCCGGAATCGACATATTAGAAAACCAACTCAATACCATTCGAGGTATCGTAGAGGTGGACTTACATGGCTGCTCACCTGATTGCGATCGCACCTCTGTTTCTCTGCCCCCTCTGCGCCTAGAGTAGTTCGTTAAAATTAATAAATCGCCTGCCAATTGGAATTACAGCGATGGTTACACAGCTACAATCTTTCCCTCAAAAAGACATCATCTACCCCGACAGCGACGGGCAACCAATGGCAGACAATACTAAGCAATTTAACTGGATTGTTGCCATCAAGTTAGGCTTAGAACTATTGTTTACCAACGACCCCAGTATATTTGTGGCTGGCAACTTACTCTGGTATCCCATTGAAGGCAACAATAAAACCCGATGTGCCCCTGATGTCATGGTCATTTTTGGCAGACCAAAAGGAAATAGGGGTTCTTACCAACAATGGCGAGAAGAAAACATTCCCCCGCAAGTTGTGTTTGAAATTCTCTCTCCTGGCAATACTGTCAAAGAGATGATTGAAAAATACAAGTTTTACCAACGCTATGGCGTTGAAGAATATTATCTGTATGACCCCGATGGGAGTGAGTTGACTGGCTGGCTACGTTCTGGCAACGAGTTAGAAGCCATTGAGGAGATGATGGGTTGGGTTAGTCCGCGCTTAGGAATACGGTTTGAACTTTCTGAAGGCGAACTCATCATTTATCGACCCGATGGAGAACGATTTGCAACTTACGTGGAACTAGCGCAACGGGCAGAGCAAGCCGAAGCACGACTAGAGCAGGAACGACAGAAAGCGCGAGCCCTAGAAGCTAAACTACGAGAACTTGGCATCGATCCAGAGCAATTGTGACAGAAATTAATTTACAAGTCGAAGAACAGGGAGAACGCATAGACCGCTATCTCTCCCAACAATTATCCGACCTCTCCCGATCGCGCATCCAACAACTCATCGAAGAAGGCAACGTCCAACTCAATGACAAGATTTGCACATCCAAAAAAATAACTGTACAACCGGGCGATCGCATCTCCCTCGTCATCCCCAACGCCAAACCCTTGGAGTTGGAACCCGAAGCCATCCCCCTAGACATTCTTTACGAAGACGACTCCCTGATCATCCTCAACAAACCTGCTGGCTTAGTTGTCCATCCAGCAGCCGGTCATGAAAGCGGCACTCTCGTGAATGCCATCCTTGCCCACTGCCCCAATCTTACGGGAATTGGTGGCGTACAACGTCCCGGCATTGTCCACCGCTTGGATAAGGATACGACGGGCGCGATCGCGATCGCCAAAACTGACCAAGCTCATCAACACTTGCAAGCCCAACTCAAAGCCAAAACTGCTCGACGCGAATATCTCGGTATCGTCTACGGTGCCCCATCCGCAGAGAGTGGGACAATAGATCAACCCATCGGACGCCATCCGATAGATCGCAAAAAAATGGCTGTCGTGCCCGTCGAAAAAGGAGGACGCCCTGCCGTAACCCACTGGCAAATCCGAGAACGACTGGGAAACTACACCCTCATGCACTTCCAACTCGAAACCGGTCGCACTCACCAAATTCGCGTTCACAGCGCCTATGTGGGGCATCCTATCGTTGGTGACCCAGTATACAGTTCTGGTCGCTCTGTCGGCGTTAATCTACCAGGGCAAGCCCTACATGCATGGCGACTCACCTTGCAACATCCCCTCTCAGGGAATTTGATCGAAGTAACTGCCCCCCTACCCAAAACCTTTACCACGTTGCTAGACGTTCTCCGGCGACGGGTTGCCACCCCGAACTAGCAGGTCATTGATCACAGGGTTGTACGTGGGATAGTTAAAAAGTTAAAGGTGCAAAAATCTGCGAACTTTCAACCTGTTAACCTGCAACCTGTTAACCAATTCCCCTATTCATGTCTGGGCTGATTCCCACAAGTCAGGCAAGCTTCCATCAAGAGGATTAGGGGCTGACCACAAAACACACAACAACCCTGTAGCGATTGGTTCATTTGAGCCTGGGGTAACTCTCGACACTTTGGGCACTTAAACAACCCATCCTGACTCTTGACAGCAATGTGGTGGCATTTCTGGCAGCGTTCAACTTTCCAAGTAATATTGAGCATCGATTCAGGCTAGAGGGTGAAGTTAGCGACTCACTTACAATCCAGCTTCTTGGAATTGTCACTTGTACCAATTTTTAAGCTGGATTGTGAACTGAGCTAGCATCGATAGTTTGGCATAAAATCCTGTCATCTGTCTCTAGGCGGATTTTTCCTATCACGACAACCAAAAGAACTTTCGCCAATCTGATCAGCACTCTACATTAAATTGATTGCTAAGAAATATTAACAAAATCCCCCCCTTCCCCATTGATAACAGATGGAGAGTAAAAATTACTAGTCCAATTGAATCTAGGTGTTTTTTCCTATATTCAGCAGAATTATTCTTTACACAACTACATAAATTTTGCTTTGTTGAAGTTGCGAAACTTAAACAACCGAGCAGGAATAAATGCGATTAATCTATAGCTGCTGAGGGTTCTGAATAAAACAGTTAATTGTAAAGCCGCTTCAAAAGTTGTAACAACTATCAGCAAGAGCGCATTGTATAAATGAAACCGAAAGGCATACATGGCAAAGAAAAGTCATGCAGAGCCACTCTTTCTCAGATTTTGTCATTTCTCATAGCTGAGCGGATTTTCTCATAATCCATCTTCGTTCATGTCAAATTGTTACTCTGTCTCATTTAGACAGCAGTTCAGCCTTTGGCGTGGGAAGTGCACAGAAGTTTTCTGTCTTGCACCAATCTTGCCGTGCCTTGTCCAGGCTAATTCCGCGGCTTGGACTCCCTTTAATAAATTGCCGTAATTAAAACAGGAGAAATTACCCAAATGCTTGACGCTTTTTCTAGAGTCGTTGACCAAGCTGACAGACAAGGTGCTTACCTGAGCACAGACGAAATCAATGCCCTTTCCGCAATGGTGGCTGATAGCAACAAGCGTTTAGATGTGGTTAACCGACTCACCGGGAACGCTTCCAGCATCGTAGCCAATGCTTATCGTGCCTTGGTTGCGGAAAATGCTCAGGTGTTTAATCCAGGTGGTGCTTGCTTCCACCACCGCAACCAAGCGGCTTGCATTCGTGACTTAGGCTTTATTCTGCGCTATGTCACCTACTCTGTATTGGCTGGGGATGCCAGTGCGATGGATGATCGCTGCTTGAATGGCTTGCGTGAAACGTACCAGGCTTTGGGTACTCCAGGTAATGTTGTCGCCTCTGGTATTCAAAAGATGAAAGATGCCGCGATCTCACTCGCCAACGACCCCAATGGGATCACCAAGGGAGATTGCAGCCAACTGATGTCCGAAGTGGCTGGGTATTTTGATCGTGCTGCTGCTGCCGTAGCTTGAAATAGCATTTTTGAAAGCATTTTTCAACTCCTTTCTCGTACAAACTCAAGCAATACTTAGGAGAAAAAGACAACTATGAAAACCCCTTTGACTGAAGCGATTTCTGCCGCTGATGTTCGCGGTTCTTACCTCAGCAACACGGAAATGCAAGCGGTTTTTGGTCGCTTCAATCGTGCTAAAGCAGGGTTAGAGGCTGCCAAAGCATTCTCTCAAAATGGCAAAAAGTGGGCCGAAGCAGCAGCCAATCACGTTTATCAAAAATTCCCCTACACTACCCAAATGCAGGGGCCTCAATATGCCTCTACTGCTGAGGGCAAAGCCAAGTGTGTGCGGGATATTGACCACTACCTACGCACTATCTCCTACTGCTGCGTCGTAGGTGGAACTGGCCCCTTAGATGAATATGTGATTGCCGGTCTTAACGAATTCAACAGTGCCCTCGGCTTGTCTCCTAGCTGGTACGTAGCAGCACTAGAGTTTGTCCGCGACAATCACGGTCTCAGCGGTGATGTAGCAGGTGAAGCTAATATCTACCTCAACTACGCTATCAACGCATTGAGCTAATACAGCGTTTTGGGTCTGAGAGTTAGGCAATTGTTGATTTCGATTAACACTAGCCTGTTTCTTAGACCCAAATTTATTTAGAAGGTTGTAGGTTGCAGGTTGCCAGTTAAACATTGAACTTTGCAGGTTAGAAATACTCCTGAACTCCTGCCCCTTACTTCTAACATCAAAGTTTTAATCAAAGGAAACAATTTAACCATGAATAATTCAGTCAAAGAGCGTTTTGGAATTAATGAAGTTACCTCACAAAAAATTGAACTTCGCCCCAACTGGACAGAAGAAAATTTACAGCAGGTATTTCGTGCTGCCTACACTCAAGTGTTTGGGCGTATTGGAGTATATGCGGGTGAACGATTTGCCAGTGCTGAATCTTTGTTACGCAATGGCAAAATCAATGTGCGGCAATTTATTGAGATTTTGGCGAAATCTGAGTTTTATAAAGAACGCTTTTTCTACAACAACTCTCAAGGGCGTTTTATTGAGTTGAACTACAAGCATTTACTGGGCCGCACGCCTTATGAACAAGCAGAGATTGCTTACCACGTAGATCTGTATGCATATCAGGGCTATGATGCGGAGATTGAGTCTTACATTTACAGCCCAGAATACGAAAATGCTTTTGGTAATAACATCGTCCCTTATTACCGTGCTTTCAATTCAATCCCAGGAATGAAAACAGTTGCATTCAATCGTACCTTCACTATTTATCGAGGTGATGGAAATAGTGACAATGCTCAGTATGGAGGCAAAAATTCCCGCCTCAGATGGAATGTCTCTAGAAACATGTCCAATACAATCATGCCCCCTACATCGGCAAGCCGCGCTGGCTCATTGAGAGCGACAGGAGAAGCTACTTTGCTCAGCTCTCCCACACGAGGAGATACGCGAGTCTTCCAAATTGAAGTAATACAGGGGGGAACGGGGACGAAAGTGCCGGTACGTCGCAGCAAGCAGGTTTACACAGTACCTTATGAGCAACTCTCGGCGAAGTACCAAGAAATTCACAAACGAGGCGGCAAAATTGTTAACATTACGCCTGTTTAATCCAATTCAAAATTAGGAATTATGGACTAGGGACTAGGAAGTCTTTGGAGGTTTTATTTGGGAGTTTAAAAAACGGCATTTTCATGAATTTTTAATTGATAAATGCTTGACTTTTACTCTGGAACATCCCTCTTCCTAATCCCTTTTTTCTAGTTCCTCATTAACGACCTAATATATTGTTTGCTATGACTACGGCTGCTCCTCCTGAACCTATTCATTCTGCTGAAGTCGCGATCGCAGCTTTGCAGGACTCAGATAATCAAATCCGCTACTACGCTGCCTGGTGGCTGGGGAAGCATCAAGTTCAGTCAGCTTGTGCAGCACTGATTGAGGCTCTCCAAGATGAACGCTATCGCACAGCAGCAGGTGGGTATCCCCTGCGTCGTCAGGCGGCACGGGCGTTAGGACAATTGAAAAATCCCCAAGCTGTACCCGCCTTAGTCCAAGTCTTGGAGTGTGAAGATTTGCGCCTACGAGAAGCTGCCATCCAATCCTTAGGCACGATTGGCGATACCCGTGCAATTAATCCGTTGCTCAATCTTTTACAATCCGGTACTGAGCAACCCTATGAGGTTCTGATTGAAGCACTAGGGACTCTCAAAATTTGGCAAGCTCGCTCAGTCGTTGAGCCGTTTCTCAATAATCCTTCTGAGCGAGTCCAATGCGCTGCTGCTCGCTATTTGTATCTGTTAACTCAACAGCCTCAATACATTGAACGAATTGTCAAAAATTTGAATCATGACAATATGTATTTACGCTGGGCAGCCGCATTTGATTTGGGCGCAATCGGTCATCTAGAAGCGGCTCAGGCTATTATCAAAGCCAATCTTGCAAACAGCTTGAAGCTGTTGAACTTGAAGCGCATTTTGCAAGCCGTTCTGGATAGCAATGAATTAGACGAGGCAGCCAAGCCGGAAAAATTTCAAGCGCTGATGAGCTTAATTGATGATTTGTTAATTAAGCTCTAACACGAAGCTTCGTTTTAATCGATTGCACTTAACAGTATTTTTACTGTTAATCAAATCAAGCTTTTCTCGAGATTTAGCATGAGTAAACTTAAACCTTGCGATATTAACGCGCCTGAAAATGGGGATTTTGTTGCCTTAATTAAGCAGTTGCATCAATCGACAACCCCAGCAGATAAAGTGACAGCTATTCAAGCCTTAGCGAGCAGTGGTACAAAGGCCGCAATCCTGCCTTTAATCGAGGTTTTGAACTATCACCACCCTGCCATACCGGCTGTAGCGATTGAAGGATTAATTAAACTTGCACCCAACTCAGTAGAGCCGCTAATAGCCGCTTTCCGCGCCTCTGGCGACCATGGAGTTCAAGCTTACATTGTTCAAGGTTTAGCTCAAACTGGTGACTCTAGAGCCCTTGAACTATTGCTTGAGGTAGTAGGCGTGGAAGTGGCTAATCACTGCCAGGGCAATGTCAGACGAGTGGCAGCACGAGGTTTAGGAAAAATAGGCACAACAGCTAATGACTCACAAATTGCCCGACAGGCTGTAGAGAAACTGACTTGGGCTTTGTTAAATGCTGATGATTGGGCACTGCGGTATGCTGCTGTAGTTTCACTGCAAGAAATTGGCACGCTAGAGGCACTCAGCAGCCTACAACAAGCATTGACACAAGAATCTGATCCAGTGGTGCAAATCCGAATTAGTACGGCTCTAACATCCTGGTCTGTAAACTGAACAACGGTGCAAGACTCCCCATGAGTTACGCACACGAGCATTTTAAAGAAAGCCTACTTCCCCATCCCTATTCCCGACTTTCTAGGTAGATTTATGAAATAACCTTCAGCACATCTACCCCTAGGTAGAATAAAAAGACGGCAGACTAGGCTGTGACGCTCGTTACTGCTTGGCTATCCCACCTTCAGAAGAAGATGGGCTGACTGTCGTTTTTTGCCAGCCGTGACCAGTGACTTGTTTTAAGTTACTGGTCACTTAAGCTGGCTGTTCATTGGCTAAGGTTAATTAGGTGGTAGTATCCCCACCCCCGGCATAGGTAACTCGGCTTTAAGGGCTGTGATGATGCGTCAAGGCTCGCTAAACCAAAACATTACTTTAAATAAATTTACATTTCGGAGTAAAGGAGGACTACTAGGACAGGAGGCGAAATCCTAATCCTATCTGCATTCCATGCAAATCTTAAGAAAAAATAAAATCTTAATTTTAGACCCTTGTTAAGTATAAATACTCCTGTAATTTAGGCGAATTTCCCTAGTGGATTCAGCCTAAAATCCTTACAGAGCAATGCTTTTGCTCGTGTTTTACTCAAATCCCAATAAGTTAATAAAACGTAACAAATAAAGCCGCGATGGCGTTGTATAAAAGTTACCTGTAGGGCTCAATGAAAGACAAAAGTTAAATAAAACACCATTTATCAAGCCTGCCTCCTTCTCATAAAAGAAACCATTTTTCTCATAATTCATAAATGTTCGCTTGCTACTCAAGACCATGAGTACCAAACAACATGAGAGTGAGGAGCTTGAGGGTGTGTTTAGGCGGATGTCAGCTCTTGACCACTACACATTTCTCATTCAAACCGTTGGATGAGCTTGGTTTATCCAAATTTTAATCACAACCTCACTTAATCAAGTAAGCAGGAGAATTCGTTCATGTTAGACGCATTCGCAAAGGTTGTCTCTCAGGCAGACGCAAAAGGTGAATTCCTGAGCTCTGAGCAGCTCGATGCCCTGAGCAACGTGGTGAAAGAAGGCAACAAGCGCCTTGACGTTGTTAACCGGATTACCAGCAACGCTTCCGCCATCGTAACCGATGCCGCTCGTGCTCTGTTTGAAGAGCAGCCCTCGCTGATTGCTCCTGGTGGTAACGCCTACACCAACCGTCGCATGGCTGCTTGCCTGCGCGACATGGAAATCATTCTGCGCTACGTCACCTACGCTACTCTGGCTGGTGATTCCAGTGTTCTGGATGACCGCTGCCTCAACGGTCTGCGCGAAACCTATCAAGCTCTGGGCACCCCCGGTTCTTCCGTGGCTGTTGGCGTTCAAAAAATGAAGGACGCTGCTGTTCGCATCGCTAATGACCCCGCAGGCATCAGCCAAGGCGATTGCAGCCAACTGATGTCTGAAGTTGCTAGCTACTTCGATCGCGCTGCTGCTGCTGTTGCCTAGTCTAGAAGTGACTGTTTGCTAAAAAAGTTGAAACAAAGAGGGAGATAGGACAAGAATGAAAACTCCAATTACTGAAGTGATCGCTTCTGCTGATACCCAAGGTCGTTTCTTAAGCAACACTGAGTTGCAAGCTGTAAGAGGTCGTTTTGAGCGCGCTGCTGCCAGCATGGAAGCTGCTCGTGCGCTGACCAACAAAGCTCAACAGCTGGTTGACGGTGCTGCTCAAGCTGTGTACCAGAAGTTCCCCTACACCACGCAAACCCAAGGCGCTAACTACGCCGCTGATTCTCGTGGTAAGTCCAAGTGCGCTCGTGACATCGGTCACTACCTGCGCATCGTTACCTACAGCTTGGTTGCTGGTGGCACCGGTCCTCTGGATGAGTACCTCGTTGCTGGTTTAGATGAAATCAACCGTGCATTCGAGTTGTCTCCCAGCTGGTACGTTGAAGCTCTCAAGTACATCAAAGCCAATCATGGCCTGAGCGGTCAAGCTGCTGGCGAAGCTAACGCCTACCTCGACTATGCGATTAACGCCCTGAGCTAATTTCTCAAGGCGCGCCCGGAAAGGTATGCAGGTGAAACGCTTGAAGAGGGTGCTTCAACTGCTTATCTCTCCGGGCTTTGTTGTATCTACAAGAGGCAAGAGGCAAGAGGTAAGAGGTAAAACTTCTGACTCCTCCCCTTCTGACTCCTGACTCCAAAATTCTAAGAAGCTTGCTTGTTGGGAGAATTAAAAAATGGCAATTACAGCAGCTGCCTCACGGCTAGGCACCTCAGCTTTTAATGATGCGCCGAGAATTGAATTACGCCCTAATGCCAGTAGAGAAGAGATTGAAGCCGTAATTCGGGCTGTTTATCGGCAGGTTTTGGGCAACGACTATTTGATGAAATCAGAGCGGCTCACCAGCGCTGAATCGCTTCTGCGTGATGGCAACATCAGCGTGCGTGAATTTGTGCGTTGCGTCGCCAAGTCGGAGCTATACAAAACCAAGTTTTTCTACAACAATTTTCAAACCCGGTTTATTGAACTGAATTACAAACATCTGTTGGGTCGTGCTCCCTATGATGAGTCTGAAGTGGTTTACCACCTCGACCTCTACCATGAACAGGGATACGATGCCGAAATCGATTCTTACATCGATTCAGTCGAGTATCAAACCAACTTCGGTGACAGCATCGTCCCGTACTATCGGGGTTTTGCAACCCAGCCCGGACAGAAAACTGTCGGCTTTAACCGCATGTTCCAACTGTATCGCGGTTATGCCAATAGCGATCGCTCCCAAGCCGCAGGCAAAGCATCACGCTTGGCACGGGAACTAGCCATGAACAAGGCATCCTCGATTGTTGCGCCGTCTGGAAATAGCCCATCTTGGTCGTTCCGCGCCGCTGGCGACGTGGCTCCTCAGAGAGTGCAAGGCAATGGCGTTGGCAAAGGTGATCGCGTTTATCGGATTGAAGTCACCAGTCTGCGGGGACAAGGTTATCCGAAGCTACGCCGCAGCAGCAACGTCTTTATCGTGCCTTACGAGCGGCTATCGGAAAAGATGCAGCAAATTCATCGTCAAGGCGGAAAAATCGTTAGCATCACACCCGCTTAACTCACTTGGATTTTAGATTTGGGCGTTGCAAGGACTCAATTCTCATCCAACATCTAAAATCCCCCATGCAAAATTCAGATGAGGAGGTATCAAAGCGATGTTTGGTCAAACAGCAGCCGGTAACCGAGGACTCAACTCAGCGGCAACCCGTGTCTTCCGGTATGAAGTAGTGGGTTTACGTCAAAACGAACAAAACGATAAAAATAACTACGACATCCGCCGTAGTGGCAGTGTATTTGTGACAGTGCCTTACTCTCGGATGAACGAAGAAATGCAGCGCATCACCCGCATGGGTGGCAGAATTGTCAACATTGAGCAGTTGACGGCTGAATCAGCGCTCAAGCCAGACAGCGAAAGCGACGGAAAAAGAGCAAAAGCTGAGAGCTAATTAGAGGAATGTCGGATTTCAGTCCAGAGGCGTCGAATGAAGCGGCATCACCGCCGCTAACTGTGGAAGAAGCGATCGCCAATCTGCGCGGCACAGATTTAAGTCTCCGCTATTACGCCGCATGGTGGTTAGGTAAATTCCGAGCTTCTTCAATCGAAGCAGTAGACGCCTTGATTGAAGCCCTGGAAGACGACGCTGATCGCACTGAGCTAGGAGGATACCCTCTGCGGCGCAATGCCGCTAGGGCACTGGGTAAGCTGGGTGACCGACGGGCTGTGCCAGGATTAATCCGCTCTTTAGAATGTTCCGACTTCTACGTGCGAGAAGCCGCTGCCCAATCTTTGGAAATGTTGGGAGATCCAGCCGCCATCCCGGCTCTGATGCGCCGTCTCAACGGTGGGCTTGCCGCTGCTGAGCGAGTTCCTGAACGCCCGCATCTGCGAGAACCCTGTGAAGCCATCATGGAAGCGCTGGGCACCCTACAGGCCAAGGAGGCCATTCCATTAATTGAACCCTTCCTAGAGCACTCCATTAAACGAGTGCAGTACGCAGCAACGCGAGCCATGTACCAACTCAAGCGGGATGACGTCTACGGAAGACGCTTAGTGGAAGCACTTAAAGGAGAAGATGTTGTCTTGCGGCGAGTGGCGCTTTCGGATCTGGGGGCGATAGGTTATCTGCCTGCTGCCGAAGCCATTACTACCGCACCAGCGGAAAATAGCTTTAAGCTCATGGCGCTTAAAGGACTGCTGGAACATCAACTTGACATAGCGACCGATAGTACGCTTGCCGACGACGCCATCCGGGTAATGAACCTGATGGATTCTTTGTTGTAGTAGCAGGGGATGGAGGTTGAAGGTTAGCAGGTTGCAGGTTGACAGTTTAGCAGGTTAGAACGTTCAACCTTCTAACCTACCCTACCCATCGGGAAAGGCTTCACCCAACAACGTTCAACCTTCTAACCTTCCGACTTTCAACATCCCAACCTTCAACCCTCTAGCCCATGACCGACTCTGCCCGTACTCAGGAACTGATTCAAGCTGTTGAACAGGCAAACTCTGACCGTAGCCTGGTTGAAGCTGTGCAAGCGTTGGCAGCCAATCAGTCAGAGGCAGCAATTGGCACCCTGATTGCCACATTAGGCTACAACAATCCAGGGGCAGCTATAGCCGCTGTTGAAGGGTTGGTTCGGCTGGGAGAACCAGCCGTCATGCCACTGATGGAACGGTTAGATGACTATAACTACGGAGCCAGAGCTTATTCTATCCGAGCCTTAGCCGCGATCGCAGACCCTCGCGCCCTTGACGTTTTAGTCACAGCCGCCGCTGCCGACTTCGCCCCCAGCGTACGCCGCGCTGCTGCCAAAGGGCTGGGAAATCTGCACTGGCATAAACTCAAGCCGGAGCAGGTCAAAGACGCCCAAACCAAAGCTCTAGAGACGCTTCTACAGGTTTCCCAAGATGCAGATTGGGCGATTCGTTATGCCGCCATTGTCGGCTTGCAAGCTTTGGCAGTCAGTGCATCACAGACAATTGAGCCAATCCGAAATCGGTTTGAGCAAATGCTCTCATCCGAAACGGAAAAAGGCGTGCGAGCCAGAGTCTTGCTGGCACAACAGCGATTGCTAGCTAGTCCAGCGATCGCTATAGTTGTTGATTGCTAAACACAAGGGAGGAATAGAAAAAGTACGAAGTGTGAAGTATGAAGTTTAAAATTAGTTCATGCTTCATATTTCAGCATTCTTTTCATCCCTAATTCATATCCAAAAAGGAAAACGATAAAATGTCGATTCCTCTGCTTCAAATCACACCAACAACTCAGAATCATCGCGTCGAGGGCTACGAAGTTCCGAACGACGATGATCGTCAATATTACCGACTCACTGAAGGCGGCTCAGATTCCGAAACTCAGGAAGTAATCTGGGCAGGCTATCGTCAAATCTTCAGTGAACATTTGATTCTAGAAAAATATCGTCAGCCCTTCCTCGAATCTCAGCTCAAAAATCGGGCAATTTCCGTGCGAGAGTTTATTCGAGGACTCGGTAAAACAGAGGTCTACCGCCGTCTAGTTGCAGAAACAAACGACAACTATCGCTTAGTGGACATCACCTTCAAGCGGTTTCTCGGACGCGCCAGTTATGGCAAAGATGAGCAAATTGCTTGGTCAATTGTGATTGCCACAAAGGGATTAGATGGCTTTATCGATGCTGTAGTAGACAGCGAAGAATATCGCCAAAACTTTGGGGACGATATCGTACCTTATCAGCGTCGTCGATTTAAAGACCGACCCTTTAACCTCGTTAACCCCCGCTACACCGATTACTGGCGTGCGCGTGAGATTTCCCTACAAGGTTCCTACTATCAAACTCAGGTGAGCGGACAGTCGGTACAACGGGGAGTTCGCAACGCCATTCCCGACAACTTTTTACAAATGGCTCGTAGTATCGCTCCTGGCGGGATGGATTATCAACGGACGCGCGATCGGGCGAGGAATCTAGCTACTGCTAAGCCACTTCTGGATATGAGTCGTGAAGTTGCCACACCAGAAGCTTTTGTAGGTCGTACTCAGGTCGCTCTCCCCTACCGATACCTGTACAAATCACCGACAACTTAATCAGAGTTGAACGTTGAACGTGAGAACGTTGAAACGTTGGATATTGAGGGTTAAAACGAGTCCTTCAAACTTGTAACCTTCAACCCTTCAAAAACCTACAATTTCTTAAAATTTACGATGGCAATTCCTCTGCTAGACTACAAACCATCTTCACAGAACCAACGGGTTCAAGGTTACGAAGTTCCAAACGAAGATAGCCCTTGGATTTATCGCATTGAAGACTGCATTGATCAGACTGATGTTTTAGAGCTAATTTGGGCTGCTTATCGGCAGGTTTTCAGCGAGCATGTAATTCTTCAATCCACGCGTCAACCCAGCCTAGAATCCCAACTAAAAAATCGCGCTATCACCGTGCGAGATTTTATCCGGGGTATCGCTAAGTCTGAGGCATTTTATCGTCTGAGTGTTGAAACCAACTCTAATTATCGGGTGGTTGAACTGGCACTGAAACGTCTACTCGGTCGGGCACCCTATAACAAAGATGAAGAGATTGCCTGGTCAATTAAAATTGCTACTCAGGGTTGGGATGGTTTTGTCGATGCCCTGATTGATAGCCAAGAGTACCAGGAAAATTTCGGGGATAGTACTGTGCCTTACCAGCGCCGCCGCTATAAAGGTCGCCCCTTTAACTTGGTAACACCTCGCTACAGTGACTATTGGCGCGACAAACTCGAAACTGAGCGTTACAAGTGGGGTGATGTCAACAACTTCTTGGAAATGGCCAGGAAAATCAATCCGAAGCCTGTGACTAACACGGTGACGGTGGATACTTCTCGAATTAAAATTCCCGATACCACACGGGAAACAGCGCAGGGAGTCCCCGTCTCCATTAACATGAGTGCCGGTTTTCCCCTCCGGTAATTTTGGCTGTCAGTTCTTGAACTTTCAGGGGTTGAACATTTTATTGACGGTCAAAGACGTGGTCAAATTGAATTAGAGGCATCAACCCACAAACCGAAATCTGCTCTGTATTTTGTAAAACTCTAAAAAGGGAGATTTTCACATGGCATTGCCATTGCTTGCTTACAAACCTTCAAGTCAGAATGTCAGGGTTCGTAGCTTCGGCCTAGCTGATGAAGACGAGGATACCCCGTATATCTATCGTTTAGAAGACACTTATTCGCCGACTGAAGCGCAGAGCCTGATTAATGCAGTCTATCGCCAACTGTTCAGTGAACATGCTGTTCTGCAAGTGAACCGCCAGAAACATCTGGAATCTCAGCTGAAGAACCGCTCAATTACTGTACGTGATTTTGTCCGGGGTATTGCCAAGTCTGAGGCGTTCTATAACCTAGTTGTGGCTTGCAATAACAACTATCGGTTAGTGGAAGTTTGCGTCAAGCGCTTCTTAGGGCGAGCACCTTACAACAAGGAAGAAGAGATTGCTTGGTCGATTAAGATTGGCACTCTCGGTTTCCACGGCTTCGTCGATGCCTTGATTGACAGCGACGAGTACAGCGAAGCGTTTGGGGATTTTACGGTTCCCTACCAGCGCAAACGGATGGAGGCTCGTCCTATTAACCTAGTGACTCCTCGCTACGGCGAAGACTACCGTGAAGTCGTGGGTACGGTTAAGACTGACTGGCGCTTTACCGTGGAGAAGTTCTACAACCGCAAATACCAAGAACGGCAACTGTCCGAAGGCGATCCTCGCAAGTATCGCGACATGGCAGCAGCGGTGAATACCACGCGCAACTACGCCCAGAATGTCTCGTCCTTTAGTATCGACTACCTGAGCAAAGTGCCTTACCGGGGCAGACGCTAACGCTCTAATTTAAACCTAAAAACTAGCTGGGTCTAGTTTCCGCTCATCAGATGCTTTGTTAAGTTGAACAGGTGTCTACTGAGTAGAAGCTAGACCCAGTAATAGTTTGTAGTCATTATTGGGTTACAGCCTTTTGAATTGTGAATGGCTTTTGCAAGGTGGACTAAGCGATCGCGAACTCCGTCAAGGGTCGCTTACTCGGAAGTTGGAACCCTAAAACGATATCCTCATGGGGAACCCTTGCTTCTAGCAAGTCATTCACAACTCCCTGTTTTGTCCAGTCCTCTTCAACCCAAATCTTGCCTTCTCGAATTCGCAGGTAAACCATCACTCCTTGAACTCTGTGTTTGCCGTCCCAGCCGATGTGAAACCACAAGTAATGATCTCGAATCTCATCAAAAGCTAAGCATTCCTCTATGCCATCTTTAGGAGCGTTATATGGTTTCTCCTTAAGTTTGCTACATAAGAATATAATCGCAATATCCGCTTAAACCTGCTCGTAAATCAACATTGAACTCTGAACCTGAGAAAAAGCTGATTTGAAAATTGAGTACTCGCCTAACCTCTAATAAAACTGGAGCAATAATCAACTCCGCAGGCGCTTTTTCTGTATTGATTGTCGTTGCTAAAAAAACATTTTCAGTTAAGGTAGTTTGAAGATGTGAACTTGGCAATATTCCTGAAGGGTTGGTAAATAAATCAAGAGATTTTTCTATTGTTGACCCAAAAGATTCTTTAACTTCAGCTAGGGTTGTAAAATCGCTATAAGCCATAATTAGTGACAATTATGCGGCTTGGGTAGTGTTATTTTACGATATAGGGCTTTACAAGCTAACCCTTATTACTACCCCTACTGAATCAAAATTACCGCCTCTTGTGCCTTAGTATTTAGAGCAGTCTTTAACTCTTGCCCAACTTTCCCGATTAGTTCATCAAACGCTTCCTGATTCTGTGTCAGGTGTTCTCTAAAAACCCTCTCTAACTCAGGCTTTGTTTGCTCACAGATCGAATCAATCTTGCTATCGCCCAAAAGCATAGAACGGCTCCAACTGGGGATATCCAACTTCTCTTTAATAGCTTCTTGGGTTTTGCTCCGAGTTATCTCCACGCCTGCGACAAGCACCGAGGCACCATAGACGAGCACAATCGGCCAAGTCAAATGCCCGGTTAGAATCAGAGCAATAATGCTACCAACAGTACCGCCACCAATTACCACATTGACGATAAACGCTACTGTATCAGCAAGAATAGCGTCTCCAATTGATAGCTCCGGATTGACTACATCAGGATTAATTCCCTCCTCAAACCTCAAGCTGCTTCTAGGTATCTGATACTGGCGACAAATGGGGTCGGTTTCTTGCGCCAATTCGGGCTGAATTTTGCTGTTAAACCAAGTGACAGATTGATTTTTGACAATTTGCCGAACACTAGCGCTTTCGATCCACTGCTCTGTGCGGCTCTTCATCGAGGTTTCTAGGTCAGCTAATGTGCGAATTTTATTGTTTTGCCAGTCTTTTAGACCTGGCTTGAGTGCATTTTCAATCAAAGCATTGGATAGTGGCTCAGTCAGCTGTCCAATTAACTCTGGAATATGTTTCTCGATTAGGTCTTTTAGCTTCTTTGAGTCAAATAGTTTGTTGACTTCTGCTTTAAATGCAGATGCCCGCAAATCCCATCGTCCTACCCGTGCTAAACCCAGTGCAATGCACCGTTCCGGTTCCGGATCGGGGCGAACCTGTGTTTCTGGTTCGGGAAACATTTCCTCGCAAATCTGACGGGTAAACTTCATTCGAGATGCACCGCCAGTCATCAGCAGAAGTTGCGGCACCATGCCTTGTTGGTCGAGTTTTTCCTTCGCCTCCCTCACTGCCTCCCGAAAAGACTGAATCCAGCTCTTACCCCCTAGTTCAGGTAAGGACTGATTTAAAATCTCGTCCATCACCGCTTTGTTAACTTGGGGGATAAAGAAAATCTGTTCGTTTATCGACTCGAAACCCCGTGCAAACGATTGCGGATGGCTGTATAGCGGTTCGTTAGAAAAGTAATCTTCCTTCGCTTTACGGCAAGCCAGTTCGCAACGCGCTTGGTGATGCGGATATTGCTCAAACACTCGTTCAAGTAATCCCTTATCCTCGTGGTTGGCGAGCGTTCGGGCAAAAATCGCCTTATCAATCAGCGAGCCTCCCAACGTGTTACTCCCGAAATCCATTGGTATCTCGTGCAAGCTCTTGACTAGGGTAAAATCTGTAGTCGAAGAGCCGATATCGACAATCAGCACAGACGAGCGGAGTTTGTCATAGGAGAGCTTACCCGCTTCTTTCGCTTGCATAAAAGCCGCCCGTGACTCCGGTACGACGCTGATCTGAGGAATGCCCGATTCCTTTAGTAGGGTTTGGTAATCCTCGCGATCGCTAATTGACCATCCTGAAGGACACCCAACGTAAAATTGGCTGGTTCCTCCACCTTCAATCTGTTTGCTTTCTTTCAAATGGTGGTAGTAGGTTTCAAGAAAACTGCGGATAGTGGTTCTATAATCTGGGTCGTTGTTTGGTTTTCGCTTAAATGAGATTTTGAGCTGAGTAACGCCAGCTTGTATTAATGCTTGTTCTCCAACTAGATACCCAAGGTCAGGATGCCAGCCCAGCGCTGTGATTTGAACTTTCTTGTTATTAATTTCCAGCATCTCTGGGGGTTCAATGCTCTCCACCCTCGCCTTAGCCACAGCCGTTTCGCCGTGCCCCAAATCAAACCCGATTGTTTCTAAAACTTGCATATTGTCTTGAAATATTTATTACGTATTAAGTGATTAGATACCCCGATCTGTCGCGCACAACAAACAATGAAAATCCTTCTTCCCCATTGCCCCTAATCCCCAGAGGGCACCCCAAGTCCCCATTCCCTATTTTTGAGTTAGATATTAGGGGAAAGTAATTGTCCTAATCTTTTCCCCATTCCCCATTTCCCTTTATTCCTCTCTCGCTTCAGAATACGCTGGCTCAATAACCCGCCCTCGCCGGAGTAAGCGATCGCCCTTCAACAAGGCGGGAGTTATGGTCACATAATCTTTAGCGGAAGGGTCAATACTGGG
Organism: Waterburya sp.; assembly: GCA_036703055.1. Lineage (GTDB taxonomy): Bacteria > Cyanobacteriota > Cyanobacteriia > Cyanobacteriales > Coleofasciculaceae > DATNPV01. Next base: position 33,377 of record DATNPV010000083.1, read on the forward strand.
CTCGAAATCAAAATACTCGCGATAATTCTGGGCGTCATCCGGTCGATAAACCTGCGCTCGAATTCCCTGCTCCATCAAAATTTGGGGTAGAAGTTTAGTTAGCTCAAGCGCCATCTGGGGTTTCCCCAGAAATGATGCACCCATCAGCCTCTGAACCAGATTCAAAAGTTCTGGCAGCTCTTCTACTCCACTGGAGTCGAGGTGCTTCTTCACGTCTTCAGTGCGAGCAACTGCCAAATCAATGGTGTTCAGAGCATCGGCAAGGTTGTCTAAAAGGACGTTGCTATCAACCTGCACAACCGGTTGCAGCGCTTTCACAAACTGAGCAGACTCTGAAGAATTTTCCGGCTTGCCTTTATCGAGTTGCAACACAACTTCTAGTCCTACAAGCACAGACATTAGCAGGATAGCCATCCAAGCCCCAGGGGTATCTTGAGCCAACGAGAACAATGAACCTAAAATGCTTAAGCCGATAAGTCCCTGTAGTACTTTCAGAATTAAGCTGTTGGAGGGAAACCGTGTCGCTTGGTTACTAATTGGCTGAGGTTCTGGCTGTGAAACTTTCGCTTCGTTAGCCGCTGTAAGAGTGCCTATAGAATGTCGTAGCGTGTCCAGGAAAAAGGAAGCCAAACGCACTTGAGCCACATTCAACTCACCGATGTAACTCTTCTCCAGGTTGTCGAGTCGGTTTTGAACTAGCTTCACAACCTGCTCCGGGCTGCTCGCCCGCTCAATCTCTGTCTGAAGTTCGCTCCGTTCTTTGGTAAAAAGTGTTGAGAGTGTTTTCATCACGCGCACGAATACTTCGGTGTTGCTTTTAATAGGGAAGGGTTGGGTGTCTGACTAACGTTCGCATCAAGGCTGAGGCGAGTTTCACAAGTTTAATGTAGATATCGTGTTGTGAACCTTAGATAGGGTATCAATAAATGTTTAATTATAATTAGTCCGCTTGCTTAGCCGACTTATCTCATTGCAATTTAAACCATAAAACTTAAGATTTTCAGTCAGTTACTCACAAGAATTCGGCAAGGAATATAATATCTCCCTTACCGTGTAAAAGTTCCTCGAACAGATTTTTATACTTATTAAAAAATAACTTTTATTGTTGGTGTTAACTTCTACCGGAGGGAACAGTTTTGCATATTTATATTTTAATCAATTTCACTGCGTTAGGTTGTGGAATCGAATAATCGCTAAGTTTGAGAAAAGGCAACACGAAACAGCCATACCGAATATGCCCACTACCTCTCCCTCCTCCTCACCCATCAAAACCTTTTCGGTTGATGCCCTGTCGGTGCGCGTCTACAACTCCTCTGCCGACTTAGCACAAGACGCGGCACTTCTGGCTCAAAACTACTTGCAGTCCCTAATCGCGCAACAGGGGGCTGCTAGCGTCATTCTGGCAACTGGCAACTCACCCATCCAATTTCTGGAACATCTAACCGATTTAGGGGGCGTGGATTGGTCTAGAGTTACCTTTTTCCATCTGGATGAATACCTGGGAATCAATGCCGATCATCCCGCCAGTTTCCGTCGCTATCTGCGCGATCGCGTGGAGAAACAGGTCAACCCGTTGCAGTTCCACTATATCGAAGGCGACGCTCTTGAACCCTTGGCAGAATGCGATCGCTACACCCAGCTTCTTAACGCTCAACCCATCGACCTTTGTTGTCTAGGACTTGGAGAAAACGGACACCTAGCCTATAACGAACCCTCAGTCGCTAATTTTAATGACCCTCATTCCGTAAAACTGGCGAAGTTGGACGAATCGACGCGACAGCATCAGGTAGAGGGAGGGGATTTCCCACATCTTGAAGCTGTGCCGCAGTATGCCTTCACCCTAACTATCCCGATGATTTGTTCCGCCAAAAAAATTCTCTGCCTCGTACCCTCCGAACACAAGCGTCATGCGGTTGATCAGATGTTGCAGGGAGAAATTAGCCCCCAGTTTCCAGCTTCAGTTCTTCGCACACAAGCTCAGGCAACGTTATTTTTAGATGTCGATTCAGCGAGAGAACTCCAACAGGACTTACGCAAACACCATCGCGAAAGCCCCCTTGCATCCCCCAATTCTGGAGGACTTTGAAACTCCGGTTCCCCCAAACTTGGGGGGCTAGGGCGTGTTTTCAAAGCCTTCGATCCCCCCCAGCCCCCCCTAAAAAGGGGGGAGAATTAGCAAAGTCCCCCTTTTTAAGGGGGATTTAGGGGAATCTCCACCGATATCAACGAAGCCAATTAAGTTTGAAAACATGCCCTAGGGGGCGAATGCGTAAGTCCTGTCCAATTCAATGCGCCTTCTTGATACAGACTCTTAGTTGTTCAGCAAGAGTCTGAACATAGGGTTTCTTGAGCATGGTTAAGTGGTTGCCAGGAACCCACTGAACGTCTACACCTCCCCCAGCTAGCTTACTCCATCCCAAAGTTGGGTCTTGTTGGGCAGTACTAGAGTGAGTGCTTGTTCTTAAAACAGTAATTGGGTTTGGATAGACCTGTGGAGTGTAGTTGAGAGTGGCTTGACTGTTGGCTTGGTAGACTCTGGACATGGGGAGAATATTTAATTCGCTTAATATTCGCTGTCTGGACTCCTGAGGTAGGAAATTGGCTATAACCGCCTCTCCCAAGATGGATTGCCAGGACTCATGGTTTCTCACCCATTGAACAAGCTTATTGATATTAGGAAAAATAGGATTGAACTTATTACCTTGGTATGGGTTAGACGTAGTGATTAAATGAAAATAATCGAAGAAAAATGACCAAATATATCGCGATGCTGTAGTAAAAAGAAACTTCAGACCATCGCCAACAGAAGGAAGGTTGCCGGAGACGGGTGCGAGGGTGTCAAGGATTGCGAGTAGAGCTACCTGATGTCCTGATGAATGCAGTTGTTGAGCCATTTCAAACGCAACCAAACCACCGAAAGACCAGCCTCCTAAAAAGTAGGGGCCAGATGGCTGAACGCTACGCAAGGCTTCAATGTAGTGAGCCGCCATGTCTTCAATGCGAGTTAATGGAGGTTGTTGTCCGTCAAGTCCTAAGGTTTGCAGCCCATAAAAGGGTTGGTCAAACCCTAGAGAATACGCCAATTCGTAGTAAGGAAAGACAACACCCAAGATGGGATGGACACAGAAGAACGGAGGCTTTGAACCAGCAGGTTGAATAGCAACTAAGGGAGACCAAGGTAGAGAATTTGTTGGTTGTCCTAAAGCATTGGCTAAACCTTCAACGGTGGGATTTAAGAAGAGGGTAGACAGGGGTAACTCTCGATTAAACTGCTGATGAATCTGAGCCATCAGGCGTACCGCGAGTAATGAGTCGCCGCCCAACTCGAAAAAGTTGTCGTGAATTCCTACGCGATCGCACTGCAAAACTTCAGCCCAGATTTTTGCGATCGCTTCCTCTGTTGGGGTACCCGGAGCAATAAATGCTTCTGCTAATTCAGTCTTGTCTACGCTCAGCTCTTTTAAGGCACGACGGTCTACTTTACCATTGGGCAAGAGCGGCAAAGTCCCCAGCATGATGAAGGCCGAGGGTATCATGTACTCTGGTAACTTGGCTTTGAGGAAAGAGCGTAGTAGGGGAGCAATGCTTTGGGCCTCTAAAGTTGTTTGCTGTTCTTGGTTGGGGACAATATAAGCGACCAAACGCTTGTTACCGGATACCTCTTGTGTTGCGATCGCACACCGCTGCTGCAAGCAGCAAATCGCAACCGCTTCTTTCACTGCCGGATGCTGATTGAGCACCGCTTCAATCTCTGTCAACTCAATGCGAAAGCCGCGAATCTTTACCTGCTCATCAATGCGACCTAAAAATTCAAGGTTGCCATCAGGTCGATAACGAGCTAAATCCCCTGTTTTGTAAAGGCGCTCACTAGAAGGCAACAGGGAAGAATGTTCTGCTTGTGTTTCTTTTGCCTTTGTCCTTTGTGCTTTTTCCTGAATAAAAGGATTAGGAATGAATTTTTCAGCAGTTAACTCAGATTGGTTGAGGTAACCCCGTGCTAGTCCGTCACCACCGATGTACAACTCTCCGGGGATGCCAATAGGTACAGGCTGAAGATGGGAGTCCAGTATATAAACTTGTGTATTCGTAATAGGACGACCGATAGAGGGCTTCTTGTTGTCGTCACTCTGTAGGGGGGAATTGGTATATGCCCTGACGGTAGACCAAACCGTTGCTTCAGTTGGCCCGTAGGCGTTGAAGAACCGGCGACCCAATGCCCAGCGTTTTACAATATCACGGGAACAGGCTTCTCCAGCAGAGATAATGGTTCCCAGTGCTGGAAGTTCTTGTGCAGGTAGAACGGCTAATACGGATGGTGGCAGCGTGACATGGGTAATTGCATTGTCGCGCAGGAGTTGGAGGAGGGCTGACCCTGGCAGCAGAGATTCTTTTCTCGCCAAGTAGAGCGTTGCTCCATTTCCCAGCGCCATGACAATTTCAAAAATTGAGGCATCGAAACTCAGGGAGGCGAATTGCAGAATGCGGTCACTTGGCTGTAGGTTGAATGTTTGAATCTGAGCTTGGCATAAATTGCACAAGCCTCGATGCTCAAGGAGAACACCTTTGGGCTTTCCGGTTGAGCCAGAGGTGTAGATGACATAAGCTAGGTTGTTAGGCGTCACGCTACTGGTTGGGTTCTCTCGGCTCTTTTGGGCAATGGCATCTGCGTCTTTGTCCAGGCAAATAACAGATAACTCAGAGTGCTGCTCTCCCCAACCCTGAAAAAGGGGGGCTAGAGTGGAATGAGTGAGCAAGATTGATAGCCGAGCGTCTTCTAGCATCAAGCTAAGGCGCTCTTGAGGATAGGTGGGATCTAAAGGTACATAAGCTCCACCCGCCTTGAGGATGCCCAATAGTCCCACGATCATTTCCACAGAACGCTCCAGCATCAAGCCAACCAGAACGTCTGCGCCAACCCCCAGTTTTTGTAAGTAATGCGCCAGTTGGTTGCTGCGGTTGTTTAACTGTCGATAGGTTAGCTGCTCGTTTTCAAAGACAATTGCGATCGCATCGGGTGTCTTCTCTACTTGCTCTGCAAACAATTGATGAAAGCACGGCTTGATTTTAGAGTTGAGATTTGGGGCTTGGAATTGATTCGGATTGAACTCTACAAGTAATTGATGCTGCTCTACCTTGGTTAAAATGGGTAATTCACAAAGATGCTGTTCCGGATTAACGATAATACCCTCTAGCAGAGTTTGAAAATGTCCCAGCATCCGGGTAATGGTGGTGTCATCAAATAAATCAGTGCTGTAAATTACCTGTCCTCTAAAACCCTCCGGAGATTCCCAAATGTGGAACTCCAAATCAAACTTGGCGCTTGGGTTGTCGAACTCCAGCCGCGAGAACGTTACTCCGGGCAGTTCTAACGCCTCAATTGGCGTATTTTGCAGGGTAAACACAACTTGGAACAAGGGATGGTGGCTCAAGCTGCGCTCTGGATGCAGTTCCTCGACCAGCTTCTCAAAGGGTAAGTCTTGATGGGCATAGGCTCCTAACGTCACCTCCCGTACTCGATCCAGCAGTTCTAAAAATGTTGGGTTGCCTGATAAGTCGGTACGCAGTACTAAACTATTGACAAAAAAGCCAATTAACCCTTCAATTTCGCTACGATTGCGATTGGCGATCGCAGATCCAACTACAATATCTGTTTGCTGGGTGTAGCGGTAGAGCAAGGTTTGGAATGCTGCCAAAAGGGTCATGAATCGAGTCACTCCTCGGCGCTGCGAGAGTGCCTCTAGTGCTGCACTTAGGCTTTTCGGTAACGCTAGAAATTGCGTCGCCCCTCGGTAGGTTGGAGTAGCTGGGCGAGGTCGATCCGTGGGTAAATTCAGCAGGGGAAGATGGTTTAGCTGCTGCTTCCAGTAAGCCAGCTGTACCTGTAGGGGTGATGCCTGCGCCGCTCCTATCCCTTGCAACCACTCGCGTTGCCAGTCGGCAAAGTCTGCATATTGGATGGGCAGTTCCGGCAAGGGTGATGGCTGGTTATTCGCAAAGGCTGTGTAAATCGCTGCGAGTTCTCGAAGTAGCACTCCAATAGACCAGCCATCTGAGACAATGTGATGCAGATTTAGCAGGAGTACGTGCTCTGAGCTACCTAGTTTAAGGAGCATCACTCGCACTAAAGGGTCTTGAGATAAATCGAAAGGACGTGCCTGCTCCTCAGTCGCCAGTCGTCGGATTTCAGCGTCCTGTTGGGCAGTGGGGAGAGTGTGTAAATTTAGTACTGGCAAGGGTAGGGTTAAGGTGGGAGCAATGACCTGAACGAGATGCCCTTCCAGCATTCTAAACGTGGTACGCAATACTTCATGGCGACGCACAATTTCGTTGAACGTCTCCTCCAATGCTGTGATGTTGAGCGCACCGGTTAGGCGAAGTGCTGCGGAAACGTTGTAAAACGGATTGCCGGGGAAGAGTTGGTCGAGGAACCACAAGCGCTGCTGAGCAAATGATGCAGGAAAAACAAAAACGTCTGTTTCTTCAGGACTATTCTGTTTTTCTTCAGTTGCGGTGGGAGCGTTGTCGGAAAGGTGGTGGCTCATAATCGGTTGACTGACTCGTCTATAGCGGGTTTCAGTTGCATGGAACAAAGGGTAGGAGTGTAGTTTAAAATACCCCTACAAGATGTTGTATTGCACCTAATTGCCAACGGCTATAGTAGTCCTTTTGATTTGTTAAGAGATAACAAACCACAGAGGCACAGAGGACACAGAGAAAGAGAAGGGAGGGTTTTACAACTCATTTAGAGTTGATAGGGGGGTTTCTGAGCAGCCAATTCTTGTTCGTTTTAAGTGCAGGGAGTTGAGTACAAAAGGAATTAGAGCTGACAGAGTATTAACCCAAACCACTGCTTCGGGTCAGTCCAAACTTTAAGGAAATTTAAACCTTTTGCCCGGAGTTCCTGTTGCATGACATTTAGGTCGAATTTCCGGGAAATTTCTGTCATGATGGTTTCTCCCGCTTCAATTTCAACTGTAAGATCGAGTGCTTCTAAGCGGACGGTGTGCGCTTTCAAACACCGTAAGTGCATTTCAATCTGATGAAGTTCGTCATTGTAAAATGCCCAATGTTCAAACAATTGTATGTCGAAATTTCCTTGAAAACGCTGATTCAGATGCTCTAGTATATTGAGGTTAAATTCAGCGGTCACTCCTTGACTATCGTTGTAGGCCGCTTCTAAGAAAAATTTTGGTTTTTGCAGGTCAACTCCCAGTAAGAAATATTCACCTGCATTCAGAGCAGCTTTAATTTGGGAGAAAAAGACATCGCACTCCTGAGAATTGAGATTACCGATAGTACTCCCCAAGAAAATAATCATGCGACTGGGGAGTTGAGTGGGTGTTAGCTGTTGCAGTGCCACCTCATACGTACTGACTAAACCCTGAACTTGAAGTGAGGGATAATCCGCTAGTAACTGTCTCGCACTGCTTTCTAAAATTCCAGCACTGACATCTATCGGTACATAGCGTAATGGGTAACCTAAGGTTTCGTAAGCATTAAGCAAAAGACGGGTTTTTGTGGAACTGCCACTCCCTAGTTCTACGAGTTCGCAAGCACCCGTCATCTGGGCAATTTCACTGGCATACTGCTGTAGAATAGCGGCTTCGGTTCGCGTTGGGTAATATTCAGGTAACTCGCAAATTTGTTCAAACAGAACAGAGCCACGGTCATCATAAAAGTATTTGGGTGGTAGAGTCTTAGGAGTTTGCGTCAACCCTTGAATTACGTCGCCACCATCATTAGTTTCTTCCGTTGAAGAAGCGCTCAAATGAATTAACCGTTTAAGTTGTAACCGCTCCTCCGGCAGATGTCTACGAAAAGCCGTGCTAACGCTAGCTGCTTGATTTAAATTTGTCACGTCAATTTTTCCTTTGATTCGGTAATGGTTAATGGATTAACAGGTTGCAGGTTGTACACTATAACGTTCAACCTACCCTGTGGGAACGGCTACGCCGAACAACGTTCCACCCTTCAACAGCTCTACTCAATTACCAACGCACTAAAATTCCAGTCATTTACTCAACTAACTCCCTTCCCACCCTCAAGACGACTCATCCCTTCTTACCTCTGTGCCTCTGTGTTCTCTGTGGTTTGTTAAAAAAGAATGGTAAAGGAGTAATCTCAAAATCAATTAGCACTCTGAGCACAGCGAAAACCTGCCAGAATCTGACGAATGCTCGGATAATACCAGTTACGAAAACTAGAGCGAATCGCCCAAGGGCGGGTTGCCCAACTGCCTCCTTTCAGCACTCGATGCTGTCCGTCGAAATAAGCTTGGGAATAACCACGATACGGGTAAGCCGCAAATCCTTCATAGGCATCGAACCAGCTCCCCGTCCACTCCCAGACATTGCCGAGCATATCGTAACAGCCATAGGCACTTTGCCCGGATGGGTAAGCATTGGCAGGGGATGTCTGCCCGATAGTATTGTCCAGATTACATCGCTGAGCAGTCGGTGTTTCCTGTCCCCAAGGGTAAGAGCGTTGCTGCCCAGTTGCCACATCCCAACTTGCTGCTTTTTCCCATTCGGCTTCGGTTGGTAGTCGCTTCCCGACAAATCGAGCATAAGCATCGGCCTCGTACCAGCTAACGCCGCAGACGGGATGGTTGTCCCACGTTGAGGTAGAAGACCAGTAGAGCGGTTGAGCAACGGGATTTTCTTGAAGCCACTTCCACCCGGCGGGTGACCACCAGCGTTCGGTTTGATAGCCACCTGCTGCGATGAACTCTCGATATTGTCCACAAGTGACGGGGTAGCGGTCAATGCAATAGGTATCTAAGTAAACTCGATGGCGCTTATACTCGTTATCCAAGGCTTCAATCGAGTCGTTCCCCATGACGAACTCTCCTGCTGGAATTTCAATCATCTCTGCTGGGGGTTGGAGAGAGGATGGAGGAGTTGCAGTAGAAGCAATTACCCAGGGTTCCTGGAGATGCCAGCGTTGTAATTGCAAGACAAGGGCGATGGTTTCGCCGTGCTGACTCTCATGTTGGAGCAAAAAGTGCCACAGACGTTCTTGCTGTTCTAAAGGCGCAGTTTCCAGGTAGTCAAAGACTTGGGTTCTAACAGCATCCAGATAATGGCAAATTTCCGTAAGTGAGGGTAAATTCTCTCGTTCAGGCTTGGGTAAACCATCCGCCGCAAACAGCCGATGATATTGTGGGAACACGGGCGGTAAACCAGCGCAGCGCTGTAGTATCCAAAGCGCTTCTGTATAGGCAATGTGACCCAAGTGCCAACCTACTGGGCTAAATTCTGAATGTGCCTGTTTACGGAAGGTTGTATCGTCAATTTCTTCAAAAAGAGCCAAGGTACCAAGGCGGCACTGATGCATTGCCTCTCGAATACTATCTCTGCGTTGTCGGGGTGTTAGTGTTTGCCAAGTAGAGGTGTAGCGTGAAGCAATGCTGTGAGTAGGCGTTGTACCTGGATTTTTTGACATGATTTTAAATTTCTCCTACGGTGGACTGGGCATTGGGCAGCACAACAGAGAGATTTTCATTGATGATGGCGAGATTTGAGGCATGATGCCTGATTAGGTCAAAAAGAATTGCAACTCTTTTAGTGAGGTTAAGGGGGATGCTCCCCTTAGGTAGTCGTTTCAAGTTGAGAGCTTGGCGACCTGTGACCTCGCTCACTTGTGAAATTCCTTCGAGTCACAAAGTTTTGGCTAATGGGTTACTGGTCAATACGGAATACATCACGGTTTGGCATAATAATCATCACCTTTTTTTAGGAATTGAATTACTCCCGTTTGGGGTAAAATCCGCTACTATTCAAAATGTCATTCATAACAGCGCTAGGAGCTAATCAGTACTGAATCGGGGTAAATCATGGTTGTATCACAATTAACAGATAACAAGATAGTTAATCAAAACAAAGTTTGGTTGAAATTACAATACAGAACTTTAAAATCGGGGACACAGGATAAGTTTGACGCATGGATTATGACGGTTGAAGAACATTGGACAGAGGAGATAGCAGCCTGTCTGCAAGGTAAATTTCCGGATTGGCGTGGATAAGATTCATGATTATCAAGCTCGGTTAATCAATTTTTTATTTTTAGTTTTGTTTGTTCTAAATTCAGCAAATTCGTAACTATCATACAGCAATTTTACAACCGAGCTTGACATCTAATATTGAGTTAGATTTTTGTTTTTTACCGATATTATTGATTTTGTCTCTGATTTTTAGAGGCAAAACTTTCTGTTTTTCATTGATTGATTGATTTGGCAAATCTCTCTACTTTTACTGCCAATGCTGACCCCGCTAAGGTTGCTACTATTAGCGTTTAGCCCCTACTTGGCTAACGTTAAGGTCTGCATTATAAATGTGAACGTCAAGATTTTTTTCTACGCTGACAATGCTACTATTCGGAACACAGTTCCAGTTCCCAGCAAATAGCGGTTCAGACGCAATCAAGACAGAATTTGGGTAAGTTGGGTCGTCTCTGAGCCAGTACAGTGAGGGTGCTGTCGTGCCGTAGGCGTAGCGACTGGCAACTAAACGATGCCCATCACTGATAATGACATTGGCAGAAAAGCTGATCTGATCGGCTTGAGCTAACTGTGTCAGAGTAGCCAATGTAGTGTGCAATGCCTGGTCAATTTTGCCATGGGCAGAGGCTTGCAACTCATGGATAAACAGAGCAAAGATGTGTTCAGAATCAGTAGTGCCATGAATAGATTGGTAAACTGAATCACTCAGGCGCTCGCGGATGGGTCGATACAAAGTCCGGCGGAAATTCGTGATAAAGCCGTTATGGATAAATAAATGACGACCCTCTCGAAACGGCTGACAGTTGCTCATATCCAGCGCCTGTCCCGGTGTCGCACTGCGGACGTACCCTAATACACATTCCGATTCGATATAACGGCTCAATTCCGGAAGGTTCGTTTCATTCCAAATTGGTAGCGTACTTCTGTAGGTGAAGGGGTCAACGTCTCGTTCGGCATGATACCAGCCAATTCCTAAGCCATCCGCATTGACTACACCAGAAGTCATCTCGCGAGGCAGGTAACTTTGGACAACTAGCGAATGTTCAGGTTTATACAATAGGTGGTCAAGTTGAATGACACAGCCAAGGTAGCCCAGTAATCGGCACATTTTAAAGTATTTCCTCCTACATCACACCAGCCGTTCACACCTTGATTCTGACTGATTCACGGTGTATCAAAACCTCTCTCAGGGGACTACTATTAAACGTTAAGGTGTTTATCTGAGAAAATCCTGAAGATTTGAAGAAATTTGCCCGAATAGGTATAGCAGAAGGCAGAGGGCAGACGCGGGGGCAGGGAGACGGGGAGACGCACAGAAATTTTTATTATGGGCAATTGGACTTGATATCAACTCAGGACTTACGCAATAGCAGTCGAGTCAGCCCCCCTAACCCCCCAACTTTGGGGGGAACAAGATTTTATATCATGTCCGGTTAATTACCCATAATAAAATCCTGTTCGTAGTAGGCACTTTAGTGCCGCTCACAAGAGGACTAAAGTCCTCACTATAAACTCTCACCTATTATGGGTGATTGCCGGACACCCTACTACTCCCCCCAGATTTGGGGGCATGGGGGGCTAATGCGTAAGTCCTAAACTATTGATTTACTCTACGTGAAATTGGCAGGAGTTACTGATTCACTACCCTCAAACTAGAGGATGCAGAACGCCCAAATTCTTCTGGGGCATATTGGAGGCGAACTTCCGCACCAGGCCAAAGGAATGTCCCTGGAGTGACGGAACGCACTAGATAGTGTAGGTTATAAACTCCTGCTTCGAGATGGTCGGCATAGGCTATGATGCGATCGCGATGAATCGTCTGATACCCAATTTGCCAGCTATCTTGCTGTGCCTGCAAGTAAGGCGTAGCGGTTTGGAAACTGGTATCAACAGCTTCAAATCCTGCTGGAAGTGGGTCGTTGATAATGAGATGGTCTATAGGATGGTCGCTAATTATCTCCAATCCAATATCAAATACCTGTCCAGCTTTGACAGCCAACGCTTCATCAGAGGCATAAAGCCCGATCTTTTTGAGGACTTTTTCCTCATTAGCAGGACGAATTTCTCGTGAGACTCGGAGTCCGTTGAAGCGTCCTGGTTGATTGCCTTGTTGACGATAGCGGTAGGCAACTAGGTAATGCAGCGTACCTTGACCGGATTTTTTCAGGTTCAAATCATGTCGCCCACGCGGTAACTGTGCCATAGGTACTTTGGTTTCCCAGTTCGGATTGCGGTAACCTTCAAACTTAGCTGAACCGAGGTTCTTACCTGCCAGTTGAACGCTAGTGGCAAAGCTAGGGGGTGTGGGTTGAAGCTGGCTATAGTCCACCAAAGCGGTAAGGGCTTGGGCGTTATCATAGCTAGTCTGCCAGGTTCCTTCCCGCCGCAACGCCAAGAGTCCTTGCAATAATCGGTCTAGGACTTCAGGTTTACTCTTTTGAGCAATGAACAGGCGCAGTGCTTGCGCTTGAACGGTAGCTGGTGAGCTAATCCAGCGCCAGTTTCGAGGTAAGTTTACGGTAGCGGTACGTCCTGTTTCATAAACCGTTTCTTGCAACTGATTAAATAGTATTTGAGCTTCTTTTTGCCATTCGGGAAACTGGGAGAGGTATCGCGTGAGTTTAATCTGTGCAACTGGGTCTAATTCATTGCGTTGTGCATAGATATCTGTGAGGAATTCATTGCGTTTTTCCCCTAATTCTGCCAACGCAGACAGTGCTTCCAGTCGCACTCGATTCTTGCACAATTGTTCTTTGCAAAAATCATATTGACCGGGATTTGCCAGAGTTTTTTTCAAATAGGTACTCACGCGAGATACCATTTGGGAGTCTACAGAGAGTCCGGTTTTCTTCGCTGTGGCAAGACTAAACGCTGCATAAGGTGTTACAAAGGGGTCAGATTGTTTCTGCCCTGGAAAAGCAGCAAATCCTCCATCGGGTTTTTGAAGTTTTTGCAATTGCTCAAAAGCTTGGGTTGCTTGCTGAGTGGGGTTGAATTCAGCAAAGGTTTGATTGTATTTTTGAGAAAGAAATTGTAAATTAGCTGCGATCGCTAACTGACTGGCAGCGGGTTCCAAGAACGGTAACTGATTTTCCTGCAACGATTCCCGTGCTGGGGCAGTAATCTCTGGAATCAGCGTACTAGCCAGGGAAATCTCTAACCCTCCGGCATCGGGTACAACCTTTTTGTCCACATTCACGGGAATTTTGACGTGTTCTCCCCCCTTGTTTAAGAAGGGGTTGGGGGGGATAGTACCCGACTCTACAACTTGTTCTGTCACTTCTAGCGGCTTCACCTCCAACGGTACTGCAAAGGCATCGGATGTCTCATTTAATTGAGTGACAAACTGTACTTTCCCTTCGCCCGTGTTACCTGCCACCATAGGGAAGCGGTACGCTTGAGTACCCAACTCGACTTGAGTTTGCAGTCTGCCAGCGTTATTTTTCTCAAACTGAAGTGCACCACTCACCGCACCATTAATCGCAAGAGTGCCCTTTTGTCCCGTGTTGTTCGTAACGGATAAACCAGCTTCCATGCGATCGCCAGGACGGGCAAACTGCGGCAATATGGGATTAGATAGCAAGGGTTTCGTTGTCATAAACGTCGCCTCGCCATTGCCAAAGTGCAGATTACCATCGGTTGCCACTGCCATCACCCGCCAGGTGGTCAAATCATCGGGTAATTTAAAGGTAACTTGCGCTTTACCCGTAGAATCGGTCAGAATTGAGCCATTGTAGTAAGCTAACGCTTTAAAATCCGTGCGCACGCGAGTACTCGCTGCCCCCGCAGATAGCCCTCCTCCATAACCCCAGCCTTTGTCCAACGTTGGAGTCAGGGGTTGTACTACGACATCGGGACGGTTATCGGAGAAGCGAGTAGAAATTGGCTGTTCTGCATACACTGTTTTTACCAAATCCGGAGGTCGGTAGCCAGTTAGTTGCAGTACTGCCTCATTGACAACCATTACCGTAAACTGTCCCTGAATCGGTTGTCCCTGATTATCTTTAAGTTCGAGTTGAATAGTTTGTTCCGTACCCGGTTGTAGCAGTGCAACGCCTTGCGCCCCCCCTAGGGTTGGGATAACTTGGGCTTTTAAATACTTCCCATCCAAGCTAGTTTTAAACGGCGCAAACCCAATTCCCACTAAATTATTCAAACTTCCCGGTTCAACTTGCGCTAAGGGTAGCCCTTGACGAACGAGAACCGCTTCCACTGCCGCATTCGGCAGCATTTCTGGCGTAACTTGGAACTGAATCTGAGGTGCGCCGCCCTTTACTTTTGTAAGGGTTTGATAGATGGTGTTGTGGCGAACTACCGCAAAGTACAACTCAGCTTCGGGGAAGGGTGACTGAATTAAGGCGGTAGCGGTTTCACCGGGTTGATAGCTGTCTTTATCCAGTTTGATTTCGATGCGATTATTGGTATATCGCTCTCCCCAGTTTACGGAATTCGCTCCCGTCGCCCAAATTTGCAAGTCGGTTGCTGTAATTTCATCTTTATTATTGGCAAAGTTAGCGCGGATGCGGTAGGAACCGGACTCCGGGGGAGTAAGGGCAACCTCTTGGGGACGACTGCCAGAACGAACTTCTTTCTGTGCCACCGTTTTATATTCCACCTGATTGTGCGGGGTTTGGCTACCTTCAACAACCTGAGTAACACTGCTGTACTTGATTTGTTGCAGTTCAACGCGCACTGCTTCCCCTTCGAGTAGCCTCCCTGTGGGATTGGTAACGATAACCTGGATGGGAAAAGGTTTGCCTGCATCGGCAACAAAGTTACTTTGCAAACCAATTAAGCGATCGCTCGGTAAGGCGGTAAATGTTTTAGAATCAGATACCGATAGATTCGAGACATCGGCAACTTGCACATCCACCTGATACATCATCGTGTAGGGTAAATCCTTTGCCACTGTTACCGTTTGATTACTCTGTCCTTGTTGATTGAGTACCTGATTAATTTGTAAGACATCTGTCGGTACAGTAGGACTTTCTTCCGGCCAAAACCACTTGCGCCCAAAGGAAAATTTGTCCCAACCTTTGGGGATGAAGTTCGTTGGTTTGCGAGTTACATAGTACTGAGATTTCCCTCCTTCTACTGGAGAACCAAATAGGTAATTACTTTGAGCATTAGCTTCAATCTTCTGACCAATGAGCGCTAATTCTTTATCCAGGGAAAGGGCAACTTTAAAATTAGGGGGTTTAAACTCAGCCACCCGAAATTCACCGGAAATTTCTGCACCATTTTTTCCCTTACCCCGAATCGAATAGTAACCCAGAGATTGATTAACTTTAATCGGCAATTCTAAGGAAAACGTACCAAACTCATTAGTCGTTTGAGTTCCTAAATCAAGCTTTCTGCCATCTGGACTAACCAACGTTACTTGATACGGTGCATTTTTATCCTGCTTGAGAACTCCATTTTGTAAATAATAAGCTTCACCCGTAAACCAAGCCGTTTCTCCGGGTTGGTAAAGCTGCCGGTCCGAAAAAATTACACCTCTTGATTCAGGTTTCCCACTCTGCCAACCTGCATTAAGGTCGTAGTCGTAAATGCCGCTAAATTCAAGCGTGCGGGTAAATGCCCAATCCTTCCCTTCACGGGCAATCACTAACAACTTCGGTGCTTCTGAAAAACTTTGTCCTCCTCCTTTAATACACTTCTGCAAATCCTGGCGAGTGACCAATAGTGTACCCGTTCCGTCTGTTTTACCCGTTGCACAAGGTATCGGTTGAGAACGAGATTTAGCTTCTAATTGGGATTCATAAATATCAACAGTAACCCCGGCAACTGTAGAACCATCGGCAAGATGATTGACTCGAATCATTCCCGACTCTGGAAACCACTGAGCAAACACTCCCAAATTAGTTAATTGCACCAATCCATAATAAGTAGGTTCGCGCCACTTTTCCCCACCATTCTCTTGATAGCGATTGGTTCGTGCCTGAATTCCATAGGCAAGCATTCCTGTAGGAGTTGCCAGTTTTTCCCGTAAGGGAATAGTTACCTCAGTGGATCGATTTTTCTTGCCAGATACTTTAAAACTCGACCATTGAGTCGGTGAGGGCAATAGGTCATTACTATTCCCTTTGGGATACGCGGAATCGGTATAAACTAAATCAGTTGGTTGTACGACCCGATAAGCGGCTTTGTATTGAGATTCCGGTAAATTAACGCTAGAAAGATTCAGTTGTAAATCCTTGCCTGCTGGAAAAATATTCAGATTGGAAGGTGCCCAAATATCCCCCGCCACATCCCCAGTTTCGTACTTCAACGTCACGGGTTTTCCCAAGGTTTGCCCAAATTTATCCTTGAGGTTGCCATTGATAGTAACGGTATAAGTCGTTGTTGGTTCTAACGCCCAAGGGTTGAGACTAACACTGTTGTCTCCATCATTGGCTTTAACCAGAGGTGGTGCTTCTTTTTTAGGTGTTGGTTTAACGGTAATGTTCTTAATGGCCGACTCTGCAACAATGGCATTATTAAATTTAAGTTGGGCACTCCCCTTGACAAAACGCCCGTAAGCCCCTCCAGCATCCGGCTGTCCGAAAAACTTGAGTTCCTGAAACGCGAGGGGTGTGTAGGTGGTAACTTGACTCGTAATAGAGGTTTCCGTCGGCAGATTACCCCGTGCAGGACGCAAACCAGGGGAAAATGATAAGCGATAAGGGGTTGCTTTTTCTAGCGATCGCGCTGGTGTTAAAGTATAAATCCACTTCCGTTGTGCAGGGTCAAATTTCTCTTGCGGCTGGGTAGTATCAGAAGGTGTTTTTTCGTCTTCTAGGGCAACTTTCAGGGATACATTCTCTTTCTTTCCCTGTGGAATGAGCGTTACATGCCCTCTCAAGGAATCCAAATCTAGTTCTACATTGGAGGTAACCTTGAGGGTTGGGTTGATGTCAATGGCTTCAACTTGAGAATCTGGCGTTGCCGTCTTCCCTGGCAAATTTGTCAGCTGAATCGCTTCAGTATTAAATGTCCAAGCTAAATCTTTTTCTAAACGATGCTGCTTGAGATCGGATAATCCCGCTTTCAGGGTAACTTTCACACGAGTCGCTTTCGGCAGCGCTTGGTCTGCTTGAAAGCCTACCATCCGGGGGGTTAAAAAGCGAAATTGTCCAGGTAGCGGGGGGAGAATCTCAAATTTTTGCAAAAGGTTCTGCTGACTGGGACTATCAAGATTTTCAACGGGAATCAGTGCCTCTTTAAACCGGATGCGGATTTGAGCCAGTGGTTCGGCGTTGCCTGTCGGACTAATCTGCTCAATCCAGTCTGGAAGTTGAGGGAGAGGGAGAGGAGAAACGGCGGGGAGGGGTTCAACCCTTGGGGAAATTTTTGCCAAGTCACATCCTGCAATACCCAGGATGAGTACAACAACCAAGCAGAATATCCCAGTTCTCACAAAGCTGCCTATCGTGCGCATGGCTTTTCTCCCTTACAGCCAATTCATCAGATGGCTGATGTAGCCTGATTCAATAAGTCCAGTTCTACAGTTGCGATCGGGTAGATTTCCGGATAGATCAATAATTTGTTACTAGGGGAGTTTACGAAGCGCAAAAAATTGGTGAAATTTTGTACCTACTTTGATG
>DATNPV010000217.1:0-61673 GCA_036703055.1 Waterburya sp.
CCAAAGCTGGTTGCTCTGCCAGTACGTTGAGGTCGAGTCCCTAAAACTGCTCCAATTAATCCAAAGACCAAGCAAATAAAGGGAAAAGCAAGTTTTTGTTGAACCCTTAAATCGAGTTTACGAAGCTTTTTCGCATCGCCACTAACCCGCACGATCTCCTTATATTCTTTAATTTGGGCAATGTTCATCTCCGCTGAGTCACGGTCTTTACCGGCTAACTCAAGTGGTGCTTTGGGAAGTCGCAGTTGTTGATTTTCAAAGCGCACGATATTACGATATGACGCATCAGGGGAGATGATATAAATAGTGCCATTGAAGAAATCCCAGGTATTTTGCCTGGGGTTCCAAATCGCGGATTCGGCAGTCACAATTTGATTAAGGCTCTGCTGGGACCAATCTAAAATAGTCAACCCTTTCATTCGCTCACCGTCAAATTGATTTGCGTAGAATAAGCGCCTTAGTGCCCGAATTTTTTGACCATTGGGCTGCGTAACTTCCCCATATTCCGGATAAAAAATATTATTCTCTTGAAAATTTGGCTTTTCTGATTTTAGAGCTCTCTCCATAGTGTTGGCTGCTTGATGGTTAGCAGCAGGAACCACCATCTCATTAAACAAGAAGGTCATACCCGTAACCACCAAACTCAAAACCACCGCAGGCACGACAATTCGGTAAAGACTCACACCGCAACCGCGCAAGGCAATCAACTCGCTATCCCCACTAAAGCGCGAGAACGTCATCATGGTGGCTAGCAGGGTAGACATCGGGAATGCATAGGAGATAAATAGGGGCATTTTCAGCATCAGTACTTGAATCGCAATCCCTAAAGGCAGCCCCGCATCCGTGATTTTCCGAACCAAATCAAATAGAGTACCAATCGCAACGCCAACGGAAGAAAAAGCGCCAACCCCAAACATAAATGGCGGTATAAGTTCAGTAATAATGTACCGATCCATGACGGATATGCCAGGGATGAGTGAAAATAAAAAGTCAGATTTACCCAATTTCATTGCCGTTAGTCGTTATTAGTTATTCGTTATTTATTGCTTGTTGTTTGTTGAGAATTATTCGTTGTTTGCTCATCACCAATAGCCCACAACGAATAATCAACCGTCACCACCGTCAAATTCCATAAGGTCGAGGATAAGGCTTGAGCAGCGTTTTAGCTTGAGAGACGTGAATCACTTCAACTACCTCACCACCCCGCCGAATGGGTACTGTGCCGATCTCCTGTAGACTACTGAAGTAGGCTCGGTAGCGATCGGTTAAGTCTGTTTTGCGATGAAAGCGATCCAGCGTGATATACAGCGCATCTTTTCCTAGCCATTGCTCAGGCCGTGACCAAAAGGCAAAACCCCGCATATCCGGAGCAAAGCAAGTAACGGGTGTGTGAGTCAGAGGGATAAGCGCCATACCAATCTGCCCACCTAGGTAATAGCCATTAGTAAATATAAAGCTAGACTCCCGTAAAGCTTGACTGAGCATAGGAGAAGCGGCAAAGCCGCGCCGCAGTTGCTGAATATCAATCAATTCCGTAGAGGGGTCATCTTGGGGAGGCCAAAATCCTCCCAGTAGAGCATACTGACTTCCGCTTTGTAAGGTTCCAGTCGTTACGTGCAATAAAGCCAGCAGTAACGCAGTGCCGATGAACAGTCCCGAACCTTTGATCCATCGCTGCACCCCACGCCAGGATTTTTGCTGCCAACTCACTGCCTGGTGTCCTAATAACAACGTTAGCCCCCAAAACCCTGGCATGGGCCAAGTGGGCAAAATTTGCTGGTATGCTCCCATCAATGTAAATCCGACAGTTAAGGGGAGAGACACCCATAAAATTAAAAACTGCTTTTGCAGAAAATCTTCCGGATTAGTTGAAGAATCCCTCGCCCAAAGTTGCTGAATTTGAGTCTGTACTGAGCGCCAACTTACCCACCACAGCGGCAATCCAAAGGTAGGAAACAAGTAAGCAATTCCTTCTAAAAAGACAAGTCCTACCTTGAATAGGTTGAACTCGCGCTGGGGAACTCCGCGATTGAGTTGAAACCGAAAAGATACCCAATCATGCTGTATATTCCAGAACCAAATGGGGAGAATGGTAATGATAAATAAGCCTAACCCTAACCATGCCCAAGGTGACAGCAATGCCGATCGATAGCGTGAACGGGTTAAACAAAAACCAACCAGCCCCAAGCCCAAAACAAAGCCATGATACTTGCCGAGGCAGGCTAACCCGACAAGAATTCCCAGGATGGCTAAGCGATAGCTGGGTTGGTATTGATTGGAATAAGGTTTTGAATTGGGAAAGAATTCCTCAGCAGCACAGTACAAACTGGCCGTCCAGAAAAACATCAGGGGGCCGTCGGGTAAAGTAAGGATACCAAAAGCAATCTGAAAAATAGGAATAATGGTAGCGATCGCTAAAGTAATCCTGGCTGCTTTTTCCGAAAACAGTTTGACACTAGTCAGGTACAGCAGCAGCAGACTTCCTGTATATAAAATCAATGTTCCCAGACGAATTGTAAACTGGGATACCTCTCCAGTCAGCCAAGGCCCTAAACCCGTCAGCAGCGCCACTAAAACTGGATGATCAAAATAGCTCCAGTCTAAATTCACGCTGTATATATAGTAGTAAGCTTCATCAAAGCCAGGGTATAGCCAAAACGCCACAAAGCCCCGAAATAGCAATCCTCCAAGCAGCCAAATCAGTACGGACTGATTGGCTGTTTGAGCCAACCATTTCTCAATCCTCTGCATTAAAGAACCCCTGCCCTTGATACACGGACTAACCGATAAATCCCCGCCTGACGGATTGCTTGATACTGATTAGGTGTCAATCCAGTCTTTTCTAATGCTTTTTGTCTGGCTATCACTAGTACAGAACCATTACTCGATTGGTTCTCGATGCTCTGGAGTTGAGCCATTACTTTTGAGGCATCATGCAAGAATGTCACATGGCGTTGTGTATAAAACACCAAGCTGGGTTTTTCAAATCCATCAGTAACCATCACCAGTTTTTCACCGGGCGCTGCCACCTGCACCGCCGACTGAGCCATTTGGCGCAAAGGCATTTGGCGTTCTAGATCAACAATGCCTAGGATAGGCATCAGAACGAACATCCAGAAGGCAACAAATCCAAAAAAGCTGACCCCCCAGAGCCAGTAGGCTTGTGCTGATAGGTGGGGGCGTTTATCCCACCGTCGTAATAGAACCACTATCCCAGCGATCGCACTAACCCCCCAAATCACTGCTCCCATATTAGACACACCCGTTTGGCTCAGCCGTAAGCCAAGATTGGGCATGGTTGGGTCATCATTCAGCCAGTGGGGACAGTAGAACGTAGCCCCTGCTAGTACGAGAAACAGCACTACACTCACAATACCAGTACTCTTAATGCCACTCTTGGCTGGATGGAACCTTTGGGCTTGGGTAATCTGAGTGCTCCACCATAGCGCTACTAGAATGGCGGCGGCTGGCATGAGTGGGAGGGTATAGCTGAAGTATTTGGTAGCGGCGACGGTGAAAAAGCTTAAGACAATCAGGAACCAAAACAGGGCAAATAGACCCAAATGCATGGAGCGGGGTGATTTTTGCCACCGTTTTCGCTGGAAAATATTAATTTGTGCGATCACGGCGGGAATCCCAATCGACCAAGGCATAAAGCCAACGAAAGCCACCAAAATCTGAAAGTACCAAGGGCCGCTATGCTCGTTTACGACACTTGTAAATCGTTCAAAATTGTGGTAACCAAAAAACGAGTCAATATACGCCTCGCCATTTCGTAACGTGACCAGAACAAACCAGGGCACGGTGATCATCAACAAAATCAGAGCGCCGCGAACTAAACGCATTTCCCGCAAAACTTCCCTGAGTCTGCCTACATACAACAGAAAGGCACCCATAATCAACCCAGGTAGAACAATGCCCACGGGGCCTTTAGTTAAGATGGCTAAAGCGCTCAGGACATAGAAAGCGAGATACCAACGTTCCTGAACCTTCCGCCGTTCCGGTTGAGCATACCCCAGAAAAAAAGCCAGCAGCGACCCTCCGAAACATAAATTTAGTAACATATCGGAGTAGCCGGTGCGCCCAAAGAACAATGTTAGGGGATTTAAGGCAACCACTGCTGCTCCTAAGCTAGCAACTAGCCACGATTGCCATTGCAATGGGGAAGAGGACGTAGGGGCAGGCAAACCCTCAGACATCGGGAATTCTGTAGAAGAGCCTTCCTCACCCCCCCATCTCCCACTCTCCGCGTCTTGTTCTCCCCAGTTCCCACTAGCCCTGCCAAAATACAGTAGGGTATAGAAGCAAAACGCTGTCACTCCTAATCCAGCCAGTGCAGACGGGAGTCGGGCGGCAAACTCGTTAACCCCGAAGATGAGAAAGGAAATCGCTTGACACCAGTAGATCAACGGCGGTTTATCAAACCGAGTTACTCCATTGAAGTAGGGAGTAATCCAATCGCCTGTGACTGTCATTTGCCGAGAGGCTTCAACGAACAGGGGTTCTGTCTCATCCAGTAAGCCCGTACTGTTCAAATTCCAAAAGAAAGCGAGGAAGCTAATCAAAAGTATCCACCCAATTGATAGCACCCAAGGCGTCGCTGGATAACGCTCGCAGGTTTTTAAACCTTGTGTAATCAGGCGATCAAAACTAAATTTCATGGAGTTTTGGATGATCAGGAGGAAGTCTTTCTAGTAGACAAGTAAACCACCAGGAACTGGAGACGAACAATCAACTACAGAAGTTTACGGGTTACTGCCCCACCTAACAAATTTCCCAAGGCTAAAGATAGCATGGGTGGGACTGACCCATACCTCAGTCGGAGGAAAGGTAAAGCGTGCAGGCTAGCAGAAGCCTGTGAACACCTCTGAGAGGCAAGGGAAGGGAAGAAAAGAGAAGGAGGAATTTTTAGCTGGTTCGTTATTTCTGCCAAGACGCGATCGCTTATTGGAGGTTCCAGTCCTTCGAGTGCGATACCGTCCGCAATTTCGATTCAACCTCAAACCCAATTGCCAACTCCTATAAAGCGAGCGTAATGATATATGGTATTTTGAGCAATGCCCCCTAATCTTTAAGTCATACGGTCAAGGTAGGGTAGTGCTTATGTACCAATCACAGCCTAGTCCCACTGCTGAATCGGTGAAGGTTAATCCCGGAGAAAATCCTGTTCAAGAAGATACCGTGTCTCCATCCGTACAGCCGTCGAAGCCGTCTTTGGGTGAAGAAATTGCCAGAGGATGGAAATGGGTTATTTTTCTCTTCAGACTATTGCCTCGTTTGGGTGGAGTTCGTGGCATTCTTCGCACTTTATCTTTAGTTGTTTCTTTGCTAATCACCCGCCTGCTAACTCAGTGGGGATGGATTAAGCAAAAGTAGCCAGTTGATCGTCGCTGATACTCAGTGGGTAGGTGAAATTCAACTTCAGTGTGAGGACTGGGCATGGTGCATAAAAAAATATTTGAGTTTAGGTAATTAGGAAATATTTTCTAACTATTAAATTCGATAGTATTGCGTTAGTTGTGTGATAAACGGGTGTGATACATGCAAGGGTTTTACGATTCCAATCAATTTGAATTGGCTTCAATTTTAGAATCCAATTGGCAGACCATTAAACAAGAATTAATTCAACTACACCAAGGAGATTTCCTCCCTTGGCCCGAAGAATATTTATATGGTAAAGGATGGGATGTATTCGGGCTATATGCTTTTGGCATAAAGATTGCCAAAAACTGTGAGTTGTGTCCCGAAACAACGAAGTTAATCGAAACGGTTCCTAACCTGACTACGGCAGGCTTTTCCTCACTCGCACCGAATACCCACATTGCTCCTCACACCGGCTATCCCGACGGTTTGCTGCGCTGCCATCTCGGCTTAATTGTTCCCGCAGGTTGTGGGATTCGAGTGGGTGACGAAACTAGAAGTTGGGAAGAAGGCAAATGTTTAATATTTGATGACACTTTAGAGCATGAAGCCTGGAATAGAGCCAGTAGCAATAGAGTAATTTTGCTAATTGACTTTAAAGCACCTGAAGGGCTTTTACCACTACCAGAACGACCCAAACGACAAGGAATTTCCTCCATTTTTGGGCTCTTTAAAAAGAAACAAGAAGAGGACAAAGAAAAGCAGCTAAAGTATTAAGAGTGAAGGATGAAAGAGTATTGGAACTGCTCTCATACCCACTCCGCGATCATAACCCCCTTTCAATTTTGGGATTGTCTCCCCCAGCCTCAAGAAGCTTCCCCCGCTCCCCCAGCTTTCTGAAAAAAGGGGTAGTCAACCAGGATTTGGTATCATTTAGGGATGGCAGTATCAATACGGAAAAAATCTATCGTTGAAACTCATCGCCTAGGTAGTACTGCCGCACCAAGGGGTTGTTGTAAAGTTCTTCTGTGCTGCCAGAAGCCAAGATTTGTCCATCCCTCATGATATAAGCGCGGTCAGTAATCGCGAGGGTTTCTCGCACATTGTGGTCGGTAATTAAAATACCCATGTTGCGATCGCGCAATCCTGCCACCATTTTCTGAATTTCTGCCACTGCGATCGGGTCAACTCCGGCAAACGGCTCATCCAAAAACAAAAACTTCGGCCCTTCTATCCCCGCCGCTAACGCTCTTGCCAGTTCTGTCCGACGCCGTTCTCCTCCAGATACTTGATTACCCATTGTATGGGCGACTTTTTCCAACCGAAAATCTTGTAGCAAATTACGCAGCCGCCATCGCCACTCGTGACGAGGCACGCCTGTTTGTTCGAGTACCAGTTTAATATTATCTTGGACACTGAGGTGACGAAAGATACTAGCTTCTTGAGCTAAATACCCAATACCAAGATGTGCTCGCTCGTTGATGGGCAGAGCTGTAATGTCTAGATTATCTAACCAAACTTTACCTTGATTTGGCTTTTCCAACCCTGTTGCAATGTAGAAGGTTGTCGTTTTCCCCGCCCCATTAGGACCAAGCAGCCCTACAATTTCCCCTTGTGCTACTGAAATCTGAACACGTTTGACAATTGCTCGACTGGCGTAAGACTTATGAATATTTTCGAGTACAATTTTCAAGGAGATCACCTCTTAGGAAGTTGAAGGTTATCAGATTAGTAGGTTAGCCAGTTAAAACTTTCCAACCTACCCCTTCGGGGAACGCTGACGCTTCTAACGTCGCTACCGCTGACGCTCGTAGACTCGAAGAGAGCTACTCCTACGGACAACCCTCCGCGAACGCTATCGCTATCGCGAACAACTTTGTAACGTTCAACTTTCTCACCTTCAACTGTTTCACCGTTTAGAAGCTGGGCTACTAACTGATGTCTTGAAGGTTGATTTGGGTTTAGGGGGAGTGACTGGCGGTGCAACCGGTGAGGTGGGGGCTTCGGGGTCAGAAATAATATAAGTGGATTCTACCTGCCGATTGCTCCTCGGTAGTGCGACAAAACGGCCCTCATCAATTAAATAGGTGATGGTCTCACCCCGCATACTGTTACCATTCTGCAAGACATACACATTACCACTGAGTACAATGCGACGTTCGCGATTAAAAAATTGGGCTTGGGCAGCAGTGGCTTGAATTTGTCGGGATGGGTAGTCAATCTGCACGTTACCACGAGCCGTAATTACTTCGGTATTTCGGTCTGCTTCTTGGACATCGGAACGGATAGTAATAGCACGTCCGTCGCCGGTTTGTGCCTCGGCGTTTTGGAGGTGAAGGGGAATTGCGATCGCTCCAACACAGGTTGCTGGAAGCAATAACAATAAACCTAAACGTCGCCTTAAGTTTTCAGAAAATTGAATGGAAGGCTTCATAAACTATATCGGTCACTGAAATCAAAGATATGTGATGCTGTGCCTAGTTTACAGAAATCTAGCGGGAAAGCCTACGCTCTCTAGTTTATAGAACAAAGAGCGCTTCCTGCTTACAAGAGCTGTAGATCTTTGGACGACCAAGCACCTCCAGAAGTTTCTCCGTTGAGGGTTAAAAGTTATAACGTGCTACCCGTATCAACCTTACAACCTGATAGTTTTCAATCTACAACAACTATTTAGGCGTCAACTCGCTCAATTTTGGGAAATCGGCTCATCGCGTCTCCCTCGCTCTCGCCATCACCCCTTTTCGCGATCGCTTCGCGCTGCCCCTTTGGGGCAATCGCCATCTGTTGGACAAACGCCTCAACTTGCTCTGCTCCCGTCTGCTGGAGTGCCTGCAAAAGGTGGACACTTTGTGTGATCAGTTCAGTGACATCAATTTCTTCATAGACGGGTTGATAGTCTCTGAGGCGTCCAATGCCTTCACCCAGAAGAATCACAGCACCGCGCCAATTGAGATTACTCAGATGATAACAGGCAACGGCAATTTGCAAAATACCTTGGTAAAAACGCTTTTGCGGCTCAAACGCTTCTATCCACAACGCTTCTAGGGTATCGTGACAGGCATAAAAGTCTTGCTGGTTGAATTGCTCGACACCGTGCCAAAATTCTTCGGGTGGTACAACAGGCGTCATCTGAAGGCGAAGGATGAAGGATAAAGGCTGAAGGCTGAAGGATGAAGGATAAAATTTCATTCTTCATCCTTCACACCTCATAATTTGGGGATTAACCGAGTGCAGCTTCGCAGAAACTAAGTGACTCGTTCAAGTTCCCCCTTCTCTCTCAAAAGGTTAGATGCACTAGGGGGTTAATTATGCAACGCTCACTAGGCCATGCTTTCTCGCACAGCGTGAATGTCCTCTATGGCAATCTCCTGCTGCTCACCCGCAAAATCGTTATCGGGTGTCAAGAACAGCATACAGTGGCATTCTTTGCGCTCTCGCATGGGGATACAGGGACAGTTCCAATAGGCAGCTTTCACTTCAGCTTCTTTGTCTTCATAGTGACGACAGGGACACAAAGGAGAACCCAGTTCATCTTTGTGTTTAG
This sequence comes from Waterburya sp., assembly GCA_036703055.1. Classification (GTDB taxonomy): domain Bacteria; phylum Cyanobacteriota; class Cyanobacteriia; order Cyanobacteriales; family Coleofasciculaceae; genus DATNPV01. The sequence continues at coordinate 8,906 of DATNPV010000217.1, forward strand.
CGAGTCCTTCAATTACCACAGCGGTTACAGAAGGGTCAACACAAAAGTATGTCCCGGTACGCTTGGCATAGGTTTCAGAAAAGTTCTTCATCGCCTCCAGGTTTTTTTCACTGGAGAGGTTATTGGTTTTGGCAGTGCTCATTGAGTCAGGTTTTAGCAGATGAACAATTTTTTTGCATTGTAACCTACTGCTTTAGCTTCTCCGTCTAAATACTGAAAAGCTTTGCTCACTTAAAAATTTCTCCGTGCTTGTACTATCGCGCTTCAATGCGTTTACCCATGAAACTGAAAGCATAACTTGAAACAAGTCCTTCACAGGTCTAGTTACCGAATGTAAAGAAACAGCGATCGCATCCTCACAACAACTCATACCAAAGTTAAACGTTTGCACGAACGCTATCGCCAACATCAGCCGCCAAAACTGAAAACAGGGTTCATTAAAACATCTAACCATGCCAACCACACCAATCCAAACCGGACAAGTTCCAAAATTATTTCACGTTCAGACCAACACTTATATTGACTTATCCTCACATCTTTCTACCATCCATATTGGTAAACCGAATGACCGTATTCCACCTGATATTGATGTTTCTCAGTTACCCAACGCTGATGTTGTTTCGAGAGTTCACGCCAATATTTTGGTGGATGAAAATGATTACTTTATTGAAGATTTAAGAAGCTCCAACGGGACATCGTTAAACCAAGTACCTCTGAGTCCTCTTATGCCCTATAGGCTCAATCTAGGAGACAGAATAGACCTTGGGCAAGACAAGAGAGTAACATTTATATTTCAGTTGGTACACCATGCGCCTACTCCTACCCGGAGAGCAGAATACAAAGAGGACGAAAAAGAGCAGGTAGCTCTTTTTACAAAACTCACCGGTTTAGCATTAATGTTGGGCGGGATTGGATTTTTAAGTTCGAGTGTTGTCCTAGGAACTTTTACCATCCTGTATCTTCCAGCTTTGGGGTCTATTGTGTTAGTCATAGCTGGAGTTTTCACTTTAACGTATGGTTGCGATTATCGTAACTTAGGCTGGATTTTAATCACGGTAGGAGTTGTCATGGCTTTTGCTAGTGGGGGCATAGTTTTACATTCGATGACTCTTCTTTCTTTTCTCCTAGCATTTGGCGTAATTTCAGGTGGATATCAACTGTTTACCGCTGGCAGAGTTTCAGCAGTCGATTTAATTCCGCTTAAGGAAATGTTAAAAAAGTAAAGTTTAGGCAACTATACAAAAAATTAATCAAGAAAAAGCGAGCGCGCCTCTGAGTATCTTTGGCATGTTCGCTTTTTTTGCAGATACGTCTCTCTCGTCTGGAGAAAATATTAACAGCAAAGATTCTTCTGTTATTACTCTCATGATAGGATATATCATCCTCTGTTTCTATCTACCCAGGAGGCGAGACGACGTACGAGTAATCCTTCACATCGGCTGACATTTTAACTCATTAGTTTAGGTGAAGTCTCTAGGAAATAAGGCTTAATTTTTATCCTTTCATCCGGAAATAGTGCGACTCTTTAATCTAAGCTAAATGGCGCAATCTTTTTTAGAGAATTGGCGTAGGCAAAGCTATAGAGTCAGCCCCTAAGATAGGTTTATACAGATAGCGAAGGAAATTAAACATGTTCTATTCTGAGTACTTAAATATAAAGCTCACTGGCTCCAAAGGATGCATTGCCTTAGATAATGCATATGAAACATCGTGGGATAATGTCAGATTATTGATTACCAAAGATGGAGTATCTAAGGTACATACTTTAGCCGGTGGAGTTGAAAATATGGAGGAGCATTTAAATAAACAGTTAGCTCAGTACAGCCAACAGGGTTGGCAGCCTATTCGGGTTGAAAGACCTACAGAAAACAGCCAAACTCCCTGTCTGGAAAATACCATCTCTTGCCTACTGAAGCGCTCCATCCCCATAGAGTCTCCTGTCACTTCGCGGATGTCTAAAGCCTAAAGTCTAAAGTCTTTTGTACATAATGCATTCAACATTTTGTAAATGGGTTACTGATTGAAAAATAGTCTGTACTAGTAATCGCATGAACTGACCCCGCAAAAATTCAACTAGAATCCATCAAACTCTATCACTGAAAGCTTCAATAATAAATTATCGCCACGGTTGTTGTAGCTGACTTTGTAGAGGTTGCGTGGGTTCGATGACAAGACCTAAATAACTGCGATTGGCTGGAATTACTGAGTTAGATGAAGCTGAAGCTGAAGGCCATAGCGCCCAGCGACTACCGATGGGTAAAGTGTCTAGACTAGCAGGATTTTGAGTCAGCCAAATTAAGGGAAGGTTGGAGGGAGATTTAACCTCAGCCTCTTCTCCCGCTTGAGCTTCCGCAAGGGTTTCTAAAACAAATTGATTGCCTTGCACTAAGCCTGTTCTAGGTGTCCAAAGTTTTACGTTTAGCTTGCGGCATGATGCATAGCAGTACATTGATGCCGCCGCAATTACTGCCTGCTCAAAAGCTTCAAAATGCCACTGAGTCGAGCTTTCTAAGCAGATGATAATTTCTTGAGAGCCGGTAAAAACTTCCAACTCGCGCACCTGCAACTCTCCGTAACGCGCACTCGTGCGCCAGTGGATCAGGCGGATGGGGTCGCCGACTCGATAAGGTCTCAGCCCTCTGGTGAGGTCTTCTGTGGCAGCATGGGAACGGCGATCGCTATAAAATTGAGCACTATCTTCTCGACCCATTTCATCGACTAAAGGGCACTGGGTCAGAGGCAAAACGGTAGGATAGATAATGGCCTTCGCGGGAGCATTCCAACTGCGACGACACCAAAATAATCCCAAAGGCGTTGCCGTTCTTAACTGCACTTCGTGCCACCGATAGACACCTCGTTTTTGAGTGGGGTGGTAGTAAACCCAATGATGCACGCTTTCGGGTGCAACAAATTCTAATGGCGTTAGTACCGGCAACCCCAGTTCGGATTGCACAATATCCTGAACTTGCAACAAGGTTTTGGGTTTAGAGGCTTGATTTTCTATTTCTAATTCAATCGTTAGTAGGTCGCCCGCACTTACAGGTGCGATAGGACGACGGCGTACTTGAATAGACTTGAGCGATTGCGCAGGGAGGACAGCCGCCAGCACCAGTAGGGCAAAAATAATACCACTCATGACATAAAGCCAGCCAGCCATGGTATTCGTCGCAGCACCGAAAAAACACAGAGCAATTCCCCCCAAAAGGCAACCAGCATAGGCCGGAGTTACCCAATGTGTTTCTAGCCAGTCATTGATACGATTGATGATTCTCTTCATTGCTGATCATTACCTTACTTCTCCCTGTTTTGGACATAGGGGGTAGGGTGTGGGGTATAGGGTGTAGGGAAGAAATGTTCATCCTTACATTGTGCATGATCGCGCCTGGAGCCTCATCCCTAGCTCTTTTGCGGTCGTCTTAACGTTGACCAGGCTAGGTCAACCCGAGCAAGGTGTAGAACTATCAAGAATCGATAAGGAATTTTTTCTGGCGAGAATGAGCTTCATACAATTTAAGTAGATTTACGGTTGACTTTTCATCAGGGTGAGTGGTTGTGAGGTAAGAACGAAGTTCAACCGCCTACGTTTGCTCTGCCTGAAAGGAAACTCAACAATGAACACCAGCCATTCTGCTACAAAATCTCAATCTCACACTCATCCCCAAGTCCCTCCACCTCCACCGCCCCAGAGGCAAACCGCAGCGCATTACCTAGAAGCGCATCATGCCGCTTCCATCAAGCAAATGGTTAAAGAGGCTCATGCCCGCGACGCCTCTGATATTCATATTCGAGTAGGCCAAGTCCCCCGATTCCGAATTCGGGGAGAGATGGTTGTGGCAGAGGGTCACGCTAGGGTGACTCCAGAAATCTTAGAGGCGTACCTAGCAGAGATTCTTTCACCTGCCCAGCGTAAGCAATTTGCCGAAACTAAGGAATTGGACACGGCAATTTTCTACCCGGGCTTCCTCCGCGGCCGGGTCAATTGTTTTGATTCCTTGACTGGGGGAGCAATTGTATTACGCTTAATCAGCCTGGATGTTCCTAGCATCGATGGGTTATCACTACCACTTGTCCTCAAGAATATTGTGAGCAAGCCTCAAGGACTAGTTTTGGTCACAGGGCCAACGGGTTGCGGAAAATCCACAACTATCGCAGCGATGATTCGCCACCTCAACGAGACGACTCACAAACACATCGTTACCATCGAAGACCCGATCGAATACGTCCACTCCTCGCAACAGTGTCTAATTAGTCAGCGCGAAGTGGGTTTGCACACTCAGGAATTTTTCCACGCTTTGCGGGCTGTGCTGCGGGAAGACCCAGATGTAATTCTGATTGGCGAAATGCGCGATCGCATTACCATCAATACTGCCCTGCAAGCGGCTCAAACGGGTCACCTAGTTTTAGGAACTCTCCACACACGCAACGCCATTAACGCCGTTAACCGACTGTTAAATCTTTACAATCCTGATGAACAGCCAGCGATGCGTATCCAGATTGTCGAGTCTCTAGTTGCCGTCATTGCCCAGCTACTACTGCCGACAACTGATAATCGTCGCATCGCCGTTCACGATATTTTAATCAATACTCCAGCGATGCAAGATTACCTACTCAAGGGTGAAGATGACGAAGCCTTGCGATTGATGGAAGACGATACGATGGAAGGGATGCAACTGATGAATCAGGCTCTCTACGAGCAGTTATTAATTGGTCGCCTAACGATCGAGAATGCTCTCCAGGTTTCCCCTGATCCAAGCGCTTTAGAACGTATGCTACGCACAGGGGGAATTGATGGTACTTCCTCAGCTCGTGAGTGGATGATGAGAAAATGACATCCTGTGCAGTTGAGTCCACTTTCATCGGCGGCTGGTAACAATTCCGGCAAGGAAAAAGGAGGGAACCAGTATCTCTCCTTTTTCCGTATTGGGCATTCGGCTTATTGACAAGTGGTTGTTATTGATTGCTCGTTCTATAGATAGATAAACATCCACCATAAAGTCCACTCTATAGGTTGATAGACACTCCACCCTCAGAACGATAATTCTTAAGCTTTAGCTTTTTAATGTAAAGGAGTAAGGGTATTCAAGAGAATAAGCTCTCTCTTGAATTAGCCGAATTTCCCCCAAACAACACTAACCCGTAAACCTCTCAATAGGTCTTGATCGGTTAATTGGGTCGGTTTTTTGACTCAGGCCGCTTGCTCTCGATTGCTTCCGGAAGAATGGAGAGGAGTATACTCCAATCCTAGGGTTTTACAAAAAGGGTCGATGCTGCTAATAATCCAAAGCACTTGTGAAGCATAATGCTCTCGCTGAGCTTGCCTGTAAGCTTCGTTCATACTCGATGTTCTCAGGTGCAAGTATCTGGATGAGCCATCAGCAAACTCACAAAACAAATGGAACAGCATCATTCTCTTAACTCCCTAGTAAAAGTTAATGAATCAAGGGGCTTACCTAGCTCTTATTCAATTAAGTTAGCTCTTGTTAATTGCTTTAGCTTCTGCTTTTAGGAATAAAAAACCTCAAAAAGACCCATAAATATGTAGAACTTAATAAACCAAAAATTCCTTTAACAGAGAGCGATTAACCTGGCTCATAAAATCGCTCTAAGTTTTTACCTGTGGCTAACCAAGAAAATCCATTGATGAATTGATAAATATAGCCGTCGCTATAAAGGTTAGGACAGGTTTAACCTCTGAAACGACCGCGTACTAGTAATGAGCCTTGTGTTTTCTGCCTTCCGCCTTCTGCCTTCTGTCTTCTGCTATACTTTTCAGTCACGAAGTAAATAAGTCATCATTTCCCCCTTACCTTTAATTGGAATACGACCCCGCTCTTCCAAAAAAAACTGTCCTTTTAATCGCTCATAGGTAGTAGCAGTAACTTGAATCTCACCGGGAATCCCATTCGCTTCCATCCGAGAAGCCGTATTTACGGTATCACCCCATAAATCGTAAATAAACTTATTTAAACCCATTACCCCCGCTACTACAGGACCAGTATTGATTCCAATTCTGAGGGTAAAAGTTTCGCTGATTCTACTATTGATGTTCACCATTTCAGTTTTCATCGCTAGTGCCATTTTTGCCGCAGCTTGAGCATGATCGGGACGGTATGTAGGCAACCCTCCGACCACCATGTAAGCATCACCAATCGTCTTAATTTTTTCTAAACCATATCGTTGAGCTAATTCATCAAATCGTGAGAAAATGATATTGAGAATGGATACTAGTTCTTCGGGTGTTTTTCTGAGAGAAAATTCGGTAAAGCCAACTAAGTCTGCAAATAGAACACTCACTTCTTCAAACCGATCAGCAATTGGGTTTTCTCCCTGTTGTAATCGCTGAGCAATGGGCGCTGGTAATACATTTAGCAGAAGTGCTTCTGTTTGTTCTTGCTCAAATTTGAGTGCTTCTTGGATTAACTTACGCTCTGTAATCTCTGAAACTGTACCTTCGTAGTAGAGTAATTTTCCATCTCGATCGCGCACAGCACGAGTACTTTCTGAAATCCAAATAGTCGAACCGTCCTTACGATACACCAGAGACTCAAAATCCTTTACGTGGTTATCGGCTTCGATGGCATCTGTAAATTCCTGATAGTGGTTTGGCTTAACATAAAGTTGTCGAGAAATGTCTTGAATACTATGAATCAAGTCTGCTGGCGATTCATAACCGTATATCCTCGCTAAAGCGCGATTGGCACTCAGATATTGTCCAGAAGGCAAGAATTGAAAAATTCCCTCAACGGCATTTTCGACAATACTGTGATATTTCTCTTCTGCAATTCGTAAGGCTTCTTCAGTTTGTTTGCGCTGAATCAATGAGCCTAACTGAGTGGCAACAGCATTAATCAATTCAACCACATGTCGCTGAAGGGAAGTAGCTCCTTTTTTAAAGAAAATTAGAATAGCTAATACTTGATTATTAAACAAAATTGGAACACCAAAACCTGTTTTTAATCCAGCGGCGTCTGCACTATAAGAACCTCGAAAAATTTGGTTTGATTGTTCAGAAACATCTTCAATCCATTCCGGTTTTTGAGAAGACCATACACGGCCTGGTAGCCCACAATTAGGAGGGCATTGAAGGGTTAAACTTTGATTGCTAAACTCGAGTAAACTGGGGTCGTTAGTATGCCAACTCTGACTATATTCTAATAAACTACCATCTTGATTAGGAATCCAAGCTTCGCCAAAATCCCAACCAATCGTCTCGCAACAGGAGCGCAAAATGATAGATAAAGCTGAGTGAAAGTCGTCTGCTTCAGCAATAGATTGAGTGATAGAGACGAGAAAAAAGATTTCCTCTTCGGCACGCTGGCGCACCCGAATTTCATGTTGAAGTCGCTGATTTTGTTGATGCAGTTCTATCTGAGTCTGCTTGCGTAGCGTAGCTTGCCGATAGGCATCGCTAATATCCCGTGCTACCCAAATAACTGAGTCCTCTGAAATTGGAGAAATCATAGCAGTAAACCAAACTTCATCCCCCTCCACAGGTAGACTGTAATCAAAATTCAGAGTCTGCTTAGTATCCAGAGCCTGCTGAGCTTTTCTTAACCATGTTCTGGCTATCTCATCGTGAAAAAATTGTTCTACCGTCTTTCCAATAATGTCAGTTCCGGACTCATACAAACGATTCGGATTTGTCGGTAATATTTCAATATCTTTGAGCTGGTTTTCTTGAGTATTAATGAGAAGTATGATATCCGTCATTGCCTCAAAGACAGAACGCATCTTCCCCTCACAATTGCGTATTTTCTCTTCTAGTAACTTGTCGGAAGCGCGTAAACTCTCCTCTAGTAACTGGCGCTGCCGGATTTCTTCTTGCAGTTGTTGTTTTAACTGTTTTAATTCCGATGTTTGCTCAGCAACTCGATGCTGCAAAGCTCTTAAGGTTTGATTAATTTCTGTAGAATTTTGCATAAGGCGCAACCATAATCTTCCATTGCCTCAATATTTTCACCGAGAACCCAATGGCGCTTCGGGAAGCGCTATAGATGCAACCTTTCTCACTTATAGCGTTTCCATTTTGATGAATTACAAATACTCTCCCTCTGCCCCCTCTCCCCATCCAACCAGTGGTAGCCGAAATTCAGCGAAATGGTAAGTTGTTCTACATCTAGTTTGCACTGTTGTTGTTAAAACTGTTGTGGGATGGGCATCCTGACCGTCCCAACTCCGTAGGTAAAAATGGAATAGCTTATTACTATTACTAGCGTGTGGCAGACAATAATTTTTACCTCAGAATTTTACAAAAATCAAATAAAACCTGATTGGACTTCAGCGTTGAGACTGAGCATAGGGCATGGAGTACTGTTCCCTATACAAGATTAGAAATGGAAAAGCTGATAAGTTCTGAGAGTATCAACAATACTAGCTTCAAAAAAAATAGCCCGCACAGGCGGGCTTTATTGGTATCACCGCAGCTTTTAACCTGTCGGTGATTGCATGAGTAAACTAGATCAACGTTTCACCAGTTTCTTCGCCATCTTCCGTAAGCGTACCGACTGAGGCGTCACTTCCACCAGTTCATCCGACCCGATGTACTCCAAAGCACGCTCCAAACTCATTTCCATCGGCGCTTGTAACTGCACCAGTTCATCACCGGTCGCAGAACGGTGGTTGGTTAACTGCTTCGTCTTACAGACATTGAGTTCCAAGTCTTGAGGACGGTTGTGTTCCCCAACAATCATCCCCTTGTACACCTTGGTACTAGGGCTAATAAAGAAGACGCCCCGATCTTCAGCATTCTTCAGCGCGTAGAACGTAGCAACACCTTCCTCAAAGGAAATTAACACTCCGTTACGGCGAGTTTCAACCTCACCCGATAAGGGGCGATAGTCGAGGAAGCTGTGGTTCATGATGCCCTCACCTCGTGTCAGGCGCATAAACTCGCCCCGGAAACCGATTAAACCACGAGCAGGAATCACAAACTCTAATTGGGTACGACCATTACTGCTCATTTGCATATCCTGCATTTCGCCCTTGCGCTGGCCTAGTCGTTCGATACAGCCACCCACAGCCGCTTCGGGGACATCCAACACCAAAAGCTCATAAGGTTCGCAGGGTTGACTGTTGACTTCGCGGTAAATCACCTGCGGCTGAGACACCTGGAACTCATACCCCTCACGGCGCATGGTTTCAATTAAGATACCCAGGTGCAATTCCCCCCGACCGGAAACCAGGAATTTATCCGGAGAGTCCGTTTCCTCAACGCGTAGGGCAACGTTCGTTTCCAGTTCCCGAATCAAGCGATCGCGCAATTGCCGTGAGGTCACAAAATCCCCTTCTTGACCCGCAAACGGCGAGTCATTCACGGAGAAGGTCATCTGTAGGGTTGGCTCATCCACCTTAATCAGGGGCAGCGCTTGCGGTTCATTAGGACAAGTAATAGTTTCCCCAATGTTGGCATTGGCAAATCCAGCAACCGCCACAATGTTCCCGGCTGATGCTTCTGCCAGGTCAACGCGCTTTAGCCCTTCAAAGCCCATCAACTTGGTGATTTTTGCCTTGACAATTTCACCTGTTTCTGTAACTAGCGCCGCTTGCTGACCGGATTTGATTGTGCCGTTGTGGATGCGACCAATCACAATTCGACCGAGATAGTCGGAATAGTCCAGGGTCGTTACTTGCAGTTGCAGTGACTTGCTCGGGTCTCCCACTGGTGGCGGTACATGGCGCAGAATCGCTTCAAACAAAGGCTGCATATCAACGCCTTGGGCATCCAAATCTTCTTTGGCGTAACCTTCTAAGCCTGAAGCGAACAGATAAGGAAACTCACACTGGTCATCATCTGCACCCAGTTCCAGGAATAGGTCGAGGACTTTATCAATCGCCCCGTGGGGGTCTGCCTGGGGTCGGTCGATTTTATTGACCACCACAATCGGGCGCAGTCCCTTTTCCAAGGCTTTCTTCAGTACAAACCGAGTCTGGGGCATTGGCCCCTCGTTAGCATCCACAATCAGGATGCAGCCATCTACCATCCCCAACACCCGCTCAACTTCACCCCCGAAATCAGCGTGACCTGGGGTATCAACGATATTGATTAACGTGTCTTTGTAGCGAACGGCAGTATTTTTAGCAAGAATGGTAATCCCTCGCTCCCGCTCCAGATCATTGGAGTCCATGACGCAGTCTGGAACGTCTTCCCCATCGCGGAAGATGCCGGATTGTTTGAGCAGGGCGTCCACAAGGGTTGTTTTGCCGTGATCGACGTGGGCAATAATGGCAACGTTGCGAATTGGAAGAGTCATAGAGGGGTCTAGAGCTGGGTAGCTGAGGTAAAAATTTATCTAAAGATTTCTTAATAATTGTAGCTTATTAGATACAGATACGGCGATTGCTGGGCCATATTACTTGAACACCAAAAAAGGGTGTAGGTAGGTCGGAGAAATTCAATATCCCTATGAGGACTGGGCATCGGGCATGGGGCATCGCGCATGGAAGAGAAGCCGTTACATTTATTTATGTCCACCTACTTACAGGATGCAAAAATCAAGCAGAGGCGGTTGAGCAAACGTGCCACTTTTGAAGGTTGATTCCCAGCCAAACAGCAGCAATTTTTTCCACCGCTCTGTTGCTATTTCCCAGGTTTTATCAACTCATCAGGACTGCCAACACAAATATGTTGAATAGTGCGGCTTGAAGAGACTGGAGTGGACAATCTTGCTACAGCGCGGCTATCTGTTCTGCGGCCTGAGCTAATTCAGACGCCACCCGCGCCGCATAAGGGCGAATGAGCCACCAAATAAAGGGAGATAGCCAACCGCGTAGCGTCACTGAGTAGGACACATAAGTGCCGCACACAGTAGATTCAATCTGATAAGTCACCCGCTTCTCAACACCCGGAATGGCTAGCATCCGCACACTCAGTAACTCACCAGGTCGCACACGCTCTACAAAAATTCGCACGGGAATGGGTGTCAAGCGAGTCACCACTTTGTAAATAATGCCCGGTTTCGCGACTAACCCTTTAGGAGCATTTGTACTAGAGAACAGGGGATGCCAAGACACATCGGCCAAATTGATTAATTTTTGCCACAGAACATCTACAGGGGCAGTACTTAGGGCGCGATACGTTCTATAAAGCGAAAATTTGCAGCAAATCCCCTCGCGACCAGCAATTAACTTAAAGGAAAAATTTAGAATCACAACACGCCTCCGCAGCAACGCTCAGGCAAACCTAATCATCATTATGTAAACGGCGTTGTAGGTAAAATCCCCTTAATTAGGATATAGTCGCAACTCCTTGAAAAACAATTAAGTTAGATAAATGCTTAGTGCTTGTGATTGAAAAGGACATGGGAGACAAAAAAAGTAATCGAAAACCCACAAATTTTTCCCCGTCACCCATCAAGCGTTACCAGCCCTCAAGCTAACGCCCCTCGATTTAGCACTCATCGTTCGCCAGTATTAACGCCAAACTTTTGCATCACTTCCAAGTAATTGAGTAACTGACTCAGGCACTTTTGGTACGTGCGTGTGGTATTAATACTCCTGATAGGCTGTGGACGTAAATACGTACTTCCTTGAGGAAACTCAAATTTTGATTCAAATGCAAGTGGGTGCATCTCTTTCTTGGGAAAAACCGCTCCGAGCTAATTTCAAGCCGCCAAGAACACGCGATTGTGAGGCTTTGACTTGATTTGGGTTGGAGAGTATTCTAGAAAGCCACTATCTGAGAAGGCAAGCGCCTTTATCAGGACATGCCTCTAGGTAATTGTGCACTCAGCATTCAAACTGATTTACGACCTTGAACTATCAAGGAGCCCACTACGGCTTACTCCTTTGCGGGCAATTTACATTCAATTAGAGATTATGACAGCTTTTCAAACGGACACAACGACCAACACTAATTCTTTAGCTTCCACACCTCCTGCTGACTCTAGAGAGCGAGTTAAGCAATTCATGCAACAGCTTCAAGACACAATTTGTGAAGCATTAGAAAAGCTAGATGGAGCTAGCACATTCAAGGAAGATTCGTGGGAGCGAGAAGAAGGCGGCGGTGGTCGTTCCCGTGTTATCCGCGACGGTGCTGGATTTGAGCAGGGAGGAGTTAACTTTTCTGAGGTTTGGGGTGACCAGCTACCGCCCTCGATTCTGGCTCAACGTCCAGAGGCGGCTGGACACGGTTTTTTTGCTACTGGCACATCAATGGTACTGCATCCTCGCAACCCCTATGTGCCCACAGTTCATTTGAATTATCGTTATTTTGAGGCGGGGCCTGTCTGGTGGTTTGGCGGTGGAGCCGATTTAACACCGTACTATCCCTTTGCTGAAGATGCAGCACACTTCCATCAAACATTGAAAGCCGCCTGTGATGCCCACCACCGCGAGTATTATCCCGTGTTCAAGCGCTGGTGCGATGAGTACTTCTATCTGAAACATCGTCAAGAAACGCGGGGTATTGGTGGGCTGTTTTTTGACTATCAAGATGGTACTGGTCAACTGTATCGTGGCCCTTACAAAGATAGTGCAGCGGCAATTTATAGCGATCACCTTGGCGCCCTGGAGCCACGCAGTTGGGAGGATTTGTTTGCCTTTGTTCAGGAGTGCGGCTTTGCCTTCTTGCCTGCCTATGTGCCTATTGTTGAGCGCCGTCGGGGCATGGAGTATGGCGAAAGAGAGCGTAACTTCCAGCTTTATCGCCGGGGTCGTTATGTAGAATTTAACCTGGTCTACGACCGAGGCACAATCTTTGGTCTCCAAACCAATGGACGTACTGAGTCAATCCTCATGTCTCTACCTCCCCTAGTGCGTTGGGAGTACGGCTACCAACCAGAACCCAATACCCCTGAAGCTGAATTGTACGAGACATTTCTCAAGCCTCAAGATTGGGCTAACTGGGCAGCTTCAACCTCCTCAGAAGATATCTGAGTTAAACTAACGTGAGGTGAGTATCTGCCTGCACACCAAAGGTTGAGCCTTGTTTCAACGGAGTTCTCAAGGTTTATTCACGCACCGGGTTCGCAATCAATAGGTAGCTCCTCTTAAGCGTTAAGGGGAGCTGCTGCTGCAAGGAGGTATTGATGATTCATATTGAGCAGAAAACCCATACAACGAAGGATGGCACGACGGTCATTGTTTTGGCTCCCGTCGGACGCTTGGACATTACCACAGCTTGGCAATTCCGTTTGAAGTTGCAAGAATGCATTTCCAAACTCAGCCGCCATGTGATTGTCAATCTGAGTCAGGTTAATTTTATTGACAGTTCTGGTCTGACATCCTTAGTGGCAGGAATGCGAGATGCCGACAAAGTTAAAGGCAGTTTTCGCATTTGTAACGTCCATCCGGAGGCTAAATTGGTATTTGAGGTCACCATGATGGATTCCGTGTTTGAAATTTTTGACACGGAGGAAGAAGCTTTAGAAGGAGTGCCCCGAAGTATGGCAACCTAAGGTGGCTGGTTATAGGTTCATGGTTCATGGTTCATAGTGCAAGACCAATTCCTCGATGAGCAATGAACAATGAACAATCAACACTTTAAACAGGTAGCTCATCGGCGAAATCTTGACGTTTTGTAAAGCGAAAGGGACCGAGTAAGGCTCCCCAAGTTGCTTTGCCGGTCGTCGGGTCGATACCTTTGTCGTAGCTGCGGAATTCTTCTGCTGTTGCTTCAAATCCTAAGGAAATTTGGTAAGTGTTGCCTTGATAGCTAAACGAGCAAGGAGTCCCCGTTGCTGAAAACGCTGAGAACTCATAGGAATTTGGTGCAACTTGGCGCTGTTTAACGCTCAGGGTACAGCCCGGTAAGAACTCGATCTGTTCAGGGGTCAACCGTCTTAATAGTTCGGGATTACGACCAGCACCTCGGATGGAATCTGGCTCTTTTATCATATAAAACTGCACTTGTAAAGAATCGGGGACTGTTTGACTGGGGGAAAGCCGCAAGATTCTAGGACGGTAAGGCTTATCGAGATTAAGGATATTGGCCTGTTCTGCAAATAAGGTAAAACTGTCTGCGATAAACAAAGGAACAGGTCGCAGCCAGAGGCGGAGGTGAACGTACCAGGTCGGTTCTGCGATCGCTTGTTGTTGATTATCAAATTCACCCGCCATGTAGCGAGCTAGGGCAATTAGCTCAGGGGAGAAGGTCATTGAAGGTTGAAGGTTGAGAGTATCCTAAAGAACTATATACCGATGACTCCTCGCTCAGCTGTGGTATGCTCCCGCAAGCGACTCAACCTTCTTTGGGATCGCTTAACCTTGGCAAACGTGGCCTTAAGCGAGACAATGGTTTTACGTCCCCCTTACAGTCTGGTTTGTGAATAACGTTCGCACAGTCTCGGATACTAAACGAGATTTTTACAATCATCACACTCGCCCTGTTAACTCGATCTACCGCAGGGTGGTAGAAGAGTTGATGGTAGAAATGCATTTGCTTTCGGTCAATGTGGATTTTCGTTACGACCCCATCTACGCACTGGGGGTTGTAACCTCCTTTAATCGGTTCATGCAAGGCTACCGACCCGATCGAGATAAAGAATCAATTTTCGATGCCTTGTGTCGGTCCGTGGGGAACGAACCAGCCCAGTATAAACAGGATGCCCAATGGCTAGAAGCGTTGACAGAACGTTCATCGGGTAACGAATTGGTGTCTTGGTTCAGTGCACCAACGCCCTCAGATAGTTTAGGAGATTTGTATTCTACAGTCGCCGCGATCGCAGAAAACCCCAAATTTAAATACAGCCGCCTGTTTGCCATCGGTCTATATACGATCCTCGAAAAGGCAGACTCGGAACTGGTTCAAGACGAAAAGCGGCGGACTGAGGCTCTAAAGCAAATTAGTGATGCCTTACACCTCCCTGAAGAGAAGTTACAAAAAGATCTAGAGTTGTACCGCAGTAACCTGCAAAAAATGGAACAGGTGCTCAGCGTGATCGAAGATGCCATCAGCGCTGACCGGAAAAAACGAGAACAACGGGCTCAGGAGAAAAACAAAGCCACGACACCTTCGAGTGATTCTCAAGAGTCTACACCAGGCGTCTAGCCTACCTTTAGAAGATGCTCTGGCTTGGGGTGGGGGTAGGAGTTAGGGTTCAGGCGTCAGGAGCCAGAACTCAGGGGTCAGGGGTCAAGAGAGATTGTGTTATATCCTTGCCTGTTGTGAGCGCTCATCCTCAAGGGATTGCTCCGAGACACTTCTTGATCGACCATTGGCCTTCTAGCTCCCTAGAGCAAGGATTGTAATCTTTGCACAATTTGGTCAGCTGATAAGACACCTTCAATCCGCTCTACAGGCTGGGCATTTTTAAACAGCACCAAGGTTGGCAGGGCATAAATTTGATACTGAGACGCCAACTGAGGGTATTTATCTGTGTCAATTTTGATCACTTGTAAGCGACCTTTGAGCTGAGTGTTGACTTGCTCCAAAATGGGAGCCATCATCTGGCAAGGGCCGCACCAAGTCGCGTAAAAATCAACGAGGACTGGTACATCAGAGCCGGAGAGTACATCGTCAAAACTCGTGAATTGCTTTTTAACAGCCATAAGAAAAAACCACACTCATTAGTGTTTCTGCTCGATTCTAGTGCAAAATTCTTGGAGCTGACTTAGATAGACACTTCGAGAGGAAATTTTTATGGAAGCCCTACAAACATCTGCACCGCGTTTAGGGGGGTGTGTTGCCATCGTTACCGGTGCCTCACGCGGAATTGGTCGAGCCACGGCCTTAGCCTTGGCAGCTGAGGGAGCGCATGTAGTTGTGAACTATGCCAGTTCCAGTTCTGCTGCTGATGAAGTGGTGAAGGCCATCACTGATGCTGGAGGAAATGCGATCGCACTTCAGGCCGATGTTTCTCAAGCATCACAAGTAGACGACCTTGTCAATAAAACTTTAAAAAAGTTGGGTCGAGTTGATGTGCTAGTGAACAATGCTGGCATCACCCGTGACACCCTGCTGTTGCGGATGAAGCCGGAAGATTGGCAAGCAGTCATTGACCTGAATCTAACTGGCGTTTTTTTATGTACCAGAGCTGTGAGCAAAATAATGCTCAAGCAAAAGTCGGGTCGCATTATCAACATTACTTCGGTCGCCGGACAAATGGGAAACCCAGGCCAGGCCAATTACAGTGCAGCTAAGGCGGGTGTAATTGGATTTACTAAAACGGTAGCGAAGGAGTTAGCCAGTCGTGGTATTACCGTGAATGCCGTAGCACCGGGATTCATTGCCACAGATATGACCGGCAATCTCAAATCCGAGGAAATTCTCAAATATATCCCCCTAGGTCGCTACGGTGAACCAGACGAAGTCGCTGGCATGATTCGCTTCCTAGCTGCTGATCCAGCCGCCGCTTACATTACCGGGCAAGTCTTTAATGTCGATGGCGGCATGGTCATGGCGTAATACCACTACACAGCATGGGTGATACAGATAGTTATAGGACTTACACAATATCCGTTGATTAGCCCCCCTAACCCCCCAAATTTGGGGGAACAAGATTTTACTCCCCCCAGAATTGGGGGTAGGGGGGTCAATGCGTAAGTCCTAAACTGATACTAGTGGCGGGTTATATTCCGGTTCTAAAGGAGCAAGATACCATGCGAATAACTTTTGAACGGACTGGCGGATTTGCAGGTATAACCATGACGAAAGTCTTGGATACTACCACTCTCCCTGAAAACGAAGCAAAACAGCTGCGCCAATTGATTGACGCAGCTGATTTCTTTCGATTACCTCAAATCATCCCTTCCCATAGCCCTCAACCTGATCGCTTTCAGTACCAGCTCACGGTAGAAGACAATGGTAAGCAACATACCGTTGAGGTTGGCGAACAAGCCATACCTGGAACCCTAAGGCCACTGATTGACTGGCTAATGGTGGCTGCACGTAGCCATTAAACAGGATGAAGTGTGAAAACCGTTTGTCGGGTAAAGGATGAAGTATGAAAAAGTTTTTCTACTTCATCCCTCATGCTTCATCCCTTAGAACCATCCCCCTGGTTCGACTCCTACTTGTTTCCATGCGTCCCGAACCGCCTTCTGCTCGGTACTGTCTTTACCATAAAGTTCTCCAGCAACGTTGATGGTCTGCTTCGCGGCTTGGGGAAAACCTGACCAGGGACGCAGGCGGTCTCTTAACACGATGTACCAAATTTTACCAGCCTTCTCCCAGGCATAGCCGCCAATTGCTACTGCTGCCAGGTAAAAAGCATGGTTGGGAATCCCTGAATTGATGTGTACCCCACCATTGTCTTTATTGCCCTTGTAAATGTCTTTCATGTGAGCAGGCTGAGGGTCTTTTCCAAGCAGAGGGTCGTTGTAAGCTGTTCCTGGCGCTTTCATGGAACGAAGAGCTACACCGTTGATTTTGGAAGTAAACAAACCTTCCCCGATGAGCCAGTCGGCCTGGTCTGCTGTCTCTTTATTCACCCACTGTTTCACAAGGGAACCGAAAACATCAGACATGGACTCATTGAGCGCCCCTGATTGACCTTGATAAATCAAACCAGCTTCATACTGAGTGACCCCATGAGTGAGTTCATGACCAATGACATCAATGGACTTGGTAAAGCGGTTGAAAATGTCACCATCTCCATCCCCATAAACCATTTGCTGACCGTTCCAAAAGGCGTTGTCGTACTTGACATCGTAATGAACGGTGGAATCTAGACGTAGACCTTGGTCATCAATGGAATTGCGCTCTAATACTTCCTTATAGAAGTCATAGGTCGCACCAGCGCCATCGTAGGCTTCATTCACCATTACGTCACTGTTGGCAGGATCGCCCTCCCCTCGCACCAGCTCACCAGGAAGATTTGTGCCATTTTTAGCATCAAAGATGGTGCGGCGCTTCTCGCCCACTGATGACATTACGGCTGTGAGGTTGCCCATGACATCCCGTTGTCCACGCAGCCGTGCTGACAGGGTTAAGTTTTGAAAGGCCCAATCTTGCTGGTCGGCATCACCATTCTTGGCAATCTCCCGTAGGATGTGAGGCGGGACGACATTACAGATGGGACAGCTAAGAAGACGACAACCGTTCAACCAAGCTGTTTTTCGATTCCTTTTGGACATTAGAAATTTCCTTTGTGAAATGGGTGGAAGCAAGAACTAAGTTCTTGATGGCAATTCCGGTTGCTCCAAGAAAGCGGCCTAGAAATTAGGAAGTTCGTAATAAAAAGTTACTCCAACGCCTTCTAGACCACTCAGGTGGACGTGTACCGAAGCCATGTTCGGTCTAGGCTTGTAACCAAGCCGTACCTGCAACCTTAAGGCAGTTCTGCTCGAGGCTCACCAGAGCACGCCGAGCATCAAAAAACATCAATCTACTGAATGACTCCTACCTGTTGCCAGGCATCACGGACGGCATTTTCCTCGTCACTTCCAGCGCCGTATAATTCTCCTGCGATCGCAATGGTAATGTTGGCGGCATCTGCAAACGTGGAATCGTGCTGTAGCCGAGTTGTTAAGGCGGTGTACCAGATTTTGCCGGCCTTCTCCCAGGCATAACCACCAATCTTCACCGCCGCTAGGTAAAAGGCATGGTTCGGGATACCCGAATTGATATGCACACCACCGTTATCTTGATTTCCCGTGTAAATATCTTTCATGTGTGCAGGTTGGGGGTCTTTGCCGAGCCTTGGATCGTTGTAGGCTGTTCCCGGTGCCTTCATTGAGCGGAGAGCGACTCCTTTGACACTCGCTGTAAACAGACCCTCCCCAATGAGCCAGTCAGCCCGAGCTGCCGTCTGATTCAGAACTCGCTGTTTGACTAAAGAACCGAAGACATCGGACATGGATTCATTAAGCGCCCCCGGTTGATCTTGATAGTCAAGATTTGCTGTATATTGGGTCACTCCATGCGTTAGCTCATGCCCAATTACATCAATCGACTTGGTGAAGCGCTGGAAAATCTGTCCATCGCCATCCCCATAAACCATCTGACTACCGTTCCAAAAGGCGTTGTCATAATTCCTCCCGTAATGAACGGTAGAGTCCAGGCGCAATCCCCGATCATCTATGGAATTCCGCCCGAACACATCATGATAGAGGTCATAGGTCGCCCCTGCACCATCGTAGGCTTCGTTCACCGCTACATCCTTGCTTGGGGGAGCGCCCTCACCCCGAACTAGTTTGCCAGGAAGCCTTTGGCGACGTTGGGCATCGTAGACAGTGCGGCGCTTCTCACCCGCAGGTGTCATTAACAGGGTCGGGAGACTGCCCAATACCTCTCGCCGTCCGCGAAACTGTTCGGATACTCTTAACGTTTGAAACGCCCAATCCCGCTCAGTTTCATCGCCCCGTTGGGCAAGTTCACGCAGCATATGAGGTGGGACGATAAAACAAATCGGGCAGAGAGGGTTACTAAGATGGGATCGTTTTGACCTTGTGGGTAGCGCCGAGGTACTGAGCTGGCAACGGTCTTGCTTCTGCCTTCGGGACATTGAATAACCTCCTTTATGAAGTGGCGGTTACTCCTGGATGGGTAACCGCCAAGATGGGGTGCATCCCGACTTTGCCATTGTGTTTTGTGGGGTAATGGTGATACGAAGTTGACGGATTTGCTTAAACTGTGCCTTTGCTACTTTAGGGATGCACTCCCATTACGATTGATCCATCAAAGCTATCCAAAATGAGCCAAAAGCCCAGAAGTTCGTTATAAAAAGTTACCCAAAATACTTTTTCGTAATAAATTTTGAGGATAGCTCAAGTTTACGTAAGACTGCGATCGCCGTCCTCAGGATTAGCACTCGGTCACCCAGAGTGCTAAATTGACTAATGGAGACACGACGAAGCACAGGAAACCCATGGCAAAAATTGTTTCGTTTAAGGAAGAGTCAAGACGGTCTTTAGAGCGGGGTATCAATACCATTGCTGATGCTGTCCGCATTACTCTAGGCCCTAAAGGTCGGAATGTTCTTTTAGAAAAACAGTATGGGGCCCCCCAGATTGTCAACGATGGCGTTACAGTCGCCAAAGAAATAGAACTGGAAGACCCCTTAGAAAATACAGGGGCTCGACTCATTCAAGAAGTCGCTTCCAAAACTAAAGAAATCGCTGGCGATGGCACCACGACAGCGACAGTACTCGCTCAGGCAATGATTCGGGAAGGTCTCAAGAACATCGCCGCCGGTGCGAATCCTGTTGCCGTGCGTCGAGGCATTGAAAAAACAATCGAGCATCTGGTCAATGAGATTGAGGCAATGGCGCAGCCCGTTGCAGGAAGTGCGATCGCGCAGGTTGCCACCGTTTCTGCCGGTAACGATGATGAAGTCGGCAAAATGATTGCCGAGGCGATGGATAAAGTCACCAAAGACGGCGTGATCACGGTTGAAGAGTCGAAATCCCTCTCCACCGAATTGGAAGTCGTGGAAGGGATGCAGATTGACCGGGGCTATATTTCTCCCTACTTCGTGACGGATAACGAACGGATGACGGTGGAATTTGAAAACCCTCGCATCCTGATTACCGACAAGAAGATTAACAGCATTCAAGAGTTGGTACCCGTTCTGGAGAGAATAGCGCGTGCTGGTCAACCCCTGCTGATTATTGCCGAAGACATCGAAGGCGAAGCGTTGGCAACGTTGGTAGTCAACAAAGCACGGGGCGTTTTGAGTGCCGCCGCCGTGAAAGCACCTGGATTTGGCGATCGCCGCAAAGCAATGCTACAAGATATTGCGGTTCTCACCAGTGGTCAGATGATTTCTGAAGAAGTCGGCTTGAGCCTGGATACCATATCCCTTGATATGCTGGGAACAGCACGGAAAGTTAGCATCGACAAAGACAGCACAACTATCGTTGCAGGTAGCGAAAGTACGGCAGACGTGCAGAAGCGGATTACTCAAATCCGTAAGCAGTTGGCAGACACCGACTCAGAATACGATAAAGAAAAACTGCAAGAACGGATTGCTAAACTGGCAGGTGGTGTTGCCGTGATCAAAGTCGGTGCGGCGACGGAAACCGAACTCAAAGACCGCAAACTGCGAATTGAAGATGCCCTCAACGCTACGAAAGCGGCGGTAGATGAAGGCATTGTTCCTGGTGGTGGTACAACTCTGATTCGTCTGATTCCGAAAATTGCCGATATTAAGAACAGTCTTCATCAAGAGGAAACAGTCGGGGCTGATATCGTTGCCAAGTCCTTAGAAGCACCCCTGCGTCAAATGGCAGACAATGCGGGTGTTGAAGGGTCTGTCATTGTCGAGAAGGTGCGGCAAAGCGATGTCAACATCGGCTACAATGCGGCTACTGATAAATTTGAAGACTTGATTGCGGCTGGCATTATCGATCCGGCTAAGGTGGTACGTTCTGCGCTACAGAATGCGGGTTCGATTGCGGGTATGGTCTTAACGACTGAAGCCCTCGTTGTTGAGAAGCCTGAGAAGAAAGCCCCAGCCCCTGACATGGGTGGCATGGGCGGCATGGGCGGCATGGGCGGCATGGGCGGCATGGGCGGCATGGGCGGCATGATGTAGTCCACCGTCTTTTAGGTAAAAATTCTCACAGCAGCTTGTCTTCCAGGGGCAAGCTGCTTTTTCGTTGCTGGCGATTGCTGATGCTTGCAGTAATACTGTACTAAGCATTACAGGTTTCGATGCTAACGGGTAAAACTGGAGGATATGTTGGTTAGATGGATAAAGAGTGCCTCAAGCAAGACATTGAATTTATATAAATTTTGCTGATAACCCCATAAGCCAAGCCATGAAATTGAGGTACAGGTGATGAGAGAAAGAGATTTCCCAGAATCAAAGTTAGCCGCACAACCCAATGAACAAGATATATTTGAGTACTACTACGACGAACAGGGAACTGCACCGGGAACTCTCTATATTGAGCAAGATGCCTCACCAACCAAGATTGTCTTGATTGACTACAACGAAGCGAACGCGACTCGTATTCAAGTCTCTACACCAGAAGCTTGCGCTCCTTACCTGGATACCGAGTCAGTTTCTTGGGTTGATGTTCAGGGTTTAGGTAGTGAAGATATCTTACAACGGCTGGGTAAGGTGTTTGATTTGCATCCTCTTGTACTCGAAGATGTGGTCAATGTACCTCAACGCCCAAAAGTCGAGGAATACGACGACCAATTGGTGAGCATTGCCCAGATGGTTATGCCCAAACCCAATTTAGCGGGATTCTGGACTGAACAAGTTAGTTTTGTGTTAGGAAAACATTATCTGCTCACGGTACAGGAGGAGCCAAAACGCGATTGCTTTGGGTCGGTGCGCGATCGCATCCGCAACAACAAAGGCTACGTTCGCAAATGTGGGCCTGACTATCTAACTTACGCCCTTTTAGATGCCGTAGTTGATGGTTTTTTTCCGGTGCTGGAAGACTATGGTGAACGGATTGAAGCCTTAGAAGATGAAGTGCTGCTCAACCCAACACGGCAAACTCTAGAAAAAATCTACCAAGTCAGACGAGAATTGCTAGCGTTGCGTCGGTCGATTTGGCCCCAACGAGATGCGATTAATACCTTGATTCGTGGTGGGAGTAACTTGATTAGTCCCGAAGTCCAGGTCTATCTGCGAGATTGTTACGATCACACCGTTCAAGTTATGGATATGGTGGAGACGTATCGGGAACTAGCTTCGGGCTTGATGGACGTTTATCTGTCTTCGGTGGGTAACAAGATGAATGAGATTATGAAACTTTTGACCGTTATCTCAAGCATCTTCATCCCACTCACGTTTATTGCTGGGGTGTATGGCATGAACTTTGAATACATGCCAGAACTCAAGCTGAAGTGGGGCTATTTTGCCTGTTGGGGTGTGATGCTTGCGGTCGCGGCAACTCTGTGTCTCTTTTTCTGGCGTCGGGGTTGGTTTAATAATTTTTCTTCTATTAAGAATGATTGAATTTTTTTAAATTTTATATCAAGATAGGTTTCAACTTGATTTAAAAAATACAGATGTAACTGTATCACCGAAACCTATAAAGTATGCTAGCGTTTGCTTTAGCGTAGCGTACCGCAGGCTACCGGGCATTCAAGGAGAGCGGCTCCATGTTCATGCTCGATGCCCAACCTCAACCGACAAGTGAACTGAGGAATAGCTAATCTAAATTGGGAGTTTTTGGAGAGGTTTGCCAGTAATGGATAGTAAAAATTTATTGATTTTTACAGTTTATCTAATCATTGTTGTTTATGTTTTTTATAAAGCCTACAGTTCTTTAGAAAGTCAAGTGACAATTGAATTAGATACTGAATCTCTTAACCAGCAACTAAGTCTGTACAATTTGAACGGATTAATAGATATCAGTTTCAAAAAAATGTTTTCTAAATATGAGTTTGACGACTTAAAAACAGTGGTCGTCACTATTAAAAATAAATTTGAAGAGGATACTAAAACTACTATTCGGATAAACTGGGATGAAAGTTCCATCATTGATTTTGAAGATTCTCCCAGACGAACGATTCGGGAAGAGCTAACTAAGGGACTAACAGAAGTACCGGAAAAGCAAATCCCTACTCCCCTTACTCCTAATCAAAAAATCGATGAAAAGTTGACCGATGATCAACATCTTGGCAAACCCTTGTTCAAGACCACCCAATTTAAAAAAGCGGCTAAAAAAGGCGATCCGTTTTACCTCCGATTAGCCTTGAATGTATCTCAACCGGATAGAGGCGATACTTTCTGCTTTGTCAGATGTCGGCTCATTCCTAGGAAACTGCGTTGGACAAAAGCTCTGGCTCTTGCCTTGAAGCCGAAAAAGCCGAAGCCTAAGAAGTGACCGAACCGGAGAGGGGGGAAGATTTGTGGGATTGTTCCAGGATGCTCAGCCAAAAAATTCTCCCCCTCCCCACTCCCCCACTCTCCCGTCCTGTTCAAGCTTGAGTGTTCCCCTGCCTCCGGGTGCCAAATTCTTTACCCCTCTTCTAGAGCAATAGCTAACAGCTAATGCCTAACGGCGATTAGACTGGATTAGGGAGAGAGTAGGCGCAGGCAGTTGCGGACTCACCTAGCGTGCAGTCTGAGGAAAGTCCGGGCTCCCGAAAGACCAAACTTGCTGGGTAACGCCCAGTGCGGGTGACCGTGAGGATAGTGCCACAGAAACATACCACCGATGGTGTAGAGACGTGCCATGGCGCGTTTTTACAAACAGGTAAGGGTGCAAAGGTGCGGTAAGAGCGCACCAGCAGCATCGAGAGGTGCTGGCTCGGTAAACCCCGGTTGGGAGCAAGGCCTGTAGGGACTACGGTTGGTCTTTTACCAGTTCCACTCTCAAGAACCGCTAGAGGCGTCTGGTAACAGGCGTCCCAGATAGATAACTGCCCTTCCAGTGGCATGGCTGCTGTGGAGAACAGAACCCGGCTTATGTCCGACTCTCTCCCTATTATTTATGCCTGCTGTTGTGCTGTAGGGCAATGGCTAGCGGCAACAGCTTTTACCCTATATTTATCAGTTTCTGCATCTGGCTGTGATTTGCTATGAACGCTTGGTCAGGTATTTTTTGATGAATTGCTCTCATCAATTCACCAGAGAGTTGCCTGTAAAATTTTGACTTAAGGAACTGATTATTCTACGATGACAACGTTCTTGACTGTCCGTGAGCAATTTTTTATCGAGAAAACTTTATTGTTCCTGAAGGGGTTTGAAGAGATTGATGAGGCATTTAGAACTAAACTGGATAAAGCCATCGCCAATCACGACTACAAGGAGGATTTAGAAGCCAGATTGATTATTGCTCTGGATCGATTTGACGAACTCGCCAAAGCAGACGCGCTATTTAAAATTTTTGTAGCTCGCATTAATAATGAAATTAATCATCAAGAATTTTTGCATTATTTATATGTTTTAGATAAAATTCAATTTCATCATATAGAAAGACTGAAGAGCTTTTATCTATCCCTTGAAGAAGTCAGTAATGATAGCTGTTTAAATAGTTTTGCTTTTGTTGGTTTATTACAATTAGTAGCACGCTTAGATTTGATGGTATTTGGTAAAAATGAGTTAGGTAACAAATTCTTGAAAATATTAGGTCTAATTGTCTAAGATTAGGGGTTAAGCGTTGGCTCCCCATTGATCCAAGAATTCCCCATTTTCTAAACGGGGGAGTGTCAATATAGTAGTGTTGTCCGTCTGAGCATCATGACCCTAATCGATCCTCGCCGTCAGAAGCAACTACGGCAATTTATCCAAAAATTAGGGTTGCCTGAGCAGGCTCCAGTGCGGTGGGAACTCCTTGACCTAGCACTAACGCACCCAAGCATCTCTGCTAAGGCAAACTATGAGCAGTTAGAGTTCGTTGGCGACGCCGTGGTGCGTATTGCTGCCTCAGAGTTGTTATATGAAACGTATCCCGACGCTTTAGTCGGTGAATTTGCCGCCATTCGCTCCGTACTAGTGAGCGATCGCATCCTGGCTCAACTCGCTAGAGCCTATGGCATCGAGCGTTACTTGCTCGTTTCGAGCAGTGCCGCTAGCGATACAGCAGGAGAGACATCACGATTAGCCGATGCCTTGGAAGCCGTATTAGGCGCACTTTACCTGAGTACCCATACGCTAGCACTGATTCGCCCGTGGCTAGACCCTCACTTGCAGCAACTAGCCGCAGAAGTCCGGCAAGATCCAGCCCGCCAAAACTATAAAGATGCTCTTCAAGAGTGGACTCAATCTCGCTACAAACTTCGCCCAGAGTATCGTCTGACTGAAACCAGTTTAGTGCATGGCGATGACCACCGCTTTACGGCAGAAGTTTGGTTGCAAAACCAGCGTTTGGGTGAAGGACGAGGACGTTCTAAAAAGGCTGCTGAACAAGCAGCGGCAAAACAGGCCTTTTTGGCATTGAGTTCTCAGGAGTGATACCGCCGTCTGTCCTCAGTAACTGAAGATTAATTTTGGCAGGATGGGGTTTCCTAGTTCAGGACAAGCGCTAGGATGAGGCAACATAAAACGGTTTCGCTCATCACAACTTCCGGCAGCAAAAGCAAAGGAGTTGACATCATTGTTTAAGCTTAACTCCCGTGATACCCAATCGATTTCATCAAGGTTCAGCATTTGGTTCCAGCCAGGTAGTCTCATCCCCACAGTAGTGCTGCTGATTGCCCTCGAATGGCTGGACAAAGCACTCTTTAAAATTTCCAACCCTGCTTTGCTTTATCTCACAGCCGTTGTGTATGCAGCTTTCAGGGGTGGGCTGTACTCAGGGTTAGTGAGTGCGGCGATTACTCTACTCTATGTCCTTTATCAATCCTCCACTCCTGGACAACTCTTCCACTATAGCGACGACAATCTCCAAGGTATCATTATCCTATCTGTAACCACCCTTGCGATCGCCATCATGGTTGGCCTCTTAAAGCAGCAGGTGGAACGACTCACTAGTGAACATGCGATACATCAGTCAACAGAAGAACTATTAAAACGGTATCAACTGCTTTCCGAACATAGCCGCGACATTGTTTTATTTGTGTGCCTTGATGGTCAAATCATGGAGGCTAATAATGCCGCGATTAAAGCGTATGGTTATGATCGAACCGAATTGCTGTCTCTCAAGATTGATGCTCTCCGAGCCCCCCAAACTCATCCTTTAATTGCAGAGCAGATCGACCAAGCTGACAAGCAAGGAATTTTGTTTGAAACGATTCACCGCCGCAAAGATGGGAGCTTTTTCCCTGTAGAAGTTAGTGCCCAAAGCACCGTCATTAATCATGAAAAAATTGTTTTAAGTATTATTCGAGACATTACTAAGCGTAAGCAGACAGAGGAAGCCGTACACGCGGCTAACAAACGCATTACCAATATTCTGGAAAGTATTACAGATGCCTTTGTTGCCTTTGACCACGAGTGGCGCTATACCTACGTGAATGAGGAAGCCGCTCGAATTTTGCACAAACCCCCAGAAGAACTACTCGGTAAGCAGTTATGGAGAGAAGTTTTACCCGAAACTGTAGACAACATCTTTTATCAAGAATTTCACCGAGCGGTTGCCGAACAAGTCACGAGCCAGTTTGAGGCATTCTCTAAAGTATTAAATGTTTGGCTGGAAGTCCAGCTTTATCCGTCGGCTGAAGGTCTTGCTGTGTATTTTCGCGACATCAGCGATCGCAAACGAGCCGAGACAGCTTTGCGGGAGAGTGAAGCTCGGTTTAGACGATTGTTTGAATCTAACTTGATTGGTGTTGCATTTTGGAACGTGGACGGCTTGATTACAGATGCGAATGAGGCTTACCTGAAGCTGGCTGGCTACACGCAAGAAGAGTTCGCCGCACTCGGCAAAATTAGTTGGAAGGAACTAACTCCTCCAGAGTACGAGCATCTGGCTGATCGGGCGATCAAAGAAGCGATGACGACGGGAGTTTCCAACGTTTATGAGAAAGAGTACATCAGAAGGGACGGTACGCGAGTACCCATTGTACTCGGTATGGCGTTGCTCAATGACTCTCAACATGACGGGGTCGCTTTCGTGCTGGATCTAAGTGAACGCAGGCAGATCGAGCAGTCTCTCAAGGTGAACCGTGAGCGTTTAGAGTTGGTGCTTCAAGCATCGGAACTGGGACTATGGTATTGCGACTTACCGTTCGACAAACTGGAGTGGAACGACAAATGCAAGGAGCATTTCGGCTTGAGTCCAGATACAGAGGTCACGATTGACCTGTTTTATCAGGGCCTCCATCCTGATGACCGGGAGCGTACCCAATTCGCGATCCAGCAGTCTATTAAGCAGCACAATAGCTATGACATCGACTATCGCACAGTTGCTCCAGATGGACAAGTGCGGTGGATTCGCGCCATCGGACGCGGGTTCTATGATGCCACTGGCAAACCCATCCGCTTTGACGGGATTACCGTGGATATAACGGATCGCCAACGAGCCGAAGAGCGATCGCGTTTCTTGACGGAAGCGAGTTCAGTGCTGGCGGCTTCTCTCGACTACAAAACCACACTCACCAGCCTCGCTCGTCTAGTCGTGCCCACTCTGGCTGACTTCTGTTTCTTTGATGTGGTGACAGATAGCGAGAAAATCCAGCGAGTAGCATGGCAGCACAAAGACTCTGCGAAACAGGGATGGTTAGATCGGGCACAGCATTTTGTACCGCCTCACAATTTTCAGGAAAATCCTATCGCCGAAGTTTTGTTCAGCGGCAAGTCAAAATTGGTTCCAGATGTCACGGATAGTTGGATGCAAGTAGCAGCTATTAATCCAGAGCATCTTCAGTTCATGCGTGAACTTGAGTTTTGCTCTTTAATGACTGTACCGCTCATCGCCCGTAACCGTAACCTAGGGGCTTTGACCTTTGGCTTGCTCAGCGAATCGGGACGCCACTACACCGACTCTGACCTAGCGTTTGCCGAAGATTTAGCCAATCGTGCGGCGTTATCGCTGGCTAACGCGCTACTCTACCAGGAAGCACAGACTGCCAATCGGTTGAAGGATGAGTTTCTGGCTACACTGTCTCACGAATTGCGATCGCCCCTCAACGCCATGCTCGGCTGGCTGAGTCTACTCCGTACCCGGA
Source organism: Waterburya sp. (assembly GCA_036703055.1). GTDB lineage: Bacteria > Cyanobacteriota > Cyanobacteriia > Cyanobacteriales > Coleofasciculaceae > DATNPV01. The sequence continues at coordinate 37,302 of DATNPV010000217.1, forward strand.
CATTTGACGCCGCCACTACAACTCGTGCCTTAGAAACCATAGAGCGCAATGCCAGGGCACAGGCACAACTCATTGAAGATCTTCTGGATATCTCACGGATTATTCGGGGGCAGCTTCGCTTGAATGTCCGCCCTGTCGAGTTAATTCCTGTGATTGAGGCAGCCATCGATACGGTGCGATTGGCAGCTGAGGCGAAAAATATTCGGCTCCAATCTATACTAGACTCGGCAGTCGGCCTCGTTTCAGGAGATGCAAACCGTTTGCAGCAAGTTGTTTGGAACCTGCTGACCAACGCCGTTAAATTTACACCGAAAGGTGGGGGCGTTCAAATTTGCCTGAAACGAGTTAATTCCCATATTGAAATTACGGTGACAGATACAGGGCAGGGAATTAGCCCTGATTTTCTCCCCTTTGTGTTTGACCGTTTTCGCCAAGCGGATAGTTCGATTACCCGGTCATTCAATGGCTTAGGATTGGGATTAGCAATTGTACGCCACTTAGTTGAATTGCATGGAGGAACCGTTCAGGCTGAAAGTCCAGGCGAAGGACTAGGGGCAACGTTTACCGTGAATCTGCCGCTAATGGCAGTCAGTCCGAAAGCCAAGGCGTCTGAGCGGGTTTATCCAATTGTAGGAAACAGAATCGCCTTGGAGAATTTCCCCAACCTAGACGGTTTACGAATCCTTGTGGTGGATGATGAGGCAGATGCCCGCGAGTTACTCATGCAACTCCTCCAAGAGTGTGGTGTTCAAGTTGTAGCTGTGGCGACGGCAGACGAGGCAATCCAGGTGCTAACCCAGCAAGCTTCGCACCTGGATGTATTAGTCAGCGATATTGGTATGCCGAACGAGGATGGTTATACCCTGTTGCGTCGCGTGAGAAGACTTCCACCAGAGAACGGTGGACGAATTCCTGCCGTGGCGCTTACCGCCTACGCTAGGGCTGAAGACCGTAAAGCCGCTCTTTTAGCTGGCTTTCAGTCTCATGTTGCCAAGCCCGTTGAGCTGGCTGAATTACTTGCAGTCATTGCCAACCTGGCTGGACGAAAAGGACTTGTCTAGAGCTTGCCTTGAAAATGGGGAATGGGAAAGAAAAAATTTCATTGTTTGTTATGCGCGAAGTAGCCTTGTAGGGGCGCACCGCCGTGCGCCCTTAAATTAGCTGTATAGCATGTGATTAGGTAACCTAAAGAATAGAGCATCAACCTTAAGACAGATTTTTATCACAGGAAAACTGGGATTGAATGGAGTTGACCGTGTACGTATACGGGTTAACTCCTCATGAAACGTGATGCCAAAGGTAAGTTTGTTCACAATTGGGACTCCGAGACAAAACAACGGGTGAGCGTATCCCTTACCCGCCAAGCATGGCGACGGCTTGATGAGGAAGCTCGAAAGCGAGGAATTTCTAGATCTGAAGTGATTGAACACTTTGCTCGTAGCCTTGAAGCAGGCGCGAATTCGGTTGAGCTAGAACCTACAGAAACGAAACAAGTAACAGCAGGGGTGCAGGATGCTGAGCGGAAGGTGGCGAATATTCTGGAAAGCATTACCGATGCATTCGTAGCGATTGATCGCAACTGGCACTATACCTATGTCAATCGGGCAGCCGCTGAAATTTTGCACAAAACTCCAGAGGAGCTGATCGGAAAGCATGTTTGGCATGAGGTGTTTCTGACTGAAGTGGGGGGATTGGCATACCAAGAACTTCATCGTGCTGTCGCTCAACAAGTACCGGTTGCCTGGGAAGAATTTGGACAACCCGTTCAGCGTTGGTTAGAAGCGAATGCCTATCCCTCTGATGAGGGTGTGGCGCTTTATTTTCGCGACATTACAGAGCGCAAGCAGCTAGAAACGGAACTGTCCCGTCGAGAGCAGCTGTTTAAAACTCTGGCTGAAAATGCCCCAGATATCATTGCTCGCTTTGATCGAAACTTTCGTCATGTTTATGTCAGTCCCGCTATCGAACGCCATACAGGTTTGCCACCGTCTGCCTTTATTGGAAAAAACCATGCTGAGATAGGGATGCCAGCGGAAATTCATCAGCTTTGGCAGCAACGAATGCAAGCAACGTTTGCGACTAAGCGAGCGTGTCGATTTGAATTTGAGTTTTGGACACCCCACGGCACTCGTTACTATCAAACCCAAATGGTACCCGAGAGCGGCGATGAGGGAACGGTTGAATCGTTAATGGGGATTACCCGTGATGTAACCGACTACAAGCGAGTAGAAAAGGCTTTGCGGCAAAGTGAGGAGCGCTACCGCTCATTGGCAGAATCCTTACCGCAATTGGTGTGCATGACGGATGCGGATGGAACAGTCAACTACTGCAATCAAAGCTGGATGGACTACACAGGGTTAACTTTGGAGCAAACCCAAGGTACTGAATGGCAACAAGCCTTTCATCCCGACGATCTTCCTCAAATCCTCGCTCGCTGGAGACAATCGCTAAAAAATGGCAATGCCTACTCCATTGAATGTCGCATAAAACGCTTGGATGGAGTCTATCGCTGGCACTTGAACAGAGTTGTCCCGATTCAATCCGAAGATAACCAGCTTGTTGGCTGGTTGGCCACAGCAACCGATATTCACGACCAAAAACGTACCGAGCAACGAGAGCGTTTTCTCGCCCAAGCCTCGCAGACGTTTGCCGCGGCAAATTTGGATTTGCAAACCCTTCTGGATAGCATCACTCGACTTGTCAGCGAACTGACAGGTGATGTTTGCGTGCTGAATCTGCTCTCTGAGGATGGGATATGGCTGAATCATGCCTCTTGTTGCCACGTTGACCTAGAGCTACGAGAGTTTGCTAATGAATTGTTAGTTCGTTATCCTCGCCGTGCTGATGAGGGAATTGGCGGGCGAGTGGTGCAGACGGGAGAGCCGTTATTAATGCCCATCGCTTCACAAGTGGAGTTTCGTGCTGCCATTAAACCGGAGTACCGGCTTTACTTAGAGCGGTTCCAGGTTTGCAGTACCTTGATTGTGCCCTTAAAGGTGCGAGGACAGACGATCGGTGTATTAAGCCTAACTCGCCATTATCCTGCTGACCCTCATGACCAAGATGACTTAAGGTTGTTTCAAGATTTAGCCGACCGAGCCGCGATGGCGATTATCAATGCTCGACTCTACCAGCAGGCAGAACAGGCACGTCGCGAAGCTGAAAAAACGGCTGATCGGAATGCGCGCCTCCAAGCCGTGACAGCCATTCTTTCTGAACTCCTCACTCCCGCTCAGGTCGCTGAAGTGATTGTGGAACAAAGCAGAGCTGTTTTACAGGCAACTGCCGCTACTGTAGCTATTCTCAATGAGGAGCGGACTCAACTAGAAATCGTCCATTCGATTGGGTTTCAGCAGGATGTAGCCGAAGAATGGCGTCGGTTTCCCATCACCTCATCAGTCGCCCTAGCCGAAGCCGTTCGTACAGAGCAACCGATTTGGGAAGAGTCACTAGAGGCGAGAGTGGCACGCTATCCTCACTTGGCTGATTACTATGCCAAATGTGCCCATGCCGCTTGGATTTCCTTACCGCTGATGGTTGAAGGTCGCGCTATTGGTGGCATATCTTTGAGTTTTGCTGAATTTCCTGCCTTAAGTAAGGATGACCGAGCATTCATGCTGGCGTTAGCTCGGCAATGCGCTCAAGCGATTATCCGTGCCCAACTCTATGAAGCTGAACAACGTGCCCGAGCAGAGGCAGAAACCGCGAACCGGGTCAAAGATGAGTTCTTAGCCGTTTTATCACACGAGTTACGAACCCCCATGAACCCCATTCTCGGCTGGGCCAAACTGCTGCGAGCTGGCAAGCTAGATGCTGATAAAACGGCAATGGCACTAGAAACCATCGAGCGCAATGCCAAGCTACAAACTCAGTTAATCGAGGACTTACTGGATGTGTCTCGCATTCTACAAGGCAAGATGGTATTGAATGCCTGTCCTGTCAATTTAGTCAGTACCATTGAGGCGGCGATCGCAACGGTACACTTAGCTGCCCAGAGCAAAGGAATTCAAATCCATACTCAACTGGATTCAACGGTAGAGCCCATTTCTGGCGATCCAGGTCGCCTCCAGCAAATTGTTTGGAATCTCCTCTCAAATGCTGTCAAGTTCACTCCTTCAGGGGGACGGGTGGACGTGCGCCTGCAAAACTTGAAGATTGAAGGTTGGGAAAATGACCTACAACATTCAACCTCCTATGCTCAAATCCAGATTCAAGATACTGGCAAAGGCATTAATCCAGAGTTTTTGCCTCACGTCTTTGACTATTTCCGTCAAGCCGATAGCACCATTACCCGGCAGTTTGGGGGGCTGGGGCTGGGATTGGCGATCGTTCGTCATTTGGTCGAACTGCATGGGGGAACTGTTCGGGCAGAGAGTCCGGGGGAGGGACAGGGGGCAACTTTCACCGTTTTTCTACCACAAGCAGAGGATTTAGTCAAGATACTTCCCCATGACCGACCATCCACTACAACTGACAAGTTGAGAGGGTTACGGGTTCTAGTGGTAGACGATGAAGTGGATATGCGCGATTTAGTAGACTTCATCTTAAGTGAAGAGGGAGCCACGGTGAGGGTTGCAGCCTCGGCGGCTAAAGCCTTACTCATTTTGGATCAGTTCCAGCCCGATGTCCTAGTCAGTGATATTGGGATGCCGGAGGTAGATGGCTATACGCTGATGCGCCAGGTAAGGGCACGACCTCCTCATCAGTGTGGGCAGATTCCTGCGATCGCGCTAACGGCTTATGCCGGAGAAATCAATCAACAGCAGGCACTGGCAGCAGGATTTCACAGGCATGTCTCCAAGCCCGTTGAACCTGCGGAGTTAGTTCAGGCCATTGTCACCTTGGTTAAACCTTGAGTGATGGGGGGACAGGGAGACAGCTTCGTTCTAATTGATTTGCCTTCTGCCTTTGAGCCTTCTGCCTTGTGCCTTCTGCCTTTGAGCGAAGCGGCACTAGTCACAGTTCTCAAATTGCGGCTCCCTAGAGGTAACAGCGTCCTTGGCATCATCTGCTCCACCAGTATCATCTGGTGCAGGCCCTTGGGCGGCACTACTTGACTTTTGAGATTCACTGGAGAACAACAGGGAAGGCTCAATCGTCGGCAGAGAAATTTCCACCGTCGTACCATGACCATTCCCCTCACTGGACAGGGTAATGTTCCCTCCCATCAGTGCCATTAAATTCCGCGAAATCGCCAAACCAAGACCTGTTCCCCCAAACTTGCGTGTGGTTGAGCCATCAACCATCACGAACGGACGGAATAGTTTGTGCTGTTGAATCGGATCGATGCCAATCCCGGTATCCTGAACAGTCACAACCACACAAGAGGAAGGAGACACAGCAGAGGTATTCTGACTAGCTTCGGGAGTCGCTGCTAAGGATAAACGTTCCTCCTGATCTGCCCGATGATTCAAGCCTTCTCCTTTGTTCTGTTCGTTGCCGGGAGCAACTGAGGAAGGTGCTTCAGAAAACGGCTCAATTCGGGTCGTAATTGTAATGCTGCCCGATTCAGTGAACTTGACTGCGTTGCCCACTACATTCAGCAACACCTGCTTGAGTTTCGCTGGATCGGCACGGACGGCAATCACTTGATTCACCTCGGTTGTATGGAAATCAAGACCTTTTTGTTGAATCGGTACCGCTTGCAAATTAATCACTTCATTGAGAATCTTGCACAAGTCAACCGGTTCTGTTTCTACCGAAAGCTTGCCAGCCTCAATTTTGGCGATATCCAGAACGTCATTAATAATTCCCAACAGGTGAATGGCGGCATCATCCGCTCGCTGTAAGAAATCTAGTTCTTCATCTCGGTCATCACAAAAACCGTCCCGTACCAGCCGTAAGCAGCCAATAATGCCATTGAGCGGTGTTCTCAGTTCATGGGAGGTATTCGCGAGAAACTCATTTTTAAGCTGGTTGGCGGTTTGCGCCTCTTTCCAAGCGGTTTCTAGTTCTTCTGCCCAATGCCTCAAACGAGAAATCATTCCCTCAAGAGCTTCGGACAATTGGTTGAATTCCCGAATTTTAAAGTTTTGGGGTATGCGATCGGTAGAGTGCAGGTGAGATGCATTTAGGGCATAATCTCTGAGTTTTTCTAACGGACGTGCCAAGTCGCGAGCTACATACACGGTTGCCAAAAAACTGGCTGCAATCAAACAGCAGGTCAAGATTAACAAAACTTGTCGAATATCTTTCAACCCAGAAAGGGCACTGTCTAAGCGCGTGACGGATAAGAGAACCCATTTTTGGTTGGGTTCAGTGGTTAGGGGGCTATTAATTGCCGTGTAGCCAGCTACTAATTCTGCACCTGCTTTCTCAAAGAAAAATAGATGCAGATAATCCGACTGATTGTTACTCGCTTTAGCCAAGACATCCTTGAGTGCTCCCCCATCTCTTTCTTGCTCGATCATGCGTCCAATTCGCTCTGGCTCGATATGAGCTAAAATTTTTCCCTGCTGATTAATCACTACCGAATAGCCTGATAAAGACCTCGGTTTCGCTCGTTGTTGATGCAGCAAGATGGTTTTGAGACTTAGGACATATCGGAGTTGACCGGCGGGGTTATAAACCGAGGCACTAAACACCAATGGAAGTTGATGGCTGGAGTCTGGTTGATTGACGTGTGCGCCTACTCTGGGTGAGGATTTCGGCGGGGGTAGCATCGCCACGTAGACGGGAGAATGATTCTGCGGTGATGACGCATGTTGCTGAAGCCACTGTGTTGCTTTGGGTGGGGCGATCGCTTGGTTTCCACAGGTACTAGCAATCAGCTGCCTAGTTTGAATATCGGACAACTGTACACATTGGCTCAAATCGGGTAATTGTTGAGCAAATTCTTCCAAAAACTGTTGATAGCTTGCTTTTGACTGGGACTGTAGCGCGACACTTTCGCTGGCTGTCCTTAAGTTAACTTTGAGAGCTGTAATGGAGTCTTGAATTTTCTCGCCTTTCTTGACAGCGCTCTCAATTAAATTTTGGCGAGCCGTTTCTAGAAGTGTCGCCCGTGCTTTTCTGTAGGTCACATACACTCCCAAAAGTAGTACTGGCACGCTGAGCAGTAAAAGGCGTGACAGCAGGATGCGACGAAAGGAGGATTGACCTAGCTTAGCCATAGGATGTCTCTTAGATTGAAGTGGAAAACCCGACAGCCATAATTAATACAGTAGATGAATCACCCATCTCATCCATCCTAAAACGCTTCAAAGTTGCCGTGTGTCTTAGAGGCTTGGCTTCCAAAAAAGCTTTACTCAAGAAGCGCTTAATCTCAAGAATCTTCAAAGTCCTCGTTTTGTTCCGGTTGATCGCTATGTCTTATCCCTGTGCCATCCATCGACCCCATACCACGGTGGTTCTCGCCATGAGTGCTGATGGGAAGATTGCAGACGTGGCGCGATCGCCTGCTCGATTTTCCTCTCCTGCGGATCAGGCTCATTTGGAAAAACAGATAGCTCTGGCAGATGGCATCTTATTTGGTGCTGGTACCCTGCGTGCCTATGGTACGACCCTAGGCGTCTCCAATCCTCAATTGCTGAAACTCCGTCAACAAAATCGAGTGCCACCGCAACCCGTGCAAATTGTTTGCTCAGGTTCGGCTGAGATTGACCCTCAATTACGCTTTTTTCGTCAGCAGGTTCCTCGTTGGTTACTGACAACAGTGGCAGGTGCCCAACATTGGCAGAGAGAACAGTCATCGTGCGCTGGAAGTTTTGAGCGGATTGTGGTGGCAGATACATCCGCAGGTAGGATTGATTGGAATAATGCTTTCCAACAGTTAACCCATTTAGGTGTCGGACGTTTAGCCATTTTAGGGGGTGGCGAACTCGTAGCATCGCTCTTAGCAGCCGATTTAATCGATGAATTTTGGCTAACCGTATGTCCGTTGATTTTAGGCGGTGCAACGGCACCAACGCCAGTGCAGGGAGAGGGATTTTCCTCACAACTCGCACAGCGTTTGGAACTTTTAACCGTCCAGACTATCGAGCAGGAAGTCTTTTTGCACTATCGGCGGCAACGCTCGTGAAGATTAGTTAACCTATATTAAAGTTTTTACGGGAAAGTGGAGGCCAAGCTGGGTCGGGTTGAGTTGGCTCAACCAAAACAAGGGTTCAGAGCCATAGATGCCAAACTTACCCATACAGACTAACCAGAATACTGGTTCAAGACGATCCATGTCAAAGTCAGCCTCTAGCTTCCTATTCAAGCGGTATTTCAATAAATTTTTACTTTGGATTCCTGCAATGGTTCAACAACCCCAGCCTGAGTATTCCGTTACCTGGGTCAACCGGATGGCTGACATTCCTCAAGCCGCTTGGGATACCCTCGCCCAACCACTAAAGACGCCTTTTCTAGAATGGGAGTGGTTGAACAATCTAGAAACATCAGGGAGTGCAACTGCCAAGACGGGTTGGTTGCCCAATCACTTAACGGTGTGGCGAGATCGGCAGATGATCGCGGCTGCACCCCTTTACATCAAAGGTCACAGTTACGGAGAGTTTGTCTTTGACCATCAGTGGGCTGATTTATCTCACCGTTTGGGAATACGCTACTACCCGAAACTACTGGGGATGACGCCGTTTACACCCGCAACAGGCTATCGGTTCTTGATCGCACCGGGAGAAGACGAGGACGAACTCACAGAACTCATGGTCATTGCCATTGACCACTTTTGTGAGAAAAACCGCATTAGTAGCTGTCATTTCCTCTTTGTTGACCCGGAGTGGCGTCCTGTACTAGAACGCCAAGGCTTTATAAGTTGGCTACACCACAGCTACATTTGGCAAAACAAAGGCTTTAACACCTTTGATGATTACCTCAGCGTCTTCAACGCTAATCAGCGCCGTAATATCAAACGGGAGCGCAAAGCGGTGACAACAGCCGGCCTGCGCGTGGAAATCCTTAAAGGAGATGAGATTCCTAAGTCCTTCTTTCCGATGATTTACAGCTTCTACAGCAGTACCTGTGACAAGTTTATGTGGGGGAGTAAGTATCTCACTCGCAAATTCTTTGAACAATTGTATCCTCGTTACCGCGATCGCGTGTTATTAGTTGCTGCCTTTCGAGACGGTGATGATCACCATCCAGTGGGGATGTCATTTTGTATTAACAAGGGTGACCAACTTTATGGTCGCTATTGGGGTTGTTTTGAAGAATATGACTGCCTACATTTCGACGCCTGCTACTATACGCCGATTGAGTGGGGAATTGCCAATGGCGTGCAAATGTTTGACCCTGGTGCAGGTGGTCGCCATAAGAGACGGCGGGGCTTCCCTGCAACACCGAATCACAGTTTGCACCGATTTTATAATGCTCGATTTACTCAAATTTTGCGGAACTATATCAGTGAGATTAACGCAATGGAACAGGAGGAAATTGATGCGATTAATCAGGATTTGCCCTTCAGTAAGCGAGAGATTAATATCCTTATTCAGGAATAATATAGCGGTTCTCACCTTGGTGAGGTACAAACATCTAGGTTTTTGTTCATGGTTCATAGTTCATAGTTCATGGCAATAAACGCGCCTGGAACCTCACACTGAGCTTCAAGGTGTACCTCATGTAATTGAGAGCCGCTATAAGCTATTCCACATTTAACTGACAGGGTTGGAAAACTCCATTTTTTGGGCATGGGGCATAGGCAATGCCTTATCCGAGAAGGCATCTTTTAAATCTTTCGTGCGGGAAGCCCCCATGTGTAGCGCAGTTGGTTGCTACAGAAACTCTAAATGTTAAAAGTCTGGCAGCCAAAGCCAATAAAGGTAAGAGAAAGCGTCAAAAAGCAGGCGTCAAGCGCTCAATTCTTGATGTAGGATTTGGAATGCTACGGAGTGCTATCAAGTACAAAGTAGAAGAGGCGGGAGGATTCTTTATAAAAGTCTCGGCTCAAAAAGTCAATCCAAGTCAAGCTTGCCCTAAATGCTTAGCAAAAAATAAAAAAGAGTTGAGCGAATGTATACATTGCTGCGAAAAATGCGGATGCATACTCGATAGAGATGTAGCATCCGCAATTGTTTGTCTCAACTGGGCGTTAGGAACTAGCGTCTTAGACGTAGATGATTCTAGCTCTACTGTAAAAACTCGGAAATATACGGGAAGCTTACAGCAACTAGGTCAGAAGAAACGTCAGAAACTTCGGACGTAGCATAGCGGAGTCCGTAGGTAGTTCATAATAGGATGAAGTTTGTTCTAGGTATCCAAGTACCGGAACATTCAACTTGAAACATTGCTCCCAAAAAACATGACTCAGACAATAGACACCTTGCGTGAAATTGATGACCAGCTATCCAAGCGTCATCTCGACCTCGATCCAGGCGGATACTTTATCATCTACCTAGACCGAGAGGCAGGGCTAATTTGTGCCAAGCATTTTACGAATGTTATTGATGAGCGCGGTTTAGCGATTGACCCAGAAACGGGCAAAGTCATCCCAGCCAAGGGGAAGGTAGAACGGACTCAAAGTACTTTGTTTACAGGAAGAACTGCTAAGGAACTTTGTGTTGTCATTTTTGAGCAGACCCAGCCCTGTCCTGTCACCCTACTCGATCATGCGGCTTATCTGGGACGGGAGTTTGTTCGGGCTGAGTATGCTTTAGTTAGTGGGCAAGAGTACGTTCAGGATTAATCAAGGTTACAGGTTGCAGGGCCAGAAGAATTAATTGAACCTTCCAACATTACAACCTTCTAACCGTCCAACTCGTTAGCTTAGCCAGAGAAACTTTGATAGAAAAAGTAGGTAGCCATTGGAACAACGGTAGCGATAATCAAGATGGCAACGACCCAGATTGTCGAATTTTTGGTGTCGGTTTCTTCTGCACTTTTAAACGTGCTTGCTACCTGTACGTTTTCCTCTACGGCAGGGGGACCGGGGTCCGGTTCACCAGACAGAACGGCAACTAAGCGATCGCTGGCATCCAACAACCCTTGATTATATTTGTTCCCGTTGCGTAAAGATGCCGCCACTGTTTCAGACGCCACGCTCTGAGCTATATCATCCGGCATCAATGACTTAACCGCTTCACCCGTCTGAATGGCTGTGGTGTTGGTTACTGTGTCAATGACCAGTAAGGTTTGTTTGGCTCGAGCTTGCGTAGTTGGAAACCACTTTTCAAACAGTGCTTTTGTAAAACTGTCTATTGTTTCACCATAATCTAAGCGATGGACGGTAACCATCCTGACTTCTGTGCCAGTTTTCTTCGCCAAATTGTCCAGCGTGTTGCTCAAGCGTCCTTCGTTTAAGCGACTGAGCACTTCAGCTTTATCAATAACCCAAGTCGGTTCCCCTGCTCTAATGTTGGGCATTTGATAAACGCCGATGGCGGTGGCAGGGGCAGCAACTAAACCGCTGACGAGGACGAATAATAGTAGAAGCCCAATCAGGCGTTGAAGGGATTTTTGACCGTTGTACAGTCGATGGAGGAGCTGTTTCATTTGAATTAATCTCAAGATTGCCTTTTCTAATAAATACTATACAAACCGCAACAAAACTCACTTCTAAAAACTGGGGAGCGTGCTACGGTTGAAGGGTAGCCTTCAGCCTGCTCACTGGGAGTGCCAGCAATGAGTTCAGCAGAAATTTATCGAGGTTGGATTATTGAGGCTAGACCAGTATTCTGCGTTCAAGTTTGGAGTGCCACCGGGGAATGCGTAATACCCATTCATAATGCTAAGACGCAGGAAGAAGCACTCTACTTTGCCAAACGCTGGATCGATCTGCAAATGACTCCGGACCGGGAAAGACCGCGACCGAGTGATTCGCCGCCTCCTGATTTTGAGGACGATATCCCGTTTTAACGAACTGAACTAGATGGTCGGGTATGCTAATCGCTGGATTTTGCCCAAATCTAGAGAAAGTGCAGGCGATCGCACTCCGTTGAGACTACCTCCTCTTTCAGAGAGATGAAATCTCCAGCGCAAGGAAGTTTAATGAACTTTTCTAAAGGTCGCAGCTAATTCTGCAAATGGATAACCCCTACTTGCGTAGAATGTGATCTCAAGTTCTTCTGTAAAGTTTCACACAGAGAGGAGAAATTAAGTATGGCTGACCCTAGAAATGCAGAGGTCGTTAAAGCCTGGGATGGTGACCCGTTTGTTGGTAACCTAGAGACACCCATCAATAGCTCTGGAGTTGTTAAGGCTTACATCAATAATCTGCCGGCGTACCGCAGATGGGTATCTCCCCTGGTTCGAGGGATAGAAATTGGTTTGGCTCATGGCTATTTTTTAGTGGGTCCCTGGACTGTACTCGGTCCTCTGCGGGAGACTGATGTTGCCTATCTGGGCGGATTGATTTCAGCTATCGGTACAATTCTGATTGCCACCGCAGGCATGTCTCTGTATGGCATTGTGTCCTTCCAAACAGGGGGCGACTTTGAAGTTCAAAATCCCCGAACCCCTAGCGAACTGAAGACGGCTGAAGGCTGGAGTCAGTTAACGGGTGGTTTCTTTATTGGCGCAATGGGTGGTGCTTTCGTTGCCTATTTCCTATTGGCCAATTTTGACATTGTGGATTCCATATTCCGTGGCTTAGTTCACAATACTTAGGAATTTTTTGGCTGGGAGCTATTGGCTTTCAGTGTCCGACTGGAGCCGTAAAATAGCTAACAGAAAAATCCTTTTTGCAGCCTTGTAAATTTAGAGAGGAAAGTTTTGATATGACAGGAGCATACGCAGCTTCATTCTTGCCCTGGATTTTGATTCCCGTAGTTACCTGGCTCTTGCCTGCTGTAGTATTTGGTCTTTTCTTTATTTACGTTGAGAGCGAGGAATAAGCCAGGCTCAATAATGAAGAGCTTGTCTCAAAAATCTAAACGCCATTTTTAATCATTGAAAATTCCCTGCCTACTCGCTACGCGCACGCTACGCGACCGGGTAGGGGATTTTCTTTAGCCATATTTGGGTGATGCTAGTTAATGAATGTGTGATGAATACTGAAGAACTGAATCGGCGTTATTTAGCAGGAGAAAGAATCTTTCATCGGGTTAACTTGAGTGGAGCAGATTTGCGTAAAGTCAAATTAATGAGAGCTGACTTACTGAAGGCTAATTTACCCAATGCCAACTTAAATGGGGCTAACCTCACTAAGGTCAACCTCTATCAAGCCAACCTCATTAAAGCAGATTTGCGCCAAACAACCCTGAATGAAGCTATTTTGCATGGAGCCGACCTGAGCGCAGCCAATCTGCATCGAGCCAGTTTGATTAAGGCTGATGTGTGTGAGGCTAATTTAAAAGGGGCAAACCTTAATCATACCAACTTGGGGGCTGCCAAGCTGAATGGAGCCAATCTGAATAACGCTAACTTAAGTTGGGCTAATCTGCGTAGGGCAGACTTGAGTCAGGCTCACTTGGAGGGAGCCGACTTGAGAGGAGCTAAATTTTGTAATACTACAATGCCTGACGGGAGTATTAGAAATGATGATTGTTAACGATTAAGTGGCGATCGGGCATGGCTGGTTCCCTCAGCCAAGAACTCGTATTGAGGTTAAGTCATGATAAAAGCCGTCATTCGCAAGCTGAAGTGGAGTGCTGTCGTGTTCGTCCTTGTCTTGAGCCTAGTCGTTGGGGGGACGCTGAGGACGGTTGGTGCACCTCCCAATCTTGATGAGGACACCTATCCAGACAGAATACAGCTTTCCCAGTGTATTGATGATATGAAAGAGGTAACTCAGTGGGATGAGAATAAGACGAAGAACGCTGCGATTAATCTGTGCGAGGTACGTAAGGCACACGCCAAGGAAAAAGCGCACTTTTTAGCAGTGCTGAAGCAACTGCACGAGCAATATAAGGACGCCACAAATCATGGATTCGCGCAACACTTACCTATGGCGACAGACGATGCATGGACAATTGTGAAAAGCTGTATTGATTTCAAAGACGGATTCACCAGTCCTCATAATGCAGCTGCGTTGATCATCCCAGAACGTGTTCGTAGTAGTTGCTATACCTTGGGGTCGAGTTTAGTGGAAGCCCCCATTCCGCATCCTTAAGCCCAATTAACGACTAATCGGTAGTTCTAGGGCAAGATGAAACCAATCTTACGACAATAGGTGTTGACGCCATTGGTCTAAACTTGCTAGGGTAGGCGCAAGACAAGAATTTAACCCAGTTATATTTTTTAGCAGCGAAACGACCATGTTTGGCAACCGCTATTACTATTGGTTTTGGTTTAAGGAGGTTCACCGGTGGTGAATACAGTTCTTCTTGGAACTAGACCGGTGGACCGCAGAACAAGCTCTGCGGTCTTTTGTTTTATTCAGGCCAATTCGTCACACCAGACCACTATGGCGGCTTACCTGGGTAGCTGGTTTTACGGCTTTTTTTACTTTTGGCCCAAACACAGTTCCGGGTAGGTAAAGTCATGTCAAGATTTCGCTGAAACCCGGTTCCTTACAGAGACCGGGTTTTTTAATATTGATTGCTTTGGGGGGTGATAGTTAGGCTGTAACTCATATAGGGCACACAAAAATAAAGCTTTTAAAAAGCTACAGCCAAAAAGTCAAAAGATTTGATGAAGATATTAAGCTTTGGGTTTCATCCTTTTGAAAAGGTGTCAACAATGTTTGGAGATATCTTTGCGTATTACAGAAAAAGGACTTACGCACTACAAGGAGATAGAACCAGCCTATGTGGGGTTTGAGTGAACGAATTATCCTCCACAACTAACGGGAGTGCGTCAGTCCTAAGAAACTTAAAAGCTTTGTCCAACCAAGATTTATTGCCAACCCTTCACAATCCATTTAACGTCCAGAGGAACCCTACCCATGTTGAATGCCAAACTTGCTACACAATCTCATCCCGACCACACTAGTATAGTTAGACTCTCCGAGCATGTGGCTTTCGGAAGCCAAGAACTGGTAATTATTGGTGGCCCTTGTACTGTGGAGAGTCGAGTACAAATGGAAACCGTTGCCCAAACGCTTGGGCAAGCCCCCGTCCAAGCGTTACGGGGTGGCGTTTTCAAGCCTCGGACATCTCCCTACGCCTTCCAGGGATTAGGACTGGAAGGTCTAGAGATATTGTCAGAGGTGCGATCGCGCTACAATGTCCCGGTTGTAAGTGAAGTTATGTCCATTGGTCAAATTGAAGCGATGGTTGACTATGTTGATATGCTTCAGGTAGGCAGCCGGAACATGCAGAACTTCGATTTGCTTAAAGCCTTGGGTCAGGTTGAAAAACCAATTCTGTTAAAACGAGGACTGGCTGCCACGATTGAGGAGTTTGTCATGGCGGCAGAATACATTCTCAGTCACGGTAACTCTCAAGTCGTTTTGTGTGAACGGGGTATCCGCAGCTTTGATAACTATACTCGCAACGTCCTAGATTTAGGAGCAGTCGCCGCACTCAAGCAATTGACTCACTTGCCCGTGATTGTAGACCCCTCTCATGCTGTCGGCAAGCGAGAATTAGTGGCACCTATGGCAAAAGCCGCTGTAGCGTGCGGTGCCGATGGATTAATCATCGAGTGCCATCCGGAACCCGAAAAATCAGTGTCCGATGCGCGTCAGGCACTTTCTTTAGACGATATGGTCGATTTAGTCCATAACTTGCAACCTGTAGCAGCAGCTGTTGGGCGGCAGGTGGGAAGTGGTGCAACTCTTCCCCAAGTTGCTGTTGCCGCCTGAGAAGACTGCTCTTTTGGCAGCCGGATTGGGTCTAATACCAAGTTGCGGTCAAACCTAGTAGATAGCCCAGACAAGGGGGACAAGGAAGACAAGGGGGACAAGGAAGAGAAAGTACTATCTACAAACGCAACTTCGTATAAGCAGAGAGTCTAGTGAGACTGGTAAAAATAATCCACCTCTATACCCGCAGTTGGTTAGGGGTGGAGAGCGTCAATTCGCTGTTAAAAAAGAGACTTGCCCAACGCTACAAGTATCAGCACGACTAACACGACTAACAACAAGCAAAGGCCGACGAGGAGAAACCCTGCGATCGCCCATAGCCGTTGATGGCGTTTAAATTGCTTCACACTTTTCCAACGGCGGCTTTTCCACGCCCATTCATTGCCTTTAACCCCCAAAATCACAGCCATAATCGGCCAAGTCATCCCGAACGTCAAGGGAAGAGTAATCACAGAAACGTCAGTCCAGGCAACCAGTCCAATCCAAACTCGATTCGGGACACACCACAAACCCGGTAAGAAAAAAGCACCCCAGTTCCAACCGTGAATCTCTTCTGGCACTTCAACGGACGCATCCAATAACCTCCCTTGACCAGAATTGTTAACAAAAGTCGGTTGAGAATGAGGCACTTGAGGAGTAAACGTGACTGTATTCGTTATGTGCGTGGCGCTTGATGCGCCTGAATCATCGTCTGATAGGTGCTGTAGAACTTCATCCGCACAGTGAAACCGCTCAGAAGGTTGAGCCGCCAGCATCCGATTGAGAATATAGTCTATTCTTGGGCTGAGGGCGAGTTCCTGCTGCCACACCCAATTGAGCGTTTGTGAATCGATCAGTTGATGAGGCTGTTTTCCGGTCATTAAAACTAATGTAGTGACCGCCAAGGCATATAGATCACTGTGAGGCGCGACGATGCCTAATCGCAGTTGTTCATCAGGAGCATAGCCCAGTTTACCCAAACGAGTTGTACTATTAGCGGGAGCCGCATTGGGCAAGCTCGAAACCGCTTGAGCAACTTCTAGGGGAATTTGGGTGACAGCACCCAAGTCAATTAAAACTGGCAGGCCATCACAAGCGCGACAGATGATATTGTCAGGAGAAATATCGCGGTGAATGATGCCTAGGGAGTGGAGGTAACTGAGGACAGGAAGCAGTTGCCGCAACAGTTCGATGATTTCGGCTTCACTGAAGTGTTGTTTTAAAGCAATGCGTTCTTTTAATAAAGATTGGTACGTTTGGCCTTCGATGTAGTCTTGGACTAAAAATAGCCGCCTCCCCTCCCGAAAAAATTCCCAAAACCGAGGAATTTGAGGTGATGAAAGCTTGTGAAGGATTGCCGCTTCCCGCTGAAACAGTTCTTCTGCTTTTTGCAGGGCTTGAGTGCCTTGAATGACAGGCGTCATTTCTTTGAGCGTGACCCATTCATTAAAGCGTCCTCTATCTTCAGCGAGGTAGGTACGACCCATGCCTCCCCGTCCGAGTGGTCGCACAATAATGTAGCGATCGCGCAACCAAGTTCCAGGGGTCAAGTCGCTACCCACTGAATGAAGATTCGGTTTTGGCAGAACAACACCACAGCGAGAACAGAACCGCGAACTACTGAGATTGTCGCTCCCGCAGCTCGTACAAGCAATCACATTCATGAAGCCACTCTCTTGCTACCAGTAGATTGAATCCCGCTTGACTACCAGCTTAGCTAGTCCTATTCCTAACCGACTACTAGACAATCTGATCAATTTTAGGAACAGTTTCCTAGCCTACGGAGGGGTGATTCTTCAGTAAAGTATGTTATACCAAGACTCTTAGTTATAAGTCTGGTATAACTGTGCGGTAATGCCCCGATGTTCCAGCGGGTGCTGTATTTCTACCTATAAGCCATCTGGCAAGGCGAGCTTATGCATACCGTTGTCCTTGTTCTGTTTCAAGTGCTGATCATCATTGGACTCTCCCGCCTGATGGGTCTAGTGTGCCGAGCCTTCAAGCAACCTTTGGTGATTGGCGAAATTATTGCTGGGATTATGCTAGGGCCATCTCTTTTGGGGTTGGTGGCTCCTAATATAGCAACAGGACTCTTCCCTGCCGAGACGCTACCCTTACTCAATGTGCTGTCTCAGGTGGGGCTAATCTTTTTCATGTTTCTGATTGGTCTAGAGCTAGACCCGAAATATCTCAAAAGCAACCTGGATATAGCCGTATTGACGTCTCATGTCAGTATTTTGGTGCCTTTCTCACTGGGTTCTCTGCTAGCGTTGCTGCTTTATCCTCTCGTTTCCAATGCAAGTGTGCCGTTTACAGCGTTTGCCCTATTTTTGGGAGCAGCGATGTCGATTACGGCATTTCCCGTGCTAGCTCGGATTATTACCGAACACAACTTACAGGGCACGCGCCTGGGAACTCTGGCGCTCACCTGTGCAGCGGTGGATGATGTAACGGCTTGGTGCTTATTAGCACTGGCGATCGCCGTCGGGAAAGCCGCCATGTCACCGGCTGCTGGCAATCACAACATGATTGGCGTCGTAGCAACCCTTACAGAGGCTCTGCTCTACATTGGGTTCATGGTAACGGTGGGACGTTGGTTCTTACAAAAACTTTCCAACTACTATAACCGCACCGGACGGCTCACTCAGCTAGTTCTAGCTGGAATTTACATGGGAGTGGTCGCTTCTGCCCTGATTACAGAGCTAATCGGCATTCACTTGATCTTTGGTGCCTTCATCCTGGGAGCAGTGATGCCCAAGAATGCAGGTTTAGTGAGAGAGTTAGCCCAGAAAACAGAAGATTTTGTTCTCACCGTTTTACTGCCGATCTTTTTTGCCTACAGTGGTTTGCGAACCCAAATTGGCTTGCTCAACAGTCCTCAATTGTGGCTACTCTGCGCCGCTGTAGTGGCAGTAGCCATTATTGGTAAGTATGTTGGCACCTATGTAGCGGCTCGTGTTGGTGGCATTGAAAACCGCGAAGCCTCTGCACTGGGTTGGTTGATGAATACACGAGGCTTGACGGAGCTAATTGTACTCAACATCGGTCTCTCGCTTGGCGTCATTTCGCCAATGCTATTCACGATGCTGGTGATTATGGCACTGGTGACGACGGTGATGACCGCCCCCCTTTTGGAGTGGACCTATCCCAAAAACCTGATCAGGTTGGATGTGCTGGAACCCGAAGCGGGTGTCGAGGGGGGTATCGAGTCGAGTCAGCCCACTTATCGAATTCTAGTACCGGTTGCCAATCCCAGTACCCAGAAAGGCTTATTGCAACTAGCCGTAGCGATTGCTGGACATCCGTCACCAGACGCTAAGGAACACGGCTTAGCGACGCCATCGGCAGTGGTTCATCCACTTAGCCTGATTCAACAGGAAGAAGACTATGTCTTTCAAAGCACCCCAGCGGAGGTAGAACGGTTGATACAAAAGAGCCGCTCTCGCTTGGAAGAATTGATTCAAAGCCTAGAACCTCCAGAAACTCGTCAGCTAGTGCATCCAATTGTTCGCATTGCCAACGATGTAGCACGGGCAACGGCAAATATTGCTGAACTTGATCGAGCGAATCTGGTTTTGGTCGGTTGGCACCGTCCTGCTTTTAGTAGCAACCGTTTAGGTGGAAGAGTCGGTCAAATTCTGGCCCAAGCACGGGTGGATGTGGCAGTGTTTGTGGATCGAGGCCCGACGCGCTTAGAAAAGATTTTGGTTCCTTACGCTGCGAATACCCATGATGATTTAGGACTGGAAATTGCTTTAAGGCTGCTGGTGAATGATGAGCTACGTACTCTCACGGTTCTGAGAGTGGTGCAAGGTGGCGAGAACCAGGATGAGGATGAGTTGGCCTTCGAGTTTCGCACCTTGATGGAACAATTACCAAATAGGGTGCGCGATCGCATTCATATCGAAAGCGTTGCCGCCAGCGAGCCAATCCAAGCCGTTGTAGAGGCATCCGGCTTTGTTGATCTGACGATTGCGGGTACCAGCCGCGCTTGGGGAATCGAGCGTCAAACGCTGGGACGTTATACGGATGCACTGGCAATTGAGTGTCGCTCCTCTCTGCTAATTACCCGCAGGTACTCTCAGGTTACTTCTCACCTCGCTTCAGTGCTTGTAGAGCAAAAGGGTGAAGTGTCCATTGGTAAAAATGAGTCGGGAGTAACAGCAGAATGAGTCATTTCAACGTTAAAACCTTGTCTTTTTATGGGATCGCAATTACCTCTGTAGTGGTTCTGTTTAACGTCGTCTCTGCCTACGGCAACGCCAATCTTAAAGCACCTGCCCCAATTGGCGGTCAGTATCGCATCAACGCTCAAAACTTACCAGGATGTCTTAAATCGGAAGATCTGGTGTTGGATATCAAGCAATCTGGTATTTACTTAGTTGGCTCTCTACTGCCTACAAAAACTGATGCTCGGACGGCAACTATTGCCAACGAGAAACCTTCTCTACATGGACGATTGAGTAATCAACAGCTCAGTTTAGATGGTGGGCTTCCGTGGATTACCGGCTGCAATAACTCTGTTGAGCCAGCTAATGGGTCAAAGGGCCCGCTTTCAGTTAAAATTCAAGGCAGCGTGAACAACAAAACACTCAGCGGTCAAATGACCCTAAGTTCAATGCCAACTACAGCAGAATTTACAGCTCAGCAACAGGAACCGACAGAAAAGCAGGGACAGGAACATTGATGTTAGGTGCTAGGTTTTGGGTTTTAGGTTTTTGGTTCTTGCCTACCGCCTAGCACGTATCATCAACCAACCACTATCTACCACGATGCAACTGATTACAGGTACTACTAAATTACTGGGCGTGATTGGTAACCCCATTGAACACTCCCTCTCACCCGTGATGCATAATGCAGCGATCGCTCATCTGGGAGTCGATTACGTCTACTTACCCCTACCTGTGAAACCAGCGGATTTGGAAGTGGCGATCGCAGGGTTTGCCGCTATTAATTTGCAGGGATTTAGCGTCACCATTCCGCACAAACAAACCATTATCCCCCTGTTATCCGAAGTCTCAGTAGAGGCTAACGTGGTAGGAGCTGTGAACACCGTTTGGCGCACACAACAGGGATGGAGTGGCACGAATACCGATGTGGCAGGCTTTATTGCGCCCTTGAAAGCCTATAACCGGGATTGGAGTCAAACCACGCCTGTCATTTTAGGGCATGGTGGTGCAGCACGCGCTGTCATTGCAGGTCTGGCGCAGCTCGGTTGTCCTGCAATTCACGTTGTCGGTCGCAATGTGCAAAAGTTAAGTCAATTTCAGCAAAGTTGGGTGAATACACCCCTACCCATTACCCTCAAGGTTCATTCTTGGGAGGAACTGCCGGAACTCATACCCCAAGCCGACTTACTCGTTAATACAACGCCTGTGGGCATGTATCCTCACGTTGAACAGTCCCCTGTGGATGCAGCGGTAATGCGACGCTTAAAAGACGGTGCGATCGCCTACGATTTGATTTACACCCCCAACCCTACCCAATTTCTACGCCAAGCCAAAGAACAAGGTGCGATCGCCATTGATGGCTTGGAAATGCTTGTACAACAGGGAGCGGTTGCCCTAGAAATCTGGTTAAGACAAACACCGCCAGTAGACGTTATGCGTCAATCCTTGCAGCGACATCTAGGATTACTGCCGTGATATATTCCTCCTACCAAACCCTAACGGGTTACTGGAGGCTGGCTTAAAAGTTCCTCAAGTTATACTCATCAATCAGCTTGTAAAACTTGCTGTATTTGAGGAGAATGAGTTCCATTTTGCTCTCCTGGTTGAGCGCCTGCTAGCAATTCTTCCAACACCTGAATGGCTCCACTCAGCCTTAGTAAAGTGTCTCTTACGTTCGCTTGTTTAGCTTCTAAATCAGCTAACATTTCTTTGCCATATTCAAATTCAGCTTTGAGGTCTTTAAGGCGTTGTTCTAATTGTTCTTTCATTTTTTTCATCTTTATTAATTGATTAATTGTTCTCTTACAGTTGCTGTGTCTGCTGCATCATATCTGGATATAGTGCCCAATGAATGCTTCTCTCCTCTGACTCACCATGAACCACCGGGTGTAGGTAATAACCACGCTCTTCGGCACGCTTTTCTTCTTCAACCGGAATCCGGTGAACATTTGCCCAAGCGTCCTGACGGATGCCCGTCACCTGCCAGGAAACCTTCATGCCCGAATTACCTCCTGCAATCTTGAAACGATTGCCCTCTATTTCCTGGGCGATGTAAACCGGAGCATAGCCACCGATACAGGTGAGTTGATAGCGGAAATCTGTGTTGAGAGCTTCAAACCAGTTTGGGAGTTCTATCACAGCTTCACCGTTAGCATCGAGGACGGCGGCTCCGTCGTAGATGTTTTTCATGTCGGGCGACTCAACGAAGGAATGGGAAAGGTACTTATCTCTAGGCTCAAGCGGATGGTCAATCTTAAACCCGCCCCCACCTTTCGAGAGTAAACCGGACACATAGACTTTTCCCCAAAAGATTGCAGCCCAGCTTTTGGCACTGTAGCCAACTACGCCGACATCGCCGTCACTCGCACCGGAGACACCAACTGAATTATTGCTGAAACCATAGACGGCAGTGCCGTTGGTGGTATTTGCATGAAGTCGAGCTTGGGGCTCTATGATGCCAATACCGACGTTGCCAGATGTGTTAACAACAAAGCGGTTCCCATTCGGGCCTACTTGGAGGGTACCATCAGTACGTAAGATCCCGCTGTCGTGATAAATGTTCTTAGCCCCGTAAGACCGAATCCAGGTAGAGTCTTGCATGTACCATCCACCGCCATAGGTTCCGTTATACCAGCCGGCGTTGCCGTAGCTTCGATGCCAGCCAGCATCGCTGTCAATTACGGGTTGACCGTTTACCTTAACTAGACCAGTAACTTCCAACGCAGTTGCCTTAACAGTGCCGTTAACTTCCAATTTTTGGCTGGGTGCTACCATGCCGATTCCAACGTTGCCGGAACCTTTATTAACAACCAAGCGGTAAGTGTTGTCATACACGTACCAACCTTGTTCGTTCGTCCCTACCTGCCACTGCTGGTCATGGCTTGTGTCTTTAAACAAGATGTCTGCTTCACCTGCGTTTTCTATAGTTACAGGGCCTGCCCCTACTACATGGAGTTTATTCGTTGGGGCTGCTATTCCGATACCGACATTGCCACTAGTTGTTAGGCTAAGAACCTGCCCTCCTCCTAAATCAGTTCCAATGGAAAAGCTGTTATTAGGTGTAGTTCCACTCCACCAAAGCCTTGAAGTATTGTTGTACCACTCTATGTAGTTCCATGGGTGTCCTGCTTCATTCCGCCGCAGCCTCAAAATTGCATCTTGTTTGGACGAAATTTCTAGGGGAGAACCTGGATTCAGTGTACCAATCCCGACGTTGCCCACGTTAGTAATACTCACACGGGCAGTAGACCCAGTGTAAAAGTCTAGACCGTTTTGGTTGCCGCCTGAGGTGCGTTTGGAGGCAATACCTTCGCCACTTTGGGGTGCATTTGGGTCGTCACTTGTTGGCCCAAAGATAATGCCTGGATTGGGTTTGAGTAAGCCATTGATAATGGCTGGAGTCAGTGAACCATCATTGGTGTTATCTTGGTCTACATTGAATCCACCAGTCAGAGCAAGCTGGTTAGCTTTGCTACAAGTAAGCTGGGGCCATTGGCTTTGATCGATACCGTTGCGTTTAAGTTGCAGGCTGAAGAATGTACCTTTGTCTTGATCGATAGACATAGTGATTTTTCTTCCTTTGTGAGCAATTGTGGTTGAGTAGCTACAGCTTGTCCGAAGATTGTGTTGTTTCAAATAAGCGAGCGCGATCGTGTCATTTGGCAATCAACTCAGATGCGATCGCCTCAATTCCAGATTTTGACTTAGAGGCGCTGTTCTTGTTGTTTCGTGATTAATTGTCTGCTTCCAAGGCTTTTATTTTTTCTGCTAACACGGCTATAAGGTTCTGCTGCTCTTTCACCACTTTAGTTAATACGGCTACGATGTCCATGACACTAAGTCCTTTTCTGTCAGTAGTTGCTACTAAATCTGGGGCATCTTCCGCAATAAATCCGAGATGTAGCTCTTTTTCCCTATCTGCTTTGTAATTGAATGTAACAGGGTCGAGGTTCTCTAATGCTTCAATAGCTTCTCGACTGGAAAGCTGAGAAATATTTTCCTTAAATTCCCTCGAACATGTTTGGATTAGCGTGCTAGCAACAATGTTGCCATTTCTTACTATGAAGTGAACAGGATTACCTGCGTACCATGTAGTGGGATTATGTGTACTCGAAGCATCCTCTAAAACTAAACTTCTGCTGCCATCATGTGACCATCTAAAAGCAGCGTGTTGAGTTCCGTAATTTAAAAATTGTAATCCTGTTGCCTGACCTGAAGCTAAGGTACTACCGACACCTATAGCACTATTGACAGCGTCTACATGCAGCTTTACGTAGGGCTGCGTCGTCCCGATGCCAACATTACCACCAGCTTGAATAAACAACCTGCCATCAGCTACAGCTGTCTCCACAAAATTTAATCCGGGTAGACTTCCTCCCAGGTTTTGATTGATATGCCATTTTGTTGTTCCGTTAGGAGCTTCAAAACTGATCAACTCTTCGGACACACCTGTTGCTCGAATCCCCAAAGGATTCCTCGAAGTGGTTGTGCCGATTCCAACGTTGCCGTCTGTACCTCTTACATATAAGCCGATGAGACTTGGATTAGCATTCAGTCGAATGCTGCTGTTGGTTTCAGTAGGCTCTATCCATACACCAAGACTATCAA
>DATNPV010000248.1:0-15289 GCA_036703055.1 Waterburya sp.
TGCCACGGCGATGAATATTGTACGCTTAGTCAACTGGTGGCAGGGCACTCCCTTTGCTCAAACCCGTTGCTCCCATTTCAAGGCGCTCGCTCCCCTTACTTAACTCAATTTGTAACCAAATATTTCGCCAGCAGTATCAGATTTGGGGGCAAATGCGTAAGTCCTACTACTTCCGCCAGCTGTTCTATTTTTATAACTCACTACTGTTGGAGAGCTTATCGTTAAAACTATCGCCAGTCTTTTTCCGCTTGCTCTAGCACATAAGCCGATACATCCTCTATTTCCTTGGCGCTCAGGCGGTCTTTAAACGCTGACATATTGTTCTTGCCGTTTGTCACTAAAGAGGCGATCGCATCCAAGGAATCCACTTTATTGCGCTTTAAAGCTTTAAGTTTAAGTGTCTTTCCTCGCCTGATGATATTGCTACCATTGACGTGACAACCAGCACATTGGACACTAAAAACTTTGGCCCCGTTGGTGGTATCTGCGGCTAAAACGGGAGGGCTGAAGGTAAGTGTCAGCGCAACCAGCAGGATGATGAGTCGTGCTCTCAAGAAATCCTCCGAGTTTAAAATCATCAGTAGTCATCATCGTTGCACATACCTTCAATTCTTGAGCGAATCTGAGATGATGAACGAGGACTAACTTTCAATAGACCACTGACTAAGTTGTCACTCATTGGATTTGCTTGTGGTCAGCAGCCAGGATAATTGACTTATGACTGACTTATGACTCGCCCCCGCTACTTTTGGCTATTCCTAGCGCTGTTGTTAATTGTGCTGTCTTGGTGGAGGATTGCGGCAGCGCGGACGGGGCTAGTTGTGCGATCAATCAACCAAGAGGGAATCCCACTACTGTACGTTGCACCCGAAGATGCCAAAGGAGTACCTGGTGTCTTAGTAGCGCACGGTTTCGCAGGTTCTAAGCAGTTAATGCTGGGTTACACTCATGTTCTGGCACAGGCGGGCTATGCTGTGATGAGCTGGGATTTTGCGGGTCATGGAGCGAATGCGGCATCGTTAGAAGGGTTTTCCCTTCAACGAGATTTGGATGTGGCTTACAGCGCCCTCATCAAGCAACCAGAGGTCGATCGCACGCGTCTCGCACTGCTGGGTCACTCCATGGGTAGTGGGGCAGTGATGTCTGCTGGCATTCGCGATGTAAACCGCTTTGCCGCCACTGTCGCTATCTCGCCTACAGGGGCACAAGTAACGCCCTCTACCCCACGTAATCTTCAACTACAGGCAGGGAGTTGGGAAGGTGGCTTTGTCAGAAATGCCGAACGGCTGCTAGCGGCGGCGGGTGGGGAAAATCAGAACTTGGCACAGGGAAAAGGGCGATCGCTAACTATCATCCCAAATGCGGAACACATTACTATTCTCTTCCGCAATATCAGTCACCAAGCTGCCTTGAACTGGCTCAATGCCACCTTCGGAGTACCGTCTACCAGCAACTATGTTGATCGCCGGATGATTTGGTATGGTTTGCACTTACTGGCATGGCTAATTCTGCTGGGTGCCGTTGCCCCTATCCTAGTTGAACCAACCTCAGAATACCGGATGAAACCCCATTCGCTTCAACGCTGGGGAGGTCTACTCCTTGCCCCATTTCTAGCAAGCGGTGTCCTGTTATGGCTCAGTCGAGTCGTGGAAATTCAAAACCTAGGTGGCTTGCAGGTAGGTGGTGCAGTAGGGATTTGGTTCTTTGTGGCAGGTACGGTTTGGTTAGCTGTCCTCTTTCGCCTGCCTCGCCCCACAGGACGTACCATTGGGGTTGGTGTAGTACTGTTTTTCCTTTTTTGGATAGCCTTCGGAGCAATGGCGCAGGTAGTCTGGCTTCAGTGGTGGCTGATTCCCCTGCGTTTTAGGCTTTGGCCTTTGTTGTCACTAGCTTGTTTGCCCTGGTTTCTAGCATCAGGGATAGCGCAACAGGGTGTCGGGGTTATCGAACGGGTGGCATGGTGGTTGTGGCAAAGTTTAGCACTGGTTGGAGGCTTCATTTTGGTGTATCAACTGGTGCCTGAACTTGGCTTCATTTTCCTCTTACTGCCGCTATTTCCCCCACTTATGGCGATTTTTACATTTACAGCCGCTTCACTTAACCAAGTGTGGAGCTACGCTTTGGGGAGTGCGCTCTTCTTTGGTTGGATGATTGCAGCAGCTTTTCCTTTGGCAGCTTAAATTCTGACGCTTAAGACAGCAATATGGCTAAAAATTAAAAATCAAAGAAAAGTAGAAGCGATTTTTCTTTTTCAGTTTTGATTTCCCGTGCCAACTTATACCAAATCCCGCATCGATAACCCCCTATATCTCTTTGTTTCCTCATGTTCTCTCCTCTTTATTCTCTTCTCAGTGACCTCTGAGCCTCTGTGGTTCGTCTCAAAAAAGGGGGTATTCAACCCACAGATAGTATTACTATAAACTCCGTTATTTTGACAGCTTCAGCGGGCTATTAGAGCAATTAATTTCTATGACCCCCAAGTGCCCTTCTTTTAGAGAATAAGCTGAGTAGCACAGCTGTTCCCACGCCCCAAGCGCCATTCACTAATATGCCTACAAGCATTGCCATAGGCTTGAAACCTGCGGCAATAGGCTGATTTTTGAGCGGCGCAACTACAAACCAAGCTACCAGCGTAGGAGCGATCGCACCAAAAAGCAGTGCCGCTATCCAATAGCGAGTATCGTGCCGAAAGCGAGGCGCAATTGCTGCAAAAACAAGACCCCAAACTCCTCCCCAGAAGGCTGATGACCAAATTTGTGGAATTCCCAATGGCGGTGTCGGTGTAGTGGGAAAGGGGGCGCGAGGCGTAAAATTCACAGCATGTAGTAGTGCTAACATGCCTTGGTGAAAAATTACAACACCAAGAAAGCCTGCAATAAAGGCTAAGACAAATCGAAATCCAGCAGAATTCTGATTCATAAACATGAGAAAGGTGGATTTTTTTCTGACCCCTCACTCCTACGTTCAGCGGAGATAAAAAATGAGCCAATAACTACTTGTTAAAACGCTTTTGCTCGCTTTGGTAACGCAGCATTTCAGCCGCAAAGGCAACTGTTCCCGATAACAGCATCAGCATGACACTCAAGGCATTGATATCCGGTTTAACACCGGTGCGGATGCGGCTAAAGATTTCCATCGGTAACGTAGTTGCACCTGTACCTGCTGTGAAGCTAGCAATAAGAAAATCATCCATACTTAGAACGAAGGAAATCAGACAACCGGCGATAATAGCTGGCATCAATTCCGGGAGTAAGACTTTGATAAACGCTTGGAACGGAGTTGCCCCTAAATCCAGTGCGGCTTCTTCTAAGTGAGGGTCAAGGCCAACAATTCGTGAAGAGACAACGTAAGCAACATACGCTAGACAAAATACCACATGAGCGGCGACAACCGTCCACAAACTCAAGGGTGTACCAATGACAGCGAGGAAGACAAGGGTAGCTACCGCGATCGCAATATCTGGGATAATCAGCGGTAGGTAGGAGGCTCCTTGATACAACGTCTTACCTGGAAAGCGGTAACGCGCTAAACCCACTGCCATCATCGTGCCTAGCACGGCAGAAATCCCAACAGCGATGATCGCGACGGTTAGACTATTTTGCAGTGCCTTGAGGATGCGAGGGTCTTCAAATAGCTTCGCATACCACTTGAGGGTAAAGCCCTTCCAATTTGCGCTATAGGCTGAATCATTGAAGCTATAAAATGTCAGTACCAGGATGGGCAGGTACATATACAAGAACATCAACGCGGAGAAAAGTGCCTGCCAAGAGACGTTGAGTTGAGTTTTCGATTGCAACATATCGACAGGGATGTCCTCCTCCTGCGGATACGATAGTTTGTCTGTCATTGAGTCGTCCCTATTGCCTGTATGCGTTAGCGGAGCGAGGTGGTGAGTCCATCGCGTCTTTTGATTGCTTACTAGCTCTCAATTTACCGGATATCTGATTCCAGATTAATTAAATCAGGTGTATTGAGGGAAGCGATCGCGCCGCCCGTGAAATCCTCCGGTTAGTAAGCTGAAAGGAAATTGTATGAACAATCCTGAAGAAGAACTCAAATTGCAACTACGCCCTCGCCCCAAAGAAACAGTATCTCTAGACATACCCAAAGACACCTTAGAATCTCTCAAAAAAGTAGCAGTTAATCAAGATATAGCGGTTCTCACCTTGGTGAGGTACAAACATCTAGGTTTTTGTTCATGGTTCATAGTTCATAGTTCATGGCAATAAACACGCCTGGAACCTCACACTGAGCTTCAAGGTGTACCTCATGTAATTGAGAACCGCTATATGTCCTTAGAAGCTCTACTTAAGTTGTATATTGGGCAGAGTTTGCGACAAGATTTAGCAAAATTATTTTCTAACCGCGTGTTGGAAGCAACCGCTCAAGCCCTAGCACGACATATCCAGTCAGAAGAAAAAATTTCTACTATTATTCAAGAAATTCGAGACGAAACAACTCGTTAAATTTAATTGTATCAATAGGCTAACATAGACGGCTATGGCGCTAGGACTCCAAGGGCTGGGTGAGTGAGCGAAGCGGGGCGTTAGCCCATCGCTTCTCAAACAAGGGACTACTTTCAGTTGATGTCCTAACCGCCTTGGCAGTTGCTATAACTAACAACTATGACAGCTTTGCAAGCAATTGCAAGAGTCGTTTAGTATTTGTTGTGAGAAGCGTCCGACGATACGCATCCGCCGCCTTCTTAATCCCTTCCGCCTGAGTTGGATAAGGATGAATCACACTACTGAGCGTATTCAACCCCAGCTTACCCACGATCGCCGTCGTTACTTCCGAAATCATCTCACCCGCATGACGCGCAACAATCGTCGCCCCCAGAATTTCATCCGACCCCTTCTTGTGTAGGATTTTAACAAAGCCTTCCTCTTCCCCATCCGCGATCGCACGATCTACCTTACTCAACCCAATTGCGATCGCCTCAACCTCAATTCCCTTTTCCTTTGCTTCCCGTTCGTACATCCCCACATGGGCAATCTCCGGGTCAGTATACGTCACCCAAGGCATAACTAAACTGCTGAGTTTAGAACGTCCCAAACCAAACGGAGAAAAGAGCGTATTCTTAATCACAATCCGCGCCGCCGCATCTGCCGCATGGGTGAATTTCCAGTTCATGCAGATATCACCTGCGGCATAAATTTTGGGGTTCGTCGTCTGAAGGTAGTCATTTACCTTTACGCCATGTTTGTTGTCGTATTCCACCCCAACCGCTTCTAAATTCAGTCCTTCCACATTCGGGGCACGTCCAACACCGACCAAAATCTCATCAACCGTAATCGAATCCTCGTGACCCTTAGTGTTAAAGTAAAGCGTCTTACCTTCATCCGTCTTAACCACTCGCTTCACCTCACACTCCAGCATTAAGCGAATTCCTTCCCGGATAAAGACGTTTTGAACAACGTCCGCCGCATCCGCATCCTCTTTATTAAGGATGTGAGAACTTCGATGGAACAGTACCACCTCACTCCCCAAACGCCGAAACGCCTGCGCCAATTCGCAATCGAGGGGGCCACCCCCAATCAGCGCTAAACGTCGTGGCCGTTTTGTAAGGGAAAATACTGTCTCATTGGTAAGATAACCTGCTTCTTCAATCCCCTCAATGGATAGTCGTACCGCCCTCGCACCTGTAGCAATGACCGCTTTCTTAAACCGAAGAGTCTGTTTACCAACTTCAATCGTTTTATCACTTAAAAAACGACCGTTCCCCAAAAAGACATCAACTCCTAGCGTTTGAAAACGCTCAACCGAATCATGAGGGCTAATACTCGCCCGTATCCGGCGCATCCGCTGCATCACGGCAGGAAAATCTACTTCAATATCTTTTGGCGCATGAACTCCATACGCTTTTGCGTCTCGCATCTCGGCAACTACGCGAGAAGACCGGATAATGCACTTGGAAGGGACACAACCCACATTCAAGCAATCCCCGCCCATCAGATGCTTTTCAATTAAAGCTACTTTCAAACCCAAGTCTAAACCCGCCGCACCCGCCGCCACGACTAATCCAGCCGTCCCCGCACCAATCACAACTAAGTCGTAGCAATCAACAGGTTTAGGATTGACCCAATCGGGCGGATGAACGTAGGAAACCAACGTCTGGTTATACTCATCCATCGGTTGGACAGTAACTCTCTCGAATGCTGAGTCTGACATGGGCAAATTGTTTGAGAAAAAAATTGAGGATTCCTTTGAATTTTCTATTTGGCAGTTGGCCTTAGAGCGTGCCACACAGTCCTAGAACAAGCAAATCCTACCTCCACAAGTATAGTGATGCGCCCTGACACATTTTTGCGCACCTGCCTTAGCTGAGAGCCAATCCGGAGTTTGAGAACCCTTGAGTCATCAATACCTTCCTGACTCGGAGACTCGTGAACCCTATTTTCAGAGACCTCAGGTTAATTGACAAAAGCGTAACAAGCTATGAAACTTTCTCTTCTAAAGCCTTGCGAGCAATCCGAGTCACGAAAAGGGTTACGCCAACGGTGGCGATAAAACCAATGATTCGCATTGTCCACTCTGCAATTGAGTTGGCATGTTGAGTTTTGATCCCAATCTGAGTACAGGCACCTGCCAAAGAACCAAGGTAAACATACATGACTGTACCGGGAATCATGCCAATAAAGCCCAAAAGGTAGCCTTTCAGGGAGACTCCAGTTACTCCAAACGCATAGTTTAATAAGTTAAACGGAAAGACAGGAGAGAGCCGGGTCAAAAAAACAATTTTGAATCCTTCTTCGCCGACAGCTTCGTCAATCTTACGGAATTTTTCATTGCCTGCGATTTGTTTGAAAACCCAGTCTCTAGCTAAATAACGTCCGATTAAGAAAGCAACTGTAGCGCCTAGTGACGCACCGATGAAAACGTAAATCGAACCCAAAACGACACCGAAGATAGCCCCACCGCCTAGGGTAATAATTGAGCCGGGTAAGAAAGCCACCGTAGCGACGATATATAGTGCAATATAGGCGAGCGCTCCTACAGGGCCAAGACCATCAATCCATACTAAAGTGCGCCGCAACATGTCTTGGAGATGAAATCCTTTTGAAGCAGAAGATGTAGCTGCTAAGGCGGGGTGTGAAGTAACGATGAGTGCGGTGCCAACAGCAAGCAGCGTTAATACAACCACTCTTAAAAGTGTTGTCCAGTTTAGGGAAAGGAATTGACGTTTAATCCGTTTATCCGTCATAACGTGAGCTTATTGCGTTGAGGTTAATCGATTTCAATCCTAATCTCCTGAAATCAATAATCAAAGTCATCAACGTTTAATGCGTTGCTTACTAAGACTACATTCCTTTTACTAGGACAGTCTTTCTAATCCGAATAAAGCGCTGACTGGGGTTTACTTTTTTCACGAGTATTTATTCTCCTAATTGCCTATCGGGAATTAATGGTTTACTTTAAATTAAAGTAAGTTAATCGTTAATTATAGAAATTAATAAGCTTTAATGTACCGAAAAAGTTAGCTCAATATCAATCCCATAATGAATTTTGATTGAGTTGTCAAGAACCTATAGGCTTAAATAGCGGAAATCATTAAAAAAATATATTAAATTTGCCTAGTAATACATTTTTTGAGATTTACCATTCTCTAAAATGCCTTAAAACAAAATTAATAGGAATAGTCATTGATAAAATTTACTCATCTTATAGTCTCCTCCTCTGTTCATTCCTCCGCCAACCCGTTAAAAATATCGGCTTGGCTGCGATAGAGCTGTTCTCTTTGTTGACCGTTAACCCCTAGGTGCGGTAAATTCAACCCGATACATCCTTGAGAACTCACTTTTGACAAAACATTGACGCAGCATAATTCTTCAGAGAAATTTCGGGTATATGATGACCTGAAATACTCAGTAGCGACTCAAACCCAGCCTGACTATTTTTGAGTTGCAGTTAAACACCTCTTTTGGAAACCACTAAATCAGAGTTTGAGATTGCCGATGCAAAGTGTTGACAGTTTCACACAAGTGACCTTTCACTATCTAAATGGTGAAAACGAAGCTTTTGATATCCCTGTAAGTCCCCAAGCCTTCCAAGAACAACTGCAAGGCATGTTCGGTCAACGGTGGTTGACCCTACACCTATTTGATAGAACAGCCTTTATTTGTACAGCTCAGGTTGTGAAGGTGGAAGTCAAACCCTCTCTTCACGAAATCCAAGGCGATGGTGTTTTCAACGATGTCCAGCGAGTGACACCCCTGACTCATGGAGCCAAAGCCTAGAAAATAGGGAATGATTCGGTTACCTCTCCAGAATTCATCATCTCAAATCATGCCTACTGTTAGTTTAATTCGTGCTGACTCCTATGACCGCCAGCAGCTGCGAGCATCTGTAGAATCCTTGCTGGAACCGTTGGGAGGGATGGGGGCGTTTGTGCAAAAGGGCGATCGCGTCCTGCTCAAACCCAATCTCCTGACATCTGGGCGTCTCGGCAAAGAATGCATCACTCGCCCTGAACTTGTCTACTGCGTTGCTCAGTTGGTACAAGAAGCAGGCGGTAAACCCTTCTTTGGGGATAGTCCTGCTTTTGGTAGCGCCTGGGGTGTGGCGAAGGCGAACGGCTATCTGCCCATGATGGAAGAACTGAACTTGCCCGTCGTAGAATTTCACGGACAGCGTTACGAAACTGCCAGCACCACGTTCAACCATCTGCGACTTTGCAAAGAAGCCATGGATGCAGATGTCGTGATTAACCTACCGAAGGTGAAATCTCATGTGCAGTTGACGCTAACCTTGGGCGTCAAAAACTTATTCGGCTGTGTCCCTGGCAAAATGAAAGCGTGGTGGCACATGGAAGCGGGGAAGGATGAAAACCGCTTTGGCGAAATGTTGGTGGAAACCGCACGGGCAATTAATCCCGACTTAACGATTCTGGATGGTATCATTGGACACGAAGGAAATGGCCCCAGTGGTGGCGAACCGCGACCCTTAAACATCTTGGGAGCATCTTGCGATGTCTTTGGTCTTGATCGGACGATGGTAGACATCCTCAATGTTGACCCTGCTCTTGTTCCTACAGTGGCAGCTAGTCAGCGGTTAGGACTTTGTCCGGAACTTAGAGACATTGATTTTGTCCACCTGCAACCCAAAGACCTGCAAGTGATGGATTGGAAACTCCCCGATGCTCTAGTACCGATTGATTTTGGTATGCCCCGCGTCATTAAATCCACCTTTAGGCACTTGTACATTCGGTTTATTAAAGAACCGATAAGAGCTTATGCCGATAGATAGATGACCGGGAGCCGAATTCTGTAAACATTGCTACAACCTTAAGCAAAACTAGCAACGTAAGCTTGTAGTACCCTCCGATTGCTTAATCACACCGCCCTATAGCTAGAGGCGGTTTTTTATATACAGATAAAATTTTTACCAATTTCACCAGTAAGACATTCATCCAGAGATAGATGCCAGGGATGACTACGCTCTCAAAGAGGGATTTTCATATCTTTTGTTCTTCACTTTATCGTTTGAGCATCTCTCTAGAAGGCGTTTCTTGCGTTTGTTTTCTAGAAGACAATCAAAATGAAATTACTCGCTAAAATAAGGGATGAAGAGTTTAAAATAATATTCTCTTCACAGCTCATTTTTGATTTGATCGAGTTCCTGTTAAAAACTTTTTATGGAATCCAGTAGCCCGTCTGCCAACTCTTCTGACCCCCATCCTCATAGGTGGGCAGAGATTATGGGAGCGGTAATTGCAGTATTGACCCTAACTTTGCCTCTGTTTGTCATTGCTCACTTTTCTTCAAGCCGAGTTGAGGTTTTGCAGCAAACGACTTACTCCCTTCCCAGGTCGCAAAAGTGATGCCAGAGGCGGATAAAAAGCATGGGTAGCGAGGCATGACTCCAATGAAGCCAATCAACTAAAGCACAAGCCAAGGCAGTAATTGTTCCATAACGCGCTGCGTTGTGGAACACGAACGGCTGGGGATTTTCCGGACTGGACAAAGTGTAAAGATTTAACAAAGATTTTTTAGCTTAGCTATGCCAATCCTACAAACCCCAAGCCGTTGGTGTCTGTATTCGCTTAAAATGCTACACGGGGGTTGGTCAAAGTCCACTCTGGGGGTCAACCTCTGGGTGAAAACACTTTTTTGCAAGGCACCCCCAATCTGCTGTATCGCTTAAAAATTCGGTAATGGATTTATCACGCATTCCGGCTCAACCCAAACCTGGTCTGATCAACGTTTTGATTGAGATTCCGGCAGGTAGCAAAAATAAGTACGAGTTTGACAAAGATTTGCAAGCTTTTGCACTTGACCGTGTCCTCTATTCGTCTGTGCAATACCCGTATGACTACGGCTTTGTGCCCAATACCTTAGCGGATGATGGCGATCCACTTGATGGTATGGTATTGATGGATCAACCTACGTTTCCAGGGTGTGTCATTGCTGCACGACCGATTGGGATGCTAGAGATGATTGATGGAGGCGATCGCGACGAAAAAATTCTTTGTGTTCCCGACAAAGACCCACGCTACGCCCAAATCAAATCACTTCAAGACATTGCCCAGCACCGATTGGATGAAATTTCCGAATTTTTCAAGACTTACAAAAACTTAGAAAAAAAGGTTACGGAAATTCTGGGCTGGAAAGATGTCGATCAGGTCATGCCACTGGTGGAGAAGTGCATCCAAGCCGGTAGCAAGTAGGAAAAGACAACAGATCTACCACCCCAGTCATGGATTAACGGTCAGCGTTCATGAGAATGAGAAGGTGTAAAGCTAAGCTATTACTATCCCAGCTTTTTGCACTGAATACCCTGGATGTGACAAAGCTCACAAGTCAGCTTTTCCCAGAACGCTAAAATAAACAGACTTGAAAAAACTTCCTGACTAAGACCAAGGGTGCTAGAAAATTAAACGTAGGGGAAGTGCAAGATCATATATTGGTTTTTGTACGACATCACCCTACGTGATTTCTTATCTTAAGTAAATATGAGAGTTCTACCCCTTTAACAAAAAGCCCTAGTTACCCACACAGCGATGTCCGTCTTATCTATGTATCATCTAGTGGAAATTTGCTGGTGTGAAGCGTTGCTAATCCCGGCTAACTTATTTGAAAGATGCCAGACTTTGAGCCAGCGGCACCAACCCCACACCAATCCCCTCATAGAGCCAACATGGTAACTGGCTCTACGGCGGACTTCGTTGTTCAATTTTGGGGCGTTCGAGGTCAAATTTCCGCCCCAGGGAAAGACACGATTCGCTACGGAGGCAATACCTCCTGTGTCGAAATGCGTATCGGCAACAAACGCCTCATTTTTGACGGCGGCACCGGTTTACGACTACTGGGTAATCATTTGCTTAAGGTGATGCCGGTGGAAGCCTATATTTTCTTTACCCATTGCCATTGGGATAGTATTCAAGGGTTTCCTTTTTTTGTTCCCGCCCTCCTTCCCGGCAACTGTTTTCACATTTATGGGGCAGCCGCATCTGATGGCGCATCAATGCAACAGCGCCTGAATTGTCAAATGCTGGGGCCAAATTTCCCTGTTCCTCTTCAGGTGATGCGCTCAGAGCTGAAGTTCCACAGCCTGACGTCTGGCAATAAAATCACGCTGGGTGACATCACCATTGAGACAGTTTTTCTGAACTATTCTCACAGGGCAATGGGTTATCGAGTAACTTGGCAAGGGCATTCTGTCGTCTACGCCACGGATCGATGCTACTATCCAGACCACCTAGATCAAAATTTACTTCATTTAGCTCGTCAGGCTGATTTGCTGATTTTGGATGCTCCTCGTACGATGGGTGCAAAAGATATTCAGGAATCCTCACCCCTGCTTTGGCAAGATAAACTCTGGCAGACCGGGATTGCAACAGCTAAGGCGGCGGGTGTCAAGCGAATTGTGATGTCTCGCTTCCACCCCGACTATGATGATGATTTTCTGGAGCAGATGGAAGAGCAACTCCAATCCGTCTTTCCCAATGATGTGCTGGCTCGCGAAGGGATGATTTTGCCAGTTGTGTAGGGATTGAAGAAGGCTTACGAGGGAAGGGTAGTCACTGATCCAGCGAGAACTGTTTTAAGGCAGACTTATAGGACAGTAGTGTCTATTGGTCTTGCCAATCATGGATAGTCCATTTGTGGTTTCCACCCAGTATCTCAGCGAACATCTCGATGACCCGCAAGTTGTCATTGTAGATTGTCGCTTTGTGCTTACCCAGCCGGAAGCGGGGTATCAGCAGTATCAGATGAGTCATATTCCTGATGCTCACTATCTGGATTTAAATCAAGACTTGTCAGCACCTGTGCAGCGTCATGGTGGGCGTCATCCCTTGCCCGATATCAACGAGTTAGCGCGGAAACTAGCCGCCATTGGCGTGACGTTTCAGGAGACTTTAGTTGTGGCTTACGATGACTCTCGTATGGGGTTTGCAGCACGTCTCTGGTGGCTACTACGCTACATGGGGCATGAGCAGGTTGCCTTACTTGATGGGGGTTGGACGGCTTGGCAGGCAGCAGGATATCCGGTTACAAATGCTTTACCCCCAACACCTCAGACAGGAACATTTGTACCCCAGTTACGCCCTGATTGGGTAGTGAATATTGACACAATCAAAGCTTGCCAAGATTGGCCCAAAGTGATGTTAGTGGATGCGCGGGAAAGCGATCGCTATTTGGGCAAACGAGAACCTATTGACCCTGTTGCAGGTCATATCCCAGGTGCTGTTAATTACCCTTGGCAAGACGTGACTAACGCTCAAGGTTATCTACACTCCATTGCCGAACAACAACAGCGCTGGAGAGGTGTTGCTCCTGATACAGAAGTCATCGTTTATTGTGGTTCGGGTGTGACTGCCTGTGTCAATCTTCTCTCCCTGGAATTGGCTGGAATTCACTCCGGCAAGCTTTATGCTGGGGGGTGGAGTGATTGGTGTTCGTATTGATGATGCAGTCCTTTACTCACTAGGTTATGGATGAGAAGAGTCCACCCAGAACTACAATTTAAATGTACATTTGATAATGTACGTCCGCCGCCGACTTTCTAGTCGTGTCTCAAATATACTTAATCATAAGTTATCCTGTGTTAACGAACTATACCTTTAGGTTTATCGCCTGAGGGTGATTTAAGCAAAGGAGTTAGCTGTATCAAGAAGAAGAAACTATCAAGTGTTATCACCCCAAGGTAAATCTTAGCAAATTATTAATAATAATTGCTAAAATAAGAGGTTCAATTAAATTCACTAGAACTATTAGGTCTTAGTTATATGCCATGCCAAATGAACCGTCTGTCTATTTTTGTAGACGGTAACAATATGTTCTACGCTCAACAAAAGAATGGTTGGTTTTTTGATCCAAGAAGGGTTTTAGACTACTTTAAAACCGAGCCAAACACCAGTCTAGTCAACGCTTTTTGGTATACCGGATTAAAAGACCCACAAGACCAACGAGGATTTCGAGATGCTTTAATCAGT
Organism: Waterburya sp.; assembly: GCA_036703055.1. GTDB lineage: Bacteria > Cyanobacteriota > Cyanobacteriia > Cyanobacteriales > Coleofasciculaceae > DATNPV01. The sequence goes on from DATNPV010000248.1 coordinate 13,436, forward strand.
CTGGGATACACAGTCAGAACGAAAATCCTTAAAGAGTATTACGACGATAATTCAGGCCGCTATTCCCAAAAAGCTAATTTAGATATTGAAATTGTTGTTGATATGTTTAATACGGTCGATCAGTACGATAAAGTAATTCTTTTTAGTGGAGATGGAGATTTTGAACGCGCAATTGAATTACTTCGTTCAAAGAATACACATATTACAGTGGTATCAACCGAAGGGATGATTGCTAGAGAATTAAGGAATGCAACTGACCGTTACATAGATTTAAATGATATACGCGATCAGATAGAGAAAAGTGATTATTAATTATAATTGGACAAAAAATATCCCGTATCTTTTATAGATTGAAGGCCATCAAAATCTCTCATGTCCGCAAACCGAGCTATGAACAAGCAACCGCACCCAGACCGCATCATAATCTTTGATACCACGCTTCGGGATGGTGAACAGTCCCCAGGAGCAACCCTGAATGTGGATGAAAAGCTAACCATTGCTCGCCAACTGGCGCGACTTGGAGTAGATGTCATTGAAGCGGGTTTCCCTTACGCCAGTCCGGGTGATTTTGAAGCAGTGCAAAAAATTGCTCAAGCCGTCGGCACCGAATCCGGGCCAACCATTTGTGGCTTGGCAAGAGCTACGCGCCAGGATATCCAAACCGCAGCAAATGCTCTGAAACCGGCGGCCAAACCGCGAATTCATACGTTTATTGCCACATCTGACATTCATTTGGCTTACAAGCTGAAAAAAACCAGGAAGGAAGTCCTGGCGATCGCCGAAGAAATGGTCGCTTTTGCTAAATCCTTGGTCAACGATGTGGAATTTTCTCCCGAAGATGCGGGACGTTCTGACCCAGAATTTTTGTATGAAGTGCTAGAACGAGCGATCGCAGCTGGGGCGACAACGGTGAATATTCCGGATACGGTAGGCTACACTACACCCGGCGAGTTTGGGGCTTTGATTCGCGGGATAAAAGAAAACGTCCCCAACATTGACCAAGCGATTATTTCCGTCCACGGGCACGATGATCTAGGTTTAGCCGTTGCCAACTTCTTAGAAGCCGTCAAGAATGGCGCACGACAGTTAGAATGCACCATCAACGGCATTGGAGAACGGGCAGGCAATGCCGCCTTAGAAGAGTTGGTGATGGCGCTGCACGTTCGGCGGCAGTATTTCAACCCCTTCTTGGGACGCCCACCGGAGTCAGAAGAACCGCTGACGGCTATTGATACTAGGCAGATTTATAAAACCTCCCGTTTGGTTTCCAACCTTACTGGGATGTTGGTGCAGCCCAATAAAGCCATTGTTGGAGCCAATGCCTTTGCTCACGAATCGGGCATTCACCAAGATGGCGTACTCAAGAATAAACTGACCTACGAAATCATGGATGCCCAGTCCATTGGTTTAACCGAAAATCAAATTGTTCTGGGCAAACATTCCGGTCGCAATGCTTTTCGGACTCGCCTGCGGGAACTAGGGTTTGAGTTGTCGGAAACCGAGTTAAATAAGGCATTCCTCCGGTTTAAAGACCTGGCTGATAAGAAAAAAGAAATTTCGGACTGGGATTTGGAAGCGATCGCCAATGATGAACTCCAACAAACAGCGGAATTATTCCGTCTGGAGTTGGTGCAGGTGTCCTGCGGTAATCATGCCCGTCCCACCGCCACCGTCAGTTTGAGAACTCCGAAGGGAGAGGAACTGACTGATGCCGCGATCGGCACCGGGCCGGTGGATGCGGTGTACAAAGCCATCAACCGAGTGGTCAATGTACCAAATGAGCTGATCGAATTTTCTGTTCAGTCAGTGACTAAGGGAATTGATGCGATCGGGGAGGTGACAATTCGCTTGCGG
>DATNPV010000249.1:0-7544 GCA_036703055.1 Waterburya sp.
TGCCACGGCGATGAATATTGTACGCTTAGTCAACTGGTGGCAGGGCACTCCCTTTGCTCAAACCCGTTGCTCCCATTTCAAGGCGCTCGCTCCCCTTACTTAACTCAATTTGTAACCAAATATTTCGCCAGCAGTATCAATACTGGGGGAACTTTCATCCTACTCCCCCAAGGCAAGGGGGGTTGGGGGGCTCTCTTAACGTATTGTGCGTAAGTCCTGTTTACTAGACCAGCTTGGCACAAATAAACCACCAGTAAAAATTCTCTCCCATCTCCCCCAGCCTCCCCAGCTCAAGGGAACGAGTGGGAAACGTTCACCGCGAAGCTCTAGGGGCAGGTTGTTAACGGGTTAGGACATTGAGCGTCTGGGGCAATCCATCCTTTTGTTCCTTGATAATCTACTAAAGCCCATTTTTGGTCACAGCCCAACAGCGTCACGCCTGTACTTGGTGGAATACGACCAATAACTGAGCTCTGCGTGTCGGCACTCGAATACACAGAGACGCCCTGAGTGCCATAGCCGCGAGTAGTGGTACCTAATAGCTGAGCATAAACCCATCCTGTTCCCTGGAATTCAACTTTTTCCTGAGGATCGACGGCTTTAGTCAGCTGTACCCAACTTCCTTGGGAAGCTGCCAAATCGGCAAACACAGCAATTGTCGTGGTGGGCAAGTTACCGACAATGTTGTAATCTTTACCAGGGCCAGAGCGCACATTCACGCCTTTTGGGTCTTTGTCAATCACATAAGCGCTAATCCGACAAGTCCGTTGAGCGTCAGTCGGCGAATTAGGCGAGGTTGCGATCGGAGTATTGTCTAAAGCAGAAGGTTGAGTCTTTGATACCCTAGACGACTGCGGTGTTTGTCTGGTGGTTGAGACTGGTGTTTCGATGGCATTTTGAGTTGAGGAAGCGTTCCCTATCTGAGGCATCTGGCTCAAGTCTGCATTTTGGCATCCAGTGGCAAGGCTCCCCAACAGCAATGTCCACGCGAATAAGTTTTTCATTGCAGTTACCCCTCATCGTTTATTAAACATCAGGACAGTTGACCTCTCATAAGGTATGGTCCACGGAACTAAATACCCGATCAGGGAGTTATACATTTTGCTCCATAATTGCTTTACAAACGCTTCATCAAAGCTTTCATACGACTCCAAATCCCTTGAAAGAAGCCTGTTGAGCTTTTATCTGCACAGGGTTAGATTATGTAAAAACTTTCATTGTAGCAAGTTATTATAAAATTTTTAGGAATAGGTATACCTGCTTTGCAGAAACTTAATCAATCTTTAGGTGAATTTCAGCCCAAATCAAAGATTAGTAGATCAGTGAGTAGTTTGGAAAAATTTTGTATAATACCAATGTATGAGTGATTGTTCTGTTCGTAATTGTTCACTTTACTAAAGCTTTATCAAGCGCTTCATCAAAACTTTATATAGCTCAAATCAATTGTTAGTAGTGAACTAATTTTTTTATAGTAAATCTTTCATAGTATCATTTTTTTAGTAATTTTATAATTCCCTAAAGGCGCACTTTACCAAAGCTTTATCCAACTCTTCATCCAAGCTTTACAGTAAAGAAAAAAAAATTTCAATATCGTAAGGAATACTCCTTTAGATAGATTTTTGAAGAATCTGTGAACTGCTACAACTTCTCTTGAACCAGAGAAAAGATTCTGCTCACTTTCACAAAAGTTAATGAAATTTTGTGAACCCCTAATCAAGTCTGCTGAAGACATTTATCGCTACTGGAAGGGTAGCGTGTTCACTGAATTAGGCTTTGCTTTAGCCTTAACTAGAGCCACTTTTTGGACTGTTATAAGTATTTACTACTAACTAAATCATTCTGAAGTCGATGAGTTATCAAACTCAAGGAACGATCAACTCTAGCCTTGGGAATCCTTACATGCACAAAAATAGCCTTTCAATCGCTGAGTAAGTGTTGTTTTCTTAAGCTCATTCCCAGATAAAGACTGGGAATGAATATAGGATGCCAGTCTGGTGCGGATGGGAAAAAATAAGGCAGTACTCGATAGCAATTCGCAGTAGTCCAAATCTCACAAGAAAATAGGTAGGTTGAAGTATGACCATAGCCGCTAAGCCTCAACAGGAATTAATTAACAAGCCTAAACAGGATGTAATTAATCCGCCGAAGCCTTTGCCTCTACCTCAATTACTGAATAGAGTTATTCTGTTTGGAGCTGGAGCCGGGCTATTAGTATGGGGTATTTCCCTCACTGCCAATCGAGTCACTTCAGTCACGGCAACAAGGGCATTTGTTAACGGCAAGATTGTTACGATTAACTCACCCATGAGCGGTCTAATTCAATCCCAGAAGAGTCTAGATTCAGGGATGCCAATTAAGACGAAGCAACTATTGCTCAAAGTGAAGGAACCTTTAGCGAATTCTCAATGGTTGCAGAATCTGAAACTTGAATTAGTAACCGATAAAACCAAGTTGGAATCCCTTGAGGCCAAAATTCGCGAAGTTTCTTTATCGGGTAAAAGTTCTCAATCGAAGCGAAACCAGCCACTAGCTAATGAATCCTCCTTAGAAGGAGAAACTTCTACAGTACGAGAAGTTGCTTTTAATCGATTAGAAGCCCAAACAGCACAAACTAAATCTGACTCAGCAGTTCGTGTAGCCGAGCAAAATATTAAAGCCGCTGAGATTGAATTAAAAATGGCGCACGATCACGAACAGGTTGCTAAGGCTAAATACGAAAAGTATCGATTTCTTGCCAAGCAAGGAGCGATGTCTAATTTCTCAGTAGAGGAAGTCTTGAATACCTGGCGAGTCAGTCAGAAGCAAATAGAGCAAGCAAGAGTCAAGCTTGAAACAACTAGAGTAGAGCTAGTCAAAGAACAACAGCTAAGAGACCAACAGACAAAATTTCAAAAATTGAAAAATAATTTGCCCCCGCTACAGCAAAATCGGTTATCTTTTAGCTCAAAATTAGCAACGCTAAATCCAGAAGTAGCTGACTTGATGCGGCAGAAAACAGAGCTTCAACTCAGTATCCAGGCTAAGGAAAAAGCAATTGAGCAAGCTGAACAATCTAGTGCCGCTCAAAAAAACTACCCAATTTTTGCCTCTAGTAAAGGAGTACTGTGGGAAGTCCTGGTACAGGATGGAGAACAAGTTAACTCAGGACAGCCATTGCTGAAGGAATTGAATTGTCAGCAACTTTGGGTCGATGCTTTTGTGAACATTGATGCTTTGCAGCGAATATCCATTGGCTCTGATGCAAAAGTAGAACTTTACGGCAGTAACTTGAAGCTCAATGGCAGGATAAAAACCATTCGTTCTCCGTTGTCCAGTAAAGAGAAGTTAGGGCAGGACATAGCTATCAATGCTCCTGATTTACAAAATCAGCAGCTAGCACAGGTGAGAATTGAACTGGACGATCCACAAAAATTAATTGGCAGCAAGCAAAATTTAGGGCAATTCTGCCAAGTTGGACAAGTAGCTAAGGTCAATATTCAGCCAAAAGATTCCTTATTAGCCAACCTACCATCTTGGTAAAAACGAATGAGTTTTCGTGCTTGGAAGTTCTTTTTTACCGCTCTAGTTTTTGCCTTTTTCATCATTGATTGGATTGTATTAGGACAGAGTTTAGACGGGCTTGTTCACAAATCCGATAGACTAATACCGTTGGCGTCAGTGATAGGCATTACTCTAGTATGCCGTGCGATTTTTACACAAGCACCTCCTTTATGGCTCAAGATTGCCCTCTCATTGGGTGCATCATTTCTCAGTCTACGTTACCTGTATTGGCGCCTTACAGAAACGTTAATACTGGATTGGTATAACGGCCCGATTAGTCTAGCGTTATTCACAATGGAGTTTATTGCCGTTGTGAATGTCACCCTTCTGAACTACCAAACGTTAATACTGACCAATCATAGTCCTGAAGCAGATGAGGGACAAGAACGGATTTGGAAGGGACTATACACGCCTAGTGTTGATGTGTTGATTCCCACCTACAATGAGCCAAATTTTGTCTTGAGGCGGACAGTGGTGGGATGTCAAGCGATGAACTATCCCAATAAAGAAGTGTGGTTGCTAGATGATAGCAAACGACCCCATGTCAAACAACTTGCCGAAGAGCTGGGCTGCAAATATGTAACCCGTGATATATCTGTTCATGCTAAGGCTGGAAATCTCAATAATGGCTTGCAACATGCCAAAGGTGACATTGTTGTTGTCTTTGATGCTGACTTCATCCCTTTAGAAAATTTTCTAGAACGCACCGTTGGTTTTTTTGAAAATCCTGAGGTGGCGATGGTAGTCACACCTCAGAATTTCTACAATCCCGACCAACCCGAAATTAATTTAGGAGGTCGAATTATCCCTCATGAGCAAACTGTATTTTATGGCATCATTCAGCCGGGACGTGACTATACAAATAGTGTAGTTTGTACCGGAACGTCTAGCCTGATGCGGCGCAAGTATCTCGATGAAGTTGGTGGAATTGCCCTTGGCGTGATTGTGGAAGATTGGGCGACGGGAATGTCGTTGCAAGCGAAGGGATACAAGTCTCTTTTTCTCAATGAAATGGTAAGTGTGGGTGCTGCACCCGAGAACTTTTCTTCGTATCTTGTGCAGCGTGTTCGATGGGCAGAAGGAACCATCAAAATTCTGTACACTCGATTTAATCCAATGACGCTTCCTGGGTTAAACCTGATACAGCGCATCAACCACATGTCCAGCCTGATTTTTTGGGTCGATCAAGCGACTCAAAGTATCAGCTACTTTGCACCCGCTTTGTTTTTTTTGTTGGGGATGCGATCGATGGACACATCCCTTCTCGACATTATTGATTATTGGGTGCCCAACTACTTTTTTGGGTTGTTTTTGGTTTCTTGGGTCATTGGTAGCCGAACTATTTTAGTAACTTACTCCTATAATGCTCTGATGTGCTTTTATCTGTTTCCAACAGTTATTAGCACTCTCTTGTTTCCTAAACGGAAAGTAAAATTTAATGTCACGGCTAAAGGACTAAGTAATAATCAGACTACTCTGAATTTCAAGTTAATGCGCCCTCTGATTATCTTGCTCTTCGTCAACTTGGTAGCTGTTAGTATTAGTGTTTGGAAAGCCTACAATTCAAACTTTTTTATCGAGGCTGAAGTCATCAATTTACTGTGGGCTCAGTTTATCGTCATTGTTTTAGGCATTAGCATTATTGCAGGCATCGATTTAGTCGAAGAACGGCAGGCTCTGCGAGTGAAGTGCTCAGAACAGTGTAAAATTAGGGTTTTAGATGGCTCAGAAACAACTTATTCTTCCAATCTAGTAGATATTTCGGAAACGGGAATGGCCTTCCATAAACCGAAAAACCTGTCTCTAACCCTGGGACAAATGCTGGAATTTTCTATCCCAGGAGAGTCAATTAAACTCACGGCTGAAGTGAAGAGAGTGGGTGACGTGATTGGCTGTTATTTTTTAGACGTGACGCTTGAACAGCAGAGAAACATTATCGAATTTGCCTTCTGTCGAGTCAATCATTGGCAGAAGCCTAAGGTAGCCAATGAATGGCAAGCTTTAATTGCATTATTCCGCAGCTTGTTTGAGCTCTATCCTCTGAAAGCATTGCGATAAGGGAGTCAGGAGTCAGCAAAAAGTTCGACTTTACCTGATTCATGATAGGTAACTTGAGCAACGGAAAATATTAACTCATTCTGAATTCTTCTGTTTCGCGGAGGGTACTAGGTTGATGAGCAAACGGCTTCCCCGCTTTCTACTAATATTTGTGGTAACTCTTGCCATCACTTGTTGTAGCCATCCGCAAATGCAGTCTGCGGATGCTCAGTCGAGTGCTTATAGTTATCTGGCTACAGTTGCCGATCGCGATCGCACAAGCACGAATACCTCCGCACCGCCTCATGCAGTGGGCGATAAAAACACAGGTGATGTAAGTTTCTTAGTCAGCTTTAAAACAACAGCATCGCCCACAGACTTTGAGCGCACAATGCAGGATGTAGCATTTACTTATGACAATGCCGTCGCTGCCCTAGCTTTCATGGCTTCTGGCGACCAACAACGAGCGCAGCGAATAGTCGATGCCTTAGTATACGCCCAAAATCATGATCGCTTTTACAAAGACGGTCGGATTCGCAATTCCTATCGGGCAGGAAAACTCGCTGCATCGGATGGTCGTGTTCTGCTACCAGGATGGTACGATACCAAAGAAAATCGATGGGTAGAAGATGAGTTTCAGGTAAGTACCCATACAGGTAATGTAGCCTGGGCAATGCTGGCACTGCTGGGATACTACGAAACGTATGGAACTCAACCCTATTTAGCGTCAGCTGAACGGATGGGAGAATGGGTCGAGCAACATTGCCGAGATTCTAGAGGTGTAGGCGGGTATATTGGCGGTTATAGTGGTTGGGAACCAAGTCCTAACGTATTGAAATACAAATCTACAGAACACAATCTTGATTTGTATGCAGCCTTCTGGCGGCTTTATTCCATCACCGGCAACTTGGCGTGGAAAGAACGAGCCAATGCTGCCAAAAAATTTGTCCTCAGTATGTGGGATGAGAAGGACGGGAAGTTTTGGACAGGTACTAAACTGGATGGGGTGACGGTCAATCGAGAGATTATTCCGTTAGATGTTCAGGCTTGGGCGCCACTGGTATTGAGGGAGGAAGGCAAACCGTATTGGCAAGCCCTCAACTATGCCCAGAAGAAACTTCGAGTAGGTGGCGGTTTTGATTTTAACCAAGACCGCGATCGCATTTGGTATGAAGGAACGGCACAGATGGCGGTAGCATACCAATATACAGGCCAACATGACAAGTCAAAACCCTTACTCTCAACTCTCTTAGCGGCACAAGATGCCTCCGGTGGAATACCTGCTGTTAATCGCGATGGACTGACAACAGGTTTTGCACTACCCACTGGAGAACCTTGGTTTTATTTTCACCGCCTGCATGTCGGAGCAACGGCGTGGATGGTTTTTGCCCAAAAAGGAGTCAATCCTTTCTGGCTGGGCAGCAAGTCATGAGAAAATCGGCTACCCAGCTAAGGTGGAACACAATCCGGAAAAAAACACAGGAGAGTTGAGGGATTGTTCGCGGCTTGCAGCTTTAAACTCTAGTACTCTATGGCATTAATTCTGAGGAGTTTGTAGTAAGCGCTTACTACGAACTAGACTTAACCAATCAAAACTAATGACATGAACCACTAGTCATTAAGAGCTACATAGTGAATTGCTAAATCACCTTTAATCCTTCAACCAGTTCTGTATATAGTGACACCCAATAACTTAATAAGAACGTCTAACTAAAGCTAGAGGTACGATAAATTAGCTTTACATAGGTTATTAAATAGCTAAGCCAACTCATTAAACTAGCTACTAGAAATTTTGGCTATTGGCTGGAATCTCAGGCTATTTAATTATTAATAAATCCCTTCATGAAAGGAGCGATCGCTCAATTTTTGTTTCTCTGATAAATCCCTGAAAAACTTTCAAAAACCAACCCATTTTGGGGGTTGGGACAATGGGTTGGCCTAAACGACAAAGGTCAACTAAGAGGTAA
>DATNPV010000256.1:0-13244 GCA_036703055.1 Waterburya sp.
TGCTCAACCTTTAACGACCAGTCCAATACGGGCTGATGAACGGGTTGTGAACTATATTAAAGGGTTAAACTACCTGGATGAGCGATTAACGGGACTGCTCGTGCCGCTGGAGATAGGGGAGAGTGAGGTGGAATTGCCAGCCTCTCAGCAGACGGCAGTTGATGCGATCGCGCAACAGTTAAAACAGGGTAATCCTTGGCAGCGTCCACTCATCCAGCTGTTAGGAACGGACTCCCTGAGTAAGCAACTCGTAGCACAAAAGGCGTGTGAGCAGTTAGGTTTGCACCTCTACCGCCTGCCAGTGGAACTGCTACCCACTCAGGCTAGTGAGTTAGAAAGCTTTGCCCGACTGTGGGAAAGGGAAAGTTTTCTACTACCCATTGCCCTTTATTTAGATGCCCACGAGGTTGAAGGCACAGCCCCAGGAGAAGGGCTGGCATCGCCATTGCATCGCTTTTGGGTTCGCAGTAACGGTATATTTTTCCTCGACACCCGCGAAACCCGCTCCACAAACCGCCCAACGATCAGCTTAGATATCATAAAGCCCACACCATCTGAACAAAAGGCGGTTTGGCAGTCAGCCTTAGGAGGCGAGGCGAGTGGCACTCCACAATGGTTGGCAAGTCAGTTTAACCTCAACTTGGTCACTATTGATCAGATTGCTCAATCGGTGCTGACGGAAACGTCCACTCCTGCAATCCCGAATTCCGACTCAACCCCCCTGCAAAGGAAGGGGGAGGAAGATTCCCCTCTCCCTACAGGAGAATGGTTAGAAGAGAGGTCAAATCAGCAGATGGCACAGGGAGTACCCTTCCACATCCAAAATCAGTTGTGGGATGCTTGCCGACACCGTACTCGTCCCCGAATGGACTCCCTAGCGCAGTGCCTCGATACCAAAGCGACTTGGCATGATATCGTTCTGCCTGCGGATGAAATCAACCTGCTGCACCAAATTGCTGAGCAAGTGCGGCAGCGCCACAAAGTTTATGAAGACTGGGGCTTTCACAAGCGGATGAACCGGGGATTGGGTATCAACGCTTTGTTTGCGGGTGAAAGTGGGACGGGTAAGACGATGGCAGCGGAAGTGATTGCCAATGATTTACGCTTGCATCTCTACCGCATTGACCTTTCGGCGGTGGTTAGTAAGTATATCGGAGAAACGGAGAAAAATTTGCGCCGCCTGTTTGATGCAGCGGAAGATGGGGGAGCGATTTTGTTTTTCGATGAAGCGGATGCTTTGTTTGGCAAGCGTTCTGAGGTGAAGGATAGTCATGATCGCTACGCGAATATCGAAATTAACTATTTGTTACAGCGAATGGAAGCCTATCGCGGGTTAGCGATTCTGGCGACGAATATGAAGAGTTCTCTGGATGCGGCATTTATGCGGCGGCTGCGGTTTATCGTCAATTTTCCTTTTCCAGGTGTAAAGGAACGCAAGGCGATGTGGCAAAAGGTATTTCCCTCCCAGACGCCTACTGAGGATTTAGATTTTAACCGCTTAGCTCAGTTCAATCTCACGGGGGGGAGTATTCACAATATTGCCATCAATGCGGCATTTTTGGCAGCTCAGGCGGGTAGTGCAGTGACGATGCCGTTGCTTCTGGCAGCCGCACGCACGGAGTTCCGCAAACTGGATCGACCGATTAATGAGAGTGATTTTCGCGCTTCAACTTCTAACGGAGCAACGGGATGAACATCAATCTACATATCGAACGGTTAATTGTAGACGGGGTGAACCTTTACCCTAGCGATCGCAGAGTATTGCAAGCAACGGTGGAAGCCGAACTGGCGCGATTGCTGACAACTGAAGGATTGCCACCCGGTTGGCAAGCGGGGGGTGCAGTCCCTTCTGTGTCTATTCCTCCCATTGAACTAACCCCTAATATCAATCCCACTCAGATGGGACAACAAATCGCTCAAGCCGTATATCGAGGGATGAGCCAATGACTCGCCAAACTAGAACTCAGGTTCAGCAGCAGACTCCAACTCCATCACCGCTTTCTAGTAGTAGTATCTTGCAACGTAAATGTACCTCTTGTGGGCAGCATACGATCGCAGGCGGGGAGTGTGAAGAGTGCCAGAAAAAGCGATCGCCCTTGCAACGCCGTGCTGCTGTCAATCAGACTGAGCCTGCTGAGGTGCCGTCAATTGTGGATGAGGTTTTGCGATCATCCGGTCAGCCTCTAGAAGGTGATACCCGCATGTTTATGGAATCTCGTTTTGCTCATGATTTTAGCCGAGTGCGGGTACATACGGATGCAAGGGCAGCAGAGTCGGCGCAGGCAGTCAATGCGCTGGCATACACGGTGGGGCGAGATGTGGTATTTGGGGCAGGGCGGTATGAACCAGGAACGATAGCGGGGAAAACGTTGCTGGCGCACGAGTTGACGCACACTGTACAACAGGAGGCTCAGCAATCCATGAACTTGCAACGGCAGCTAAAGACGGGTGTGGCTGAAAATCCTCTCGAAAGTGAAGCTAAACAGACAGCACCTGAAGGAGTTGCCACTGAAAAACAGGTGTCATCACCTCCGGCAAACCCATCGGCGAAGAAACCCAAAGTAGCGAAAAACCCCTGTACGAGAACAATCCTTTCGGAAGGCACTTGTCAATTTTTGACTCTCAACTCTGCTTGGGTTTGCTGTGATCCGGAAAATGGTATCAAACGTCCTGGAAAAACGACTTCCAAGGCTGAACCTGGCAAAAAATGTCCCAGCGAAACATGGACGCCCACTTTTACCTGTGATAACAACTGCCAGAATGCTCTGGAAAGGGGATGTGATGACAACGATAACTGGATGGCGCTTCCAGGGAACCAGTTTAAGCGCAGTAATTGCGATGATGTTTACACGATTTGTGCTAACGGTAAGCAAACTACAGGCTACGTCCGCGATAAGTCAGTTACCGATACTAGGTTTGAGGTTAGCCCTGGTATCCAGAAGGCGCTAGGAGTTCCGGTTGGAAGCTCTTTTCTGGGGGCAGTTTATAGCCCTGGTGCTGCTCAGAAAGCTATTGATAAGGATGCTTGCTGTAACAGTTGATCGTGAATAGGACTGACGCATTTGCCCCCCAAAATTGGGGGGTTAGGGGGGCTAATCAATGGATATTGCGTAAGTCCTGGTGAAGTAGCATCAAGTCCGCCTAATTACTTATCAAAGAATCTCTGTGCGTCCCCGCGTCCCCACGCCGGGAGCGTCAGTCCTAATGATCAGTCCTAATGATCAGTGTTCAGCCGGACATGATATAACCCGGTACGAAGTTGTAGGGTGGGCATTGCCTAGAAACGAATTGTTGTCAGGCTTGGAGGGGTATCATGGGCAATGCCCGCCTTACGATTAATTAGATCCCTCTACTTATTACAAACTCCTCAGCATTAATGCCATAGAACACTAGGAGTTCTCCGCATCTTGCGAGATCGGAATCCGAATCACGAACTCCGTACCTTGCCCTAACTGGCTGTTGCAGTAGAATTGACCCCCGTGTTTGTTCACCACAATTTGATAACTGATCGATAATCCCAATCCCGTACCCGTGCCCACCGGTTTTGTGGTGAAAAAGGGGTCAAACAGTCTAGCTTTAACATCCTCCGTCATGCCTGGGCCATTATCGGCTATGCTGATTGCGACCTCGTACTGATTGAGGAGTGCAGTCCGGATGCGGATAAAACTGGGATCACCTTTAATTTCGTCCAGCGATCGCTTTTGGTTTTGCTCATCAATAGCATCCAGCGCGTTGCTCAGCAAGTTCATAAACACTTGGTTGAGCTGGCCTGCATAACACTCTACTTTTGGCAAGTCACCGTACTCTTTAATCACCTGAATTTCCGGATGCTCTCCTTGCGCTCTCAATCGGTTGTGTAAAATCATCAGCGTACTATCCAAGCCATCGTGCAAATCAACGGCTTTCATCTCCGCTTCAGCCAGGCGAGAAAAGTTACGTAACGCTGCCACAATCTCACAAATTCGCTCGGCTCCAACGCGCATTGAATCCAGCAGTTTCGGCAAGTCTGCCATCAGAAATTCCAGGTCGATTCCTTCAATTTCGGACTCAACTTCCGGCGTAGGTTCGGGGTATTGCTGCCGATAAAGTTCAATTAAACCTAACAAGTCCCTCGTATATTCACGAGCATGGATTAAGTTGCCATAGATAAAGCTGACAGGATTGTTGATTTCATGCGCCACACCAGCCACGAGTTGTCCCAGACTGGACATTTTTTCACTCTGAACTAGATGAGCTTGTGTTTTTTGCAATTCTAGTAACGCTTGCTCCAATTGTTGCGCTTGTGTCTGCGCTTGTGCAGTGGCACTGCGGCTTTGCTTGTAGAGTTCAGCTTGTTGCAGAGCGATCGCTAGTTGGTCAGCTACCTCACCAATTAATTCTACTTCCGAGTCTTGCCAAGGGTAAGGCCCCTGATTCATCATTAGTGCGAGTGCTCCCCACACGAAGCCGCCAAAATGAAGTGGCACCAGTAACCAAGCACCTGGAAAAAGTTGAGCAATGTGTTGATTAATTTCGTCCTCAAAACTATTCGTATCGTCAATCCGAACAACTTCTAAACGCTTGAGCTTTTCGATAATCGGATTATTTTCATCAGGCATTTCCAGATTGATACTGACCGGTGAACACACACCTTTACAAGACTCAGCAACATTTACCCAAAGCTTTTGTGCCGGTAAATACTGCACAATGTGAGTGCGGTCTACTCTCAGGAGTTTCTCAATCTCACGCGTGGCTGTTGAGAAAATCGTTTGTAAGTCTAGAGAACAACGAATGGCTTGAGTGAGCTGATTGAGCGCTTGTTCGCGTTGAGCCTGATATTGACCCTGCTGATACAGTTGGCTTTGCTGAATCGCGATCGCGACTTGAGAGGCAAGAGATGTCAGCAAGTCAGTCTCATACTGTCGCCATTTCCGGGGTTCTGAACAGTGATGCGCCACCAGCAATCCCCACAACCGATTGTGAGGTTGAGATTTGGAATTAGGGCGAGTTTGTTCACTTTGTAGAATGGGTACGACTAGGTTCGCTCGTACCTGAAGTTCGGACAGTAAATTCCTATGACACTCGTCTAAATCCGCTGTATAGATATCCTCAATCGCCTTGACCCGACCTTGTTGGTAAGGTACGATGTAATGTTCTTTAAAACAGGGGTCGTAGATATTCCTGCCTAAAATCGAGAAACGACTAGACGCCACCGACTCTACAACAATATTCCCACTCCAATCTGGCTCAAAGCGAAAAATAACGACTCGGTCTGTGTGAAGAACTTGTCGCACTTCCGCCGCTGTGGCGCCGAGAATTTCCTCTAAGTTCAACGATTGTCGAATGCGGGCTGTAATTGCACCGACTAAATGCTCTCTCTGAAACTGCTGCCGTAATGCTTCTTCTACCTCCTGACGTTGAATAATTTCTGTTTGTGCCTGCTGATACAGCTCAGATTGCTGAATCGCGATCGCGGCTTGAGTTGCCAGGGAACTGAGCAAATCGATTTCCAATGACTGCCACTTGCGAGGTTCGCGACACTGTTGCGCAACCAGCAACCCCCACAATTTCTCTTCGTGGACAATGGGAACCACTAAGTTAGCTCTTACCTGAAACCGAGCTAATAAATCCCGATGGCAGTCTGTCAACCCCGCCTCGTAGATATCCTCTACGGCTTGAACTCTCCCTTGTTGATAAAGCCGCACATACATTCGTGCAAAGTAGGAATCATTGATGCTGGTGCCTGAGATACTATCCCAGCCAGAATCTACCGATTCCACCACAATGACGCCACTACCATCTTCATGGATACGGAAGATAATCGCGCGATCGCAAACGAGAAATTGCCGGACTTCGGCAACGGTTGTATTGAGAATCTCCTCCAAGTTTAAGGACTGGTGGATGCGTTGTGCGATCACAGCCACTAGCCGTTCTTTGAGAAATTGCTGTTGTAGCGCTTCTTCTGCTTGTTTCCGCTTGGTGATATCTCTGGACGTAATCGCTACTCCATCCGTCAAAGGCACCACCTGCTGATGCCGCCATGAGGTACTAACTCCTGCTATGGAAACGGGAAACTCCTCTTCCAACTCTTCTGCTGTATCCACCACGCGCACACATCGGTCAAAAAAATCAACGGTATGATGGATGGGTGGCAGTTCACTAAGCATCTTGCCCATCGCTACATCTTTGGACATGGCAATCAGCTTCTCGCCGTTCGAGTTTAAATCGACAACTCTAAAGTTTTCAATGGCACCTGTTTCATCTCGTACACATTGAAGCAGAAAAAAAGCATCCAAACTCCCTTCAACAATTGCTTGGAACCGCGCCTCGCTTTGCCGCAGTGCTTCCTCTGCCTGCTTGCACTGGGTAATGTCTTCGCAAACGAGACTGATAACGGATTGCCATTCACCGATTGATACCACGCTAGCCTTTGCTCTAACCCAAAGAAGGCTACCGTTCTGGCGCACAAGGCGAGTTTCCCATTGATGAATCTGATGCGGTTGTTGTTGAAGGTTTGTTAACTTAGCTTGACAAGTGACTTTATCTTCCCGGTAAACTACCTCGATGACTGATTTTTGAGTTAACTCCAGAGCGTTATAACCGAGACAAGCAGCACCGAATTGGCTGACTGAAAGAATAGTTTGCCTTGAATTCAGCGTAAAGCCAATGCAGGGAAGACTATTCAAGAAGGTACAAAACTCCTCTCGATCAGCTTTTGTTGGGTATATGGCTTTACCGTTTTCAGTCTCACTCTGTTGACTAGGGGCCTTACTCGACCGAGGCTGCCTCAAGTCTACAGGAGACTGAGGGGACTGATGCCCATTAGATGAACGCTCCAGGCTCATGTTTCAGATTCTAACCTTCAAACTTAATCGCCTATCTTAAATTTAGATCAATTATTTATAAGAGATTTAAATTAAAAGAATTGATAAATAGCTGTCTTACTCAACAAGATTTAACTTGCTGCTAAGTAGGTAGGCATAAATCAATATAACTATTTCTGTTTTATGCCCCATGCCCTATACCCAATCCTCACAGCAATGTTTAATTTCACTAACCTACTTCGCAGGTATTTTAATAGTATTTTTGAAAAAAAATTTTTATTGCCCTATTTGAGCTATGTCCTCTTTAACTGGGATAGGGGAACTAAAACCCTGAGACAAACTGGAGTCTCGTATTTTAGCCTTTGACGTTCTTGACCATTCTTAAAACACTTGAGAGGAGGATATCGGAAGATACAGGGGCGTATATCTAATACGCCCCTACCGCCAAAGGAGGTTACTTATGACCAGCAGATGCCCCTGGAAGTTTCTGATTGTAGCATCACTCACCACTGTAAGTGGTTGGGTGAATTTAAACATCACTGTCATGGCTGGGCATAGAACATGAGGCGTGGGGCATAGACAAAAAACAGTTATGTTGATTTATTTCCGCCTACTTAGTTGAGTGAAATATCTCAGCTAAAAGATAGTTGGTTAATGATAAAGTCATCTTGTTCAGTTGCCCAGTTCGCAAAGCGTTTAGCTAGGGGAGGGACAAACACCAAGGGATTGGTAAAGCCAGAAAATAGGTAAACTCTTTCAATATGCCTCAGTGCCCCAACCAGAGGAAGGCGATTGCTGCTGAAAGCCACTAGGCAATGATGCCACGAACCTGGTACTCTCTCTAGCGCTGGTAAAATGCTACCTACTTGGCTACGAATCGCTGCTTCGCTGGCGGCTGAGTCTACCTTAGCATAGGGGTCAGTCAAAACGCGGCTGATCTGACCCATCCGTAAACTACCGTCCAGAAATTGGATCGCTCCAGCGTCTAAAATAAAGGGTACTAGCTCATGACCTGGTTCATCCCATAAGGCGTCAACCTCAAGGGTACTCGCTTTGGCTTCGAGAGCAAATCGTTTTAGGTTGGCTGGCATTACTATGGTTCGCAGTTGTAGGTCAACCGATAACGTTTCAATCATTTCCGCATGGGTGAAGTACAAGCGCACAGGGATTCCTGAGGCATGAAGTAAGGCACGACTTAACCCTCCAGCACAAACAACTGTGTTGGCAGCGTAATAAGTTTGGTTGGGTGTTTTCACACCTTCAATTTGATCAGTACGTCTCAACAATTCGACCACTTGAGCTGTTTGCCGTTCACCCCCAGCACGGCAAAATGCTTCAATATATCCTTGGGTGACTTTTTCGGGATGGATGTGACCGTGGCGAACCGTGAGTGCTCCTGCGATCGCATTTGGATTGAGTAACGGTTCCAATTCACAAGCTTCTTCTACACTCAGTAAACGAGGGGCGATCGCGAAATTGGCATACTCAGCCGCTACTTTTACTGGATCATCCTCACAGGCAATAGTAAGTAGCAAATCGAGTTCGCGAAATTGAGTGTCCGTATCTAATTCTTCAGATAAATGACGGTGAATCTCTATTCCTTCGTAAGATAGATGACGAGTTAACTCAGATGTACTTGACCAGTAAGCAAGGCCACCATAACTATAGCGGGTAGCATTTTGTAGCGTGGCATCTTTCTCCAATAGCAGCACACTGAAGCCTTGAGTTACCAGTTCGTAACCCAGCGCCGCACCCGTAATTCCACCACCCACCACAATCCAGTCGTAAGTTTTCATCAATTCTCTCCTGACTCCGTTGATGGCTTTGATGTCATGTTCTCATCTAACGAAGTTGCTAGTTGTGAGCTAACGCTCAAACGCCTATGCTCTTAGCTTTTCAGCGTTCAATCAAGCGGCTGTTTCCAGGCAATCGTAGCAGGAGTTCTACGTTTTGACATATCTCTGACACATTTTAGTCACATCAAGTACATCTTGAGCAAGTATCTTTTTGTTTAAGCCTTATTTAAGCCTTGTTTAAGCCTTTGAAGATGGAAATCAATTGGAAGGCTGTCTCTACATTTTTTCATAGGGTGAAGAACTGTTTCAGGGATTTTCGATTTACCGAAACAACTATACTCGAAAATTTTTCCTATTAGTAAAAAGATGCAGTTACTACTGATTTAAACATCGAGATTAAGGAACTTATAGTCAAGAAAATAAGTCAAGACTAAAAGCCAAAAATCAGTATAAAATTCAAGGAACTAGTGCAACACACAACGTTTTTGGAGTTAAGTTTGATTTGTCAACTTTCAAGATTTCCTAGAAATCCTTAACCTTAACTCCAAATCAGTCTGCAATCCCCTTTTTATCACAAACTCAATCAGAGGGGAAAAGATTTTTTCGACTATCCATTCATCAGGATTTACCGCTGTCGCATAGCCAAGCGTCGCACCTGAAAATTTGCTTAAAAAACATAGAGGAAAGGTGTTCTGAATTTATGGAAATACTGTCCAAAACTCTCACAAATCAGCAACTCAGTCAAATAGATATGCTGGAGCAGCCAGTTGTAATGCCAAGACCAATAGTGGTTGAATTTGTAGGAATGATGGGGTCAGGAAAGTCCACTATTGCGAGTTTAGTGATTAAGGAGTTGAATCGCCGAGGATATAGCTGTCCGTCACAAAAACAAATTGTATCTTGGATGACTAAGTCAGGATTTAACAACTCATGTGAATCACCAGGGATAATAGAAAAGCTTAAATATTATTCAAAACTATCTTACCTACTCGCTGCCTTGCGATTCCCCAGGATTGCCTTCAGTGCATACCGCTATGCTCTGACTGTTCAGCCTAAAAATAAAGACAGTTTGCAAACCAGTAGGGCTCCTATGTACTGGATGGGAATTTTGGAAAAATATACCCAAAATACTCTGTATGATGTAGTTCTTTTTGAAGAGGCAACACTGCAATATATCAATGATGTACCTCTCTATGGAAAACAGTTTTCTAGAAATGCTCAAAAAGAGCTGATTTCAAAATTGATTGAAAAAGAGAATCATTTAGTCGTTTTTTTGAAAATTGATGCTGATTCCGTTCGAGAGCGGATTAAGGGTCGAGCGGCTGAAGCTCATAGTGAAAATATGCAATCCTGGGCATTCGAGCATGAGGCTGAAGACTATCAAAGACAAAAAATTACTCACGCGATTGATATATTTGAATCAACACTCAAGCATCTTAAGGCACTTAGTCCTCGCTCTTTAATAGAAATTGACGCGTTGAAAGAACCAAAGGTGAACGCTGCTCTAGTGGTCGAATGTATTGAAAAACTAGTACAGTCGCGTTGAAACCGTGAGAGAGCTTCAGCCGTGAACTCGATTGAGAACTAGAACAGGCCGGTGGCGTCAGTCCTAATAGAAAAAAATCTTTCAATTTCTAGTGATTGAGTGAGGGAATACAGGATGTGAATTATTGCACGATTGGAGCAGAAACTATCCCTTGAGATTCCAATGCAGCAGCAACCCGTAAAATCAACGCTTCCTTGTAAGGTGCGGCAATAATTTGTACTCCTAAGGGTAAGTAACCTGGAAGGTGAACGGGGACGGATAGAACAGGTAAGCCAATAAAAGATAGCGGTTGTGTATACAATCCCAAATTCGGACGAACTAACACCTCGTCTCCAGCAATTACCATCTTTTCTTGACCGATTAGAGGAGCAGCACAGGGCGTTGTAGGGGCAAGAATAATATCCACATTCTGAAAGATTTCCCGGACGCGATCGCGATACCATTGCCGAAACCGTTGCGCCTGAATGTACCAATGAGACGGAATTAGAGTACCAGCAAGGAAGCGATCGCGTGTGGCGGGATCGAAATCTCGAGGGCGCGATCGCAAGTTGGCAAAATGCAAATTTGCTCCCTCAGCAGCGGTGATAACATACGCTGCCGCCCTAGCGCGATGGGCTTCGGGAATGGTGACGGTTGCAGTAACATTGAGTGCTTGCGCTACCTTGCCAACGGCTGCAAAGACTTCCGATTCTCCCCCTTGAGCAAAATAACCGTCAGCCAGGGCAATTCGCAATCCTTCAATTCCACGATCTAGTTGAGGTAAGCACAGTTCTGGAGAACGATGGGTGCAAATTCGGTCAGTATCGTCCACTCCTTGAAGGATATCAAAGGTTGCGGCAATATCCCGCACCGAACGCGCAAACATACCAATATGATCCAAGCTACTGGAAAATAAGGCTACACCAGAGCGCGACAAACGCCCATAGGTAGGCTTCAATCCAAAAATCCCGCATAAAGAGGCTGGAACCCGGATGGAACCATTGGTATCAGTTCCCAGTGTGAGAGGGACTAATCCTGCCGCTACCGCTGCCGCCGAACCCCCTGAGGAACCCCCAGCGATGCGAGTTGGATCGTGTGGGTTGCGGGTAGCGCCGTAATGGGAATTCTCTGTTACAAAGCCATAAGCGTACTCATCCATATTTAGAGAACCGACTAACACAGCACCGGCTTGTTTAAGTCGGGCAACAGCCGTAGCATCTTGTGTAGATGATGGATTTTCAGCGTTAATTTTTGACCCCGCCAGGGTGGTTAAACCTGCAATATCGAATAAGTTTTTAACCGCAAAGGGAACGCCTGCTAAATCACCTGGATTTTCACCTTGGGCAATTTGCTGATCGATGCTATCTGCTTGTGCTAGTGCGGAGTCTGCGGTGATAGCGGTGAAGCAATTAACCGATTCATTTCTAGCCGCAATTCGTTCTAAGGCAGCAGTGACAACCACTTTAGCACTAATCTCACCCGC
Organism: Waterburya sp.; assembly: GCA_036703055.1. Lineage (GTDB taxonomy): Bacteria > Cyanobacteriota > Cyanobacteriia > Cyanobacteriales > Coleofasciculaceae > DATNPV01. The sequence continues at coordinate 11,608 of DATNPV010000256.1, forward strand.
ACGAATGGCTGCGGCATTGGTAGTGGCATCGGCTTGTGGCAAATCCATTAGTCAAAGTATGAAGGAGAAATTTAGGACTTAGATTTTAGGATATAGCGGTTTCGAGGTAATTTTTAAAAGAGTTTAGAGGCGTATACTGATACGCTCCTAATCTAAGTGTTCATTCACCCAATACTATTGCAACTCAAATCGTTTTAAACGAGCAGAGATGGCACTTAATAATTCTTTTCGAGTAAAAGGTTTGGTTAAATAATCATCAGCTCCTAGCTCCATTCCCAATCGAATATCATCTTTAGAAACTTTAGCTGTGAGAAAAATGAAAGGAATCTTAACGGTGGTTGGATTAGAACGTAGAGCCGTTAAGACGTTATGACCCGTTACTCCTGCCATTGTTACATCGCAAAGTACAACATCGGGCAGTTCTTTTAGTGCTTTTTCTATCCCCTCTCTTCCCCCTGAAGAAACAATCACTTCATAGTCATTAGCAAGCAGTTCTTCCAGGTTTTCTCTAATCTCTGTCTCGTCTTCAATGACTAGTATTTTTTTTGAATGCTGGCTCATAAATCCAATTTTGAACTACTATCTCAGCAACTCTTAAATTGGTTCACATCGGTTAGTTCGGTAACGATGTTGTGTATTCAAGAAGTATCACTGATGAGCGGGATGCGTACTTCTCTAAGGTATTGAATAAAAATAAATTTTTCTACGGGGAAAATACGGAATTATGAACGGGTATTGAGAGGCTTCAGTATTTTTACGCAGAATCCAGGGAGACAATGCGCTGGCTTCATGGCTCAAAGACGGGGGCGGCTACAATCGTGTCCGGTAGGGGGAATTCCATTACTAGAGTTGCGATCACAGCAATTTTACTAAAGTTTTCTACTACACCTGGGCGGTGTTCTGGAGCCAGTGGCAAATTGAGCAGTTGAGCCGTCTGCTGTACATAGGTCGTGATATCGATAGGTTGCTCATCCATGTATTAATTTCCTTACGTTGCCGCTAAGATAAGGCTGGTTTTAGCATTGAATTAAACATATTATCCTACCACTAATTTTATAACATTAATTCCTCGAGTTAAAGCGGTTCTCAACCGGACACCCATTCCTCTCAATTGGCGTGTTGCTTTAATCAAGCTGATTGGTGGCATTCTTGCCTTGGGTTGTGGACTTCCCCGAGGTCGAGCAGAAATTGCTCGCCGGAGTGATTGCATAGTCATGGTGGTGCGGGGGAAAAAGTGCGTAAGAAAATGGGTCTTAAGCACCAAATCACCCAATCAGGTGAATCAATTGGGTGAAGCGCTTTTCTCTTCTAATCTAATTCTCAAAAAAGGCAAAAATTATTAGAAGAGATAACCGGAAAAATGCAGACTGACCGGGTAGATATATCGTGACCAATTAAGCCATTATAAATTTAGATTGCTCATGCGAACTCTTGTTTACTTAGTAAGTGGAATACTCGTACTGAGTACTTCCACCGCTTGTGTCCCTGAACCCAAACCTCTACCGGCTCCTATGCCAAGTACACAGCCCAAATCTTCAAGACCTAGTAAAAAAACGGTCACTGACCCGTGGACGCAGAAGCCTATTCCGGTCATCCTTTTCGGTGCAGATGCATTTCCTTTCACCACTTACTTTCCA
>DATNPV010000263.1:0-20450 GCA_036703055.1 Waterburya sp.
CTCAGGCCCAACTGTCTTGCCTACCGCTATGGTAGTCCCTGTAATTTCGTCAGCAGCAACCTGTACTGCCTTGGAAGCCACCTTCGCCGCAGACGTCGCGATTTGAGTTGCTGTTGCGATCGCTGCATTTACTTGGTCTGAGTATGAACCATTTGTGGTTGGTGCTGCCATAGGTTTCGGTTAACTGTCATGGGTTGTTATTAACTTAATCTTTAGTTTAGAAAAGTGAAGACGTAGTCTCCTCTACCCTCAGCAAGAGTGGATCATTATGATGTAACCAAAGCGCGATCGCTAGACCAAGTAGGAATCAACTAAAGCTAGTCTGCATTCAAGTTGCAGGGTTACAAGCTGGGGAGGCTTCTTGAGGCTGGGGGAACTGGGGGAGAAGATTGCTAACCCTAGGCATTGGAACAAACACTACAAACGATTGCGTAAAGTGCAAAAAGTTCTCTCTGGCAAACACAAAGGCTCTCGAAATCGAGATAAAGCCGTCGTTAAGGTAGCCAAAATTCACGCGAGTATTCGAGATAGCCGTAAAGATTTCCTGAGTGTTTTAGCTTTGTTTAAAAGCGATCCGATATTTTTGTCTAGCGATCCGAACGTTGGATCTAGGAATTGAGCTAACAGGGATGAGAAAAAGTGCCAGATAGCCCTCAAAGCCTTATCGAATCCTGCTGCTAAGAAAATGCAGGCGACCTCCAAGTGGCTCCGGTGTCGCCTCCAACCAGCGCAAAGACGACGGCAACGGCGATACCCAAGCCAGTGCTTCAACCGACGAACCCAACTTTTACCACGCGACAATCTCAACTGGGGCAGCAGGGGAGACTCAACCTTGTAAGCACAAAACCGGGGAAGCGGAGAGGACGCTTCTGTCTTTAGATTGATTTTGTCAAACAAAAAATGAGGATAACCTCCAAACAGGAATCCTTGAAACTCAGGAGTTATCGCTCTGTGTCTATTAAATCTTTATTAAATACCCCTTAAGGAGTTGAATTGCTCACATAATTTCTCAGTACTCTCCCCATTTCCCTGTCACTGCATGTTTGTAGAAAACCCGTGTTTAATTATCTTCCACCTCTCAACGAACACAACCTTCCTTACCCCGATACCATTCACCCAATCGTGGTGCATTTCGTGATTGCGATGGTGCTGTTTGCAGTATTTTGCGATGTCCTTGGGTATTTCACAAAAAATCCCAAATTGTATGAAGTCAGTTGGTGGAACCTGGCGTTTGCAACGGTTTCAATCTTTATTGCAATTATTTTTGGACAGATTGAAGCCGGTCTGGCAGAACCTTACGCTGCATCTGTTTCAACGCTGAATGTCCATACAATTTTGGGTTGGTCGCTCTCAGCAATTCTGGCAATTGTCACCGCATGGCGCTATGTGATTCGGTTGCAGGAAAGGCCGCAGTTACCCATTCCTTACCTTGCAGCGAGTGTACTGCTAGTTGGACTAGTTTGTATTCAGTCATACCTGGGCAGCTTACTCGTATGGGTCTATGGCTTGCATACAATTCCTGTTGTAGATGCAATCAGAGAGGGCTTGTCATGAATCCAGACCTGCTGAAAGAGTGGGGCAGTTTGGGAGTGAATGGGTTGCCCTACCAAATTCCCATCCATCCCAACCTGGTGCATCTAACACTAGGGTTATTTATCGTGGCGATCGCCTTTGACATTGTAGGGGTACTGTTTCCCCTGGACAAGGCGGCGTTTAAGTTTCTGGCGATTCCCGTTACCCGTTCGTCGCTGTTTGATGTTGGTTGGTATAACCTGCTGGCATCAGCCATCATTACCTTTTTTACGGTCATGGCGGGTTTGTTTGAAGTTTCTTTGGCTGTACCACTTGCGGATGTCACCAGCGCCTGGGGGCTTCATGCCTTGGAAACAATGATTCTACACGGCGTAGGAGGGGTGCTGATTTTGACCTTAATTGTGGGAATGACCGTTTGGCGAGGGTTTCAACGCTATAGCTGGCGCAAAGACATGGCAAGACAGGTGCAGTGGAGTTATCTGGCTGCTGGTTTATTTGTTTTTGCTCTGATGTTTGTGCAGGGAACGCTGGGTGCACATCTGGGTGGTGAGTTCGGCGTTCACGTTACAGCCGATCAAATGCTGCATTTAGGAGGAAATCCTAATCGACTATAAGGGAATGGGTAATGGGCAGCAGTAACCATTGATCTTGCCTTCTGCCTCCTGCCTCCTACCTTATCCTCTCAGTTCACTGTTCTAACTATGATGCGATCGCTGTCATGATGAAACTTCGCGCAATTCTAATAATGACGGTCTATGCCATCCTGGTTACGTTTGCTAGTTTCTGGATGGCAAAGCAATCCTATTCCTGGTTTCCGCCAGAAGCGGCAGCAGAAGCGAAGTTGCAGGATGATTTATTCAGTCTCTTCACTGGGTTAGGCACATTCATTTACTTAGGTGTGATGGGACCCTTCCTCTACTCGTTGGTCTTTCATCGCGCCAGTAAGTATGACATGAGCGATGGCCCGGATATTGAAGGCAACCTCTGGCTGGAGATTGTCTGGACGGGAGTGCCATTGGTTTTGGTGTTAACGCTTTCCTTCGTTAGCTATCGGACTTACGAAAAAATGGCAGTGCGGGGCCCGATGGAACTGGTGCATTTGCACATGCCTCAGGTGATGCAGCCTGCTTACGCTGAACCCTTTGATAGCACTCCTCAGCAGCAAATTCAGAATGCGGCCCAAACGGCTCCCATTGAGCAAATTGACGTGACGGCTAAGCAATGGGCATGGGTTTTCCATTATCCAAAACAGGATATCACCAGCACTGAGTTACATTTACCTGTCGATCGCCGGGTGCGGTTCAGGTTGCGATCGGAGGATGTGCTACATGGCTTTTACATTCCGGCATTTCGCTTGAGTCAATATGTTGTTCCCCATGAGGACATTGATATTGAACTGACTCCCGTCAAAACGGGAACGTATCGCTTACGAGATTCCATGTATAGCGGCACTTACTTTGCTGCTAATCAAACAGATGTGGTGGTGCAATCAGCGAGCGATTACCAACAATGGTTAGCAGATGCGGCAGCTCAAACGCCCAGCCCTGCTTTTAACCAGGCAGCCTACGAGTACAGCCAGAGTTCTGAGCCAGGAGCAGGTAACACCAAGGATAAGGTTGCTGTTCGCGGTTGGGAAACAATTCCACCTGCACCACCGCCTGTCGTGAACTATGCGCCGAAGCATGAACCTGATAGCCCAGCTATCTAATGCGGCTTGATTCCATTGATCGTTAGCGTAGCGTCCCGTAGGGAATCGAAGGATTAGCGAAGGACTAGTATTTTATGACGAACATCTCGATCGAGTCTCCAGAAGTCGTTCGCGGACAGCCGTATCCCGGTGCGCCCGACAACTGGAAGCGATTTTTCACCTTTAGCACTGACCACAAAGTCATTGGCATTCAATATATCGTCACCTCGTTTGTCTTTTTTCTGATTGGTGGACTGTTTGCCATGATTATCCGGGGTGAACTGATTACCCCCGAAGCAGATCTGGTCGATCGCACCGTGTATAACGCGCTGTTCACGATGCATGGCTCAGTCATGCTATTTTTCTGGACGTTTCCGGTTTGGGTGGGACTGGGAAATTATCTGGTGCCCTTGATGATTGGGGCACGAGACATGGCATTCCCCCGGCTCAATGCCGTCTCGTTTTGGATGATTCCCATTGCAGGAATATTGATGATGTCGAGTTTCCTGATTCCGGGAGGTCCATCGCAGTCGGGTTGGTGGGCATATCCGCCTGTCAGTTTGCAGAACCCCACGGGGAATTTGATTAACGGACAGGTTCTCTGGATTCTATCCGTGGCAATTTCAGGGGTGTCCTCGATTATGGGGGCGGTGAATTTTGTCACGACCATCTTTAGAATGCGGGCACCGGGAATGACCTGGTTTAAAACGCCGGCGTTTGTCTGGGCGGTACTGGGGGCGCAACTCATTCAGCTTTATGGGCTACCTGCGCTCACAGGTGGTGCGATCATGCTTTTGCTCGATATCACGATCGGCACCAGTTTCTTTAACCCCGAAGGGGGTGGAAATCCAATTTTATACCAGCACTTTTTCTGGTTTTATTCCCATCCTGCCGTGTATGTGATGGTGCTGCCTGCATTTGGTACGTTTTCGGAAGTGTTACCCGTTCATGCTCGTAAGCCGTTGTTTGGCTACCGTGTGATTGCTGCATCGTCGATTTTGATTACTGTCATTAGTGGCGCAGTGTGGGTGCATCATATGTTTGCTAGTGCCACCCCACCCTGGATGCGGATGTTTTTTATGGTGACAACCATGCTGGTTGGCATTCCCTCTGGCATTAAGGTATTTGGCTGGGTGGCGACCGTTTGGGGCGGCAAAATCCGGTTTACAACGCCCATGCTATTTGCGCTCGGTGGCATTAGCAACTGGTTGTTTGCAGGCATCACGGGCATCTTTTTAGGATCGGTGCCAATCGATCTTCACGTTCACAATACGTATTTTGTGGTAGGTCATTTTCATTACGTGCTGTACGGTGCGATCGTGATGGCTATCTATGCCGCGATCTATCACTGGTTCCCGAAAATGACTGGGCGCATGTATTACGAAGGCTTGGGTAAACTGCATTTCGCCCTGACGTATATCGGAACTGCGTTAATCTTTTTGCCAATGCACCCTCTGGGGCTGATGGGAATGCCACGTCGGGTGGCTTCCTACGATCCAGAGTTCGCCTACTGGAATGTGGTAGCAAGTATTGGTGGCTTCTTGCTGGGGCTGTCTACGCTACCGTTTATTCTCAACATGGTGAGTTCCTGGATTCGTGGCGATAAAGTGGGCAACAATCCTTGGCGGGCATACGGCTTAGAGTGGCTCACCTCTTCACCGCCTACGGTCGAAAACTTTGAAGAAACGCCCGTTGTGATTTCGGGTCCCTATGGCTATGGCAGAAATCAACCATTAGTAGGGAATATTCCCAATCCAGGCTTGACTGAATTTCCTCAATCTTTGACGCAGCAGGAATCATCATGACAGCAGAAAGAGCCAACCCTTCCGGGGAGCTACGCAACGCACAAGACATTGAAGCTAACGTTCGACAGCATCAGGAGCATGACGCAGCAGGCAATAGTAAGTTCGGCTTTATCGTGTTTCTGCTGTCGGAAAGTGTCATCTTCCTGAGCTTCTTTGCGGGTTACATTGTCTACAAAACCACTACTCCTGACTGGTATCCACCCGGTGTTACTGGCTTGGAAACCAAAGCGCCATTTATTAATACGCTCGTGCTGGTATCCAGTAGTTTTGTTATCTATGTGGCTGAGCGGTATTTACACGATAAAAAACTATGGGGATTTCGCCTATTTCTGTTGGCAACGATGGCGATGGGTAGCTATTTCCTATGGGGGCAAGCGGTGGAATGGCGCAGTTTACCCTTTACTTACCAGTCCGGTTTGTTTGGCGGCACGTTCTTTTTATTAACTGGATTTCATGGCTTGCACGTTCTCACCGGAATTCTATTGCAAGCATTAATGTTAGGGCGATCGTTTATCCCCGGTAACTACGACAACGGTTTCTTTGGTGTTGAAGCAACGTCGTTATTCTGGCACTTTGTCGATGTCATTTGGATCGTGTTGTACACGCTAATTTATGTCTGGCAGTGAGTGAAGGCAGGAGGCAGAAGGCAGGAGGCAGAAGGTGGAAGGAGATTAAGTAGGAAGGTACAAATAAAGATAACTAACCTGAGTTCGGGACAAGGAAAGGGACAGGTAGTGAGCTGAAAGTAACGTCAGATCCTGCACCTGTCCTATGTTTAGTCTAGATGCTTTATTGCGGTGTTCAGACCGTTTGCCAACTTTATAGGAGGACATCAACGTGACTGATGAACAACATTCTCTGCTGAAAGCAGCAGAGATTAATTCAATGGATGCGTTTGAGTTTCATCACCCGCTCAATCCCAATTCAGAAATTTATTTACGGTTTCTTGGGCGTGCTGTCGGCCTTAAACGCATTGGTGTGACGATTGCTCGTGTACCTCCGGGTAAGGAATCTTTCATTTATCACGCTCACCAGAATGAAGAAGAATGGGTTTACATCTTGTCAGGTCGAGGTATTGCGGAAATTGGAGATATGGAATACGAAGTTGAACCAGGAGACTTCATGGGATTTGGGCTACCCCAACAACCCCATCATCTTCGTAATCCATTCAATGAAGACCTTATATACCTGATAGGTGGAGAAGCAGGACGCTTAGATGTTGGCGTTTTTCCTCGGCTTGGTAAACGGGTGCTTAGGGATAGTGAGTCAGCTTACATAGTTGATGAGTCAGCACTTCAACTTTTTTGGAGCAGCAAGCAATCTGCTGAGGATTGATGCTTACAGGAGTGGCTTTTACCCCAATCTGCTTAACCCGAACTCAGGTTAACTAGGTAAAGAAAGAGAAGCGATGTTCAAACCCTATTCCTTTCTGCCCTCTGCCTTCTGCCTTCCCCCTACCCCATAACAGGAGACCCATATGATCATTGACGACCAATACTATGACGTAATTATTGTTGGCACAGGTGCAGGCGGCGGGACGTTGGCGCGAAAGCTGGCACCAACGGGTAAAAAGATCTTGCTGCTCGATCGGGGAGAATTGATCTATCGCGAAAGCTCCGAGTTAGTCGATACAGAAGTTTTTAAGAAAGAGCAATTTCATGCGCCTGAAACTTGGTACGACAATTCGGGGGAACCGTTTAATCCACAAACGTATTATGCGGTGGGTGGCAATACAAAAATTTGGAGCGGCGTTTTGCAGCGAAGGCGCGAACGTGACTTTGAGCAAGTGCAGCATCAGAGTGGTGTTTCTCCCGCATGGCCGTTGAAATATCAGGACTTTGAGCCTTACTACACAGAAGCCGAGAAGCTGTATCAAGTACACGGTAAAGTCGAAGATGACCCCACCGAGCCGCCCCATAGCGAAGCCTATCCTTTTCCGGAAGTTGCCCATGAGCCGATGGTGGAACGCATTGGGGAGACTCTTTCTAAGCAGGGGTTGCATCCCGTTCATTTGCCACTAGGTTTGGGCGATCAGGGTAGAACCGATGCTGAAGACACTGGAGTGACGCCAATCCTAAACAGTGAGAACGTGACGCTCAAAACTTCTGCCAAAGTTGTTTGTCTGCATACCAACCCATCAGGCTCAGAGATCAAAGCGGTTGAAGCAAAAATTGGGGAACAGTCCTATTTATTTTTAGGCGATATCGTAGTGCTTGCCTGTGGTGCCGTGAATTCGGCGGCATTGCTGCTGCGGTCTACTAACGAAAAACACCCCAACGGACTTGCCAACGGCTCTAATCAGGTGGGGCGAAATTTGATGAAACAACTGCTTTCAGTTGTGGTGCAGTTAACCTCGACGGCTAATTCTGGGTCATTTTCCCGCACATTGGGGCTAAATGATTTTTATTGGGGAAACAAGGATTTTCCCTATCCGATGGGTCATGTGCAAAACTCTGGTGGCATTTTTCAAGATGTCATTTTTGCAGAAGCCCCCCCTGTTTTATCGGCGTTGTCTAGACTCATGCCAAATTTTGGCTTGCGGCAGTTGGCAACCCATTCAATTGGTTGGTGGCTGAAAACGGAAGACTTGCCCCATCCCGACAATCGCGTTCGCTATGTGGGAGACAAACTGCGAATTGATTACACTGCGAATAATGTAGAAGCGCATGATCGCTTGGTATATCGTTGGGTTGATGTATTGAAAAGCGTTGAGCAGTCTCAACCCAATGTATTTAACCGCACAACCCATCCTCGCAGTGATATGCCTGTACAGGTTGTGGCTCATCAGTGCGGCACCTGTCGGTTTGGAGAAGACCCAGCGACTTCTGTGTTGAATCTGGACTGTCGTGCCCACGAAGTGCATAATCTCTATGTCGTAGACAGCAGTTTTTTCCCATCTCATGCCAGTGTGAGTCCCGGATTAACGGTGATTGCCAATGCGTTGCGAGTAGGCGATCGCTTAATTGAGCAGTTGAAGTAAGGCTTCTGAGGAGAGAGTTTTAACCATCATTTGGTTGCTCGTTGCCGCTTTGCTACTTTTTGGAATGTTGGAAATGACATTCTCCCCCGTGCGAGAGAACGGGGGCTATATATTATTCTCTGCAAAACAGACGTTCCAAACTTTCTTGAAGACCAGAGTGAGGATAAATGTCTGGTTTTTTGCTCCAAATGTATTCGATAGTTTGATCATAATTCCAAACAGGATTCTTGTAGAAACAGTAAGCTACCCCTACCGAGCCACTCCGACCAATCCCTGCTCGGCAATGGATTAATACCTTCTTTTTGCCCTTCTTAATTTGTTCATCTATCCAATTAACAGCTTCTAATACTATCTCATCCGATATCGGGTGTCGGGCTCCATCTAAAGTCCCCAGTTTCTTATAAGCAATCTTAGAGTTGGATGGGAAAGATAACATGAGTTCCTCACTTAAGTTAAGAACCGCATCTATTCCCAGTTCTTCCGCTTGACAAGCGGCAATAAAGTTTCCCACATAAATGTAAGGAAAAACCTCAACATAGCTTGCACCTTGCGTCCAGAGCATCGCGGGAGAAGCCGGTTCAACCTTGAGATATCCATTCTCTTGATACTGTCCAGCCCATTGCCATTGATTGTTATCGTTCTTCAGTCCGACTCGATAAGTAAATTGATAGTCACCTTCACTGGTGGGCATAAAAGACCCTTGGAAGAGGAAGGTATCTTTTGATTCTTGAGATTGATACTCCAGATCATAGCCATGCCAATCTCCTTCACTATTGAGCTTTGTTAAAGCATTAGTCCAGATTTGTACTCTCAACTGTTGCGCTGGACAGGGGCTGGAAAGTTTAACCATAGAGCCAAAATTTTCCAGCATATAAAGCGTGAGATGAGAATTTAAGGGAGGATGCAGCTCTTTAAGCTGGACAAGGGGAAATTCTGGGCTTTCCATTTTGACTTATGACTTTTCACACCTTTTTAGCCGCCTGAATTTTGTCAAATGTTGCTCCATCAACAAAAAACTTCTTCTGAAGAGTATCCCAACCCCCCAAATCTTGAACAGTGAAGAGAGTTTTGACTTGAGCATACTTCGACGCCACTTCTGCTACAACAGTAGGGTTAACGGGACGATAACCTAACTTAGCAAATTCTCGTTGAGCTTCTGTGGAGTAAAGAAAATCGACAAATGCTTCTGCAACTTCTCTTGTACCGTGCTTATCAGCGTTTTTGTCCACAACAGCAACAGGGTTGTCAATGGAAATGTTCACCTCAGGTATAACATAAGGAAATTTCTGACCCTTCATTTCAGCCAAAATTACCTCATTTTCGTAGTTAATTAAGACATCTCCCTGATTTTGTTGGAAGAATAGATCGGTTGCCTCACGCGCATCTTTTGTTAACGTGGGAGCATTTTTATAAACGTTGGCGATATAGTCCAATGCTTGAGACTCATCACCACCCGTTTGGGTTACAGAACCCCACAAACCCAAGAACTCCCAAACAGCAATACCAGACGTTTTGGGGTTAGCCGCAATCAGATTCACGCCATCTTTTGCCAAGTCTGCCCAAGTATTAATGCCTTTGGGATTGCCAGGACGGGTAACAATAACAGCTACAGAGCGGGTTACAACGCCATTTTTAGGAGCTTCTCTTTCCCAACCCGATTTAATCAAGCCTGCTTGCTCAATCTTTTTAATATCAAGAGGAAGAGATAAGTGTACTATATCTGCTTCTTGCGACCCATCAATCACAGCACGGGCTTGGGCACCAGAGCCACTATAACTCTGCTCAAAAGTGACATTTTGATTGTGTTCTTTCTTCCACTTGTCAACAAATTTAGGAATGATCTGATCGTGAGCGGCTTTGGTAACCGAGTAGGAAACGAGCTTAAGTTTTACATCAGGCTTAGCCGCTGAGCTGCTTCCAGCACAGGCTGCGAGTACCAGGCTCAGGCTAATTCCGACCAAAAACAGGGACACAAAGCTCCACAAAGAATGTCCGTTTAACCAACTTCTTATCTGTCGTTGACACCGTTGTTTAATAGCTTGTAAAGATTGAACAACATCAGTCTGGACTTGCTGAATCAAGTACATCCCTGCTTTGGTTCTCATGGCTCTGTCTACTTATGTTCACCCACTTAAAAGCTGTAAAATCCTAAGCGTTCTAAATCAACCAAATCGACCACTGATGTAAGCCTCAGCTTCTTTAGTCTTGGGAGAACTGAAAATTTCTTCAGTAGGACTGAACTCGACTAATTTTCCTCGGCGCTTGCCACCTTCATCCGTTTCGGTGTTGAAAAATGCAGTCCAATCTGATATCCGTGAAGCTTGTTGCATGTTATGAGTCACCATAATCATGGTGTATTGTTCCTTAAGTTCGTGGCAAAGGTCTTCAATCTGCTGAGTTGAAATCGGATCGAGGGCAGAACAGGGTTCATCCATTAACAGAACATCGGGTTTCATGGCGATCGCTCGTGCAAGGCAAAGCCGTTGCTGCTGTCCTCCAGATAAAGCTGTACCCCTCTCTTTCAGCTTGTCCTTTACCTCATCCCAAAGTGCAGCTTGCCGAAGTGAGCGCTCTACAAGTTCGTCCATATTACCTTTATAACCATTAGCACGCGGTCCAAAGGCAATATTTTCGTAAATTGACTTAGGAAAAGGGTTGGGTCTCTGGAATACCATCCCAACTTGACGCCGTAATTTTACGGGATTAATTCTGTCCTCATAAATATTTCTTCCTTGGTAATTAATCTTGCCCTCGACTTTGGCTCCAGGTATCAAATCGTTCATGCGATTAAAGCAGCGCAAGAAGGTACTTTTACCACATCCTGAAGGACCAATAAACGCTGTGATTTTTCGGTCTGGAATTGACATATGCACTTCTTTAAGCGCCATAAAACCGTCGTAGTAAACTTTTACCCCTTGGGCATCAATAATTGCATTATCTTGCTTGTTTTGAATTAGGTTGTGAGAACGCATGATAGGCTTCCTTAAGCTCTACTACAATTAACTTGAAAAAATTAGAAATTAGGATTCAGAATTCAAAATTTAGGAGAGAAGGAAGAATTGATAAATCCTAATTTCTAGCTCATGAATTTTTCATTCATCTTAATGTTGAGAAGCGTTGCCGAATATAGATGGCTGTACCATTTAGCAACAAAATCAAGAACAGTAAAACAATAATTGTTGCCGCTGCTGCATTAGCAAACCCAGGTTCAGGGCGACTAATATAAGTGTAAATTTGGATAGGCAAGGCCATAAAGCGTTGAAACAAGCCAGGATTGAATGTAAGAAAACTCACAGCGCCAACTACAATCAGTGAAGCTGCATCGCCAATAGCACGGGACACAGAAATAATCACTCCGGTTAAAATACCGGGAATCGCATAAGGTAAGATGTGATTCCAAATCGTCTGCCACTTGGTTGTGCCTAATCCATAGGAGGCTTCTCTCAAGGAATTAGGAACAGCTCGAATTGCCTCTCTAGCTGTCACGATAATAATTGGTAAAGACAGTAAAGATAATGTTAACGCTCCAGAAATCAGAGATGGGCCAAAACCTAAAAGATAATTGAAAACACCTAAACCTAGTAAGCCGTAGACAATTGAAGGGACTCCCGCTAAGTTGGCAATATTAATCTCAATAATATTAGTCCACCAAGTTTTCGGAGCATATTCTTCGAGATACAAAGCTGCTCCTACACCGATAGGTACGGCAATAGCTAGAACTAATAACCCTAATGATGCACTGCCAAAAATGGCAGGGCGTATACCACCTTTATCCGCAAACCGAGAAGGAGTTTCAGTTAAAAACTCGGGTGAAAATAGCCAGCTTAATCCATCTTTCAGTACATCAAAAACTAGGACAGCAAGAACCACTAAACCAATAGACAGGCCAATCAAAAAAAGCAGTTCAAAAATTTTGCCTGTTTTCTCTCTCCTTTCTACGTTCGGAGCAAACTCTTCATCGGGTTGTTGGAAGTTGTTTCGAGAAAAAGAAGTAGTCATGACTCTTATTCGTACTTTTCCTTAAAGCGGTTGGCAATCCAATTACTGATGATGTTTAACGTTAAAGTGATCAAAAATAAAACAGCCCCTACAGCATATAAAGTTTTGTAGTTAAGGCTGCCACGAGGGCTATCTCCTCCGGAAATTTGAGCCATATAAGCCGTCATCGTTTCTACTGATGTCAAAGGATTCAAAGTGAGCTTAGGTTCTTGTCCAGCAGCAATCAAAACAGTCATAGTCTCACCAACAGCTCTAGAAATTCCTAGAATAATCGAGGCAGAAATTCCCGAAAGGGCAGCAGGAAGAACAACTTTGATAATAGTTTCCAATTTGGTTACTCCGAGTGCGTAAGCTCCTTCTCGCATAGAGCGAGGAACCGATTGTATGGCGTCTACGCTGATGGAGCCAACTGTAGGCGTAATCATAATTCCCATCATCAGCCCAGCACTTAAGGCGTTAAAAATTTCTAAGGGAAGAACAGAGCGTAGAACAGGTGTCACAAATAAGAGAGCAAAGTAACCATAGACAACAGTAGGTACTCCCGCCAACAGTTCTACAGCTGGACGTAAAATAGCTGCTACCTTGGGTGACGCATATTCACTTAAGTAGATAGCGGAAGATAACCCCAGAGGAACGGCAACAAACATGGCAATCGCTGTAGTCAGCAGAGTGCCAGCAATCAAAGGCCAAATTCCAAAATGTTGATCAGCAAATAAAGGTGTCCACCGAGTATCGAAAAAGAACTGAATGAACGAAACTTTTTGGAAAAATTCAAAACTAACTTGAAAGATAATAAAAACAATCCCAAACGTAGTTAGGATGGAAACTAAGGCACAACATAATAAAATCGCTTCGATAATTTTTTCTTGGATATTATCGGAAGCTTTTTTTTCTAAGTCTTGCCTGTCTTCTTGCTCAAAATCTGCGCTTTGCATAAGGATAAGGGAGTGCGAGGAGAGTGCTAGTTATCCAATGTGTAATCAGGCTGAAGTAGGGATTGCCTCCAAAAAGAACCTAGTGCCCAGACACTAAGCTCTAGAGCGCTTTATAAAAAAGCGATGGAATAGGCATAGCTTTGATACTTACCCGCTCCTATTAGATAAAGTTGGTAATAGGCTGACCCGGTTTTGCTTTTTTAAATTTAGTCCCAGTTTCACCAGAGGTAACTTTTTGTTTTATCTTGGGGTAAGCTTCATCGGGAAGTGCAACATAACCGACTTGAGCGACCCATTTCCAAGAATTCTCTATATAAAAATTAACAAATTCCTTGACTTGGGGTTTGGTATCCAAGGATTTTTTACTGACATAGATGAAGAGGGGACGAGATAAAGGGGTATAAATATTTTTAACAACATTGTCTAGAGGAACTGGCTTTTCACACTGCCCTTTAGGATTCTGCACAGCCACTAAATTCAACTTATCCTGATTTTCCATATAGTAGGATATTCCAACGTAGGCTAAAGCGTTAGCATCGCCCGCAACTCCTTGGACAAGGACATTTTGATTGTGACTGGGAGTGTAATCTGTGCGGCTATTTTTGGCCTTGCCAGTCACCGCTTGGGTGAAATAATCAAAAGTTCCAGTATCCGAAGCAGGAGCATAAAGCTTTAACCGTTGATTGGGAAAATTAGGATTAACTTGATTCCAAGTTATCACTTTTCTGGTTGATTTAGCATTCCAAATTTTTTTAAGTTCATCGATAGTCAGGCATTTAGCAAAATCATTTTTGCGATTGACAATCACAGCGATTCCATCAAGAGCAATAGGTAATTCTACAAATTCAATGCCCTTCTTTTTACATTTTTTAATTTCTTCATCTTTAATAGTACGCGAGGCACCAGCAATATCAATTTCACCAGCACAAAACTTACTTATACCGCCACCAGTACCGCTCGACGCGACACTAACCTGAGCGTTAGGATTAGCCTTCTGATATTCTTCAGCAACGGCTAGAGAGATGGGAAAACCTACAGCAGCACCATCAACACTCACCTCATTCTTTTGCTGCTGAGTTCGGCTGCAAGAAATAATACCAAAAGTAAGAAGTATTAGAGGTGTCAATATAACTTTGGAATGAGATCGACCGCGAGGGAACATTGGGGTTAAGTTAAGCGACTCGTGTATTAATAACCTACGAAATTTCATTAAAAGCCATAGTAATTTAAAAACACATTAAGAAAAGTTTAAAGAAAAATGTATATGCGATTACAATTCACTATTAAAAAGGAATGTATACACTGTTACAAGACATAGTATTGGTAGCTTTATTCAATAATTGTTTGTTTTGAACTGAGCTTGCTTATATAGCAAAAGGTAGACGGCTCCAGGGGAGTTCGCGCAGCGTTCTTCGCAGGAGTAGGCAGAAGGGAAAAGCTTGACTGGTCAAAGTTTCAGTATTTACCTTTGTCCTAATTGCCTTGGCGACTGCTATACAAATAGAAAACCCAGACCAATCCGGCCTGGGTCAGCTTTATCTAAATATTTTGGTGCCACATCAAGGTTCTGAGTTCTTCTATCCTCCTAAGTCTGACTCGTTGTGTGGCAAATGTATGCCGTAAATCATCGAGACGAATTCCTTACTTCCTATGCGGATGATACTCAAACCCCTATGAGAACTAGTCAATAATTTGTGGGCTGGGAGCTTGGGCATTGACATCTGCCTGAGACAAGTTAGGAATCGTCCAATTTGTCTCACCCGCTTTGAACACATGAGCAGGAGCCAGATTCAATTCGATTGCACCTGTTGCAGGATTTGTTCTTACAATTGATTGAGTTCCGTCTACAAACTTGACTGCAACCGCTTCAGTTAACGCTTGTGCTTCCGCATTGGGGCCGAGAACCACTTGAGTTCCCGCAGGTAGATAATAGCCATCGCAATCCCAATCATCATCCGTTTCCTCACCCGCAGCCAGGTAATAGAGTTGTGTTGGATATTTCTTCGGCTTGTTGGCATAGACAGCCACTGTCCCGTTAGTTTCGTTATGGCACTGTGCCCGCTTTCGAGCCGTTTCCATCACGTACTTCTGCTGTTGCAACTGACTGAGCCGTTGCTGATAGGCTTCGGGCGTGTAACCCGCTTGCTCAGGATTATCCTTGGCTTGCAGTAATTGATTGAGGGCTTGTGTTACTTCCGCGTAATCCGTTCCTTTCGTGAAGTCCTTACCTGCCCAAGAGGGAGGGGCAATGATGAGGTTGACTAGAAGCACGAGCGCAACGAGAGCGATTTTGAGAAATTTCATGGAATACTCCTTCTTTGAGATTACTGAACATTCAAACTAAAACTGTGGTGTAAAAGTTAGAAATGAGCTTCTAACTTAAGTTAGATGTGCCGGAAAGAAACATTGGTTAAAGTTACACACCATTTCTCTACTTCAGAACTTTCAATACTGGTATTTGGGCTTGTAGGGTTTGACTAATTGTTGTGACTAGCTTCAGCAGGTAAATACCACTAATCACAAGCGTCAGTACTGCCAATCCTGGATTCTCTAAAGTGCGGCTGTCAACGAGAATTAACACTCCTAAGCTAATCAGGACA
Organism: Waterburya sp.; assembly: GCA_036703055.1. Lineage (GTDB taxonomy): Bacteria > Cyanobacteriota > Cyanobacteriia > Cyanobacteriales > Coleofasciculaceae > DATNPV01. Next base: position 15,540 of record DATNPV010000263.1, read on the forward strand.
AAGGGCACCAGATAATTGCCATAACGAGTCAGATTGTCTGCGATCGCAGGAACTTGGGTAAGTTTGTAGGCGGCGAGACACCACACACCCACGAGGGAGAAAAACACGCCCAGAATGATCACTAGAGTTTGCCAGGTACAGCTGGCAAACAGGGGCATGTAGATGCCAATGTTGTCACCGCCATTAGCGAAGGTTACCGCTGCCACACTATACGCCTGGGGTGAGATGAAGCTGCTAAACCAAGTGGATTGAGCTGGTGTTTCTTCTGGTTTAGCCTCATTTTCTCCATCGGAATTTACCAGACGACTGATGCCGATCGCAATCGGAACCAACCCCAGCAGCCCAATACAGGGACGTGGCAACAACAAACTACCAAAGAAACTGGGAAGACTAGCGAGAACGAGGGCGGCAAAGCCAAGATATTGTCCGGCAACGATGTGGCGTTTGCGAAAGAGAGCATTGACCTGGGAAAAGAACAACATCAGAATCAAAATGTCATCCAGGTTGGTTGCCGTGAAGGCGGTAAAGCCGGTTGAAATTGCCGTGATCAGTCCGTTCATGTCAGTTGATGCTCTAAATTCTGTTGTGACTAAAGTCCGGACTCTACAGCAACGTTGTAGCAGTCTGGTTTAGAGTGTGAGAGATGTCTTGAAGGGAATGCTTCTCACAACTTCCTCTTTGATTTACGCTTGGTGTAAGGATTGCTAGATAACTAGATAAGATAAGTTACGAGAATACTAAAGGCGTTTCTAGTATTTCCAGTCGCCGATCGTTACTTTGAGCCAAATTCTTGGCAAGATTTACGAAGCCTGTTTCTTTGAGTGGGTATTGAGAATAGCCATCGTTGCCATCTTGTGGTACTGGTGCTCCAACTCATTCAGGTTTTGAGGCGGTACGAACACCACTTTGACTTCGCTGGTTGCTTGCTGTTGCTGCTTGATTAATACAGTTAGTTCGTCTAATTTCTTGGCATACTCAGCATCCAGCTTTTCGTGCAGCAGTTCGAGTTTTTGAGCCGCTTGTAACGTTATTTGGTAATTATGATTGGCACTTTCCCGGTCTTCTTCAGACTGGCGATTCTGGCTCATCAAGACAACCGGGGCGGTGTAGGCAGAGGCAAATGAAAACACCAGGTTCAACAAGATGAAGGGAGACTGGTCCCAGTGAGGTAGCCCTGGCATCAAATTACAGCCCACCCATCCAGCCAGAACAGTTGATTGTCCAATCAGAAACGCCCAGGAGCCGACTTTGGCTGCCATTTTGTCTGCCACTTTTTGACCAAACGTTAAGGGCTTCTTCTCTGGGGGTTGAATCTTTGCAGATTGGGGCTGTTTCAGAACGACATCAGCTTGTTGCTGAGCGTTGATACCGGGTTTAGTAGATGGAGCTGAGTTCATGCGTTACCTCTTGCAACTTCAAATTCGTTTAATGCTTTTATGAGTGCGCTTCTTGGTAGCTTTTACTGATGTTGCACTCGGTATAGTTTCACAGTACGCAGGTTAACCAATAAAAGCAAATACTTTTTTTTGTTGAATCAATAGCTTGAAGTAATTAATCCGCTAAAGCCTTATGCTCCCTACTTTTCAACCCCCCAGTACTCATAACAGCATTGCTGCGATTTGCGAGTATTCCAGTACCCCTAGCCTTTAATCAACTGAATTTATCCATTCAACAAAAAAGAGTATTTGCTCTCATAAGCGGAGATTAAATAGGATGAAGTCATGCTCCTTGATAGATTCTTGTCAAGCAAGACCATCACTGGGAATGAAAGACAGAACAACATTGGGAAAACCTCTCTAGTTATCACAAAAGGAAAACATGAAGGCTCTATTCAAAATTGCCGTCGTCGTACTAATATTCGTAGTAAACCTAGCGATCGCCCAACCCTCTTTAGCTGATCGACCCAAAGTCTCCAAAAATCCTGACTATGTTCAGGTGACAAAAACGCTGAACGGTTTGTTAGCACTTGAGGAAACCCAGGATGTTACTCCAGAAGTGCAACAGCGAATTGACGAGTTGACCTTGCAAAAAGCTGCGATCGAATCGGGTGTGACCTGGGGACAATGCAGTAATGAAACCGGCAACACAATCGCCATCTTAGGGCCCGCCTCCGAGGAATCTAAGAGTGACGAGAACAGTCTCTACTTCCTGGCCAATGGTGAGACAACTCCTGAAGGCTGGGATTGCCAGGGCATTTACCTACCGAGTGGCATCAACGCTGCAGGCATTGAGTCAACACCTGCAGTGTTCAAAATTCTCGATGGTACTCGTTTAGTCGTCCGCAATAATCCTGACACCTCTGCCATTGAATTCAATGTCCCGGCGCTCAAGTCGTCCCAGGAGAATAGGGCAACGATTCCCAACATATCGCAGGCATTTATTGAATCTCGCATTCCCAGTACGCTAACAGCAGTGGAAGTTGACGATTAATCGGATTGGTACAGGTGGGTTGAGCTGCAAGCTCTTCAAGCCAACCCGCCGTACAAAGAATTGAAAGCTATCACTTTGATTAACTACCTTTTGTGGAGATCGAGATGGATTCTTTAATTGGGTCAGTAGATTCGCAAACTGTGTTAGTCGTTGCGGCGATCACCGTTTCCCTATTGCTGCTGACGCTGCTGGTTAGAATCTTAAAAGCTGGTTCAGGGCTGATTCTGACAATTTTGGCGATCATACTGGTATTGCAATATGCCTTTGACATCAGCCCTGGACAGTTGTGGGGAGAGGTCGGAAATTTACCCCAAGATGCGATGCAACTGGTGAAAAGCCTCGACTTGAATTCTCTGCTGTCTAGCTTCAATGGCTGAGTACAGCATTCCATCACTTCTAATTATTCATCTAACAAAAAATACTATTTGCTTCTATCAGGTAAGCCCTAATAGAGTGAAGCTAAGCCAGTTCCAGTTCTTCTAAGCATCAAAGGCTATTCAATGCAGCTAACGTTCAATCCCCCTACAAAGAGTGCATCCCCCTGCGAACGTCCTGTCACAAAACGTCGTCGTTCTGATCGCATTCGAGAGCATCTTGCCAATGAGCGCACCTATTTAGCCTGGATGCGGAGTGCGATCTCGTTAATGGGATTTGGCATCGTGATTGTTCGGATTCGCATGTTTCAACCGCCAATGGTGCCATCGACCGGCATGAGTTGGAAACTCGGCTTAGCTTTTGCCGTTATGGGACTGCTGACTGTATGGCTCTCTACCCAACATTATTTCGGGGTACGGCGTGATATTGATGAAGACACGTATGAACCGTCTGATCGCTGGGTAATGCTCTTCAGTTTGGCAGTTCTACTATTGGGGGCAGGCATCATCTACTACGTTTTTGCGGCTCCTATGCAACTAATGGTTGGTGCGATGTTTGAGTAATGTCGAGGTATGACCATGCTTCGCAAGAGTCACGTATCTCGGCTCCAGCCGTCTAGCCTCTTAAGGCTTTGAAATTTCAACGAGTCCACCCGCAGCAGTTGTTGAGCATAGTTGAGTGCACTACGGTAATCTTGCTGTTCTTCTAATACGTCAACCAACCGCTCTATTCCTCGGACTCGCATCTGTTGGAGTCTCTCTCGCTCAGGTAACTCTAATCTGTGGATTAACCTTTACCTCATAGAGCAGCCTGGAGAGTGTCAAAAATCACTATGAAAAGCGAATCAAGCCACGAACACATGCACCTGTGCAAAAGCACAGGGAAATGCTTGAAAATAGTTGGGTGCATTCCATAATCCATAATTATGCCCATTCAAGTCTACGGAATACCCAACTGCGGCACCTGTAAGAAGGCGTTTAAGTGGCTCGAAGATAGCGGTGTTGAGTATGAGTTCATCAACACGAAGGAAAAGCCCCCAACCCGTCAAACAATTCAAAGTTGGGTAGAGTCTCTAGGGGCTAAACCGATGCGGAACACCTCGGGTCAGTCCTACCGAGCACTAGGTAACGAAAAGCAGACTTGGACAGACAAGCAGTGGATCGAGGCGTTTGCAAAGGACGCCATGCTGCTCAAGCGACCCCTTTTTGTGAAGAATGGAACGGCTGTGTTGGTCGGCTTTAGAGAGAAAGAGGAGGTTATGCGAGAAAAATTGGGATTGTAGGGTGGTGTCGGGTGGGTAGTGCTGACTACAATTCCATTTTCAGGAAAAACAAGTCCTGTCGTTGTGTCTATATTCAAGTTGCTTGATGCAGCAACAGTACTTGCAAGTTGAAGAAGGAGGTATGTCCATCAGAAGCTTACCAACAACCAGTAAAGTCTTGCTCAGTTCAGTGTTACTCCTGAATCTAGTGGCTTGTGCGATACCTAACGGTATGGCAGACACACCAACTCCCATCTCACCCAACAATAAGACCACGACTGTAAAAAAGAATGCCTTGGAGCAATATAAGATTTCAGCGAACGGCATGGGAGCCATCCAGATTGGCATGACTGTTGCTCAAGCCTCCAAGGCAGCAGGCGTCAAACTGATTGGATACGGCAATGGCAAACCTGAACCGGGCAGTACCTGTCGCTACGTCAGACCCAAAGATGGACCACCAGAACTGGATTTTATGTTAGCTGGCGATCGCATCGTTAGAGTGGATGTTCGCCAAATAATTGATCAAGACGTTAATGGACGTCCAGTTCAGGTCGATGTTGCAGGGAAAAGCCGCATCACTACCAAAGAAGGGGCAAAAATCGGCGATACAGAAGCTCGGATTAAAGCACTTTACCCCAAGGTTCAAGTAACTAGGCATGAGTATATCCCTAGGGGACACTACTTGATTGTTAAACCCAAAGAGTCAGGGTTAGCTAACTATCGCTTAATATTTGAGACAGATGGCGATCGCGTGACCTATATCAGAAGTGGCAGGCGTCCTGAGGTTGAATGGGTTGAACGGTGTGGTTGAGGGTGATTTGAACATCCATCGCACTGAACACAAA
>DATNPV010000270.1:0-19021 GCA_036703055.1 Waterburya sp.
ACTTCCAGCCTAGGGACACCCGGTGGCAGCCACGGCGTTGTAGTCAATCTCAGAGCAATATAAGTTGCGAAAAAACTGAGGAAGATAATGCTCTCGGAAAACAGGAACACGGTGAAACCAAACATCCCTTTACCGTGTTCATCCTCAGCATTCCCGCCACCCATGGGTAAGAAGCGCTGCAACCAATTCGGCAGAGATTGCCGCCAGCGATCGAAGCGGATAGGACTTTCATCTATATGAATAGGGCTTGCCATAACTAGCTTGGAAATGGGGAATCGGGAATCGGGAATGGGAGAATTAGGCTTTCATTGTTTGTTGTGTGCTTGGTTCATGGTGAGTCTTGCATCACCCCCCTAACCCCCCTGATTCATGGAGGAAATTATCGCTCCCTCTCCTTAGCAAGGGGAGGGTTGGGGTGGGGTAAAAGAGCCCCGTGCAACAGTTGAAGAGAAAGATTTTCATGGGGTTATTGGTGTGCCAAGCACATAGAATCTAACGGGATGAAATTGAGCTACTCCGGAGCGGGAGCTACCTCTGTCAGACGTGGATTGCCATAGTCATAGGGGGGACGGGTGACGGTGGGAATCTCCTCAAAGTTCTCCTTCGGCGGCGGTGAAGAGGTCGTCCATTCCAGTCCTGAGGCGTGCCAAGGATTGTCAGGGGCTTTCGGCCCTCGCAACCAGGACGCTATGATGTTGACAATAAAGGGCAACGTTGCCATCCCTAACAAGAACGACCCAAGCGACGCGATAATATTCCATCCCTGGTACTGCGGAGCGTAGGAGGAGATGCGGCGCACCATACCTTGCAAGCCCAAGGGATGCATGGGAAAGAAGGTGAGGTTAGCCCCGATAAAGGTTAGCCAGAAGTGAATCTTTCCCCACCCTTCGGCATACATCCGTCCCGTGATTTTGGGGAACCAGAAGTAAAGCGCGGCAAAGATTGCCATCGTGATGGTGTTATAGACAACGTAGTGGAAGTGACCGACCACGAAGTAGGTGTTATTGACGTGCAAATCAAAGGGCACCGCTGCGAGCATTACGCCTGTAATTCCCGCAAACACAAACATCACCACACCGGCTAAAGCAAACAGCATCGGTGTCTCCATGTGCAGCTTGCCCCTCCAGACGGTAGCCGTCCAGGCAAACACTTTGATGCCAGTGAACACGGCGACAAACATGGAGGAGTACATGAAAAGTAACCGCATCCAGCCCGGAGTACCACTGGCGAACATATGATGTACCCAGACGAAGGCGCTGACTATAGCAATTCCGAAGGATGCGATCGCAACTGACCGATAGCCAAATAAGGGATTGCGGGAAAATGCCGGGAGGATTTCTGAGAAAATGCCGAAGGCAGGCAGTGCCATCACATAAACGGCTGGGTGAGAGTAGAACCAGAACAGGTGTTGGTAAAGGATGGGACTACCGTTTTGAAAGGGATCGAAGAAGGTTGTCCCCAGCGTGAGGTCAAAAAACAGCAGAATTGCAGCACCGGTCAGGGAAGGTAGGCAAAACAGTTGGAGCAACTGAGCACTTAAGACTGTCCAGACAAACAACGGCATCCGAAAAAACGTCATGCCCGGTGCTCGCATCCAGACAATGGTTGTCACAAAGTTGACTCCCCCCATAATCGATGAGATACCCAAGAGCAAGATGCTCAAAATCCAGACGAATTCACCATTGAAGAGGGAACCAGAGGGATTCTGGATACTGACGGGTGGATAAGACCACCAACCCGCCTGCGGCGCACCGTTGGGTACAAAAAAACTCGATAGCAACAGAAGACCTGAGGGGGGAATAATCCAGAAGGCGATGCCATTGAGAACCGGAAACGCCATGTCTCGCGCCCCGATCATCAGCGGCACTAGGTAATTGCCAAGACCGACGAGACACGGGATAATCCACAAAAAGATCATCATCGTGCCGTGAATCGTGAACAAGCCATTGTAGAGGGAGCGATCAACCAGATTTAATTGGGGAGTAATCAGTTCGGCACGGATGAGCATCGCCAGCAGACCGCCAATTAGGAAGAAAATGAAGGTCGTCACCAGATACTGGACACCGATAACCTTATGGTCGGTACTAAAACGGAAGTAGCTCTGCCAGCCTGTCTCAGGCTCATTATGAGAGCTTCTGGATTCGTCAGCAGCAAGGCTTCCGGGATTATTTGTCATCAATGACCTTCCTTTTTCGGGTTTGAGACGACTAATGGAGAGAGCTGATGAGAGTAAGAAGTTACGAAATAGGTGATACCCAAGAAATTATCAAGTTGTTCTATGAAACTGTTCATGAGGTGAATATTCGTGATTACACGGAAGCACAAGTAAATGCTTGGGCACCAATTAATATGGATGTCGAAGTTTGGACTAAAAAGTTAAAAAGTAAGTTCACTTATGTAGCAGAAGAGGGAAACAAGATTGTTGGATTTGCAGAGTTAGAGTCAAATGGGCATATAGATTGCTTTTACTGTCATAAATTATTTCAAGGCCAAGGAATTGGAACGCAACTTCTCCAAGCAATTGAGTCAAAAGCCAACCTTTTAGGGATTAAACGATTATTTACAGAAGCGAGCATTACCGCTAAACCATTCTTTGAACGCAAAGGATTTAACCTTGTGAAACAACAAGAAGTCGAGCGAAGAGGACAAAAATTTATCAACTTTGTGATGGAGAAAATCATTTAACGTAGCCTCCAACTCACTTAACTAGGATTATTCACAACAGGCGGTTTGGCAGGTGGGACAGTAGACCCGTTATTGCCCGCTTTCTCTGGATGCTGGGTGTGTTCAGAAAACGCTGGATTGCTCGATGGCTCTGGCTTACGGGTAGCAGCTTGGGTGAGCCACTGGTTGTAAGCTGCCGGAGACTCGACGTATACATCCGCTTCCATCAGGGCAAAGTCGGTGCCACTGAATTGGGAATCCCTGAGCCGATACTTACCTTCACGCAGGGGTGTAAATACAAACGTAATAATGCGGTTAGGAATGATGTCCTGTTTGATGCGGAATTCAGGGACGTAAAAACCGTGCAGAACATCCTTAGACTCCAACTTTAAGCTGACACTCTGATTGACTGGCAAGTGCAAATCAGTACTCGTTACCCCTCCCGGATAGTGAAACGACCAAGCCCACTGCTGGGATATCACTTCAACCTCTTGGGTAGCTGGTTTGGCGTCGTTCGGGACAGTCGGTTTCGTTTCAGCGTAAGCTGGTTCTTCCATCGGCAGGTGAAGAACGACCGGGGCTAGACCCAAAATATTTAATTGCTGATAAATAGCGTTACTTTGAGTCGCAATCCACAACACCAAAACTGTTGGAGCCAGCGTCCACAGGATTTCTAGTCTCCAATCGCTCCTAGCCGGATGCCCCTCACTCCAATCGTCCTTGGATGCCCGACAGGTGAGTACCGAATACCCGATTAAGCCAGCAATACCCAGAAAGGTGAATGCGCCAACAGCAACGAGAAAGCTGAACAAATCGTCAACATGTTTCGCTTCTGCGGTTGCCTGAGCAGGCATCCAAGCGTAGGATAGCTGACCCATCCATTTGCTGGCAGCGAGAATCACGGCGATAAAAACAGCTAATAGCAGCGTGTTAAAAACTTTCGTCATACTTTTCCCGTTTCCCGTTTCCCCGTGTTCATCGCTTCACTTGAGTAACACGTTGGGGTTTTTGCCCTGCCGCAGCAAATCGGCGGCAGTATTGTGAATTCCAAAATCAGCGCCGAGGTGCGCCCCTAGTGTCCCGTGAACAAATAGGATGCCTAGCATGGCAATCCCCACTGCCAAGTAACTCCACTGCACTTCTCTGGAAGCGTCCTTGCGCCAGCGGTATCGCTGAAATCCTCTCCACACCGTCATGGCAACGATCGCAGCCAATAAAACAACTCCCCCCAACCCATGCAAAAGCATGGTAGGGCCAGCGCCCAACCCCCAACTACTCTTCACATCAGCAGGTGGATTTGCCAGTATGAGTTCAAAAAAGCCCGCCCCTACGGTGAAAAATGTGACGATCGCACAAGCCAGTAGATTGTACCAGCCGACATCGTAGAAGCCCTCGCGAATCGCCGTGAGAGCCAAAAATTTGAAAATCGGTCGCTCTAGGGGAAAAAAGTTGGCGGCGATATCAAACGCGATCGCAATGATGAATAGCCCCAACGTGAAATGTACCAAATTGGGATGAATTGGAAACTCATAGGGCAATCTGTTGGCACCTAGCTTGAACCACAACTGCTCAACAAGTTGCGAGTTCATTGCAATCCCCCCCTCTTCATTGCTTCAACAACCGGCTCTACATGCAATCCGTACACCCAAACCAGCCGACTCCCCAGATACGTTTGGAAGGACACTAGACAGATTAGGAATGTTGCCACACCTAGATAAGCCGGCGGTACCTTTAAAGGGTCGCGGTTGCGAATCACAAAGCGCCATGCGGTGATGGCAACGACAATGGCTGATAGCGACCAACCTGTAATCGTATGCAAATCCAGTACTGGCTTTGCTGCCTCGTAGGGATTCGCCAGACCGGCTTCAAACTGTCCGAAGATGACAGCCAAGAAGATGCAGACCGAGGCGACAAACATGTTCCAGAAACTCACCTCAAATAAACGATGGTTGCGAGTCAGATAGCCCACCACATCACACAAGAAGGCAAAAAATACCATTGCAATCACGAAGTGGACAATGATGGGATGGATGGGATCGGGGTACGGTAGGTTTGCACTATTGAGCGGTAGAGCAGGCATCAGTTTCTCCTTACGGCATCCAGGCATCATGATTACTTCTGGAGGATAGGGCGTGTCTTTGCAGACGGCCTGACATCTTCACTAAAGGGTTATCTATCAAACTAAACTCCCTCTTGTTAATAACTATTTGCTTAAACGTTACACCTGCATATCTATCTAAAGATTGATATAGAACTCAACAACGAAGGCTTTGACCTATACCTCACTGGTTCAATTTTCTTAATATGCAAGCCCCAAAAATGACACATAAATGACACAACATCTCTATACAACCATGCTCAACTTAATCTCAATGCGAGGCAATCAAAAAGCAATTTATTAGTAGTTATTCATGAATTTTAGGGTTCATCATCTCCAACTATTTAGCTAACAATACTATTATGAAAATAATATGAAATTTTACTATTGCTAAAGAAAGATTAAATGGATTACTCCATTAGATAGAAGCGCTCACTCTTATAGAACTATTAAAGTAAGCGCAGGAAGAGGAAAATAATTAATTCTGTCGTCAATCTTTTCAATTAAAAAATTCATTTCAAAATAGATGATTCTTCTTTTGTTCTCCATACTGGGCTTTTAAAGGCTAAACCAAGCAATGAAAAGTCAGCAATAAACTTAGATATTAGTCCCTTTAAGTCAAAAATTTTGGAGGTAATCTTAATGAGCTATTCCCCTTATCTCCTTAAAGGTCAAAAAGCCCTCGTAACGGGCGCGAGTTCTGGGATTGGTGAGGCAGTCGCTCGCTATCTAGCCGCCTCAGGAGCATCGGTTGTTGTTAATTACCACTCGGAAGTCGAGGAAGCACAAAAGATTGTCAGCGATATTCAATCGGCAGGTGGAGAGGCGATCTCCATTCAAGCCGATGTCAGCAAAGAAGACCAAGTTAAGGCAATGTTCTCCCAAATGTTCAAGGAGTTTGGCACCATTGACATCTTGGTTAACAACGCTGGTTTGCAAAAAGACTCTGCCTTTGTGGACATGACCCTCGACCATTGGAACTTGGTAATTGGGGTGAATCTAACTGGACAATTTTTATGTGCTCGTGAGGCAGCAACAGAATTTCTGCGTCGGGGTGTGCAACCGCATATTTCCAGTGCGGCAGGCAAAATTATCTGTATGAGTTCGGTACATCAGGTAATTCCTTGGGCCGGACACGTCAACTATGCTGCTAGTAAAGGAGGTATTGACATGATGATGCGGAGTATTGCCCAAGAACTCGCTCCTCATAAAATTCGGGTTAATAGTATTGCTCCAGGTGCGATTAAAACCCCAATTAATAAAGCTGCTTGGGATACACCGGAATCCGAGGCAAAATTACTAACTCTCATCCCTGCAAAGCGTGTGGGAGATGTAGAAGACATTGCTAAAGCTGCCGTTTGGTTGGCTTCCGACGACTCGGATTATGTCAATGGTGTCACCTTATTTGTAGATGGCGGTATGACTCTATATCCAGGGTTTGCGGCGGGTGGTTGAGATGAATTCTGAACAGAAACGCATTCAGGAAAATGCCGAACTGAAGGCACATTGGAACCGTTGGGGGCCTTATTTGAGCGATCGACAATGGGGCACAGTCCGCGAAGATTATTCACCCTACGGCAACGCTTGGAACTATTTTCCCCATGACCATGCGCGATCGCGCGCTTATCGTTGGGGTGAAGATGGGTTGGGGGGATTTTGCGACCGCCACGGTCAAATTTGTTTTGCCTTAGCATTATGGAATGGCAAAGACCCGATTTTAAAAGAGCGTTTATTCGGGCTGACTAACCCTCAAGGAAATCATGGTGAAGATGTCAAAGAATACTACTTTTATTTAGATAATACGCCAACTCATTCTTACATGCGCTGGCTGTACAAATATCCCCAGCAGGAATTTCCTTATACTCAGTTAGTTGAAGAAAATGCTCGACGCGATAAGCATCAACCGGAATTTGAATTGTTGGATACCGGAATATTTGATGACAATCGCTATTTTGATGTGATGGCTGAATATGCCAAGGCCTCACCGGAAGATATTTGTATTCGGATTAGCATCACTAATCGAGGTTCTGAACCTGCACCGCTTGACTTATTGCCAACCTTATGGTCTCGCAATACTTGGGCGTGGACGGGCAGTAAACCAGATGCACAAGTAACGAAAGCTGCCGATGGAGTGCTAAAAGCGAACAACCTAAAATATGGCGATCGCTGGTTATTTTGTGAGGGGAAACCTCAACTGCTGTTCACCGAAAATGAGACAAATCTACACCGTCTCTACGGGGTGGAAAACTCGTCTCCCTACGTTAAAGATGCTTTGCACGAGTACATCATTCACAAGAATCAGGATGCTATAAATCCCAACCAAAGTGGGACTAAAGCAGCGGCTTGGTATCACTGGGACATTGGGGCAGGAGAAACCAAAATTATCAAGCTTCGCTTCACAGACACCCCCCCTAACCCCCAGGAGGGATACTCTGATAGTCCATTTAGCCAGTCATTTGAGGACATCTTTACTCAACGGCAACAAGAAGCCGATGAATTTTATGAATCGCTAACCCCCGGACTAGATGAGGATGCCCGAAACATTCAGCGACAGGCATTCGCCGGATTATTGTGGAGTAAACAGTATTATTTCTACGATGTTCGGACGTGGTTGCATGGCGACTCCGCCGAACCCGCCCCCCCTGCCCAACGTCTCAATGGTCGCAATGCCGACTGGTGGACGTTGTATGCCGAGGAAGTCATTGTGATGCCCGATAAATGGGAATACCCCTGGTTTGCAGCCTGGGATTGGGCATTTCACTGCATTACTCTGGCGTTGATGGATGCCGACCTTGCCAAGCGGCAACTCTTGCTACTGACTCGCGAGTGGTACATGCATCCCAACGGTCAACTTCCCGCCTATGAATGGGCGTTTGGGGATGTGAATCCACCCGTGCAAGCATGGGCAGCATGGCGGGTGTACAAAATTGAGCAGAAACGCGCCGGAAAAGGCGATAGGGATTTTCTGGAACGCATCTTTCACAAGCTATTACTCAACTTTACTTGGTGGGTGAATCGGAAAGACCCACGCGGTCAAAACCTCTTTCAGGGCGGCTTTCTGGGACTCGATAACATTGGGGTGTTTGACCGCAGTCAGCCTTTACCAACTGGCGGGATTTTAGAACAGGCGGATGGTACGGCTTGGATGGGAATGTTTTGTCTAAATATGTTAGCGATCGCTTTAGAATTAGCCCGGGACGATAAAGTCTATGCTGACATCGCCCTGAAATTTTTTGAACATTTCCTCTACATTGCCGATGCCATTAACCACGTCGGTCGCGAAAAAATTGCGCTGTGGGATAAGGATGATAAATTTTACTACAACGCCTTAGCGCTACCGAACGGTCAAGCTTACTTACTCAAAGTGCGATCGATGGTGGGTTTGACTCCATTATTTGCTGTGAGTACGTTGGAACCTGAATCCCTGGAAATTGTACCGAGATTCAAAGAGCAAATTGATTGGTTTTGCCACAATCGTCCTGAGTTAGCCAAAAACATTGCCTCAATGCAAATCAAGGGCATCGGGGAACGGCGATTGCTGTCGATTACCGGTCCTGAAGGGTTACGTAGCGTACTCAAGCGACTGCTGGATGAAAATGAATTCTTCTCTCCTCACGGCATTCGTTCCCTGTCTCGCTATCACTTAGAGCATCCTTATATCTTTCACTGGGATAACCAAGAATACCGGGTAGATTATGAGCCTGCGGAGTCCACCACTAATCAATTTGGCGGTAACTCTAACTGGCGTGGACCAATCTGGTTTCCTTTAAATTTCTTGTTGATTGAATCCCTGCAAAAATACCACCACTATTTGGGTGACGATTTTAAAGTGGAATGTCCGACGGGTTCAGGAAATAGGGTCAATTTGTGGGACGTTGCCTCTGAAATATCCCGACGACTGACCAGTATTTTCTTCCGAGGGAATGATGGATACAGACCTGTCTATGGAGGGATAGACAAATTTCAAAAAGACTCCCACTGGCGTGATTTAATTGGGTTCCATGAATACTTTCATGGAGATAACGGTGCAGGTTTAGGCGCGTCGCACCAAACTGGATGGACGGCGTTGGTCGCGAAGCTGATTCAGCAGCTTAATGATAAAGCAGCAAGGTAATAGGAGGACAGAAAAGGAGGGAAAAGCAGCTATGAAGAAACGGATAGTGAATCATGATTCATAATAACGAACCACAGAGGCTCAGAGAACACGGAAAAGAGAGAAGAACAGGACTTACGCAATATCCGTCGATTAGCCCCCCTAACCCCCCAACTTTGGGGGGAACAAGATCTAACTCCCCCCAGATTTGGGGGCTGCGGGGGCGAGTGTGTAAGTCTTGAAGAAGAGAGAGTTTCAGGTCTCATTGGGGATTGCGATCGCCTTTAGCGCTGCGCTTTGCGCAATCGCTTCAACCTGCACTGTGATAATTTCATCCCTCATAGACTATGCCAACAAAAGTTTCTGTCAATTCCGGACAAATTACTATTAATGATGGCTCCACGTTTCTGGTCACTGATTCTGATGGTTTAATCAATGACGAGTTAGCTCAAGGCTTTTTTGTCCAAGATACCCGTTTAATTTCTTATTACGAAATATCTATCAACCGCGATCGGCTACTCCGGTTAGCGTCGAGCAATCTCACCCATCATAGCGCCCTCTACCAATTCACTAACCCAGCTTTTCGGACGGTATGCGGGACGTTACCCCAAGGTCATTTGATTGTCACCATACGACGCGATATTGCAGGGGGTATGCATGAAGATATCGATATTATCAACCATCACCAAGAACGAGTTGAGTTTCAGCTCATGCTGGCAATTCGTTCAGATTTTGCGGACATCTTTGAAGTCAAATCTCAGCAAATTTTGACACGCGGGGAGACAGAAACAACATGGAAAGACAGCACGCTTACCACCGAGTACCGTAATGGTTCGTTTTATAGAGGACTGATTACTCAACCCGTTAATTGTAGTTCAAAGCCGCGTTACGCGAATGGTCGTCTTTTCTTTAATGTTGCTCTCGAACCAGGCGAAACTTGGCACACCTGTGTTAATTTTACAGCCTTAGCGGGTAACGATGTTCTCAAACCTCAGCATACTTGCGATCGCCCGCATGAGACAGAAGCCGGAAAGGTAAGGGATGACTTTCTCAGCAAAGCAACCAAGTTGTACTCTTCTAATGCAGACATTACTGGATATTATCGGCAGGCACTCGTGGATATGGGGGCACTGCGGATTAAGGTAGAGGACAACGGGCACGACTTCTGGATGCCTGCGGCTGGGATTCCCTGGTTCGTTGCTGTCTTCGGGCGCGACTCGGTGACGGTTAGCTTGCAAACTATGTCGGTTTATCACGAATTTGCGCGAGGTACTCTCGTAAGACTAGCGCAGTTGCAAGCGACAGAGGTTGATGACTGGCGCGATGCTCAACCGGGAAAAATGCTGCACGAACTGCGGCGGGATGAGTTAACTCATTTAGGTGAACTGCCGTACACGCCTTATTACGGAACGGTGGATACTACCCTCCTCTGGATTATTACCCTGGCTGAAGCGTATTGCTGGAATGCCGATCGCAGTATGCTCGAAGAATGCCGTTCTCCGTTAGAACAGGCACTTGCTTGGATTGATCAATACGGCGATTTTGATGATGATGGGTTTGTCGAGTATATCACCCATTCTTCCAAGGGATTGCGCAATCAAGGCTGGAAAGATTCGGGTGATTCGATGGTTTACCCGGATGGTAGTTTAGTTGAACCGCCGATCGCGCTTTGCGAAGTACAGGGGTATGTTTATGATGCGTGGCTGCGTGCGGCTGATTTGTATGAGGTGTGGGGAGATAACCAACGAGCCAAATTGTTGCGCCAACGAGCGAAGGATTTGTACCAACGATTTAACGATCTCTTTTGGATGGAGGATGAAGGTTTTTACTGTCTGGGATTAGATAACAAAAAGCAACAAATTAAATCCATTACTTCAAATCCCGGTCATCTCCTCTGGTCTGGTATTGTACCGAAAGCACGTGCCCAACAATTGGTAGAACGACTGTTTCAAAATGATTTGTGGTGTGGTTGGGGCGTGCGAACTCTTTCCTATAAAAACCCAGCGTATAACCCAATTAGTTATCAACGTGGTAGTGTTTGGCCTCATGATAATTCTTCTATTGCAGCAGGACTAAAACGTTACGGTTATCACGAGGAAGCCAATCGTATTGCTGAAGGAATTTTTGCGGCGGCTAGTTACTTCGAGGCGGGACGAATGCCAGAGCTTTTTGGAGGAATTGAACGCCAAGATGATAGTTTTCCCGTCCCTTATCCCGATGCCAATATTCCGCAGGCTTGGGCAGCAGGATCGATTTTTTTGCTCATTCGCACTATCCTGGGTTTAGAAGCTGATGCACCTAACCAGCGCTTAAAAGTACAGCCCTCACTACCTGATTGGTTACCTGATGTAGAACTCAGAAATCTAGGCGTGGGAACTGCGACTGTTGGATTACGCTTCTGGCGAGAGGGTAAACAAACTTGCTGGAAAGTCACGGATTTGGAAGGTGATTTAGATGTATATTCTTCCGATCAAGTCAGATTGAACTCTAGTTCAGAGGCTTAAAGACAAAAAATGAAATTAACATGAAATTCTAAGCGATCACGCTCATGAACAGCTTGGTATGAAAAGATGCTTACTTTTCACTTCATACTTCATTTGATGTTGGCTCGACTAACGGGAACTCCCTGGAGAAACAAACGAATGGGATAAACGAACAATGAACAACAAACAACAAACTTCTCAACCTCAAAACGAAAACACAAAGCTTTCTTCAGATGCAGTAGCGGGTGGTGTGATGGGCAATGCTTTAGCAGAGCAACCTGACGAGAAAGCCGAGGAACCCGACGAGAAGGCTAGGACAACTTATCAGCAATTTGGTGTTATTGGTCTAGCCGTTATGGGTGAGAATTTGGCACTCAATGTTGAGCGGAATGGATTCTCTGTTGCCGTCTACAATCGCACGGCTGAAACAACGGATACCTTTATTGCCGAACGCGCCCAGGATAAGAATATTGAAGCTGCCTATTCGATAAAAGAGTTTGTTCGTTCCCTGGAGCGTCCCCGCAAAATTTTACTCATGATCAAAGCGGGTAAGCCAGTGGATGCGGTGATTGGTCAGCTTAAACCTTTCCTAGAACCGGGCGATATTGTAATTGATGGTGGTAACTCATTCTTTGAAGATACAGCCCGACGCTATGAGGAATTGCAAGCGGCTGGAATTGAATTGGTTGGCATGGGCGTCAGTGGCGGTGAAAAAGGAGCCTTAGAAGGGCCAAGTCTGATGCCGGGAGGCAGTCAGTCGGCTTATGAAACCCTAAAACCCATCCTGACTAAGATTGCAGCTCAAGTAGAGGATGGCCCTTGTGTGACTTACTTGGGAGCAGGTGCGGCGGGTCATTACGTCAAAATGGGGCATAACGGCATTGAATACGGCAACATGCAACTCATTAGCGAAGCTTATGATTTGTTGAAGCGGGGTTTGGGATTTAATAACGAGCAACTATATCAGGTGTTTGCACAATGGAATGCTACCGCAGAACTCAATTCTTACTTGATGGAAATTACTGCCGACATTTTCCAATATATGGAGCCGGAAACTGGCGGCTTGCTCTTGGATCAGATTCGGGATGCCGCCGAACAAAAGGGAACAGGGCGATGGACGGTGATGAGTGCACTAGAGTTAGGTGTTCCTGTTCCTACCATTGCGGCTGCTGTTACAGCTCGCGTGATTTCTTCGTTTAAGGATGAACGAGAGACAGCGGCATCCATGCTTGATGGTGCTGCACCTCCCAGGTATCAGGGTGATACTCAAGCGTTCATTAATAAGTTGGGTGATGCTCTCTACTGTGCTCAAATCTGCTCCTTCGCGGAGGGTATGGAATTGTTGGATGGAGCATCTCAGGCGTATCACTATGACCTGAATTTAAGTGAGGTTGCTCGGATTTGGAAAGGTGGCTGCATTATTCGAGCAGCGTATTTAAATCAGATTCAAGCGGCCTTCAAGCAACAGCCGGATTTGCTCAATTTGCTGCTTTCACCTCAGTTTAGGCAAGCGTTTTTAGATCGGCTTCCCGCTTGGCGAGAGGTGCTAGCAGTAGCAACACAGTTGGATATTCCGATTCCAGCGTTCGGTGCTTCGTTAGCTTACTTTAATAGTTACCGACGTGCTCAACTGCCGCAAAATCTGACTCAGGCGCAGCGCGACTATTTTGGTTCTCATACTTATCGGCGTATGGATAAAGCGGGTGTTTTCCATACGAAGTGGACGCAAGCGCATGAGCTGTCGTTGCAAACAGGGACAACGGATTAATCAGGCCTGCCAGTGCTGTAGGCAGGAACAAAGGAAAACTTTTTTTCCTTTTTCCTGCTTCAAGTTTTAAGTACGATTTCCCCATCTCATTGACCTAGAGAAAGTGCCCCATGCCTCATTCCCTATGCCCAGTCTCAACAGTTTCGTTAAAGGTGGAATAGCTTAATGATTAATTCTGCCTGTTACTTTAGATAGACGTAGAATCGAAAATTCTCCCCTATAAGAGAGGTGCATTGCCAAAATCGCTAGGCAAATGATTTATAGCGAAACACGATGCCGTTTATTCCCTGACTTGGATTAGCCTACAGAGCAATATCTAATTTCAAAGATTTTTCAGCTTGACTGAGTGATTGATTTCTCTCCATTTATTGTAGTCTTAAACACTTTATAGTTGCAAAAAAATTAGTTAAACGAAGGAAATTCCCACGATTGTTTTCATTATCTCTAAAATTCGCCAATTTAAAAGGGCAGAACTATGACCACACAAGACCAACTTAACCAATGGTATGAACTCGCACAACAACTGCGTGTTGATAGTATTCGCTCTACCACGGCTGCCGGTTCGGGTCATCCCACTTCATCTATGTCTGCGGCGGATTTAATGGCGGTTTTAATGGGTAAATATCTGCGCTATGACTTTGATAATCCCCATAACCCTAATAATGATCGCTTCATCCTTTCCAAAGGACACGCTGCACCCGTCCTCTACGCCATGTACAAGGCGGCAGGAGCTATTTCCGATGAAGAATTGATGTCGCTGCGGCAGTTTAATAGTCCTTTGCAAGGTCATCCCGTACCCGTTTTACCTTGGGTGGATGTAGCAACCGGTTCGCTGGGACAAGGATTACCTATTGGTGTCGGCGTCGCATTGGCAGGCAGGTACTTGGATAAACTGCCTTACCACGTCTGGGTGCTACTGGGCGATAGCGAAACAGCAGAAGGCTCAGTTTGGGAAGCGTTTGAGCTGGCCTCACACTACAGCTTAGATAACCTGATTGCCATTATCGATGTCAATCGCTTGGGGCAGCGGGGTCAGACAATGCTGGGATGGAATACTCAAGTGTACTGCGATCGCGCCAAGGCGTTTGGTTGGCACACCATTGAAATTGACGGTCACAATTTGCAGGAAATCGACCAAGCGTATAGTGAAGCCATCGATCACGTTGACCGACCCACCGTGATTGTAGCTCGCACCCTGAAAGGCAAAGGGGTTGCCTCTATAGAGGATAAAAATGGTTGGCATGGCAAAGCACTCAAAGCCGATCAAGCCAAAGATGCGATTGCAGAACTCGGCGGCGAACGCCATATTACCATCCAAGTCCAAAAACCCGACCCCCAAGCTCAACCGACCTCCACTGAGACTGCACAACCCTTGCAACTCCCCACTTACCAAGAGGGGGATTCGGAGGCGACTCGTAAAGCCTACGGCGATGCGTTGAAAGCGTTGGGAGCCTCAAATCCCGATATTGTCGCCCTTGACGGTGAGGTAGGCAACTCCACTCACGCTGAAGAGTTTGCCGAAGCGTATCCTGATCGCTACTTTGAAATCTTCATTGCCGAACAACAAATGGTTGCAGCGGCAGTAGGGTTACAAGTCCGGCAATACAAACCCTTTGCTTCCAGCTTTGCCGCTTTCTTAAGTCGCGCCTACGACTTTATCCGCATGGCGGCAGTTTCTCGCGCCAATATTAAGTTGGTAGGTTCTCATGCTGGGGTGTCCATTGGTGAAGATGGCCCCTCCCAGATGGCATTAGAAGATTTGGCGGCTTTCCAAGCGGTGTGGAGTAGTACGGTACTGTATCCTTGCGATGGCAACCAAACCGCTAAACTAGTGGCGCAAATGGTTGACCGCGACGGGGTTGTTTACCTGCGTACCACCCGGATGAAAACACCGATTATCTACGGAGTGGATGAAGCGTTTCCCATTGGTGGCAGCAAAGTTGTCCGCAGTTCCGATCGCGACCAAATTACAGTGATTGGTGCAGGAGTCACGCTACATGAGGCACTCAAGGCTTACGATCGCCTAAAAAATGAAGGCATCACCGTACGCGTGATCGATGCCTATTCAGTCAAACCCATTGATGTGGAAACACTGCATCATGCAGCCCAGGATACCAATGGCAACTTAATTGTGGTTGAAGACCACTGGGTTGAAGGTGGGTTAGGTGCAGCCGTGCTAGAAGCCTTTACAGGTAAGGATAGTACACCCAACTACGATGGGCCACAACTGCGTGTCATTCAGCTAGCTGTGCGCGATATGCCTGGTTCAGGCACTCCGGAAGAACTCCTCCATGCCGCAAAAATTGACGCGGATGCCATTGTTGAGGCGGCGCGATCAATTCTTAAACAGCCAGTAGGTGCATCAGCTAAATAAGTTCACCGTTGTAGGCGGCGTGGAGGCTTCTGTGTGCACAAGCAGAAGAGGAAACGCCGCTTAGTACAAGAAGGCAGAAGGCAGGAGGCAGTTCGCGCAGCGTTCTCCGCAGGAGTAGGCCCCAAGGAAAGAAGGTTGTACAGTAAGCTGTTTAACCTTTTTCAACTGGATAGTTATTTCCGCCGCACTGCACGTAGGAAACTCATGTCAGACCAAAACAATCACCACAATCAATGGCAAAAGCTAACGAATAGCGCTCCCAAAGCAGTGCTACTGGCGGCTGCACTCATCATTTTTTACAGACTATTGGTCGTTTGGGAGATGATTGCTATTGCCTCGCTGATAGCCTTGGCGCTAAGGACGATTTTACATGGCTTACAGAAAATTGTTAAATTGCGCTGGTTGGCGGTGTTGCTTTTGATAGCGTTGATTGGAGGATTTTTGGTCTTTCTTGCCTTGGTCATTGTTCCCAATCTGGTACAAGAAACAGAAACTTTGCTCTCAACGTTACCTGGATATTTAGACTCGTTAATTACGCTATCTCAACAATGGCATCAGCAGGTGAGTTTTGTTCCCGATTTGTCTCAGGGATTAGTACAACTTAGGAGCTTTATCTACGGAATTATCAGTACCTTTCCTTTGTTATTAAGACAAACATTTGGATTGACAATTCAGGCTATAGCTACATTGATTCTCGCTATCTATATCGCTTATGAACCCGATGCGGTCGTGCGAGGATTTCTGCGACTAGTGCCCCATAAACATCATCGGAGGATTAGAAAGGTAATCCAAGCAACTAAGGTGAGGATTCGCGGCTGGCTTTTTGGGACGGCAATTGCCATGCTGTTTCTGGGTGTAGGAGCAACCCTGGGACTCTGGATGTTAGGAATTCCTATGTGTCTTCCTTTTGGGGTCATTGCTGGTCTTTTTGAATTTATTCCTTACTTCGGCTCGATTATTGGCACGTTGCTTCCTGCCCTAGTAGCGCTGACTATTTCGCCCCTCAAACTCATATTTGTCTTAGTGCTATTCGTCGTTTTGAATCAAGTTGATGCTTATATTGTTCAGCCTCTTGTGATGGGAAGGCAGGTGCATTTGCATCCAGTTATGGTGATTATTACCTTTCTAATTATGGGAGAATTACTAGGGTTTGCAGGAGTAATTTTAGCTGTTCCTACTGCTGCTGTTGTTGTTACCTTAGTTGATGAATTTATGTCTAAAAAACCTCCTCAAGATTCCTCTGGCGTTTATCCGCCTCTTCCTAGTGCAGACTGGCAGAAATAATCCACCAGTTTTCTTGTCGGCGTTTCTCCCCCTCCCCCCCTCTCCCCCTCCTTTCACCTAGCTGGTGGGAACTTTCGCCGCCTTGCACTAGTGAGCGGTCGCAAAGAAACCTAATTTCTAAATAGCTGTATTGTTTACCAAAGGAGTTGTTACCATTATGGCTTTAGTCAAACTTGATGGGGATTAAAAACGAGTATGAGTTCTGACTCGGGTAAGAAAACAATTTTTGCGGCTATTGGGGCTAATTTAGCGATCGCCATTACTAAATTTATCGCCGCGACTATTACGGGTAGTTCTGCGATGCTATCCGAAGGCATCCATTCGGTTGTGGATACGGCGAATGAATTGCTGTTGCTATTGGGCATTCGCTTAAGCCAAAAACCCCCCGATGAAAATCATCCCTTTGGGCATGGTCAAGAACTCTACTTTTGGACATTAATTGTTGCCATCTTAATCTTCTCCGTCGGGGGTGGTATGTCGATTTATGAGGGTATCTCTCACTTACTCCACCCCAGTCCGTTGGAAGACCCCTTGTGGAACTATCTCGTACTTGGCTTTGCTATGATATTTGAGGGTTTTTCCTGGACTGTTGCCTTCAAAGAATTCCTCCCTCAGAAAGGCAAACAAAGCTTTTGGCAAGCTGTGAGAACGAGTAAAGACCCGACTATTTTTACAGTATTGTTTGAAGATTCAGCCGCCCTTTTAGGTCTTTTGGTGGCTTTTTGCGGAGTTTTCTTCGGGCATGTATTTAAAAATCCTTACTTGGATGGTACGGCCTCAATTTTGATTGGCATAATCTTAGGCATCGTTGCTGTGATACTCGCTTATGAAAGTCGCGGCTTATTGGTAGGTGAAAGCGCCAATAAAGCGATTGTGGCAAATATTCGCCAAATCGCCGTAAGCGACCCCGCCGTAGACGGAGTTATGCGGATACTCACGATGCACCTTGGCCCTCACGAGATATTACTAAACATAGAAATTCAATTTCATAAAAACCTTTCAGCCGAGGAAGTTGCTTCGGCAGTAGAGCGCATTGAACAGACAATTTGTAGAGAACAGCCTGATATTAAGCAAATTTTTATTGAGGCAAAATCTTTAGTTTCCAATCGTAATACGGGGAATAGGGAATAGGGCATGGGGCATGGGGAGACGATGACGCTATCTCCCGTAAGGTTACCGATCTCCGTGCTACAGCTACTGAGCACTACCAAATTTAACGTGAGTTCGACGGAGGCTAAAATACCCCTCCCCAAACCCCTTCCCGTAACGGAGAGCTTACTTTTCACGGGATGTGGAAAACCTCTCTCCTACGAGGAGAGAGGCTTTGATTTTTCCCCCTTCCTTCAAGGGAAGAGGGTTAGGGGGTTAGGTTTTCCGCGAACTTTTCCACATGACGTGAAAAGCCAGAACGGAAAGGGGCTTCAAACCCTAATCATTTCGTGACTCCCCCCCTCGCCGCGTCCCAGAGGAGGGTAGGGGGGAGAGGTTCATCAAACTCGCGTAAATTTAGGCTTCAGCCTCAGTTTCAGGCTCTCCAAGCGACCACTTTTCAAGTACTGGTAATAGAGTCTGTGCAGGCGAACCAAGCTGTTGTAAGTCTGACACTCCTAACATCGCCACCGCTTACGGCTACAAAATCGTAGGCATGAGCGAAACGGGACGCGATCGCGTTCATTTCCAATCGCGAGATACTTTGGCAAACACGGGATGCTCCTTCTATGACTCCTCCTTGCCTGGAGTGGTTCGTTTCTCCTTCCTAATTCCTCGCCTACTCTTTAAAAACCACTACCTTAAGACAGATAATAGGAAACACGCTCACTGCGATAGATTCGATATGTTTAAGAAAAGTATCTTTTCTAACCTTCTCATTTCGTTCCTTACCTTTGCTTTAGTTGTTGCTTGTAGTCCAAGCAATAAACCGACTGCAACCAGTAACAATAATTCAGGCAATAGCTCAATAACCACATCTATCCCAATTGGCATTGCCGTAGCCCAAACCAGTAACGTTGCTTTGCTGGGACAAGAACAAGTCATCGGTGCCAAAATTGCCGAGAAATATTTTAATGACAAAGGCGGAGTAAACGGCACACCCATTAAATTAATTTTCCAAGATACAGCAGGTGAAGAACAAGGGGCAATCAACGCCTTCAATACCTTAATTACCCAAGACAAAGTCGTTGGAATTGTGGGGCCAACTTTATCCCAACAAGCCTTTGCGGCTGACCCAATTGCTGAGCGTGCTAAAGTCCCCGTCTTA